>JAKFDA010000082.1:0-43407 GCA_036676355.1 Nitrosomonadales bacterium | reverse complement strand
GGCAGGCGCCGAAGGCTCACCACTCCTTGAGCTTGCCGCGCAAACGCGCTACGGCCTGACTATGCAGCTGACACACGCGTGATTCGGTCACGCCGAACACCGCGGCGATTTCCTTGAAGTTGAGTTCCTGTTCGTAGTACAGGCCCATGAGCATCTTTTCGCGCTCGGGCAGGTTCTCGATCGCGCTTACCAGCGCCGCGCGAAAACGCGCATCGTGCAACGCCTCAGGCGGTTGGGGCCCGTCGTCGGGGCAGCGGCGCTCGAAAAAATGATCGTCGCGATCGTCATCCGAATCGTCGTAATGCACCAGTTGCGCGCCGTGCGCGTCGCCCAGCATGGTCTGATAGGCGTTCAGGCTGACACCCATTTCGGCCGCGATTTCCGCTTCCTGCGCCGCGCGACCGAGTTGTTGTTCCAGACGCGCAATTGCGGTCTCGATCTGACGCTGCGTCTTGCGCACGCCACGCGGCAGCCAGTCACTCGAACGCAGTTCGTCGAGCATCGCGCCACGCACGCGCTGCGCGGCATAGGTTTCGAATTGCACGCCCTGCGACTCCTCGAAGCGACCCGCGGCATCCATCAGGCCGATCAGGCCCGCCTGCAGCAGATCGTCGACCTGCACGCTGGCCGGCAGTCGCGCGGCGAGATGATGCGCCATACGTTTCACCATCGGTGCGAAGCGGCGGACGGTGTCGTCCTTGTCGAGTATTCCGGCGGCGGTATACATGTATCCCGTTGTTCAATGCGCCGCGGCGAGCCGCGGCAGTTCCCAGTTGTCGAGTGAACGCCCCAGCGCGATCAGCGCGAGCGCGGACGAGGCGTCTGTATCGATATCGAATACCGGTCGCAACGCCGCTTCGGCGCGCCGCAGCGAAACATCGTTCGGCACGAAACCCGCCCAGTCGATGCCTTCGCCCAGATAACGCTGCGTGGTCTCGTCCAGCACGCGATGCAGCGTGCGCGCGCCCCGCTCATCCGCTGCGTGCGACACGACCAGGCGCAGTCGTCCGCGACTGCGCTTCATGCGCTTCAGTTCGGCGTAAGTGCGTTTGATCGCCTCCGGCGCCGGCGATGCGGCGACGAGCAGATCGCCGTCGAGCATTGCGGTGGCCGCGCGTTGATAGACGATGACCAGGTCGGCTTCCGGCGTCAGTTGCGACGCCAGCGCCGTGAGCCACCGATCGAGTCGATCGACATCGGCCAGCGCACGCGCGGCAGGCACGATGCGCAAACGATCGAGCGGCGACAGCGTGATCTGGGACAACTGCTTGTCGCCGGCGACGACATGTGCGAGCTCATAGCGGCTACGCAAGCCCATTGCGGCAGCGACTTCACCGGGAGTCGCATCCACGAGCAGCACTTCGCGCCCGCCACGCGCCAGCGCAATGGCCAGGTTGGCCACCAGCGCGCCCTGTCCTCCGCCCGGCACAAGGATCGGCAGCACCGTTGGACTGCTGCGCGAGAACAACTTGCGCAAACCTTCGGCCTGATCGTTGATTCGCATTTCAGCGTACGGCTTGCGCTGCGACGGTCTGCGCGCGCGGCGCGGCCACCATTGCGCTCGCCGCCGCGGCGGTGGCATAGCCGAGTTCTTCGTCGTTCAACGCGAACGTCGGCGTCGATGTCGCGCGCAACGCGCGATGCACGAGATATCGCACATTCGGCGCATGCAGGTCCTCCGGCACGCGCTGGCCATTGGCGACGTAATGCAGCACCAGACGATGCCGCAGCAGTACGTCGAGCGCGCTGCCGAGTTTGACCGCCTCGTCCATTTTGGTGAGCAGGCAACCGGCCAGGCCCGCGCCCTGATAGACATCGACCACGTCTTCCAGCGTTTCCGGTTGCGCCGCGGCGTTGAGCACCAGCAGGCGCTTGACGTTGTTGGTGACGAGACTCTGGATCTGTTCGCCCACACGGTCGTCGCGTTGCGCCAGACCGGCCGTATCGATGAGCACCAGATGCTTGCCGGCGAACGAGGCCAGCACATCGGCCAGCGTCGCCGCGTCGTGCGCGGTGTGCACCGGCACGCCGAGGATCTTGCCGTACGCGCGCAGATGATCATGCGCGCCGATACGGTAGGTATCCATGGTGATGAGCGCAAGACGCCTGGCGCCGAATTTCATCGCGCAGCGCGCGGCGAGTTTCGCCGTGGTCGTGGTCTTGCCCACGCCGGTCGGTCCGACCAACGCATACACGCCGCCGCGTTCGACGATTTCTTCGGCCGGCGCGATCACGAGTCGTTGTGCGACGGCGTCGGCCAGCCACTTCTGTACATCGCGCTCGACCAGGGCAGCGGGCGTTGCATTGCCGATGTCGCGCGACAATGCGGCGCTGAAGCCTGCCTGCAGGCAGCGACGAATCACTTCGGCGCGCACCGGTTGACGACGCGCGGTCTCGTTCCAGGCCAGGCCGGACAGTTCACGTTCGACCAGACTGCGCAGCGTGCCGATCTCGGCGGCAAGGCGCGCGTTTTCCGCGGCGAGATGGCGATCGGCCATCGTTTTCTGCGCATCGGCCGCGCGCGTGAGACCGGCCATCTGCTGTTGAAAGCTCGCCCGCATGGATTTCATTTCAGCCACCAGTTCGGCGCTTGCGGGGGTCGCGTCGGTGCGCGGCGATGCCGCGAGCGAAGCAAGCTTCTGCTCGATCAGGCCGCGCATCGACTTGATCTCTTCGCTGATGATCTCGGTCACCGCGGGCGCCGCCGCGACATCGACATGCTGGAGCGGCAACGCATGCCGCACGCGCCGTTCGCTTTTGTTCTTGCCGAATGGCTGATCGCCGCCGCGCAGCAGGCTGCGCACTTCGATGCCTTCAGCGGCGGACGGCGGCTCGGCAGCCGGCGGCGTGCCGACGATGCTCGCCATGTCGTCTTCCGCGACGGCAAGGATTTCGACACCCGACGCGACATTGCGATTCGACAGGATGATGGCGTTCTCGCCCAGCGCTTCGCGTACCGCCTGCAGCACTTCGCGCGACGTCGCGCCATGAAACCGTTTGACCTTCATGCCCACCCCTTCATTCGTATCGTCCGGGCCTTCGCGATGCGCTTCGCAGCAACGCGAGAAGCGCGTGCCCTTGATCGAATTATTCGCGGTATGGCGTCAAACAATCGGTCGATATACGCGAGGGGAAGGCCGTTGTTCAGCGCTTTGGAAACGTCGACACCCCAAAGCCGTAAAACCTGAAGTCCCGGATTGCGGGTCGCGCTGCGCTTGCCCGCAATGACGCCTTAAAAGCAGCAGAGCTCGCACCACAGAGGTCACAGGGTTCACAGAGAAAACTCCGGTTCAAACGCTTTTCTCTGTGCTCTCCGCGGCTCTCTGTGATCTCTGTGTCCCAAGCTTTAAAAAACTTTTCAGCCCTGTGCCGCGCCGACGATCGAGCTGACACGCACGCTGCGACTGTCCGGAATTTCCGCATGCGCGAGTACGCGCAACTGCGGTAGCGCACGACGCAGCAGCCGCGAAAGCGGCTGACGCAGACGATCAGGCACCAGCAGCGCGGTCGGCAGGCCGAGCGTTTCCTGATGACGCACGGCGACACCGGATTCGCGCAGCAGCGTCTCGGCCAGCCCCGGTTCGAGGCCGAAGCCATCCGCGGCGAGCGCCTGACCAAGCACTTTTTCCAGTTCGGGATCGATGACGATGACAGCCAGCTCGGGCGCCGCGCCGTAGATCTGCTGCACGATCGACGCGCCGAGCGAAGTGCGCACGGCGATGGTGAGTTCGGTCGGATCCTGCGTGCGCGCCGCATGATCGGTAAGCGTTTCGACGATGCTGCGCAGATCGCGCACATGCACGCCTTCGGTCAACAGGTTCTGCAACACTTTCTGCAGGGTCGAGAACGGAATCAGTTTGGGCACCAGATCTTCGATCAGCTTCGGCGTGCTGCGCGAGAAGTGGTCGATGAGCTGCTGCACTTCGGCGCGTCCGAGCAGTGCGGCGGCGTTCTGTGTGACCAGATGCGACAGGTGCGTCGCGACGACCGTGCCCGAATCGACCACGGTGAAGCCGGACGTCATGGCGCGATCGCGTTGCGCGGCATCGATCCATGTGGCCGGCAAGCCGAAGGCCGGATCCTTGGTCGGTGCGCCTGGCAAGGTACCGCTCGCACGGCCCGGATTGATGGCAAGGAACTGACCGGGATACGACTCGCCTTCGCCGATGACCACGCCTTTCAGCGTGATGCGATAGCCGGCCGGCTTCAGTTCGAGGTTGTCGCGGATATGCACGGCCGGCGGCAGGAAGCCCACTTCCTGCGCGAACTTCTTGCGAATGGCCTTGATGCGACGCAGCAGCTCGCCGTCCTGCGCCTTGTCCACCAGCGGAATGAGGCGATAGCCGACTTCGAGGCCGAGCGTATCGACCGGCACGATGTCGTCCCAGCTCGCTTCCTGCGCTGCTTCAGGCGTTGCCACCGGGGCCGCTTCGGCCACCGGCGTCGGCATCCGTTCACGCTGTTTCAACCAGTAACCGATCGCGGCCAGCCCGCTGCCGAGCAGCAGAAAGACGAAATGCGGCATGCCGGGAATGACGCCGAGGACGAACAGCACAATCGCCGCCAGCATGAGCACCTGACGGCGCGCGAACAACTGGTCGATGACCTGCGCACCCAGGTCGCTGCCGGTACCGACGCGGCTGACCACGAGGCCGGCCGCAGTCGAGATGACGAGCGCGGGAATCTGCGCCACCAGCCCGTCGCCGATGGCGAGCAACACGTAGTTGTTGGATGCCTCGGCGAGCGACAGATCGTGCTGCAGGATGCCGACGGCGAGGCCGCCGATGATGGTGATCAACAGAATCAGAATGCCAGCGATCGCGTCGCCGCGGACGAACTTGGATGCGCCGTCCATCGAACCGTAGAACTCGGCTTCCTGCGAAATTTCGGTGCGACGCTTGCGCGCGTCGGCTTCGCCGATGAGGCCGGCGTTGAGATCGGCGTCGATGGCCATCTGCTTGCCGGGCATCGCATCGAGCGTGAAACGCGCGCTGACTTCGGCGATCCGGCCCGCACCCTTGGTGATGACGACGAAGTTGATCACCACCAGAATGACGAACACCACGATGCCGACGGCGAAGTTGCCGCCGACGAGGAAATGTCCGAAGGCTTCGATGACCTTGCCCGCCGCATCCGGACCGGTGTGCCCTTCCATCAGCACAACGCGCGTGGAGGCGACGTTGAGCGACAGGCGCAACAGCGTGGTCAAAAGCAGAATGGTCGGGAACGCGGCGAAATCGAGCGGCTTGGTGGTGTACATCGCCGTCATCAGCACCATCAGGCCGAGCGCGATGTTGAAAGTGAACAGCAGATCGAGCACGAAGGGCGGCAGCGGCAGGATCATCATGGCGAGAATCATCACGATGAGCACCGGCCCGGTCAGCGCCTTCAGTTGTCCGTTGCCGAACATTCCGTTCAATACTGCGGCTGTCATTGTCGTTCACCCTGTTGGTCGTCCGGCGAGCCGGGGTCCATGCCCTCCGGCACTTCGAGATCGTGCGGTTCGTGCGGATAAGCGCCCCCGGCGCTGCGATAGCGGCGTAGCTGATAGACATACGCCAGCACGCGCGCCACGGTGTTGTAGAGCGCGGGCGGAATTTCGTCG
Source organism: Nitrosomonadales bacterium (assembly GCA_036676355.1). Classification (GTDB taxonomy): domain Bacteria; phylum Pseudomonadota; class Gammaproteobacteria; order Burkholderiales; family SG8-39; genus ZC4RG42. Next base: position 37,802 of record JAKFDA010000082.1, on the reverse strand, counting down.
CCCAGTTCAGTGTGCTGATAGAGCGCACGCGCGAGCGGCGGCGCTTCGAGAATCGGTACGCTGTGTTCGCCGGCGAGGCTGCGAATCTTCAGCGCGATATCGCCGCGCCCCTTGGCGACGACGCGCGGCGCACCGTTCGCTCGTTCGCTGTAACTCAACGCCACGGCGAAGTGGGTCGGGTTGGTGACGACGACGTCCGCTTTCGGCACTTCGGCCATCATGCGTTTGCGCGCGATCTCGCGCTGCTGGCTGCGGATATGCGCCTTGAGCTGCGGATCGCCCTCGCTCTCGCGCATTTCGCGCTTCACTTCCTCAAGGCTCATGCGCAGGCCCTTGTGATGTTTCCACAGCACCAGCGGCACATCGATCAGCGCAATCAACCCCAGCGCGGCGGCGAGCGCGAGCAACGAGCCCTGCACCAGCGTGCCCAGCGCCGCCAGCCCCTGACCGGGATCGAGCCGCGCAAGCTCGATCATCTCCGCGCGATGCGTCCAGAGAAACACGCCGCCGATCAAGCCGACCAGCAAGGCCTTGGCGAACGCCTTGAACAGCTCGGTGAGTCCCTCGACGGAAAAAATGCGTTTGAAACCCTTGAGCGGACTGAGGCGGGTGAAATCGGGCTGGAACGCCTTGGGCGAAAACAGCCAGCCGCCCATCATCAACGCCGAAAGAATCGCCACCACGACGACCACGAACAGCAGCGGCAACATGCCGATGAACGCTTCGACACCCAACGTGTACAGGCGCTCGCCCGGCGCCGACGCGGCGAAGACGCTGTCGCGATCGACCGAGAGACCCGCGCGCATCAGCCGCTGGCAGTACTCGACGGCGGCCGAACCCGCGCCCCAGGCCAGCGCCGCCGAAGCCAGCACGACCGCGCACGCGCCCAGCTCGCGCGAGCGCGCAACCTGCCCTTCCTCGCGCGCCTGTTCCAGCCGTTTGGGAGTGGCTGGGAGGGTTTTTTCCTGATCGCTATCTGCGGCCATGTGCCATGCGGACTCTTCGAGACGGAGCCATTATTTCCGCATGGTTGTCACACAAAGACGGCGATAAGCGCCGGTTTATGGCGCGATATCGGGAGATATGGCGGAGAGCCGAGAGCGAAGAGCGAACTGGATTCCCGCCTACGCGGGAATGACGGCTAAACCGCTTTCCTTACCGCAGTCATGCCCGCGAAAGCGGGCATCCAGTTCAGGCGATGGAATTGCGACAGCCTGACGGCCACCGTCGCGCGCCACGGCGCTTGGTGGTGATTCAAGCGTTTTATTTTGCTGTTTGCTGTTTGCTCTTCGCTCTCAGCTCTCAGCTGTTTTATCAAGCCGGATTCAAACGAAACCCCGCCACCACCGATTCGAGCATGTGCGCCATTTCTTCCAGATGCTGCGCCGACGACGCCACCGAGCCGACCGCCGTGGCGTTTTCCTGCGACATACGCGCGATCTGCTCGACCGCCTGCGCGATCTGATTGCTGGCGCTCGACTGTTCGCTCAGCGCATGCGAGATTTCGTTGACCACGGACAGCACTTCGTTGGCGCGCGCTTTGACGTCGCGCATGCATTCGCCGGCGCCGCGCGCTTTGGACATGCCGTCGCTGGCGCGCGCGCTCCAGGTTTCCATATGTCGCACGGCCTGGCCGGTGCCGTCCTGGATCGCCTTGATCATGTCGCCGATTTCGCGCGTCGAGTCGGTGGTGCGCTCGGCCAGCTTGCGCACTTCCTCGGCGACGACGGAAAAACCACGCCCCTGTTCGCCCGCGCGCGCGGCCTCGATGGCGGCGTTGAGCGCAAGCAGGTTGGTCTGGTTGGCGATTTCCTGAATGACATGCACGATGCGCGAAATCTGCGTCGACTGCGCGCCGAGCGTTTCGATGATCTCCGTCATGCTCTGCGCCGAGGCGGCGATCTGCTCCATTTCCGCGGCGGCGCTTTGCACGACTTCGTTGCCGCGGTTGGACAGGTCGCCCGAGGCGCGCGAAATCGACAATGCCTCGTTGGAATGTTCCGCGACCTGGCCGATGCTCGCCGTCATCTGCTCGATCGACGACGCCATCGAGGATGCGGCTTCGGTCTGGTGATCCGAACTGGCCGCGATCTGCACCGAAGAGGAGGACAGCGCGGTGGCCTGACCGGACAGCGCGCCGGCGCTTTCGCGCACGCGCTCGATCAGCGCGCGCAGGTGATCCTGCATGTCGGCAATGGCCGCCAGCACGCTGCGCGTGTCGCCCTTCTTCACCACCACCGGTGTGCCGAGGTCGCCGTCGGCGATGCGGCGCGCGATTCTCACCGCGTCGGCCGGATCGCCGCCCAGTTGCGTCAGCAGCCCGCGCACGATCCACATGAAGAAAGCCGCCGCAATCGCCATCGCCACCAGCGTCGCGCCGATGAATAGCACGACCAGCAGACGGAAATTATCCGAGGCGGATTGAACGTCGGCAGTCGCCTGCCGGACAAAATTCGTCTCCAGCGCATCGCGCAATTCGGTCAGGCTTTTGGCCAGCGGCGTATCGACGCCTCGCAATATGCCGTCGATGAGAATGGCGGAGCCGAGCGGGTTGTAATACTCGTACTGCTTCATCGCGTCGTCGTAACGCTTCGATACATCGGCGTGATGCCCGATGAGCGCCATGACGCGCTGCTTGTCCTCGCCTTGCGCGATGTCGGCCAAAGCCCGCAGTTGCTTCTGCGCTTCCTTACCGTGCGTCTGCATCGCGTTGGTATGCTGCTCGAGCAGCGCCACATCGCTGCCGCGCAGCGTCGCGTCCTTCAACTCCAGCGTCTGCAGACGAAAATTCGCGCCGGCGGCCTCCGCTTTGCGCAACATGCTGAGCGCGCGGTCCTGATCGGTCATGACGTCGTTCAGTTTTGCGTTCTGATAATAGACGCCGAGGATGCCGACCGCGGCGCCGCCGCTCAGCATCGCGACCAGCAATGCGCCAAGCAGCAAGAAACGCGTTCCGATTCTCATATCCTTGAGCATGGTGTGCCCCTTCCCTGTCACTTTGTTATCCCGCCGTTACAGCACGCCCTCGAGCAATTCATGCAGCTCGAGCACGAGTACCAATGCGCCCTCTCCGGAAATCGTGGCGCCCGCCACCCCGCGCGGTTTCACGCCGGCCAGCGGTTTGATCATCACTTCGTCCTGCCCCATCAATCCGTCCACACCGAGCACCAATGCGCGATCGCCGCACACCGCCACCACGCCGAGCGGCGACAGATCCGCGCGCGGTCGTCCGATGACATGCGCCAGTTCGTACAACGGCAGCACTTCGCCGCGGATGAGAATGTGCGGCTTGCCCGAGACGTGTTTGATTTTGTCGTCCGACAGTTCGATGATTTCGCGCACCGCGATCAGCGGCACCGCGAAAGGCTGCGTGCCGAGGCGCAGATTGAGCACGGGCAGTATCGCCAGGGTGAGCGGCAGCACGATGGTGATGGTGGTGCCCTTGCCCGGCACCGATTCCAGTTCGATGCGCCCCTTCAGCCGCTGGATGTTGGTCTTGACGACATCCATTCCCACACCGCGTCCGGACAGATCGCTCACTTCGCTCTTGGTGGAAAAACCCGCCGCGAAAATCAGCTGCAGGCTTTGACGGTCGTCCAGTTGCGCCGCTTCCTCCGGGCTGATGACGCCCTTCTCGACCGCCTTCGATCGAATCACTTCCGGCTTCATGCCTTTGCCGTCGTCGGCGATTTCGATAATGATCTGGTCGCCGGTCTGGCGCGCTTCGAGACGCACGCTGCTCTTGGCCGGCTTGCCCTGGGCGACGCGATCGGCCGGCATCTCGATGCCGTGATCGACCGCATTGCGCACCAGATGCACGAGCGGATCGTTCAGTTCTTCTAGAATGGTCTTGTCGACTTCGGTTTCCTCGCCCACCAGCACGAGGTCGATTTCCTTGCCGAGCTGGCGCGCCAGATCGCGCGTCAGCCGCACATATTTCTGGAACACGCGCCCCACCGGCTGCATGCGCGCTTTCATCACTGCGTTCTGCAGATCGGAAACCAGCATGTCGAGTTCGTTCACCGCGCCGTCGAGCGCCTTCAGCGCATCGGCCTCGCTGCCGCCGCGCTGCAGATCGCGCTTGAGACACATCAGGCGGTTCTTGGTCAGCCCGATCTCACCGGACAAATTCAGAATCTGATCGAAGCGCTGCGTGTCGACGCGCAGCGTGGTTTCTTTCTGCACCGCGGCGCCCCCATTGCCGTTCTTCGCGGAAGTCTTGGGCGGATTCGCTGCGCGCGCAGGCGCGGACGGTGCGGCTACCGGCGCCGACGCTTGTGCTGCGGGCGGTGCGCCCGCAATCGCCGCGTAGAGTGCCGCCCAGTCCGGCTCGTCGGCCGCAACGCCGTTGGACGTTTGCGATGCATTGCCGGTGGTCGCCTGCGTTGCCGCAGGCGATATCGGGCGACCCTGTGCGAGCGCTTCGAGTTGCGCGATCAACTGTGCGGGCGCGGGATCGGGCTGCGCGAAGCCGGCCATTTCTTCGAACATGCGCCGCACTTCACCGGTCGCAGCCAGGATGACGTCGAGCACTTCGGCGCTGAGTTGCAGTTTGCCGCTGCGCAACAGATCGAGCAGCGTTTCGGCGCGGTGGCACACCGTGACCAATGCCGTCGCTTCGAGAAAACCGGCACCGCCCTTGATGGTGTGAAAACCGCGGAACACGGCATTCAACAAATCCAGGTCGTCGGTGCGGCTCTCGAGTTCGATCAACTGCAGATCGACGCCATCGAGCAGTTCACCCGCCTCGTTGAGGAAGTCGAGCAGCAGATCCTGCATGTCGACGAAGGCGTTCATGCGCTGAATTCCTTCAATTCAGAAACCCAGACTTTCGAGCAGTTCGTCGACCTGCTGCTGCCCCGTCACGACGTCGTCGCGCTTGCTTGCATTCATGGCCGGGCCGGTTAGCCACTCGCCTTCGGACGCCGGGCGTTTTTCCGGCGGCGTCGTTTCGAGCAGCAGCTTGACCAGTTGCCCTTCGAGGTTCTGCGCCACTTTCACGATGCGCTGGATCACCTGTCCGGTGAGATCGTGGAAATCCTGCGCCATCATGATTTCGGTGAACTGCGCATTGGTCTGCGCGGTCTGGCGCGGCAGATCCTTGAGAAAAGCGCGCGTTTCGACCGCCGTGCGTTTGAACTCGTCCATCGGCAAATCGCCGCTGAAAACGCGCTCCCACTGCTCCGCCAGGCGCGTCGCCGCCGTCTCGACTTCGTTCTGATACTGCTGGCCCTGCTCGACCGCTGTGAGTGCGCGATTGGCCGCCTTGCCGGTGAGGTCGGCGATATAGGAGAGGCGATCGCGCGCATCCGGCAGCGAACTGACCGCGTCTTCGACCGCCTTGTCGTAACCGAGCTCACGCAGCGCGTCATGCAGATTGCGCGTCAGCGAACCGATACGCTGAAACACTTCCTGCGGTGCGGGCGGCTCGCCGCTCGGCACATCAGAGGCCACCGACGCCGAAGGCACGGTGCCCTCGTCCGGCCCGGTGGCGCCATGCGGCGCGGCTGCCTGTTGCGCGACCTGATCGAACAACTCCTCCAGATCCTCTTCGTCGGCTTCCGCATCGGGCGCCGGTTCGACGACAGGCGTCGATGGCGAAGCGGCTTGCGCCGCGACCTGATCGAATAACGCTTCGAGGTCTTCCTCGCCGGATGAAGTCGCCGGTGCCGGTTCCTCCGCGAGTGCGGATACGGCGGCCGGCGGCGCGTTCTGCGCGGCTATTTCATCGAATAGTGCTTCGAGATCTTCGGTCTCGGTCGCGGACATGACTACGCTCCCATCTATATCGACTGCGGTACGTGTCGAGTGCCTATGCGCATCAGGCGCCGACCTGCGTCTTCTGCAGAATCTTGTTGAGTTTTTCTTCCAGTGTCGCCTTGGTGAACGGCTTGACGATGTAGCCGGACGCACCGATCTGCGCCGCCGTCACGATGTCTTCCTTCTTCGCTTCGGCCGTCACCAGCAGAACCGGCAGATGCTTGAGGTCCGCATCGGCGCGAATCTGGCGCAGCAATTCGAAACCGTTCATGTTCGGCATGTTGAGATCGGAGACGACGAACTCGAACGCCCCGCCGCGCAGCTTCGACAATGCGACGACACCGTCTTCGGCCTCGTCGGCGTTGTTGTAGCCGAGTTCCTTCAACAGATTTCGCACGATGCGGCGCATCGTGGAAAAGTCGTCGACGATCAGAAACTTCAAATCCGGATTGCTCATACCTGACTCCCCTGCTTCTCTTCCTTGCCGGAACGCAACATGCCGGCGATGGTGCCGGCGAGTTCCTGAAAATGAAATTTGGCGACGTATGCATCGACGCCGACCTGTTGCCCGAGCTTCTTGTTTGCCACCGACGAGAGCGACGAATGCATCAAGACCGGAATGCCGCTGAAGCGCGGATCGGTCTTGATGTGGCGCGTCAGCACATAGCCGTCCATCTCCGGCATTTCCGCATCCACCAGCACCACACCCAGGCGCTGCTTGAGCGGCACGCCGTCGACCTGTGCCTGCGCGGCCAGCATGTGCAGGCGTTCCAGCGCCTCGCGGCCGTTGACGGCGTGCTGGAAGGGCAACTGCATCTGATCGAGTACCTGGGTGATCTTCTTGCGCGCGATGGCGGAATCGTCGGCGAAGAACACCATGCGCGAGACGTCCGCGATCGGCGCGTCCAGCGACGGCACTTCTTCCTCGCCCATCACATCGACGAGGATCTGTTCGACATCGAGAATGGAGACGAGCCGCCCGCCCGGCAGTTCGGTGATCGCGGTGACCAGCCCGGAGCCGCCGGCGATGGTCGATTGCGGCGACTTCACCTGCTCCCAGTCGACCCGCACGATGCGGTCGACTTCGCCGACCAGAAAAGCCTGCGTGCTGGAGGAAAACTCGGTGATGATCATCTTGCCGCCTTCGACCGAATGCTCCATACCGAGGCAGCGCGCCAGTCCGATGACGGGAATGATTGCGCCGCGCAGACTGACGATGCCCTCCACGCCGTGCGGCATGTTCGGCGTCGGCGTGATGGATTTCAGTTCGCACACTTCACGCACCTTGAACACATTGATGCCGAAGGTCTCGCGGCCGCCGAGTGAGAACAGCAGCAGTTCCATGCGGTTGGAGCCGACCAGCCGCGCCTTCTGGTCGACCAGATTCATGAGCTGGTTGTCTTGCGCACCCATCACTTGTTCTCCTGCGGTATATCAGCCGGCGTTGGCGAGTCGAGACCCGGCGTGACGGCCTGAATCATTTCGCCGGCCTGCTCGGCATCGGGCACTTGCACACCCGTACCCTCGTTGGTGATCATCTCTTCAGTCTGCTTGTTCAGTACCACGATGCTGATGCGCCGATTGATCGGGTCGAACGGATCGGCGCTGTTGAGCGGAATCGACGAAGCCAGGCCAACGACGCGAATGATCTTGTTCTCCGCGATGCCGCCGGCCACCAGTTCGCGACGCGAAGCGTTGGCGCGATCGGCCGATAGCTCCCAGTTGCTGTAGCCGCGATCACCGAGGAAATACGGCGCCGCGTCGGTATGGCCGGCGAGCGACACCTTGTTCTCCACCTCGTTCAGCAGGGCGCCCAGTTCGCGCAGGATCTCGCGCATCCAGTCGTGCACCGTCGCGCGGCCGGTATCGAACATCGGACGGTTCTGATCGTCGATGATCTGGATGCGCAGACCTTCCGATGTGAGGTCGAGCTTGATCTGCTTGCGATAGGCGCCGAGGCGCGGATTGGCGTCGAAAATCTTTTCCACCCGCGATTTCAGCTGCTTCAGCTTAACCGCTTCGTCGCGCGCGATTTCCGCCTTGGCCGCCTGCAGGTTGATGATCTTGGTCTTGCCGATATCGCCCATCTTCACCTGGCCATGCGTACGCGTGAGATCCGTGCCGCCGCCCTGGATCACCGATGAGCTGTCGCCTGAGCCGGAGCCGCCGCTGAGCGCCACCTTGAGCGGCGTGCGGAAATAATCCTGAATCCCCATCAGGTCGCCCTTGGTGGTCGACCCGAGCAACCACATCAACAGAAAGAACGCCATCATCGCCGTGACGAAATCGGCGTAAGCGATCTTCCACACGCCGCCGGTATGGCCGCTGTGTACCTTTTTGATCCGCTTGATGACGATGGGTTGAAGGGGGTCGCGTTTCATCGGTCGATCGCTAGCGTTTGAGGCTCGCCTTGACGTGCTGCTCCAGCTCGATGAAGCTCGGACGCTCGGTGGAAAACAGCACCTTGCGACCGAATTCCACGGCGAGCGCCGGCGCATACCCGTTCAGGCTGGCGAGCAGCGTGACCTTGATGCACTGAAGCATCTTGTTCGATTCATCCACGCTTTGTTCGATCTTGCCGGCCAGCGGGCCGATGAAACCGTAGGAAAGCAGAATGCCGAGAAAGGTGCCGACCAGCGCGTGACCGATCAGCTTGCCGAGTTCCGCCGGCGGCAGACCGACCGACCCCATGGTGTGCACCACGCCCATCACGGCCGCGACGATGCCGAACGCCGGCAGACCGTCGCCGACTTTCTGGATCGCCTGCGCCGGAATTTCGCCTTCGTGGTGATGGGTGTCGATTTCGTTATCCATCAGATTTTCGATTTCCATCGGGTTCAAGTTACCGCTCACCATCAGGCGCAGATAATCGGTAATGAACTCCACCATGTGATGATCCCGGGCGATGTTCGGATACTTGTTGAACATCGGGCTCTCCGCCGGATCGTCCACATCGCGCTCGATGGACATCAGCCCTTCCTTGCGCACCTTGGTCAGGATTTCGTACAGCAGTCCCATCAACTCCATGTACATGGCCTTGCTGTAGCGAGGACCCCTGAACACCGAGGGCAAGGCTTTCAACGTGGCCTTCAGCACCTTGGAGTTGTTGCCGACCACGAACGCGCCAAACGCGGCGCCGGCGATGATCAGCAGTTCGACCGGTGCGAGCATGGCCGCGACATGGCCGCCGGCCAGCGCAAAGCCTCCGAACACCGACAGCAATACGATGATGTAACCGACGATCACCAACATGAACGCGTCTACCCCTTTTTCGCCCCGGACGTGCACCGCTGTGTGCGCGTCGGATCGACTTTCGATCGGCGCGCACGCTCCGGTACAACATCATTCTCGGCATAAGGCGCGCTTTCTTGAGCGGGTTGGTGTTCGTTGCGTGGAAGAGTAACGAAGCCCGGACGCGCGACGTGGCTGGAAAAGCGGTGGGTTTGGCGGGCTATTTCGGATTAAGCGAAGCGCGGAGCACGAACTACAGCTGAGAGCCGAAAGCTGAGAGCTGAGAGCGAAAGGCAGTCAGACGAACGAACTGGATTCCCGATCGCGCGCCTACGCCGCTTGTCGGGAATGACGGCTTAACATCACTTTCCTCGCCATCGTCATGCCCGCGAAGCCTGTCCCGGACTTCGATCCGGGCGCGGGCATCCAGTGCGGCGCACCGAAAACTGCTGAAAATCTTGCACCACAGAGGACACAGAGTTCACCGAGCAAAGCCAAGGGTTATCTCTGTGTGTTCTGTGCTGCTCTGTGATCTCCGTGTTTCCGCTTTTAAAGGGTTGCGGGTTTCAGATTTTCGGCCGCTAGCCTCACGCCGCCGCAACCGGCTCCAGCGCGCGGCGCTTGGTCTTGCCCGCGCGCGACGGCACATTGCAAAGCCCGCAGGTATAGCTGTCGGTCAATTCGTAGGTATGCACGACGAAGTGGCCGCCGCAACCGACGCACGGCGTGGTGGTCAGCATGCCGGCGTCGAAAAATTTCACCAGCCGCCAGGCGCGCGTAATGGAAAGGATTTCATCCATACCGTGCGTCCGGGCGTGCTCGCGATAAAGACGATACGCCCTGACTATGACCTGGATCTGCTCCAACTCCATCGACTTGTCGATATAGCTGTAAATGCTCATGAACAGCGAGGAGTGGATGTTCGGCTGCCAGGTCATGAACCAGTCGGTCGAGAACGGCAGCATGCCTTTGGGCGGCGATTTGCCCTGCACTTCCTTGTACAGACGCAGCAGCTTTTCGCGCGACAGCTTCGTTTCGGATTCGAGCACCTGCAGCCGGGCGCCCAACTGAATGAGATCGGTTGCGAGCTTGATGTCGCGTGCTTCGCTGATTACGGATTTGGCCATCTGTTCCCCCTTTTATCTCGCTGACTTCTGCGCAACTGCGGGCGTGTGCGACGCCCAGCCTGTTTCAGGCGACAACGGCTTCGGCAGCCGGCGCGCCCGCCATCAGCAGCGCTGCATGCATGCGGGAGATTTCCGCGTCCTTGCTATGGCTGGTCAGCAGCCCCCACACCATCTCTTCACCGAAGCGGAAGCTGCACATCAGCAGGTTGGTGGAGGCGATCTTGATGACTTGCGCCATGCTCAGACTGCCGACGATGTCGGCGACTTGCTCCCCGATGCCTAGGCGGAACATGGCTTGTGCGCGGTCTTCGCGAATCATGCGTTGCGCAAGCAGCAGATACGACAGATTCGCTTCGCGAATCTCGTCGAGCATTTGATCTTGTTTCATTACAGGTCCCCTTGTTTTAACCCCCGACCTCCCAGTCGGTGTGTCGCCTGTTCACGACATGGCACCCATAGTCGGCGCACGGTTCAAAAACTTGAATCAGATGGGTAACCATTTAAAACGTGTGCGAGTCGGGATACGAAGACGTAGGAAGATTGCCGACATGTCGGCGCTGTCCGCAATCCGACACCGCGCATCAATAGCGCTGCAGCATTCTGATTTCTCGATGATTTCACCGACACTGACAGGTTCCGGACGCTGACAGAATCTGCCGAATATTCGTCACGCGCTTTGGTCGTAGTTCACACCCGCGTCCCAAAAGCGCCTACATCGCGCTCTCGCTAAATAGCGTGCGCAATTCACGAATCGCGACACGCTCTTTTACACGCAGGGCGGCATCGCGAACGCTCTTTCCTAAAGTTCCGCCGCACGCGGACCGATAAGCAGGCAACGGCGGTTTGAGTCCTGAAGGCCAAACCAAAGTACACCGGCACTTGGCCGGAACATGGGTAAACACTCATCAGGAAGAGAAAGGGACCAAAGATGCCTCAAATCATCAACACCAACATTGCGTCGCTCAATGCGCAACGCAACCTGAACACCTCGCAGAGTTCGCTAGCCACATCGCTGCAACGCCTGTCTTCCGGCCTGCGCATCAACAGCGCCAAGGACGACGCCGCCGGCCTGGCGATTTCAGAACGCTTCACCACGCAGATTCGCGGCCTCACTCAAGCCGCGCGTAACGCGAACGACGGCATTTCGCTGGCGCAGACCGCCGAAGGCGCGCTGGGAGAGTTGTCGAACAACCTGCAGCGCATTCGCGAACTGGCCGTGCAAGCCGCCAACTCGACCAACTCCGCTTCCGACCGCGATGCACTGAACCAGGAAGTTCAGCAACGTATTGCGGAAATCGATCGCATCTCGTCGCAGACAGCATTTAACGGCCTGAAAATTCTTGATGGCACCTTCGGTACCGCGAGCTTTCAAGTCGGCGCGAACGCCGGCGAAACGATTTCCGTCAATCTCTCGCAAGGTACGAAAGCCAGCCAGATCGGCCAGGTCGCCATCGCAACGTCGACCACCGAAGTCAGCACGGGTGCACTGTCCGGCACCGCCACCATCCAGGTTGGCTCGGCTACCGCGGCGACGATCGGCGTATCCGTACAAGGTTCCGCAGCGGGCCAGTCTGCTGGCAGCGCATACGCGAAAGCCGCAGCGATCAACGCTTCCGGCGTCGCGGGGCTGACGGTATCAGCAACGAACAACGTGGAATTCGGGATCGCCGCGACGGTTGGAACAGACGCTGACGATACGTATAGCCTGACGATCAACGGCAAGGAAATCTTCGCAGCCCATAACCAAGGAACGAACGGTGTCCTTAGTGCGCAGCAGATTACCGACGCGATTAACGCACAAAGCTCCAACACCGGCGTTACGGCCACCTTAAGCGGCGCCAACCTGCGCCTGAGTGCTGCGGATGGCCGCGACATAAACATTGGCCAAGATCTGGCGGGCGCAACGCCGGTGACCGGCGGTATTAGCGCAGGTGCTGGTGGTGCTCAGACGGTTAACGGCGTGACGTACCGTGATGGCACGATCGGCACTGTAGCCAACGCAGGCGCGTACAGCACAGATGCCACAGCGGTAAACGGCGGCACGCTGACCTTCTCCGCCACCGAGAACGTCATCATGACGGGCGACGGTACCGCGTATGGTTTCACCGCCGCAAACAACACCGTGGCGAAAGATACCGAGACCCTTAGCTCGATCGACGTGCTGACCGTAGCAGGCGCCAACGACACGCTTTTGCGCATCGATTCCGCACTGACTACGGTAAGTTCCGTGCGTTCGACTCTCGGCGCGATTCAGAACCGCTTCGAGTCGACCATCAGCAACCTGCAAGCCACGAACGAGAACCTGACTGCCTCGCGCAGCCGGATCCTGGATACCGACTTCGCGGCGGAAACGGCCAACCTGACGCGCGGCCAGATCCTGCAGCAAGCCGGTGTGGCGATGCTGGCGCAAGCCAACGCGCTGCCGAACAACGTGCTGGCCCTGTTGCGCGGTTAGTAATGGGCTGACGGACTGAGACTGATGGTCGCGAGTGCGCGCAGCTGTACGAGCGAGGGCAAAACAATAATTCCTCCGCCTGCATGCACTCGCGGCAACGTCTCCGGATAAAGCTGTATCGAAGCCCGGAAAGTCAATGAGCCGGGCAGCACCGGCGGCAGCCTGGCGGCGGGGACTCCCAACTCCCCTTCCCGCCACCGGGCTGCCGTACGGGCTTTACTGGAACGAACGGAGCACGGTCATGCAGATTGACCCACTGACGTCGGCAACGCGAGGCCATGCCGAACCGGCTGCCCCGGCGCCCCGACCAACTCCGGCGCACGCTGAGGCAGCACCGCAGGCGCCGCCGAGCGAAGCGGATGTGCAGGCCGCCGTCGCACACATCAATCAGGTTCTGCGCGCGCAGAACAACAACAGCCTGCGCTTCGAAATCGACCGCCCCAGCGGCAAGACCGTGGTGCGCGTGATCGACGAGGACACCAACGAAGTCGTACGCCAGTTTCCATCGGAAGAAGTGCTGGCGATTGCACGCGCAATTCCGCCGATCAGCGGCGCATTGATCCGCGATACTGCGTGAAATTCGAATTCCCCGCCTTGCCTGCGGCGAGGCCTTAGTCACGGAACAAGATATGGCAACCATCGGTTCCAACCTCGACATCAACTCCATCGTCTCGCAATTGATGACGGTGGAGCAGCGCCCGTTGCAGGTGCTCGCGACCAAGGAAGCGGGTTACCAGGCCAAGCTGTCGGCCTACGGCTCGATCAAGGGTGCCGTCTCCTCATTTCAGAGCGCCATGAATGCGCTCACCTCGACCGACAAATTCATCACCAGCAAGACAAGCGTCAGCGACACCAAGATCGCCACCGCCAGCGCGAGTGCCGCGGCGCCGGCCGGCAATTACGGCATCGAAGTGCAGGCCCTGGCACAGGCGCAGAAGCTCAAGTCCGGCAATTACGGCGCGATGGCGGACGCGGTCGGGAGCGGTACGCTGACCATTCAGTTCGGCAGCTATGCCGGCGGCGTATTCACCGCCAACGGCGACAAGTCGGCCAAGACGATCGAAATCAAACCGGCCGACAATTCGCTCGGCGCGGTGCGCGATGCGATCAACGCGGCCAATGTGGGCGTGACCGCTTCGATCGTCAACGACGGCAGCGGCAACCGCCTGGTGATCGGCTCGAAGGACACCGGCCTCGACAATGCGTTGCGCATCACGGTCAGCGACGACGACGGCAACAACACCGATGCGGGCGGCCTGTCGGCGCTGGCTTTCGATGCGAGCACGGGCGGCACTTCGCATCTGAGCGAAACGGTCGCCGCGAAAAACGCAACGATCGTCATCGACGGCATCACCGTCAGCAAGAATTCGAACACCATCACCGACGCCATCGAAGGCGTCACGCTCAATCTGGTCAAGGAAGCGATCGGCGAGCCGATCACGCTGTCGATCACGCGCGACAACAGCGGCGCCAAGACCGCCGTCGATGGCTTCGTCAAGGCATACAACGATCTTTACAGGACGCTGAGCAGCCTGTCGTCCTATAACGCCGAAACCAGACAGGCGGCCGTGCTGCAAGGTGACAGCACGGTACGCACCATGCAGTCGCGCCTGCGCAGCATGATGAGCGGCACGCTCGACAGCGCGGGTGGCGGACTCTCTCGCATGTCCGATATCGGCGTATCGATACAGGTCGACGGCACGCTTAAAGTCGACAGCGCCAAACTGGGCAAGGTACTCGACAATCCGGCCAAGGACGTCGCGACCCTGTTCGCCTCGATCGCCAAGCCGAGCGACAGCCTCGTATCCTTTGCCAGTGCCGCCACGGACGCGACGGCCGGCACGCATGCACTGAACATCACGCAACTCGCGACGCAAGGCAACGCAGTCGGTTCGCTCGCCGCGGCGACCACGATCACCGCAGGCGTCAACGACACGCTCAAGCTCAAGGTCGACGGCGTCGAAGCGACGATCACACTCGGCGCCGGCAGCTACACGGCGGAAACGCTGGCGGCCGAACTGCAATCGAAAATCAACGGCGCCTCCACGCTGAGCGACGCCGATGCGAGTGTCGCGGTAGCGCAATCCGGCGGCGTGTTCAGCATCACGTCGGCACGTTATGGCTCTGCTTCGAAAGTCGAAGTGGTCGGCGGCGATGCGGCAGGCGCGCTGTTCGGCACGGCGGCAAGCACGGACGGACTCGACGTCGCCGGCACGATCGGCGGGGAAAACGCCACGGGCAGCGGACAGAAACTTACGGGACTTGGGATTTCCTTAAGCATCACCGGCGGCGCCACAGGCGATCGCGGCACGATCAGTTTCGCACGCGGTTTCGCCGCGCAATTCGCCGATCTGGCCAAAAGTTTTCTGGAAGACGATGGCCTGGTCGACGGCCGCACGGATGGGCTGGACCGCTCCATCAAGGACATCGCCAAGCGCCGCGAAACACTGAACCTGCGGCTTGAAGTGGTGGAGAAGCGTTATCGCGCGCAATTCACCGCGCTCGACGCGATGCTGTCCTCGATGCAGAGCACCTCGAGCTTCCTGGAACAGCAGCTCGCGAACCTGCCGAAAATTGGCGAATAAAGCGATTAATGATTCAGCGGATGCAGCCGATGTATAGGGTATCGACAACACAATCGGAAGCACCCATGTTCGGTTCTCTCGGCACCAACGCATACGCACAGGTCGGCGTCGAAACGGGCGTCGCCGGCGCCGACCCGCATCGGCTGATCGGCATGCTGTATGACGGACTGCTGCAGTCGCTGGCGCAGGCGCGCGAGGCGATGCAGGCGAAGCAGATCGCGCGCAAGGGCGAAGCGATCTCCAAATCGATCCGTATTCTCGAAGAAGGATTGCGCGCCAGCCTGGACCGCGCGCGCGGCGCCGAGATTGCGCTGCGGCTGGACGACTTATACGAATACATGACCACGCGCCTGCTGGCGGCCAACCTGAAGAACGATATGGCTGCGCTGGAGGAAGTGGCGCGACTGGTAGCGGAATTGCGCGACGCCTGGCAGGCGATGCCGGACGATGCAAGATCCGCGATGGCCGCCGCGTAGCGGCACGCCAGGCAGACAAAAAACGGCGCAGAGCAAAGGGGCCGAGCCCCGCACGGAGATCAGGAATGGGTGTCGAAATGAGCGTACTGAACTGCTACGAATCGATCGCCGACGCGAGTACGGAGATGGTGTCCGCGGCGCGTCGGGCCGATTGGGACGCGCTCATCGTGGCCGAACAGGAATGCGCACGACGCATCGCAGCGCTGAAGGCGCAGCGCGCTGCCGCCTCGCTCGACGCGGCAGCGGACAAACGGCGCCACGACATCATCCGCGCGGTGCTGGCGCACGATGCCGAAATCCGGGCGCTGACGCAGCCCTGGATGGCGAAACTGGAACTGCTGCTGAACGGCGCAGCGGCCGGTCGGCGGGTGGAACAGGCTTACCGCTGATTTCCGTTCATCCTTCGACAAGCTCAGGACGAACGGAAAATCAAAACCGTTCGCGGTGAGCGCGAACTTGCGAGAAGTCGAACCATGAATGGTGGATCACGGTGAGACCGGCTTGCCGTTCACCCTTCGACGGGGCTCCGGGCGAACGGGAAACAAACCGCTTGCGCACGTCCATGGAATCTCAGGGCGAACGAAGTAAACACACCCGTTGCATGAGGACTCGATTCGATGTTGGAACGCACGCCCGTGCCGCAAGTCATTCCCACCACGCCGATCAGGCCGGTGGTGCGACGCGAGCAGGAACATCGCGACGAGCATGAGCCGCGCCGCGAACCACCACGACGCGTTCCGCCCGCAGCACCGCCGGCGACACCCGCCGACGGCGTGCCGCATATCGACGAATACGCACGACCTCGCGCGCGACCTTGAGGATCCGTCATGGCCACGCTCGGGGATGCGCTATCGGCGCTCACACGACAAATCAGGCTCGATAAGCTCGAGCCGCTGCTCGGCACCGGCAAGGCGCCACCCGCTGCGACGCCCAGCTCGGCGCTGACGCAAACGCCGGTTGCGCCGATCGGCGCGAATGCGTCGGGCGACGGCGTCGAAGCCGAACAGTCGGCCATCGATCGGCGCACCGTCTCGCCCGAGGCAGGTAAGCCTGCCGCACGCGCGGCCACGCCGGCCGCTCCCACTGCCGCATCCGCCCACACGCGATTGAGCGCCGATGCGACGCTGATCACGCAACTGCTGGCCGGTGCGCCGGAAGCGCAGAGCAAACCCGCTGTTGTCATGACCGGTATCGATGTTTCCGCCGCGCCGCCGGAGCAGGTGGCCAAGGCGTTTGCGCGCTCGCTTGTCACCAGCGGTGTGTTCTACGAATCGCATTTGCAGGAATGGGTCGCCGGCGATCGACCGGTCGAAGCGCTGCGCGCCGAGCCGCACAATCGTCCATTGCCGGCATTTGTGCGCGGTGCAGCGGTATCGAATACCGCCGGCGCGGAAGAGCGGAATGCAGTCTCGCTCACGAACAGCGGCAGCACACCGGGCAGTGCCGGCGCCAATATCGCTGCGCTGCCCGAAGCGCTCGCCACCATCGTGCGCGAACAGCTCGATGTGCTCGACCTCCGTCGCGTGCTGTGGCAGGGCGAAGTCTGGCCGCAACAGGACGCTCGACTCGAGATCGCCGAAGACCATGCGCGCCGCGGATACGAGGACGAAACCGCCTCGGCCTGGCGCACGACCCTGCGCATCGATCTGCCGCATCTCGGCCAGGTCGATGTGCATATTGCGCTCGACCCGGCCGGCATCGGAGTGAACGTGCGGGCCGGCAACGACGCAGTCTCGGCCCTGCAACCCGGCCGCGCCGCATTCACCGCGGCATTGCGCGACGCCGGCATCGCGCTGCGCGCGGTCGAGGTGAAAGCAAATGGCTGACGCTCCGCGCAACGACCGCAACGATGACGCGGATGCCACCGAAAGCACGCTGCACAGCGCGATCGCGCTCGCCTATCGGGAAGGCGATCGCGCACCGAAAGTCGTGGCCAAGGGTCGCGGGCTGATCGCCGAAGAAATCATGCGTCGCGCCAATGAAGCGGGTGTGTATGTGCATCAATCGCGCGACCTGGTCGGTTTGCTGATGCAGGTGGATCTCGATCACCACATTCCGCCGCAACTCTATCGCGTCATCGCCGAATTGCTGGCCTGGTTGTATCGCGCCGAGCAGGCCGGCGTGCCGCCCTCGACCATGCCGCCTGCCAAAGGAGTCTGAAATGGAAGACGGAATGCTGGATCTGTTCAAACAACGGCTGAATTCCGATCTGTACGCGCGTTTTCTGATCGAATCGAAGGCCGAAATCGTCGGGCTGCTGCGCGCATTGCGCGAGGAGCGCAGTCAGACCGTGCTGCATTTTTCCGACAACCGCTACATCGCCAGTCGCGTGCTGGAAGTGCGGCAGCAAAAAGATCGCGTCGCGTTCGATCTCGGCCCAGATGCGACCGCCAACGAAGCGCTCGTCGCCGCCGGCCACGCGGTCGCGGAAACCTGCCTGCGCCAGGTGTCGATTCAATTCGAACTGAACGGACTGCGTTACATCGAACTGAGCGACGGCCCGGCGCTGGAAACGCCGATCCCCGATCGTATGCTGCGCCTGCAACGCCGCGAAGCGTTTCGCGTGCCGACACCGACGCTGCGCCCCATTAGCTTGTTCGTGCCGGCACAGGATCATTGCCCGCGTGATGTACATATGCGCGTGCTCGATATCAGTTCGGGCGGCCTCGGCACGGTATGCGACACGAGCGTGTTCGAGCCGCAGTCGGGTACAGTGCTCGACAACTGTCAGTTGGCGCTGCCGGAGGTGGGACTGGTCATCGCCGACATCGAGATTCGGCATGTGGACATCACAACGGACGCGCTCAACCGCACGCAGGCGCAGTGTGGCATGCGTTTTCTCACCCTGTCGCCGCAGATGTCGGCTTTCGTGCAGCGCTTCGTGATGAAACTCGAACGCGAGTGGCGGATGTTGCGGTGAAACAGCGGAGAGCGAAGAGCGGAGAGCGGAGAGCGGAAAAATACTTTAACCACCACAGTCACGCTCATAGCGCCTTCGCATATCAAGCCGTTCGCAACTTCAACCGGCCAAGCTGGATGCCCGCTCCCGGATCGGAGTCCGGGACAAGCTTCGCGGGCATGACGGTGGTGAGAGAAGTGGTTTGGTCCTCACTCCCGTGAAAACGGAAGTCCGGTTCGTTCTGCTGACTGTCTTTCGCTCTCGGCTCTCGGCTCTCCGCTCTCCGCTCTCCGCTACTTTATTTACCCCTCCAGCGCCCGGCTGACATCGACGCGCAAGTCTTCCACTCGCTCCTCGTCGAGGTGCAGCACGCTCAGTACGGTGGCGCCGCCCAGATGCCATTCCGGGCAGGAACGGTTGCGTTCATGGCGCTCGAAAATCTCTTCGCTCAGCAAACCCAGTGCCGCCGTGCGCACGGCGAGTTCACGCGCGCGGCCCGGCCACTTGTCGTAATCGTGATGCAGCAGGATCGCTTTCCACACGCTTTCGTCCAGGTGCCAACTGGTGCCGAAGTAGGCGCCGACCTGCGCGTGCGTGAGGCCGTAGCGTTCGTTTTCGATCGCCGTGATCGGCACCGCGCCGTTGAATGCCCTGCCGTCGAGAATGTCTTCGTAGGATGCCTTTTTCTTGTTCAGCATGGCGGGCATGCCGGCATCGCGGAACAGACCGAAGGTGTAGGCCTGGTTGTGATCGCAGGTTTTCAGTTCGCGTGCAAGATAGGAGCACACCGCCGCGTGTCCCGCCGAGGCGCTCCAGAAGTGCTCCATCGCCGCACTGTGCGCAACCGGGAACGCCTGGCGCAACAACAAGCCGGTGATGAGTTGGGCGACGTTGCGCAGTCCGAGCAGGATCAGCGCCTGCTGCACCGAGGTGGCCTTGTTGCGCAGGCCGTACAGCGGCGAGTTGACCGTCTTGATCATCGCGGCGGCCAGGCCAACATCCGCCGCCACCCATTGCGACACCTGATTCAGATTGGGGTCATCGGAATGCATTTCCCGTACGATGCGCGTGAGAATCGCCGGACACGGCGGAATCTCGAGCTGCTTGACCAGGCGCTCGACTTCGTTATCGAGGCCTTCCATTGCTTGCGCGATGTCGTTCATGGGCTCTGCTCGTTATTACGGGGATCAGATAAGGTATCGGCGCGCCGCGCAGAAACTGAAGCCGGCTTGTTCTTGTTTTCGCTCGCGGCTCTCCGCTCTCCGCTCTCCGCCTCTTTCCCTACACGCTCATGTTCATGATGTCGTGATAGGCCGAGACCAGCTTGTTGCGCACCTGCACCAGCGCCTGAAAGCTGATGTTTGCCTTGGATGAGGCGATCATCGTTTCTTCGAGGCCGACATTGGGATCGTTCAGCGCATAGGCTTTGGCCAGCGCTTCGGCTTCTTTCTGCACGCCGTTGATATCGTCCAGCGCGGCCTTGAACGCGCTGCCGAAGTCGGCTTTGCCCGCACCCGTTGTGGCCTGGCTCGGCTGCAGCGTGACTTTCGTCACGCTCGATTCGATGCCGGCCACCTTCATTCCAAAATCCGCCATGACGCAGACCTCCATTTCCAATGCCTGCGCAGACTATCAGCGCGTCCACAAGGGGCGAGCGCGGAATTGCCATGGAAAGGCAAGGCTATTCCGCGATTGGTCGTGCGGTGCGTCTGCGCATAATCCGACCACCCAAGGGAAAGTCCGCCCAGAGCAAGAACACACATGGCCGATACCGGAACTCTTATTGCGCAGAATCAATCGCTGCAGGCGCTGCCGGCCGGCAGCTTCATATCCGGCCTGCGCACCATGCCGCCGCAACGCCTGTTTACCGTGCTGCTCGGCTTCGCCGCGCTCATTGCCATATTGGTCGGCGTCCTGCTGTGGAGCCGCGCGCCCGACTACAAGCTGCTATACGCCAACCTCACCGATCGCGACGGCGGTGCGGTGGTGCAGGCGCTGCAGCAAATGAATGTGCCGTACAAGTTTTCCGAAGGCGGCGGCGTGATTTATGTGCCGGGCGACAAGGTGCACGACGTGCGTCTTCGTCTCGCCTCGCAAGGCCTGCCGCGCGGCGGCACGGTCGGCTTCGAGTTGCTGGAAAACCAGAAATTCGGCCTGACGCAATTTCAGGAGCAGGTGAACTATCAGCGCGCGCTGGAAGGCGAACTGTCGCGCTCGGTGCAGTCGCTCTCGGCCGTGCAGGCCGCGCGCGTGCATCTGGCCATCCCCAAGCCCAGCGTGTTTCTGCGCGAACAGCAGAAACCGAGCGCCTCGGTGCTGCTCAGCCTCTACCCCGGCCGCACGCTGGAGCGCGAACAGGTCGCCGGCATCATGCATCTGGTGTCCTCCAGCGTGCCGGAACTGCCGGTCGCCGCGGTAAGCGTGCTCGATCAGAACGGCAGCCTGCTTTCCACCGACACCAGCAGCAAGTCGAACGCGCATCTCGACGAACAGCAGCTCGCCTATCGCCACCAGGTCGAAGCGAGTTATATCAAGCGCATCGTCGACATCCTCGTGCCCATCGTCGGGCACGACAACGTGCGTGCGCAAGTGACCGCCGATCTGGATTTCAGCGAATCGGAAGCGACCGCGGAGACTTTCAAGCCGAATCAGAATCCAGCCGAAGCGGCGGTCCGCAGCCAGCAGACGCACGAAACGGTGAACGGCTCGCAGACCGCGGGCGGCGTGCCCGGCGCGCTGACGAATCAACCGGTGCCGGCGGCGACCGCGCCGATGGCCGGCGCTTCCACGGCGGCGGCAAGTCCGGCGGCTAACGCGACACAGGCCAACGTCAACACGCAGCGTGAAGCGACGACCAATTACGAAATCGACAAGACCGTGCGGCATACGCGTACCCCGACCGGCACGATCAACCGCCTGTCGGCGGCGGTGGTGGTGAACTATCGCCGCGTGGCCGAACCGCCTGCCGCACCGACCAAAGGCAAGAGCGCTACGAAAGCCGAAGACAAACTCGAAGCGCTCACGCCGGAAGAACTGGCCAAGATCGAAGCGCTGGTCAAGGAAGCGATGGGCTATACCCAGGCGCGCGGCGATTCGCTCAACGTCGCCAACGTGCCCTTCACCGAGCCGCCGACCGTCGAGATCGTGCAAACGCCGCTGTGGAAACAGCCGCAGAACATCGAGTTCGCCAAGGACCTCGGCAAGAATGTGCTCATCGCCGCACTGGTGCTGGTGATTCTGTTCGGCTTCGTGCGTCCGCTCATCCGCGCCGCGCGCAATGCGACGCCGATGATCCCCGTGCCGGCGCAGTTGCCCGCCGCCAACTTCGGCGAAGCGCAGGGCAATCGCTACGAAACCCATCTCGAAGCGACGCGCACTCTGGCGCGCAACGATCCGAAGATGGTCGCCAGCGTGGTACGCAACTGGGTGTCGCAAGATGAGTGACGAAGGCGTCCGCCGCAGCGCGATCCTGCTGCTCTCGCTCGGCGAGCAGGAAGCGGCCGAAGTGTTCAAGTACCTCGCGCCAAAAGAGGTGCAGAAGCTCGGCGGCGCCATGGCCAAGCTGAAGAACATCAAGCGCGAAAACATCGAGGAAGTGCTGGAAGCCTTTCACGCCGACACCAACGTGCAGACTTCGCTCGGCATGGACTCGAACGAATACATTCGCGCCGTGCTGACCAAGGCGCTCGGCACCGAACGCGCGACGCATCTGCTCGATCGCATTCTGCAGGGCGGCGACACCAGCGGCATCGAAGGCCTCAAATGGATGGAGGCCGGCACCGTCGCCGAACTGATCAAGAACGAACATCCGCAGATCATCGCGTCCATCCTCGTCCATCTCGAGCGCGATCAGGCCGCGCAGATTCTCGGTTATTTCTCCGAACGCCTGCGCGGCGACGTGATGTTGCGCGTGGCCACGCTCGACGGCATTCAGCCGACCGCGCTGAAGGAACTCAACGACGTGCTCGCCAAGATCATGTCGGGCAACGCCAACCTGAAAAAAAGCGCCATGGGCGGCGTGCGCACGGCCGCGGAAATCCTCAACTACATGGGCGGCTCGCAGGACACCGCCATCATCGAATCGGTGAAAGAACAGGATGCCGAGCTTGCGCAACAGATCGTCGACGAGATGTTCGTATTCGACAACATCATCGACATCGACGATCGCGGCGTGCAATTGCTGCTGCGCGAAGTGCAGTCCGAATCGCTGGTCATCGCGCTCAAGGGAACCAATGCGGAATTGCGCGACAAGATTTTCAATAACATGTCGCAGCGCGCCGCCGACATGCTGAGGGACGATCTCGAGGCGAAAGGCCCGGTCAGAGTGTCCGAGGTCGAAGCCGAGCAGAAGGAAATTCTCAAGATCGTCCGCCGGCTCGTGGAAGAAGGCCAGATCGCGCTGTCGGGCAAGGGCGAGGAATCGTTTGTTTAAGCACTGCAGCGGAGAGCGAATGCCGGTTGCAAGGACGATCTGCATTCCCGATCGCGCGGAAGCGGAGATCCAGGTTTTGCTCTCTGCTCTCTGCTCTCGGCTCTCGGCTGCCTTCTAAATCCATGTCGAACTCCTTCATCCCCAAGGAACAACTGTCGGCCTACGAGCGCTGGGAAATCGGCTCGCTGGTCGAATCGCGCGGCAAGACCGGCGCTGCGCGATCGGCAGCGAACATGGCT
Organism: Nitrosomonadales bacterium; assembly: GCA_036676355.1. Taxonomy (GTDB): domain Bacteria; phylum Pseudomonadota; class Gammaproteobacteria; order Burkholderiales; family SG8-39; genus ZC4RG42. The sequence continues at coordinate 14,598 of JAKFDA010000082.1, read as the reverse complement.
GTCGAGCCGACCAACGCAGCCGAGCTGCAGCGCATCCGCGACGAAGCACGCGAGTCCGGTTATGCCGCGGGTTTGAAAGAAGGCCGCGCGCAGGTGCAGGCGGAGATCAAACGCCTGATGCAGGCCGCCGATCTGGCCGAATCGCTCATCGCCAACGAGAGCGAGCAGTTCGCCGCCGAAATGCTCGATCTTGCGCTCGAACTGGCGCGTCAGATGGTGCGCACCGAACTCAAGGTACGGCGCGAGTCGCTGCTCGCGGTGGTGCGCGAAGCGCTCGATTGCCTGCCGCACGGCGCAAGCGGGGCGCGACTGGCGATGAATCCGGCCGATGTGGAATTGGTGCGCGGCCATGTCGGCGAGGAGCTGAAGGCCGGCGCGATACGAATGGTGGAGGACCATCGTATCGAACCGGGCGGCTGTCGCATCGTCTCGCCCGCATGCGAAGTCGACGCCACGCTTGCCACACGCTGGAAACGTCTGGTTGCGACACTGGGTGCTGATCACAACTGGCTGGATCCCGTATGAGCGAGCCGCGCGCGCAACTGCATCGTTATCTGAAGGATTGCCGCGACTTCGCCAACTCGGCGACGCCGCTGCAGACCTATGGTCGTCTCACGCGCATCGCAGGTCTGGTGATGGAAGCGGTCGGATTGAAGCTGCCGCTGGGTAGCACCTGCGTGGTCACGCAGGACAGCGGTTACGAGGTCGAAGCGGAAGTGGTCGGCTTTGCCGGCGATCGTCTGTTTCTCATGCCTGCAACCGATCCGTACGGACTCACGCCCGGCGCCGCGGTGTATCCGCTCGAAATCAAGCCGCTGCCGCCGGCATACGGCGCGGCGCGTCATCCCTGGCGTCGCGCGGGCGATCGCACCAAGCTGATGCCGGTCGGCCCGGAGATGCTCGGTCGCGTGGTCGATTGCGCTGGCCGCCCGCTCGACGGCCGCGGTCCGCTGCAGCCAAGCGATCGCATTCCATTGCACAGCCGTCCGGCCAATCCGATTGAACGCGAACAGATCTCTCATACGCTCGACGTCGGCGTGCGCGCGATCAACTCGCTCATCACCGTCGGTCGCGGCCAGCGCATGGGCCTGTTCGCGGGCTCAGGCGTGGGCAAGAGCGTGCTGCTCGGCATGATGGCGCGCTACACCGGCGCCGATGTGATCGTGGTCGGGTTGATCGGTGAACGCGGCCGCGAAGTGAAGGAATTCATCGAAGCGATTCTCGGCACCGAAGGGCTCGCGCGCTCGGTGGTCGTCGCGGCGCCCGCCGACACGCCGCCGCTGTCGCGTCTGCAAGGCGCGGCCTATGCGACGTCGATCGCCGAATATTTTCGCGACAAGGGGCAGCATGTACTGCTGATCATGGATTCGCTCACGCGCTATGCCATGGCGCAGCGCGAAATCGCGCTCGCCATCGGCGAGCCGCCCGCGACCAAGGGCTATCCGCCGTCGGTGTTCGCCAAGCTGCCGCAACTGGTGGAACGCGCCGGCAACGGCGCGCAAGGCTGCGGATCGATCACCGCCTTCTACACCGTGCTGACCGAGGGCGACGATCTGCAGGACCCGATCGCCGACAGCGCGCGCGCCATTCTCGACGGCCACATCGTGCTGTCGCGCAGCCTCGCGGATCAAGGCCACTACCCCGCCATCGATATCGAAGCTTCGATCAGTCGCGTAATGCATTCGCTCACGAGCGACGAAACAATGCATACCGTGCGCGAGTTCAAGTCGCTGTATTCGCGCTATCAGCGCAACCGCGACCTGGTGAACGTGGGCGCCTATGTCGCCGGCAGCGATCCGGTACTCGATCGCGCGCTGACGCTGTACCCGCGCATGGAGGCATTCCTGCAACAACGCATGGACGAGTGCGCGCCATTCGCGGCGAGCGGCGCGGCCCTTGCCGAACTCTTCCCCGTCGCTGCTTGAGCGCGCCGCAATGGACGGAAATGCGGAGATAAAACCTGCCATACCGCGTCATGCAACGGCAGTTTTACCTCGTATCGTATGCAGGCATAAGGGCACTATGGGATCGAGCGATCGAACCGTAGCACTAAGGAATGTCTGATTAAGTACCGAGGATGGTCGCGAGTGCGGGACCGCGAAGGGCGGAGCAGGCTCCATCGGCTTCATCGATGGATGCGACCCCGCAGCGGGCTGTGAATGTGCCGGTTCATCCGCGTTCCTTCATGTGCCTGTGCGGTCGCATCCCCTGAAGGGGCCCCTGCTCCACGCGCCGGCACATGGCTGTACGAGCGAGGACAAAGCAATCAATCGCTTATACGAAACGAACTGGCGACCATCTTGATCAAGCAACCTTAATCAGAGCTTCCGTAAAGGAGTAGACGTGGTCCGAACCGATCCGATGCAGACGCTGCAAGAGCGCGCCGAAGAAGCCACCCAGCAAGCGCTGCACCGCCTTGCGGAGTTGCAGAACAGCAGCAGGGAAAGCGAAGCGCGTCTGGTTCTGCTGCAACGCTATCGCGATGAGTATCGGGTGAAACTCGACACCGCCACGCGTGGCGGTGTTTCGGCCGTTGAACTATCCAACTTCCGCGCCTTCCTGGCGCGTCTGGAAGAAGCGATCGCCCAACAGAACGCGGATGTCGCGCACTGGCATGCCGCCGTCGTGCGCGGTCGCAGCGACTGGCAGGAAGCCGAACGGCGCGCCCGCTCCTATGCCGTGTTGAACGGTCGTCGTGCGGAACAGGCACGCGGCGCCGCGGCACGCATCGAACAGAAACAAAGCGATGAATTCGCCGCGCGTCTGGCGGCCACACCGCGCTGGAACTAGGGTCCGGCCACGCCGGCGTTTACCGAACAGCAGTTATTGAAGAGCAGCAACACATGGCGGGCATGCACATCGTCAGCGCCGCGCTGACACCGACGACGAGCAAATCCACCGCTTCGACCGAGGAAAGCGCGGGCACAGAACAGACTCCCTTTACCACGTTGCTCGGCGAACAGATGGAGGCCGGCCTCGCGACGGATGCAACGGATATCGCTGAGACCGCCAACACCGTCGAAGCACAAGCGCCGGCGGAGGTCGCGGCGGCGGACGCGCAACCGATCGACACCGCCGCTCTCGGTCTGGCGCCTGCGCCTGCCGTCCAGATCGGGAATCCATCGCGCGACGCGACACTCGATCGATTGAGCAAATCCACCTCGACCGCAACGCAGAAAACGGACGCGCTGCAAACGACGATCGACGGCCGTGAGGTCAAAGCCGCGCCGCGCGCCGACGCGAAAGGCATCGCCATCGCGCCGACGGGCGATGACAGCACAGCACAAAGCGTATCGACCGGCGCAAAAGCGCTTCCTCGATTCGAAATGCCGACAGTCGCAAGCACGGACGCAACGGCGCCGACACATGCCGTGCATTTACAGCACGGCGCCGAACGCGTCACGCAGCAGGCCGTCATGACGCTGCAGCAACCGGTCGGCAGCGAACGCTGGAACAACGAGCTCGGTCAGACCGTCAACCTGATGGTGCGCGCCGATCAAGGCAGCGCGACGCTGCACGTCACACCGCCCGATCTCGGCCCTATCGATGTGAAAATCGACATGGCCGGCGACAAGGCCACGCTCACTTTCACCGTACAGAATCCCGATACGCGCAACGCGCTGGAAAACGCCATGCCGCGCCTGCGCGATCTCCTCGCGGACGGCGGCATTGCGCTCGGCGATGCGCAGGTCAATCAGCAATCGGGCGAACAACGCGACGCCCCGGCGCACTCGCAACGCCAGAACAGCGGCGAGCCCATCGCGCTGGCCGGCACGGCACTCGGCACGACAGCCGCGAATGTACGCATCGGGCTGGTCGATACGTTTGCCTGAACATCGGCTGAGAGCGGAGAGCGGAGAGCAAAAACCTGTACCGCCAAAGCGCACGGACGCCGCGTTCTCTGTGGCCGCTGCATTTCAAGAGCTTCGCGGTTTCGATCGCCACACTGGACTCCCGCTCCCGGATCGAAGTCCGGGAGCGGCAATCCAGTTCGTTCTTTTAGCCGCTTTCTATTCTTGGCTCTTGGCTCTTGGCTGATTCCGAATTGGGCCCGATTCTCCGTCGTATTTGGGCCATTGATCCGTACGACCGCTGCCGATAATTCATCCCACAGGAATATACGGGGGCGACGCGTCGTTCCCGATTCGAACAAGGACACTCATGGCAAAGCAGCCCGACGCAACGGCGCGGCCACAGGACGTACCGCTGGACGAACCACCGAAAAAGAAGACCACCAGCAAGAAGAAAGTCATCTTCCTGATCCTGCTGGTGTTGCTGATCAGCGCCGCCGGCGGCGCCGGCATCATGCTCGCAACGCAGCCAAGCCCCGACGCGGATGTCGAGATCGATGCGAACGCCGCAGCGGCCGAAGCGAAACGGACGCACGCGCCATCATTTCTTGCGCTCGAACCTTTCGTGGTGAACTTGCGCGGCGACGACGGAGACAATTATCTGCGTGTCGGCGTCGTGCTCGAAGCAACGGATGAAGCTGCGATCGAAACGGCGAAGACGCAACTGCCGCGCATCCGCAACGGCATCATCCTGCTGCTTTCCTCGAAGACCGTCGACGATCTTTCGAACATCGACGGCAAGCGGCAACTGATGGAAGAAATCCTGGTCGAGGCGCGCAAACCGATGACGCTGTCCGAGCCCGCCCGGGGCATCGAAAGCGTGTACCTCTCCGATTTCGTGATTCAGTAACGGCGCAATTCAACAGTGACGACGCGATAGGCCATGTCCGAGTTTCTGTCCCAGGAAGAAGTCGACGCGCTGCTCAAGGGCGTGACCGGCGAAGTCGACGAGGCACCCGCAACGGAGTCGACCGACGGTCCGCGGCCGTACGACCTCGCCACGCAGGAACGCATCGTGCGCGGGCGCATGCCCACGCTGGAGATCATCAACGAGCGCTTCGCGCGGCTGATGCGTCTGGGCCTGTTCAACTTCATGCGACGCAACCCCGAAGTGTCGGTGGGGCCGGTGAAGGTGCAGAAGTACAACGAATTCATTCGCAACCTCGTCGTACCGACCAACATCAACATCATGCAGTTGAAGCCGCTGCGCGGCTCCTGCCTGATGGTGTTCGATCCGAGCGTGGTGTTCGCGGTGGTGGACAACATGTTCGGCGGCGACGGCCGTTTCCATACGCGCGTCGAGGGCCGCGACTTCACCCAGACGGAACAACGCATCATTCAGCGCATGCTGACCGTCGTGGCCGACGATTACATGAAAGCGTGGGCGCCGGTCTATCCGCTGCGTCTGGAGTACACGCGCTCGGAGATGCACACCCAGTTCGCCAACATCGCCACGCCGAGCGAGATCGTCATCACGACTTCGTTCCAGATCGAATTCGGCTCCATCGGCGGCAGTCTGCATGTGTGTTTTCCGTACGCCGTCGTGGAGCCGATTCGCGACGTGCTGTACTCGAGCACGCAGGGCGACAGTTACGAACCGGACACGCGCTGGCTGCGCATGCTTTCGCGCCAGGTGCAGATCGCGGAGGTGGAACTCGTGGCCGATTTCGCCCACATGCCCGCCACCGTGCGCGGTCTGTTGAGCATGAAGCCGGGTGACGTGATTCCGCTCGAAATGCCGCAAAGCGTGGTCGCGCAAGTCGACGGCGTGCCGATTTTCGACTGCAAGTACGGCAGCCTGAACGGGCGACACGCCATCCGCATCGAAAAAATCCTCGCCGTCTCGGCGAAGGAAAACAATCTGGGAGAAGACAATGGCTGACACCAGCACCGCCGATGACGATTGGGGCGCCGCGCTGGCCGAACAGGCCGCCGCCACCGCCGCACCTGCGCCGGCTCCAACGCCGGCGCCCGCGAATGTGTTCGAGCCGCTGGCAAAAGGCGGCGCGCACAACGAACTTCCGCACGATATCGATCTGATTCTCGATATCCCCGTGCAGCTCACGGTCGAGCTCGGGCGCACCAAGATCCCGATCAAGAACATTCTCCAGCTCGCGCAGGGTTCGGTCGTCGAACTCGACGGTCTCGCCGGCGAACCGATGGACGTGCTGGTGAACGGCTGCCTGATCGCGCAAGGCGAAGTCGTCGTGGTGAACGACAAGTTCGGCATTCGCCTGACCGACATCATCACGCCGTCCGAACGTATCCGCCGCCTGAGCAAATGAGCCGGATGCGATGAAGGTTGCGCCGCTCTTACTGTCGTGCCTGTTCGCTGCGCCGGCATACGCCGCGGAAGCGAATCCCGCCATGCCGCTCGGCGCAATGCTGCAATCTTTTTTCGCCTTGCTGATCGTGCTGGGCGTAATCGCTGGCGCGGCGTGGCTGCTCAAACGCACGCAGCGATTGCATGGCACGAGCAACAATGTGCTGAAGAACATCTCGGCCGTCGCCGTGGGGTCGAAGGAACGTGTGGTGATCGTCGAAGTCGGCGACACCTGGCTGGTGTTGGGCGTTGCTCCCGGACAGGTGCAGGCGCTGCACACGCTGCCGCGCCAGACGCTGCCCGACAGCAATACCGGCGCACCGAAGTTCGCTGACTGGCTGGCGCGCGCGCGCACCATGCGTGGAGCGAACGAACGTGCCTGAGCCCGCATACCGACACGGCGCCGAGCATCCATGCCGATCGTGGCTGCTCGCCACGATCGGGATCCTGCTGATCGCGCTGTTGCCGCTGCCAGCGCTGGCGCAAAGCGGCGGTATCACGGCATTGACCAGCACGCCCACGCCGGGCGGCGGCCAGACCTATACGCTGTCGATTCAGACCCTGCTCACGCTCAGCGCGCTCGCGTTCATTCCCGCGGTACTGCTGCTGATGACGTCGTTCACGCGGGTGATCATCGTGCTGTCGCTGTTGCGTCATGCACTGGGTACGCAGACCTCTCCGCCCAACCAGGTGCTCATCGGTCTGGCGCTGTTTCTGACCCTGTTCATCATGGCGCCGACGCTCGAACGCGTGTACGTCGACGCCTATGTGCCGTACACCGAGAACAAGATGTCGTTCAACGACGCGCTGGCTCGCGCGGAAGTGCCGGTGAAAGGCTTCATGCTGAAACAGACGCGCGAGCCCGATCTCGCGCTGTTCATGAAACTCGCGCAGCAGCCGGAAGTGCGGACGCCGGAAGCGGTGCCGTTCCACGTCGTCGTGCCGGCTTTTGTGACGAGCGAATTGAAGACCGCATTCCAGATCGGCTTTCTGGTGTTCATCCCATTCCTCATCATCGACATGGTGGTCGCGTCGGTGCTGATGTCGATGGGGATGATGATGCTCTCGCCGGTGCTGATTTCACTGCCGTTCAAGCTGATGTTGTTCGTCATGGTCGACGGCTGGAATCTGCTGCTCGGCTCGCTGGTAGCGAGTTTTGGATAAAAATCTTGAACCACAGAGATCACAGAGTGCACAGAGAACGGCGGCTATTCATTGCTGCACCTTTAGCCCGCTCGCCCCGATACGCAAATCGGGTCGCCCGTCCGGAGGACGCACACTTTACCTCTGTGTTCTCTGTGAGCGCTGTGGTAAAGGAATTTGAATCATGACGCCACAAACCGTACTCACCATCGGACAGCAGGCTTTGCAGATGACGCTGATGATTTCCGCGCCCTTGCTGCTCACCGCGCTGATCGTCGGTCTCGCCGTATCGGTGCTGCAGGCCGCGACGCAGATCAACGAAATGACGCTATCGTTCATTCCGAAACTGGTGGGTCTGTTCGTCGTCCTCATCATCGCCGGCCCGTGGATGCTCACCACCATGACCGAGTACATGCGCCGACTGTATGAAAGCATTCCGTTCATGATTGGTTGAAGTGCAGCGGAAAGCCACGAGCGGAGAGCGGAGAGTGAAGGCAATCAGAAGAATGAACTGGACGCCCGCTGCAGCGCACCCTCGAACGCCTCAATCCGGGGCGGGCAGGATTGCGGATGTGGTTCCGCTCTCGGCTCTCGGCTCTCAGCTCTCAGCTGCATGATCAGCTTCACCTCCGACCAACTCGCCCTCTGGCTCGGCATGTATGCCTGGCCGTTCGCGCGCATGCTGGCGTTGTTCATGACCGCGCCGGTTTTGCACGATCAGGCGATCCCTGCGCGTCTGAAAATCGGTTTCAGCGTGCTCGCCGCGTTGTTGATCGCGCCGCTGTTGCCTGCCGCACAGCATGTGCCCGTCTCCAGCCCGCACGCGCCGCTCATCCTCGCGCAACAGGTGCTGATCGGCGCGTCCATCGGCTTCAGCATTCGCCTGATATTCGCCGCGCTGGAAATGGCGGGAGATCAGATCGGCTTGCAGATGGGCCTGTCGTTCGCCGGCTTCATGAGCCCCGGCACCGGCGAGCAGACGCCGATCATCGGCAGTTTTCTCGGCATCATCGCTTCGCTTATTTTTCTGGCGATCAATGGACATCTGATGCTGATTGCCGCGGTGACCGATAGTTTCCATGCGCTGCCGGTCACCGCCGGACTGGGGCCGCAACTCAATTACGCGGCACTGGCGACCGCCGGCGGCGACATCTTCCGTATCGGCCTGCATGTGGCGTTGCCCGTGCTTGCCACCATGCTGATATTGAACATTGCGCTGGGGGTACTTGCACGCGTTTCGCCGCAACTCAACGTATTCGCCGTCGGCTTCCCGGTCACACTGCTGATCGGCATGATCGCCTTGATGCTCGCCCTGCCGGTGCTCGGCCCGCTATTCGAACAGGCGCTTGGGCAAAGTCTGCTGCGACCCTTGCACTGAGCGAAAAAGCGAAAAAAAGCCCCGCGCGAGGCGGGGCCGTATGGGGGATGGAAACGGCTCAGATTTTGCGCGGGCGACGCACGACCCCCATGCCGAACAGGCCGAGCGCCAGCAAGCCCAGCATGCCGGGCTCCGGCACCAGCAACGGTTCGGTGGTGATCGCGAAGGCGAACTGGATCGACGTCGCCTGGTCTTCGTCCGTCACGATGCCTACGCAGTTCGGTGCGGCGCCGGCCGCCGCGCACTGCTCGGCGCCGAGCGTTGCGATACTGCCGAGCATGCCGCCTTCGGCGAACGGAAAGATGGAAATCAGATACTCGATGCCATCGTGCATGAAGGGCACATTGAAGCTGGTCGAAGAAATGAGCACGAAAATGTCGGCACACGGCTCGGGCGTGTTATCGGCGCAGTCGGCGCCACCGGGCGGATTGTTGGGCGTTTCGATGAAGAGGAAGTCGAACGCCAGATCGGGCAGTCCCCCGATCGGATCGCCGCCGGAAGTTTCCAGCGCGAGGGTCGAAGTGATCTGACCGCCGGTGAGCGTGGCGAAGTCCGCCGAGATGGCGTTGTTCCAGTGCGTGATCGTATTGGACAGACCGATGCCTGCCGGGCTGAGGTCGTTGGTCGTCACCGTGCCGCTGACGACGCCGCCGCCGGTGCGATTCGCACCGGCATCGGTGCCGATCGTCAGCGCACTGCGATCGCCGCCCGGAACGATGAACGAGCCGCCCGTGCTGCCCCAGGAGAGTTCGAACGGCAAAGTCGTGGTCGTACCCGAGCCTGCAGAAAACGCCGCGTCCGTGAACGCAAACGAAATGTCGTAGTTCCACAAAGCGACGGGTGCGGCATACGTCGGCGCGGATACGCCGAGTGCCGCAACGGTCGCCAGAATGCCTGCCCATTTGCGCATCGCGATACCTCCCTGTTCAATTTTGGAAAAGCGAGGGAGATACAGCGAGAGGCGTGCCAGTCGTCTAAGACGTTCTTGTTGTAGGCATTTTCAAACTTTGTCGCCGACAAAATAGGAAAATTGTAAAACCAATCGACATCCGTCTATAGCAAAGTGAAATAGAAGGATGCCCCGATGCCGGGCTTCGCTTCGGCCCAGATGCGGCCGCCATGACGCCGAACGATGCGCTCGACGGTGGCGAGGCCGATGCCGGTGCCCTCGAAGTCCTTGCCACTGTGCAAGCGTTGGAAAGCGCCGAAGAGGCGGCCCGCATAACGCATATCGAATCCGGCGCCTTCGTCGCGCACGCAGAATACGCGCTCGTCGGCGATGTACCGGCACGTCACTTCGATGTGCACGGTCGGTTTCCTGGCGCTGTATTTCCACGCGTTGCCGATCAGGTTCTGCAGCAGGCTGCGCAACAACGGCGCATCACCATACACATGCATATCCGGATCGATGTGAATTTCCGCCGGCCGCTCCGGGTCCATTTCGCGCAGTTCACGCGCGATGCCCGATGCCAATGCGCTGAGGTCGATATCGACCCGCTGCATCTGCTGCCGCGCCACGCGCGCGAGCTGCAACAGCGCATCGATCAGATCTGCCATGCGCTGACTTGCCGAGGAAACGCGCCTGAGCAGTTCAAGCGCCTCGGGATCGAGCTTGGGCGCATGCTCATCCATGAGGATGGTGGAGAAGCCGGTCATCGCACGCAGGGGCGCGCGCAAATCGTGGGACACCGAATAGCTGAAGGCTTCCAGTTCGCGGTTCGCCGTTTCCAGCTGCGCGGTACGCTCGTGCACGCGCTGTTCGAGCGTTTCGTTGAGGCGACGGATTTCGTCGGCGGCGCGCTGCCGCTCGGTCGTATCCTGCAGGAAGACCAGCACCAGTGATTCGCCGGCGTATTCGAACAACGAGGACGACATCGACACATGTCCCGCGCGGCCATCGCGCCGACGATACCAGCAGTCCCTCATGGGGCTCCACACGTCCAGTTCGCGCTCCACCGACATTGCGGCAAACTCGAATGCATCGGTCGCGAACAGCGTTTTCAAGCCGTCGGTCGTCATGCCGATCGCTTCATCGCGGCTGAATCCGGCGATACCGCACATCGCCGGGTTGACGTCGACGATCGTTTCATCGGCGGCACGGAACAGTACGATGCCGGCCGGTGTGCTTTCGAAGATCTTGGCAAAACGCGCCTCGCTTTCGCGCAGCCACTCGCCGTGCTGACGGCGTTCGGTAACGTCCTGCAACGCGCCGTACAGGCGCACCACCGTGTCGCCGCGCCTTTCCGCCATCGCCTGCACGCGCGCCCAGCGCGAACGGCCGCGCGCCGTGACGAAGGGCAGTTCGAGATCGAACGGCGCGGCCGACTCGATGGTGCGTGCAAGGGCGCTTTCCAGCCTCCGGCGCGCCTCATCGCCGCAGGAGGCGAGCAGATCGTCGAGCGTCGCCTCCTTGCCGGCCGGGTCGCGCTCGTAGATTCGGTGCAGTTCTTCAGTCCATTCCATCTCCCCTGTCACCGGGTCGAGCTCCCATCCGCCCACCTTCGCCACCGCGCCGGTCTGGCGCAGCAGCTGGCCGCGTCGCATCAGTTCACGCTCCGCGCGTCGCTGCTCGGTGATATCCGAGAGCGTGGACAACAAGACGTTGCGTCCGTCGAGTTCGAGTCGTTCGAACGAACAGCTCGCTTCGAAACGCTCGCCGTCGCCGCGTACGCACTCGGTAACGAAATCGCGCATCGGCTCGCCACGCTGCAGGGCGTCCAACCGCGTGGCGCGATCGGCCAGATCGCCCCAGGTGCCCACCTCGCGCACGCTGCGGCCGATGATCTGCCCCGCATCCAATCCGAACAGTTTGAGCCACGCATCGTTGGCATCCAGCATGGTGCAGTTATCCAGATCGCTGATGCTCATCGCAGTCGGGCTGGCGTGAATGATGCGCGACAGCCGTTCGCGCGCCCGCATCACATCGAGTTCGGCGCACTTGCGCACGGTGATGTCCTGCATGAAGAACAGGGCGCGCATCTCGCCCGCGATGTCGATCAGCAGGGCGCTATGTTCGACGAAACCGATGTCGCCCGCCTTGCGGCGAATGGAACGGTCGCACGCATCGATGCGACCGCTACGCCGCACCGTCTCCACATCGTCTACGCCGCTCTCCGCCTCGATCCACAGCTTCAGCTCGTCAGCCGTTCTGCCGATGACTTCGCCGCGGCTATAGCCGGTGACTTTGGTAAAGGCGGGGTTGATATCGATGATGCGTTTGTCCACCGTCGCGACAATCGACACGGCCAGCGGGGAGACTTCGAGCAGGCGCGCAAAACGCGCTTCGCTGGCGCGCAATGCAGTCTCCTTGCGATTGCGTTCGGTGACGTCCTCCAGCATGGCGATATAGCAGATCTCGTTGGCGATCTCGACTGCCTGCGCTGTGTGCGTCAGATCGATCATGACGCCGTCGGCGCGCCTGAACGCCACTTCGTCGGAATACGCATCGTGCAGCCGTTCGGCGCGCTGATCGACGCTGGGCCAGAAGCCCAGTTCCACTGTCGTGCGGCCGATGATCGCTTCCTTGGCATAGCCGGTCATGCGCGACGCCGCCTCGTTCACCTCCATCACCAAGCCATCGCGCCGGCGCGTCACCATGATGCCGAGCGGCGAGCGCTGGAAAATCACGTGCTGCCGCGCACGGTCCGCGCGCAACTGCAATTCGATTTTCTTGCTTTCGGTGACGTCGATCATCGAACCGGCGATGCGCGTCACCTTTCCGTCGCCGCCGAAAATTGCGGCGCCGCTGATGCGCAACCAGCGCTGTTGTCCATCGGGCGCGGTGTGGAAATGCTCGAACACGAACTTGCGCCCGGCCCGGACCGCTTCATCGATCGTCGTCCTTAGCCGGTGCGAGGTCTCCGGGTCCAGACTTTCCATCAGCGTCGCGCCGTATTGCGGCAATCCGCCGGGCGACGTGTGACCCATGATCTGCAGGTACAGCGGCGATCGGTAGATCCGGTCGGTCAGCGGATTCCATTCCCAGATGCCGACTTCGGCGCCCGCTACCGCAGCCTCGAAACGTTCCTGGCTTTCGCGCAAGGCGCGCTCGGCCTGCTGCCGTTCGGTGAGATCACGCAGCACCACGCAGGCATATTCTGCGCCGCGATAGACCATGTGCTGCGCGTGCGCCTCGGCGGGATGCAGTTCGCCCGTGGCCGCGCGATATTCGAGCCGGTAAACCCTGGCGCCGAGCCGGCGTAGCCGAGCGAAGGACTTGGCGAACGAATCCGCCGTGCCGGTCGGAAACACGCTGTCGAACGGCATGCCGACCAGCCGTTCGCGCGCAATGCCGAACCAGCGCGCCGCGGCCGGATTGGCAAAGGCAAAGCGTCCTTCCTCATCGACCCAGTACACCGCGTCGCTGGTCTGATCGAGCGTGAAACGCGTAACGTCGAGTTCGGCTGTGGCAAGTTCGACGCGATGCAGTTTTTCCAGCAATGCGCGCAAAAGCGCCGCCGCGACGAGCAATGCCAGCATCAGCCCGGCGGCAAGCTGCGCGGCATGTTTGTGCCATTCGGTGTGCACATCCGCCAGCGGCACGGAAACCGCGATCGACAGCGGCCAATGCCCGACGCGCTGCCGTATCCCAATGTGCTCCCCGCCCTGCTCGTCAACTCCTTTTGCGGCAAGCACGTCGCCGACGGCGAAATGTTCCGCGCCGGGCGCTTGCCCGACAATCGGCGCCTCGCCTGCCGGTACGCGCGCCAGCACGGCGCCGTCGTCATGGCGGATTTCGATGCGCGTCCCGGTCACGCCGAGTTTCTGTTGCATCTCATCGACCAGTCGAAAGGTCAGCAGAATGCCCACCACACCGCCGAATCCACCATCGGCGCGGTCGATGCGACGCGTCACCGGAACCAGCGGCTGACCGTACACCTGCATCACCATCGGCGCGACGCGCCGCTCGGCGGAATGTCGCTTGGCATGCCAGGCGCTCAGCGCGCGTACCTGTTCCGCCGTGGCCATGCCCGCGCCTTTCGGGGTCAGATGCATGCGCCCGTCGGCTTCGATAATGAAGACCGGCCGCGTAGGCGTGCCGCGCTCATGAAGAATGCCCTCGACGAGCGCACTATCTCCGTCGTCGCCGTTGCCGGATATCAGCCGCGCCTCGCTGACGAAGCGCTCGAGCACCTGGCCCGTGCGATCGAGCTGGTAGGAGAGAGTGGCTTCGAGCGTCTGCGTCAGCAGCGCGGCTTCGCGCGCCCGTCCATCGACCCGATCGTCAAGGTCATGATTGATCATCCACGCGGCGAAGCCCATAAGCGTGGCGACGACGATGCAATAGCCCACGACGAAGCGACGGCGGATGGTGGAGAGCGACGGGCCGCTCAGCACGGAATGCGCACGTGACGCCGGTGCGGCGGCGAGCGATTCGTTGGCGGAGTGATAAATCGAACTCATGCGCGCGCTTCGGTCCATGCCGCGCGGACGATCGGCATTCGCGTCGCGATGCCCTCGCGCGCCGTCCTGTCTTTCATCATGGTCGGCCCTCCCTGAACGAAACCCTGCTGTGCCGTGTTCGTTTCGAAGGCCGTTTTCAACGCTCTGATCCGGTCCGACACGGTCGTTACGCTCGTCTGCGCGAGGTATTTGCGCACGATAGCCGAGCCACAGCGGCCTCACAGCAGAAATCTGCCGGGGAAGCGGGTAAAAGTCAGGCGTCGCTTCGCCTTATAATCGCGGCTCTCCTGCCCACCCGACTCCGCGCGCCCGGGATCCGCATCCGGACGCCGCTTAAAACGACAACGCCTGCTCATGCTTCAAGCGAACGGTCTGGAATGCCTGCGCGGCGAACGCCGGCTGTTTCGCGACCTCGATTTCAATGTGCGCGCCGGCGGCCTGCTGCGCATCGAAGGCCCGAACGGCAGCGGTAAGACCAGTCTGCTGCGCATGCTGTGCGG
>JAKFDA010000081.1:0-43353 GCA_036676355.1 Nitrosomonadales bacterium | reverse complement strand
GGTTGCTTCGCGATCGTGCCGACACTAAATCAGGCGCCGCTAAATCAAAATGATGTCGTACTGCTCCTGTGTGTAGCTCGTCTCTACTTGCAGCGACACCGGCTTGCCGATGAAATCGCCGAGCATTGCCAGGGATTGTGATTCGTCTTCGAGGAACAAGTCGATGACCGACTGCGCCGCGAGTATGCGAAATTCCCGCGCGTTGAACTGACGCGCTTCGCGCAGGATCTCGCGCAGGATTTCGTAACAGACGGTGCGCGCGGTTTTCAATACACCGCGCCCGCTGCAGGTATGACACGGCTCGCACAGCACGTGCTCCAGGCTTTCGCGCGTGCGTTTGCGCGTCATCTCCACCAAGCCCAGCGCGGAGAAACCGTTGATCGTCATTCGAGTGCGATCGCGCGACAGCGATTTGTTCAGTTCGGCTAGCACCGCTTCCTGGTGATCGGCGTTTTCCATATCGATGAAATCGATAATGACGATGCCGCCCAGATTGCGCAGCCGCAGTTGGCGGGCGATGACCTGCGCCGCTTCCAGATTGGTCTTGAAAATCGTGTCATCGAAATTGCGCAGGCCGACGAAGCCGCCGGTATTGACGTCGACTGTGGTCATCGCTTCGGTCTGATCCATGATCAGATAGCCGCCGGACTTCAGATCGACGCGGCGTGCCAGCGCCTTCTGGA
This sequence comes from Nitrosomonadales bacterium, assembly GCA_036676355.1. GTDB lineage: Bacteria > Pseudomonadota > Gammaproteobacteria > Burkholderiales > SG8-39 > ZC4RG42. The sequence continues at coordinate 42,670 of JAKFDA010000081.1, read as the reverse complement.
TTTCCTCTTCGATGTTGTAGAGATCGAACAGGGGTCGTTCGCCGGTGTAGTACTCCAGCTTGCGAAACACCGTGGGGGTGTATTCGCGGGCGAAACCCTGCAGTTTGCCGAAGTTCTCGCGCGAATCGACGACGATCCGGCCGGTATCGTCGTTAACGAAATCGCGCAGCACGCGTTGCGCCAGCCACAGATCCTGGTACAGCAGCGCCGGCGCCGCCGATGTTGTCGCGCGCTCGCGGATGTGTTCCCATAGGCGACGCAGATAGGCGATATCGTTGGCGAGTTCTTCGTCGCCGGCCGATTCCGCCATGGTGCGGATGATGAAACCGCCCTTTTCCTCCGGCGGCACGATGTTCTGCAGACGATCGCGCAGCGCGCGGCGCTCCGCCTCATCCTCGATGCGTTGCGAAATGCCGATGTGCGGGTCCTGCGGCAGATGGACGAGCAGGCGCCCGGCGATGCTGATCTGCGTGGACAGGCGTGCACCTTTGGTCCCGATCGGATCCTTGATGACTTGCACCAGCAGGGGCTGCCCCTCGGCAAGTATCTTTTCGATCGGTTTGACCAGCGCCGGTTTCAACGGCCCGGTGCGGGTCTGCCCCTCTTCGTGATTGCCGTTGTGGCGCACTTCCCAGATGTCGCCGACGTGCAGGAACGCGGCGCGCTCGAGCCCGATTTCGATAAAGGCCGACTGCATGCCCGGCAGCACGCGGACGACCTTGCCCATGTATATGTTGCCGACCAGCCCACGGCTGGCGGCGCGCTCGATGTGCAGTTCCTGCACGACGCCGCTGGAGACGACCGCAACCCGGGTTTCCTGCGGCGTGACGTTAATCAGGATATCTTCCGGAACGATCTCCCGTTCGGCCAGCGGATGCGGCGCGAGCGGCTGCTCGACCGGTGCGGCGTTCGGGAAATCGCTATTCGGCTCGCTGTTCATCGATTCTGAAAACGGCGCAACAGTGTCGCTGTTTCGTACAGGGGCAGGCCCATGACGCCGGTGTAGCTGCCGAGAATTTCGGGAATAAAGGCCGCGGCACGCCCCTGGATCGCATACGCGCCGGCTTTATCGTAGGGTTCGCCAGTATCGACATACTGGCAGATTTCGTCGTCCTCTAGCGTACGGAAACGCACCATGTTTTCGTTCAACACGAAATTCAAAGTCGTGTCGTAGGCCAGCGCCACCGCAGTCAGGACGCGATGTTCGCTCCCGGATAGCTGTTGCAGCATTTCAATCGCTTCAGCGCGATCGGCCGGCTTGCCGAAGATGCGACCGCCCAGGCAGACGGTGGTATCGGCGGCCAGCACCGGCAGGCGCGGCAGCTGGCGCTGAATGACGCGCAACCAGCCCGCTTCGGCTTTCTCGCGGCAGACGCGCTCCACATACGTCTGCGGATCCTCGCCGGGCCGAGGCGCTTCGTCGAGGTCGCGCGTGCGCGCCGCGTGTTCGCGCAATACCAGCACGTCGAACTGCACGCCGATCTGTTTCAACAATTCACGCCGGCGCGGACTGCGGGACGCAAGGTAAATCCTGGGCAGCGGAGCGTACATTGTTGTCTTTATGCTCGATGATAAGGATGATTATCGAGGATCGAGACCGCCCGATAAAGCTGTTCCGCGAGCAGAACGCGAACCAGGCCATGCGGCAGGGTCAGACTGGACAGTCGAATCTGCAGATCCGCGCTCTCTTTGATGTCCGGCGCCAGGCCGTCCGGGCCTCCGATCACAAAGGCCAGGTCCCGGCCCTCGCCCAGCCACCGGCCCAGGTTGTTGGCGAGTTGAACGGTGGAAAGATCGCGGCCATGCTCATCGAGCACGATGCGGCCGCTTTGCGCGGGAATGGCGGCCTGGATGCGGGCGGCTTCGGCCGCTATGCACTGCGTCGGGGTACGCGTGCCGCCGCGACGCTCGGGACGAACTTCAACTAACTTGACCTTGGCCTTGCGCGGCATGCGCCTGGCGTATTCGTCGAACGCCTCATCGACCCAGTCGGGCATTCGTTCTCCGACCGCAACGATGAGTAGACGCACACGCCCTTCCTTGGTTTGTACGGCCCGCAAGGGCGCGTGAGGCGCAAACGCGGTAACGACGGCCGCGGCTTGTCTCTCTTCCCGCGAATACGGCTCAGGAAATCCCTGGCAAGGGGTCCTTGCGCCTCTGGCGGATATCCCGCCCCGGGCTTCCTTATGCGCCGGGTTGCGCTTCGGCCGCCACGCGCGTCGTACGACGCACGCGCGGCTTGGGTTGATCCCAGAGCTCTTCCAGATTGTAGTGCTCGCGGATGGCTGGCTGCATGATGTGGACGACAATGTCGCCCGCATCGACCAACACCCACTCGCCATTGTCCTCGCCTTCGATGCCGGCCACGCGCTCGCCAAGCTGAGTCAGCTTGTCCTGAACGCTGCGGGCAAGGGCTTTGGTTTGGCGTGCCGAGTCGGCGGTGGCGATGACGACTCGATCGAAAAGACTGGTGAGGTGAGTGACGTTGTAGACCGCAACGTCTTTGGCTTTGATGTCTTCAAGCGCATCAACGACGGCTTTTTGCTTCCTGCGTATATCCAAACTGGGCGGCCTCCTGAAGGGCTTTTTGCAAGCGACGACAATCGTCGCTCACCGATACAGACCCTTGGACTCAATATAGCGGAGAACAGTTTCAGGAATCAAATACCGTACGCTGTTTCCGTGCCCGATGCGTGCCCGAATGTCGGTGGCGGAAATGTCGAGCAGCGTAGAGGGAAAATGCACGATACAACCGTGCGCCTGATTCATTAGAGTGACGGACTCGGCATGGCGCGCACGATAGATTTGCGCCAACCGCGCCGGTAGTTTGTCCACGTTCAACGCATATCCCGGCCGCTCGGCCACAGCGAAGTGGGCGAGATCGAACAGTGATTCCCATTCGCGCCAGGTCGCCAGCGAAACGAAGGAATCCATGCCGACGATCATGATCAGTGGACGTGCGCCGCCGAACTCACGGCGTAACCGCTGAAGCATATGCACGGTATAGGTCGGCGTGGCTGCATCGCACTCCGTGCGATCGAGGCTGAAGCGCGGTTCGTCGGCCAGCGCTGTCTGCAGCATGGCGAGCCGATCGGCCGCAGAGACGTGCGGCGTATCGCGATGCCCCGGTGCGCCGGATGGAATCCAGCGCACTTCGGCGAGTTTCAGCGCTTCGGCAGCCTCCAGGGCAAGACGCAGATGACCGTAATGGACGGGATCGAAGGTGCCGCCCATCAGGCCGAGCGGTGTGTCCAGGCGTGCGCTCAACGCGAACTCCGGGCGTCGACGCGGCGCGGCATCGAAATCAGGTGCGCACTTCGCCGTGGCCGAGCACGACGTATTTCTGCGAAGTGAGACCTTCGAGCCCCACCGGTCCGCGCGCATGCAGCTTGTCGGTGGAGATGCCGATCTCCGCGCCCAGTCCATACTCGAAGCCGTCGGCGAAGCGCGTCGAGGCATTCACCATTACCGAACTCGAATCGACTTCGCGCAGAAAACGTTGTGCGTTCGTGTCGTTTTCGGTGACGATGGCATCGGTGTGATGTGAGCCGTAGCGCTCGATGTGATCGATCGCTTCATCGAGTCCCTTGACGATGCGTACTGCGAGAATGGGAGCGAGATATTCCGTGCCCCAGTCCTCGTCGGTGGCCGGATGCATCTGCGGCACCAGTTTGCGCGCGGCGTCGTCGCCGCGCAGTTCCACGCCCTTGGCGCTGTAGATTTCGGCGAGTTGCGGCAGGATGCGCGGCGCAACGCTTTCAGCGAGCAGCAGCGTCTCCATGGTGTTGCAGGTGCCGTAACGATGCGTCTTGGCGTTGTCGGCGATGCGTATGGCCTTGTCGAAATCGGCGTGGTCGTCGACATAGACATGGCAGACACCGTCGAGGTGCTTGATCATCGGAATGCGCGATTCGTTCATGATGCGCTCGATCAGCGACTTGCCGCCGCGCGGCACGATGATGTCGACGTATTCGTTCATGCGCAGCAGTTCGGTGACGGCGGCGCGATCCGCCGTTTCGACGACCTGCACCGCCGTTTCCGGCAAGCCCGCCGCGCGCAACCCTTCGCGCACGCACGCCGCGATGGCCTGATTGGAACGCACCGACTCGGAGCCGCCGCGCAGGATGGAGGCATTGCCCGACTTGAGACACAGCGCCGCGGCGTCCGCGGTCACGTTCGGGCGCGATTCGTAAATAATGCCGATGACGCCGAGCGGCACGCGCATGCGGCCGACGCGGATGCCGGTGGGGCGTTGCTGCAGATCGGTGATTGCGCCGATCGGATCGGGCAGTTCGGCGACCTGCTCCAGACCCCGCGCCATCGCTTCGATGCCCTTGGGCGAAAGCGTCAGCCGGTCGATGAACGCCGCGTCCGCGCCGTTCGATCGCGCCGCCGTGATATCCACTGCATTCGCCTGCAACAACTGCTCGGCATTCTGCCGCACGGCAGTCGCCATGGCACGCAGCGCTCGATTTTTGCTGTCGGTATCGGCGCGCGCCAGTTCGCGTGCCACCTGACGAGCGCGTCGCCCCAGCTCCTGCATGTAGTGCCTGACGTCCATGTTTCGCATTCTAGCCGCGCGTTGCGCGCAGTGCCGCCGAAATCCGCTTATACGAGCCGCATGCCGAGTTGCAGCAATTCGTCCCAGGCGTCGCCTTTGGCGAGCCCCTTGATGGTGCGATCGACCGCTGCGGCCTGCGCCAAGGCGGCTTCCAATTGGTCGGTCGACAGCCGTCGCGCCGCCGCGCCGATCGCGCGCTGACGCGGTTCGCCCCAGATGCGGTGGGCGCGATAGACATCCTGCAGCGACTGGCCGCTTTGCTGGGCGGCTTGCACACGCAACACCGCGCGCACGTCCTCACTCATCACCCACAGCACGCGATTCGATGCCTCGCCTTCGCCGCGCAGGCCGTCCAGCACGCGCGCCAGCCGTTTCGCATCGCCGTTCAGCAGCGCCTCCGAGATCTGGTAAACATCGAAGCGCGCCACGTTCAACACCGCCCCGCGGACCTGCTCGAACGTCAGTTCGCCTTCCGGATACAGCAGGCCGAGTTTCTGAATTTCCTGGTGGGCGGCGAGCAGATTGCCTTCCACGCAATCGGCGATGAACGCCAGTGCGTCGGTTGCGGCGCGCTGTTTCTGGCGCGCCAGCCGCTGCGCGATCCACTGCGGCAGACGGGCGCGATCCACACCGAAAACATTCACCACCACGCCGGCCCGGTCCAGCGCGCCGAACCAGGCGCTGTTCTGTCCGGCGCGATCGAGGCGCGGTACGCTCACCATGGTGAGCACGTCGTCCGATACGGTCCGGCAGTGCGACACGATCGCGGCGGCGCCGTCGGTGCCCGGTTTGCCGGTGGGCAGGCGCAATTCGATCAGCGTGCGATCGCCGAACAGCGACATCGACGATGCGCTTGCGCTCAGGCGGTTCCAGTCGAAACCCCGTTCGACGATGTGCACTTCACGTTGCGTAAAACCGGCTGCGCGAGCCTTGGCGCGGATGGCGTCGGCCGCTTCGAGCGACAGCAGCGGCTCATCGCCGTGAACGATGTATACCGGCGCGAGCGCGCGTGCGAGCTGCGCGTCGAGTTGGTCGAGCTTGATGGCGCTCACAATCACCGCTCAGTATTGATCGGGGAGAATCGGCTTTGCCGCGGCCATGCGCCGCATCAGTTGCTGCACGAAATCGGATCGCATTTCGGTGTACAGCTGTGCCTCTTCGGCCTCTTTCGCCAGAATCTGATCGTTGAACGTGATGTCGCGGGTCAGCAGCGTCGTCATCGGCGCGACATAGACGCCGCCCTGAGTGCGTGCGACCCGATAGCTCACCAGATAGCGCAATTGATATTCACGCACCCGGCCTTGCGTGTTGAGCGACAGAATCACTTTCTCGGTCGCTTCGCGGGTGATTTCCAGCACCGCGTCGGCCTCCTTGGCGTTTTCCACCACCAGGGCGTTGCTGTGCGCCTCAATCGCGCGCTTGATTTCCACTCGCAAGGTCGTCCCGCCCGGCACGGCGATGGTCTGGAACGGAAAGGTTTGCGGGCCGCGTAACTTGAAACCGCATCCGGCCAGCGAGACGGCGAGCAGGCAGACGAGCAGTGTGCGCAACATAGCGTTCAAGCGCGTTCCTTAGTGAAGGGCGGATTAAGCACCGAGGATGGTCGCGAGTGCGCGAAGCTGTACGAGCGAGGACAAAGCAATCAATTGCTTACGTGCTGGCACTCGCGATAGCGCATCCCAAACAACCTTGATCGGAGCCTCCTTTAGACGACAATGTTGATAAGACGACCCGGGACGACCACGATCTTCCTGGGCGGCTGGCCGTTGGTGTGCTTCAGCACCGTTTCATTCGCCAGCGCCAATTGCTCGATGACCGCTTTGTCAGCGCTCTTAGGCACCAGAATGTGACCGCGCAGCTTGCCGTTTACCTGCACGACAAGTTCCACTTCATCGCTGGCCAGGGCGGACTCGTCCACCTTCGGCCACGGCGCATCCACGATCTCTCCGGCGTAGCCGAGCCCGCTCCATAGTGCGTGGGCGATATGCGGTGTCATCGGATACAGCACGCGCATGAGTATGCCCAATCCCTCGTGCACGGCTTGTACGAAATGCGGCGACGCGGTCGCGCCGGCCTTGTTGCCGGCGTCCTGCAGAGTGTTGAGCAGTTTCATTCCGGCGGAAGCGACGGTGTTGAAATGCTTGCGCTCGATATCGGCGGTGGCCTGTTTCAGTACGGTATGCACTTCGCGCCGCAGTGCGCCGACGATCGGCTCGACTTTCGCGATGTCGGCAGGAAAGGCATAGGTCGTTGTTTGCTGCTTCGATACGTTGATGAACCGTTCATGCCATTGATGGCCGAACGCCCAGACGCGCTTGAGGAAACGCGATGCGCCATCCACCCCCTCGTCCGACCACAGCAGCGTCTGCTCGGGCGGGCTGGTGAACATCATGAAGAAGCGCGCGGTGTCGGCGCCGTATTCCTCGATCAGGCTTTGCGGATCGACCCCGTTGTTCTTCGATTTCGACATGGTGCCGATGCCGCCCGATTCGACCGGCTGGCCGTCGCTGCGCAACAGCGTCGCGGTGCGATTGCCCTTGTCGTCGGTGCGGATTTCGATGTCGACCGGGTTGAAGTACTGAATGCGGCCCGCTTCGGTTTTGCGGAAGAAGGATTCGTTCAGTACCATGCCCTGAGTCAACAGGTGGGCGAACGGCTCGTCGAGCTTGATCAAGCCCAGATCGCGCATCGCCTTGGTCCAGAAGCGCGAATAGAGCAGATGCAGAATTGCGTGTTCGATCCCGCCGATGTACTGATCGACCGGCAGCCAGTATTGCGCGCGCTCATCGACCATCGCATTCGCATTGTCCGGGCAGGCGTAGCGCAGGTAGTACCAGGAGGAATCGACGAACGTGTCCATCGTATCCGTCTCGCGCCGCGCGGGCTTGCCGCATTTCGGGCACGTGCAATCGAGGAAGTCGGCGCGCTTGTTGAGCGGATTGCCGCTGCCGTCCGGCACGCAGTCTTCCGGCAATACGACGGGCAACTGATCGTCGGGTACCGGCACGTCGCCGCACGACTCGCAGTGGATGATCGGAATCGGCGTGCCCCAGTAACGCTGGCGCGAAATGCCCCAGTCGCGCAGGCGGTATTGCACGCGCTTGTTGCCGAGATTTTTCTTTTCCAGTGCGGCGGCGATGGCATCGACTGCCTGCTGGAATTCCAGACCGGAGAATTCACCGGAATTGACCGTGACGCCGTGCTCGGCGTATTCCGCCTGCCAGGGTGCGACGACGCTTTCATATGCGCCGCTCTTCGATTTGATCACCTGCCTGATGGGCAGCTCGTATTTGGTCGCGAATTCGAAATCGCGCTCGTCATGCGCCGGCACCGCCATCACCGCGCCTTCGCCGTACCCCATCAGCACATAGTTGGCGACCCACACCGGCAGCTTCTCACCGCTGAGCGGATGCACCACGTGCAAGCCGGTCGGCATGCCCTTTTTCTCCTGCGTCGCAATGTCGGCTTCCATGACGCTGCCGCGCTTGCATTCCTCGACGAAACGCGCGAGCTGCCAATCCTTTTTCGCCGCCAGCGTCGCGAGGGGATGTTCGGCCGCGACGGCACAGTACGTTGCGCCCATCAGCGTGTCGGCGCGCGTGGTGAAGACTTTCAGCACGCCTTCGCTTTCGGCGTAGGGGAAATGAACTTCCACACCTTCGCTGCGGCCAATCCAGTTGGCCTGCATGGTGCGCACGCGTTCAGGCCAGCCCGGCAGGGTGTCTAGCGCATCGAGCAATTCGTCCGCGTACTGCGTGATGCGCATGTAGTACATCGGGATTTCGCGCTTTTCGATCAGCGCGCCGGTGCGCCAGCCGCGCCCGTCGATGACCTGCTCGTTGGCAAGCACGGTCTGGTCGACCGGATCCCAGTTCACCGTGCCGGTCTTCTTGTAGACGATGCCCTTTTCCAGCAGCTTGAGGAACAGCCACTGGTTCCACTTGTAATACTGCGGCGTGCAGGTGGCGAGTTCGCGCTCCCAGTCGATGGCGAAGCCGAGCGACTGGAGCTGCTTTTTCATGTAGGCGATGTTGTCGTAGGTCCATTTCGCCGGGGGTACGCCGTTCGCCATCGCGGCGTTTTCGGCCGGCAGCCCGAACGCGTCCCAGCCCATCGGCTGCATGACGTTGTAGCCTTGCATGCGATGAAAACGCGCCAGCACGTCGCCGATGGTGTAGTTGCGCACATGCCCCATGTGCAGCTTGCCCGACGGATACGGAAACATCGACAGGCAGTAATACTTCGGCTTCGAGGCGTCCTCGACGGCAAGTGCCGCCTTCGTTTTCTGCCAGTGGGCTTGCGCTTCGCGCTCGATTTTTTGCGGGTGATACGACGGCTGCATGGGGGCGGGCTCTGAAAGTAAGCTTCGAATTATAGCCGTCGCGCCAGCGCTTCCTCTATTGTGGCGATCAGCGCGGATTCGCGAGGCGAGCGTCGCGAGAGCATGAGCGGCTGTTAAACTCGCGTCTTTCCCGCTGCACCCGCCTCGCTGTGTCCAATCTGCTCGACAATCTCAATCCCGAACAACTCGCCGCCGTCACGCTCCCTGCACAGCACGCCATGATTCTCGCCGGCGCCGGCTCCGGCAAAACACGGGTATTGACTACGCGCATCGCCTGGCTGATCCAGACCGGCAGCGTCGGACCGCAGGACATCCTGGCGGTCACATTCACGAACAAGGCGGCGAAGGAAATGCTGACGCGCCTGTCGGCCATGCTGCCGATCAATACGCGCGGCATGTGGATCGGCACCTTTCACGGCTTGTGCAACCGCCTGCTGCGCGCGCATCACCGCGACGCGGGCCTGCCGCAGTTGTTCACCATCATGGATTCGGGCGATCAGCAATCCATGGTCAAGCGCGTGCTGCGATCGATGAATGCGGACGAGGACAAATTTCCGCCCCGCCAGGTGCAGAGTTTCATCAACAGCGCCAAGGAAGAAGGCAATCGACCGAATGCGGTCGAGGCCTACGACGAAATATCGCGCCGCTACGTCGAGTTCTACTCGGTGTACGAGGAGCAGTGCCAGCGCGAAGGCGTGGTCGATTTCGCCGAACTGCTGCTGCGCTCCTACGAACTGCTGTCGCGCAACGAAGTGCTGCGCGATCACTACAGCAATCGCTTCCGCCACATCCTGGTGGACGAGTTCCAGGACACCAACCGTCTGCAATATCGCTGGCTGAAGCTGCTGGCCGGGCCGCGGAGCGCGATTTTCGCGGTCGGCGACGACGACCAGTCCATCTACCGTTTTCGCGGCGCCAACGTCGGCAACATGACCGACTTCGAGCGCGATTTCCGCGTGCAGAATCTGATCCGCCTGGAACAGAACTATCGTTCGCACGGCAACATCCTCGATGCCGCCAACGCGCTGATCAAGAACAACTCCAACCGCATGGGCAAGGAGTTGTGGACTTCGGCGGGTCACGGCGAGCCGATTCGCGTCTACGAAGCGCAGACCGACGGCTACGAGGCGCGCTGGATCGTCGAGGAAGTACAGTCGCTCGCACGCGAAGGCATGCTGCGGCGCGAGATGGCGGTGCTGTATCGCTCCAACGCCCAGTCGCGCATCATCGAACACGCCCTCTTCTCGGCCGGCATTCCCTATCGCGTCTACGGCGGTCTGCGCTTTTTCGAGCGCCAGGAAATCAAACACGCCCTGGCGTATCTGCGTCTGCTCGCCAGTCCCGACGACGACGGTGCATTCCTGCGCGTGGTGAATTTCCCCACGCGTGGCATCGGTGCGCGCTCGATCGAAGCGCTGCAGGACGCCGCCAAGGCCAATAACTGCAGTCTGTGGCAGGCGGCGACGCATCTGTCCGGCAAATCCTCGCAGTCGGTCGGCACCTTCATTCGCCTGATCGAAACGCTGCGCGAGGGCACCAGGAGTCTGCCGCTGCCGGAAGTCATCGAACACATGCTGCATGCGAGCGGTCTGCTCGCGCATTACAAGGCTGAGAAAGACGGCGCGGATCGCGTCGACAACCTGCAGGAATTGATCAACGCGGCGACCAACTTCCTGCAGGAGGAAGCGATCGACGCGCCGCAGTCCGAAGGCGCACCGGGCGAGGCCGAAGCGCCGGTCGATCCGTTGGCCGCGTTTCTGGCGCATGCCGCGCTGGAGTCCGGCGAGAACCAGGCGATCGAAGGGGCCGATGCGCTGCAGCTGATGACCGTGCATTCGGCCAAGGGTTTGGAGTTTCATGTCGTCTTCATGACCGGTCTGGAAGAAGGGCTGTTTCCGCACGAACAGAGCGTCACCGAAACCGACGGTCTGGAAGAAGAGCGCCGCCTGATGTATGTCGCGATCACACGGGCGCGACAGCGGCTTTATCTGTCGTTCTCGCAGTCGCGTCTGCTGCACGGCCAGACGCGCTACAACATCGCCAGCCGCTTTTTCGACGAAGTGCCGAAGGAATTGCTGAAGTGGCTCACGCCGCGCCTCGGTCGTCAGACCAGCGAAAACGCCTGGGGCGCCGCGTACGCAGCGCCGCGGACGCAAAGCGCGAAAACATCCTCACACAGCGAATCGCCGTTCCATATCGGCCAGTCCGTCGTCCATCCCAAATTCGGGCAGGGCACGGTGGTCAGCGCCGAAGGTCAGGGCACCGATGCGCGACTGCAGATCAACTTCGGTCGTCAGGGCATGAAGTGGCTGGCGCTCGCCTACGCCAAGCTCACGCCGGCCTGAGAACCCTCACACGCCGGACACTGGAGCATTGCCTGCTCAAGCGTAAGGCACGCATTTCGCATCCAAGCGAAACCGCCTCACGAGGGAGTCCGGCATGGTTCGCTATATTTATGCGCTCGCTACGGCGCTCACCGTCAGTCTCGCTTGCGTAACCGGCGTCGACGCGCAAGCCCAGCACGCCGAGGAATACACCCCCTCGGTCGGCCAGCCCGGCAAGGATGTGGTGTGGGTGCCGACGCCCGAGGCGCTGGTCAGCCACATGTTGAAAATGGCCAAGGTCACACCGAAGGATTACGTCATGGACCTCGGCTCGGGTGACGGCAGAATTGCCATCGCTGCGGCGAAGGAGTTCGGCGCCCGTGCGACGGGTGTCGAATACAACCCGGAAATGGTTGAACTTTCCCAGCGCAACGCCAAGGCGGCTGGTGTCGCGGGCAAAGTGAAGTTCGTCAAAGCCGATCTTTTCCAAACCGACCTGAGCAAGGCCGACGTCATCACCATGTACTTGCTGCCGCGCATCAACCTGCAATTGCGGTCGAAGCTGCTCGCCCTTAAACCCGGCACGCGCATCGTCTCGCATGCCTTCGATCTGGGCGACTGGAAATCCGATGACGACGCGATGATCGAGGGGCGCGAAGCCTATCTGTGGATCGTGCCGGCCAAGATCGGGGGGCATTGGCGCGTGTCCTTCCCCGACGATAGTGCGAGCGAGCCGATCGATCTGTCGCTGACGCAGAACTATCAGCTCTTCTGGGGACAAGCCAAACGCGGTGACGAAGCGGTGGATCTTGCCAAGCCTTGGCTGTCCGGCACCAAAGTCCGCTTTAGCCTGCCCGAGTCCGACGGCAATGGCTCGCGCGAATTCACCGGCGAAGTGAACGGCAAGCGCATGGAAGGCACGGTGAGCGGGGGCGACGGCCCGCCGCGGAAATGGGTGGCGACGCGCTCGCGCTAAGGGCGCTTCCAGGACGAACTCGTGCGATGATCCGGCCCGCACAGGCAGAAGCGAACGGGGAGGCGTCCGCGGCATGGCTGGATTGAGAGCGCTGTTCATGACTTTGGCCGTTCGCGTTGCGCCGCGGCCGGCAATTCACTCCATCGAGTCACCGACACGCTACCGGCCGTCGGTCGGCCAGCCCGGTAAAGACGCCGTCTGGGTGCCCATGCCGCAGATGATGGTCGCACCGATGCTGACCATGGCGAAGGTGACGGCGCAGGACCTCGTCTTCGATCTGGGCTCCGGTGACGGACGTATCGCCATCGCTGCCGCGGCGGATTTTGGCGCGCGCGCGATGGGCGTGGAATACGACCCGGAGCTGGTCGCCCTGTCGCGACACGAGGCCCATACAGCGGGCGTCGCCGATCGGGCGACATTCGTCCAGGCCGATCTGTTCGAAACCGATTTCAGCGCTGCCGACGTCATCACCATGTACTTGCTGCCGCAGATGATCGAACGGCTGCAGCCGCGCTTCCTTTCCTTGCGCCCCGGCACGCGCATCGTCTCGCAGACATTTCGCATGCGCGACTGGATTGCGGACGCGCGCGTGGTGAAGGAGGGTCGCTGCGTCTATCTATGGGTTGTACCGGCGAGAGTGGGCGGTGAGTGGCAAATGTCCGAGGACACGCGCGGCGATAACACACGGCTTGCGTTGGCGCAGCGCCACCAGTTCATCGCCGGCAGTGCGCAGTGCGGCGATACGTCGGTGAAACTGCGCAAATCGGTATTGTCGGGCGCACACATCCGTTTCGTGATTGCCTCGCGCGGCGAGAAGCGCGAGTATGTCGGCGAGGTCGATGGCGACAGCATGCGCGGCACGGTTTATACGGCGAGCGGCACGTGCGGGCAGTGGACCGCTCGGCGCGTGCCGAGCGCATCGTTCCGTGGCGATCAGAGCGAGGCGCCCTGCGCCACCAGCCAGTAGCGCGCAAAGCGGCCGAGTATTTGAAACGCCGCCGCGGCCATCCAGTTTATTTTCAGCCAGCCGGCGGCGAGTACCAGGCCGTCGCCGATGAACGGCAGCCACGCGAATATGAGTGCCGGCGCCCCCCAGCGACGCACCGTTTCGAGCCGCGGCAACGGTCGCCGATGGCCGATCAGGCGGCCGATCAGGTAGGTGGTCATGCCGCCGGCCGTGTTGCCGAGCGTCGCCGTGAGAATGGCCGGCCACAGCAGGCCGGGGTGCAGTTTGAGCACGCCATATAGCGCGGCCTCGGAGCTCATGGGGACGAGCGTCGCGGCCAGAAAGGCGCTTACCGCGAGCGAGGCGAGGCTTGCCTCCTCGCCCAACCAGAAATCTTCCAAATCGTTTTCCGTTTACGTCGTGGTCGGTGCGCGGACCAGCATGACGTCGCAGGGCAGGCTGTGCAGCAGCAGGGCCGCGGTATTGCCGAGCAGCGCGTTCATTACGGCGCTGCGCCCCTGCGTGCCGAGTACGGCGAGATCGGCGCGGGTTTTGGCGACATGGTCGTGCAGCAAGGCCTCCGGCGCGCCGTACGCCACGGCGATATCGATGCGCGTACGCACAGCCTCGGGCAGACCGGTCGCGGCGAGGAAGGCTTCGCAGTCGCGACGCGCAATCGCGATACCGGCTTCCGGCGACGATTCGCTGTCTCGCCAGCCCGCATAGACCGGATCATGCGCATGGAATAGCGTGAGTTGCGCATGCGGCAGGAAGCGCGTCGCGACGTGCAGCGCATGGCGCGAATGCTCGGAAAAGTCCGTCGCCACGACGATTTTGCGATACGCCGTACGCGCGCGATTTCTGACCACCAGGACCGGCGCGTTCGCCCGGCGGACGAGGTGCTCGACCGTCCCGCCGAGCACCATGCGGCCAAAGGGCTCTTCGTGCGCGACGCCCGTGATGACGAGATCCACATTTTCCCGCTGCGCCGCCTCCAGCACGACTTCGCCCGCGTCGCCTTCTTCGACGATGATCGTCGCCGCCACCTGCTCGTCGTCGATATCCTCCGCCAGTTGCTGCGCGACATCGCTGGAGCGCGTCGCCGAACCGCGCCATGCGGGCACATCGGCCAGCCGCGAATCGAAATCGTCGCCCAGCGGTTCAAGCGCATGGACGGCGTATAGCCGCGCGTCCCATTGCCGCACGAGCTGCGCGGCGCGATCGAGCGCGCGGTCACAACGCGCACCGAGGTCCGTGGCGAGCAGGATTTTCACGGCGACGGAATCGCCGGTCGATGGTTCGGTCATGACGTCGCTCCATGTGCCGCGCGCGAGCGTCGCGGTCCGTCGTTCAGTTCTTCGAATATATCCCAGTGGCGCAGCAGCGCCTTTTCCCCTTCGAGCAGGAGCATCAGTGTGACGCCGATGGCGATGGCCAGCAGGCCGTCGAGGAAGGTCACCGGCCGGCTGTCGAAGATCGCATGCATGAAGGGGGCGTAGGTGTAAAGCAACTGCAGGATGAGCACGGCTGCGATAGCGAGCAGCACCGCCGGCGTGCCGAGCGCGCCGCGCCAGGTGATGGAGGTCACGTGCATGTAGCGCACGTTGAACAGATAGAAGATTTCCAGTACCGCAAGCATGTTCACCACCATCGTGCGCGCGGTTTCCACATCGCGTCCGCTTGCCAGCGTGTAGAGGAACACACCGAGCGATGCGGCCATGAACAGCAGCGAGACGACGATCACGTGCCACACCATGAAGGGCGACAGCAGCGGCGCGTTGGCTCTGCGCGGGGGGCGTCGCATGACGCCGGATTCGGAGGGTTCGAAGGCGAGCACGAGGCCGAGCGTGATGGTGAGCATCAGGTTGATCCATAGAATCTGTGCGGCCGTCATCGGCCGCGTGAAGCCGGCGAGAATCGCGACGATCACGGTGAACACTTCGCCGCCGTTGGTCGGCACGGTCCAGGCGATCATCTTGCGGATGTTGTCGTACACCGTGCGGCCTTCGTGCACGGCGTTGACGATGGAGGCGAAGTTGTCGTCGAGCAGCACCATCTCCGCTGCCCCCTTCGCCGCCTCGGTACCCTTCCGGCCCATCGCCACGCCGACGTCCGCTTGCTTGAGTGAGGGCGCGTCGTTGACGCCGTCGCCGGTCATGGCGACGATCTTATTCTGCGACTGCGGCGCACCGATGGCGATCCAGGTGAACTGACGGCCGAAGCGGTTGATCTGCCGTAGCAGCGGCGTGGTGAGCTGTTCGACTTCCTGCAGCATCGTGCTGATGCGGCCGATCTGCGTGCGGGCGCCGGTTTCCACCACCGCGCCGATACCCCGGCTGGCGGCGATGAGCGTACCGGAGAAGGCCATGCAGTGCCGGTCGCCCAGCGACGCTTCCATGGGGGCCGAGTCCGCTTTCTTCTCCGCGGCAACGGATTCGCCGGTCAACGGCGCTTCGTCGATGAGCACGCCATGAGCGCGGACGAGACGCAGATCGGCCGGCACACGGTCGCCCGCCTCGAGCAGCACGATGTCGCCCGGCACGAGTTCCTCCACGGCGACGCTGATGCGGCGGCCGTCGCGCAACACCGTCGCGTGCGGCGAAATCATGCTGCGGATCGCATGCAGCGCCTTTTCCGCCTTGCCTTCCTGCACGAAACCGGCGATGGCGTTCACCATCACCACGCAGACAATCACCGACGCATCGACGTTGTGGCCGAGAAACCACGCCGCCGCCGCTGCCGCGAGCAGAAAGTAGATGAGGACGCTGTGGAATTGCGCCAGAAAGCGCAACAGCGGAAGCCGGCCCTTCGGAGCGGGCAGCGCATTGGGGCCGTGTGCGGCCAGTCGCCGTTGCGCTTCCTCCGAGGTCAGCCCGCTCGACCGACTTTGCAGGGCCGACAGTACCGCCCCGGATGGACTCGCGTGCCAGTTGGCGTCACGTTCGACATCCGCGCGGATCTCATTCACTCGATATCCTGCGTCGTAGCCATAACTGCGGACTCCAGCAAAGCGCGCACCGGGTCGCTAGTCATACCGGCGCGTCGGGCTCAGAATAGTGACCTTTTGGCGGGCGGACACAACGCTGTTGTCGGTCGCCTGCTTTCGAGGCGCCTCGCCTCGCAATTCCGAAGCAGAAAAATTATGGCTATCAATTATCTGGAACGCATTCTCAAGGCGCGCGTGTACGACGTCGCTGTGGAAACGCCCCTCGAGCTTGCTCCGAATCTCTCGGCGCGACTGGGTAACCGCGTCATGCTCAAGCGCGAGGACATGCAGTCGGTGTTCTCCTTCAAGCTGCGCGGCGCGTACAACATGATGGTCAATCTGCCCGCGGCGCAATTGCGCAAGGGCGTGATCGCGGCCTCGGCCGGCAACCATGCGCAAGGCGTGGCGCTGGCGGCACAGACCCTGGGCTGTAAAGCGGTTATCGTCATGCCCGTCACGACACCGCGCATCAAGATCGACGCCGTGGAAGCGCGCGGCGCGGAAGTGCTGCTGCATGGCGATTCGTATTCGGACGCCTACGAAGCGGCGGTGAAACTTGCCCGCAAACGTGCACTCACATTCGTTCATCCCTATGACGACCCGGACGTCATCGCCGGCCAGGGCACGATCGGCATGGAAATCCTGCGCCAGTGCACGCATCCGATTCACGCGGTATTCGTGCCGGTCGGCGGCGGCGGTTTGATCGCCGGGATCGCCGCCTACATCAAGCGTCTCCGTCCGGAAATCAAGATCATCGGCGTGGAACCGGTCGACGCCGACGCAATGGCGCGTTCGCTCGAAACCGGCCGTCGTGTCGCGTTGCCGCAGGTCGGCCTGTTCGCCGACGGTGTAGCGGTTAAGCAGGTGGGCGTGGAAACATTCAAGCTCGCACGCAAATATGTAGACGAAATCGTGCTGGTCGATACCGACGAGACCTGCGCCGCGATCAAGGACGTGTTCGAGGACACGCGCTCGATTCTCGAACCGGCCGGCGCGCTCGCCGTTGCGGGCGCCAAGGTTTATGCCGCGCAGACCGGCATTCGTGACCAGAAGCTCGTCGCGATCGCCAGCGGGGCCAACACCAATTTCAACAGGCTGCGTTTCGTTGCCGAGCGGGCCGAAGTCGGCGAACAGCGTGAGGCGCTGCTCGCCGTCACCATTCCCGAACGGCCAGGCAGTTTCAAGGCGCTGTGCGCGGCGCTGGGCGAACGCAACATCACCGAATTCAACTATCGCTACGCCGACGATGAATCGGCCGAAGTTTTCATCGGCGTGGAAGTGCGCAGCCGCGACGAGACCGACAAGCTCATCGCCCTGCTCAAGCGGCAGGGGTGCAAACCGGTGGATCTGTCCGACAATGAAATGGCCAAGCTGCATGTGCGCTATCTGGTCGGCGGCCACGCGCCGCAGGGCGCCAACGGCAACGGTGTGAGCGAACTGCTGTACCGCTTCGAATTCCCCGAACGCCCCGGCGCGCTGATGCGTTTTCTGTCCAACATGCGCGCGGACTGGAACATCAGCTTGTTCCACTATCGCAACCACGGCGCCGATTACGGTCGTGTGCTGGTCGGCATGCAGGTGCCGGCAAAGGAGAAACGCGCATTCAAACAGTTCCTCGACACCTTGGGTTACCCCTACGATGACGAGAGCGACAACCCGGCATACCGCCTGTTTCTGGCCTGAGCCGATGCCGCGCGCCGGCTTTCGCCATCGCCTCGGCGCCCTGCTGGTCGCGCTACTGCTCCTGGCGGGCGCCGGGATCGCACTGTTGAAAGGTGCGTGGTGGGTGAGTCTGCTGTGTGGATTGGCCTGGTTGGCGCTCGAAGCTTGGCCGATCTGGCAACGGCGCAATCGGCGCAAGAGCGCACACTAATGAGCGATACGACTTTCGGCCTCGACGACCGCACGCGGCAGTATCTATTGCAGCATTCGCTGCGCGAGCATCCATTGCTCGCGGAGTTGCGCGCGGTTACGCATAACGATCCACTCGCGCGCATGCAGATCTCGCCTGAGCAGGGCCAGTTCATGGCCTTGCTGGTACAGGCGCTCGGCGCGCGACGCTGCATCGAAATCGGCACTTTCACCGGCTACAGCGCGCTGGTTGTGGCGCTGGCGCTGCCGGACGATGGCTTCATGGTGTGCTGCGACATCAATAGCGAGTGGACCGCGATCGCGCAAACCTACTGGAAGCGGGCGAGCGTGGCGCACAAGATCGACTTGCGTCTCGCACCGGCCATCGAAACCCTGAATGCAATGCTTGAGGTCGGCGAGGCGGGGGCGTTCGACTTCGCCTTCATCGACGCCGACAAGGAAAACTATCTTGCTTACTACGAGCGTTGCCTCAGTTGCTGCGCCGGGGCGGCATCATCGCGGTCGACAATACGCTGTGGTCCGGGCGCGTGGCCGACGACGCCGATCAGGAGTCGAGCACTGTCGCATTACGAGCATTCAACGCGGCCATCCATGTCGACCAACGGGTGACGCTGTCGATGCTGCCGCTTGGTGACGGTTTGACGCTCGCGCTCAAACGCTGAGGTGAAGCTTATGGCGATGGCCTAGCGGGCTTTGGCGCGCTGGGCGACGGCAGTCGTCGCCGGTGTCTTCTGCGCCCCTTCGGCTTTGGCGGCGGCTCGCGTCGCGGCCTCGTAAGACGCCACCACATCGCCCATCGATTCGCCGATTCGTTCGCTGGTGGTTGAAACATTGAGCGCGAGTTGTCGCTCGCCCTTATCCGCTTCCTTGATGGCCTGCTCGAAAAAGATCCACTGTGCGACGGCGAGACTCAGCGCGTCTCGCGTCTTCTGAGTGTTCTCGGGGGCGCTGGTCAGTTCGTGCAGCGCGGTTTTAAACTCGCTGTGCGCCTGTTCGAGATCAACCAGACTGGCGCCCGAGGATCCCAGCAGGCGACGGGCCAGGTAGACCTTCGCCAGGCGCTGTGCCAGCATCGACTGGCGCATGGAAAGATCGATCAGGCGGGCATTGCTGCCGATCGCATCGCTTTCCAGCAGAAACGCCAGTTTGCCGGTCGCGATCATCAGCTCATCGGCCAGATAACTCAACTTCGCGGCGCCGCTTTTATCCGGCGGCGCGCTGAGAAGGCTGCGGCACTCGGCCCACAGCGTTGCGGTTTTGACGTAGCTCTTCCGCATAGACGGCGTCATCGCGATGCCGTCAAGGGCTTGCAGGTGCCTGTCGAAAGCGTCGACGGCGGTGGCGAGCGCGCGGCGCGCCTGTCCGGCGTTCAAATCCAGTGCTTTCTGAAAATACAGCTTGGGTACACGTTGCGACAGGGTGCGCAGTTGGCCGGCGTGGTTCAGCGCGTCCGGGCCGGTTTGCGCCTGCGCAAGTGATGTGAACATAAATGCCGCACAGAATGCGGCAATCGAGCAAATTCTCTTCAGCATGGTTGTGTGCTCTCCCGAGCACACAACCCTAATCGCCCAATGTTGCGACGGTGTTACAAGTCGCGATCAATCCTGCGGCACGTCGCCCTGGTAACAAACCGGCGAACTCAGCGTGCTTGCATCGGACAGATCCTGCGGCTTGCCGAGAAAGACGAGCTTGTCGTCATCGCGCCGATAAATGCCGCGCTCGGTGACAACATAAGTCATCGGAATGTCGTAGGACTGCGGGTAGATCGTTTCGATACCGGCCAGTTCGTAGGTCACGCCGATCACGACCGGCCGCTTGCTCAGGCTGGCGAGCGTGCGGTCGAAAAAACCGCCGCCGTAGCCAAGGCGATAACCGCCCTTGTCGAAGCCGTTCATCGGCAGCAGGACGTAATCGGGAATCAGTTCGGGACTATCCACTGGGTAGGGGATGTCGTAAACGCCGGGGACGGTCTTTACGCCCGGATGCCATTCGCGGAAAAGCAGCGGCGTTTTGGGTGCGACGACGACCGGCAGCGCGGTCTTGGCGCCACGCTCGCGCAAGCCGCGCGCGACGTAGCGCGGGTCGTACTCATTCTTGAACGGCCAGCACATCGCCACGACGCCGCGATGCAGATTGGGAAAGCCGCGTTGCAGCGACGCGTCGATTGACTTGCGGTGCTGCTCGAGCGTTTCCGCGGACAAAGCCATGCGACGTTCGATCAGTTCGGCGCGCAGGCGCTTGCGCCATTCGCGCAAATCGTTCGGTGGTGTGCTCATGCTTATCTCTTCGTCTGATTAAGGGATGCGCCCTTAAAAATCCCCGCAATTCATGGAAACTCTGATTCGCGGGGGAACCTCATCAGAACTTCCTCAACTTGATGTAGACAAATACAGCAGACGATGGGCGCGTGCGATTCAAGCGAATCGCCGGCATAAATTTGGATTGTTCACCGTTACTGCCGCAAGGTGCGGACTAATATAGCACTCATGCGTTTGCTCACTCCTTTGCTCCTGTTTTTGCCGCTCGTGGGACACGCGGCGCCCACGCCCGACCCGATGTTTCTGCTCGCCCGCGATGCCTGGCGCGCTAGTTCGATCTCCCAACTCGAAAGCGCCCTGCCCGGTGTCGCCGGTACCGTGCTCGAACCGTATGCGCAGTACTGGCGTCTGCAGTTGCGCATCGAAGAGGCGACACCGGATGAAATCGACGCCTTTTTGCGTCGCAACGAAGGCACCGTGCTGGCCGAACAGTTGCGCAAGGACTGGCTGCGTGTGCTGGGCAAGCGCCAGCAGTGGGAATTTTACGACCGCGTTTATACCGAAGTGCGCGCAACCGAGCCCGATCTCGCCTGCTACAGTTATCTGTCGCGCGCGCAGCGCAACGATCCGACGGCGATGACCGGTGCGATGGACGCGTGGGACGCGTTGCGCGAAATACCGGACGGCTGCCGTCCGCTGATCGACGCGCAGGTCGCCACGGGCAAAATCGATACCGATCAGGTCTGGCTGCGAATCCGTGGGCTCAACCGCGCGGGCCAACCGGCCGAGGTGCGTCGCACACTTGCCTATCTGGTGGAAGCTCAGCGTCCGACGGACAAGCAACTCGACAGCATCGAAAAAAATCCCGATGTTTTCCTGCGGCGCGTCGATCGGGTCGATTTACGTCAACGGATGAATCGTGAGCTGACGATTTATGCGTTGCAGCGCCTGGCACGCAGCGACCCCGAGGCCGCCGAGCAGCGATGGTCGGCAGTACGCGGCAAATTCGGCGATTTCGATGAAGCCTACGTCTGGGGCGAACTGGCTTTCCAGGCGGCACGCAAGCATTTGCCGCAGGCGCTGAGCTGGTTCGCTCGTGCGGATGCGGCGCCGTTGACTGATATCCAGCTTGAATGGCGCGCGCGCGCGGCGCTGCGCGAGCGTGACTGGGCCGAACTCAACAACGCGATCGAGCGCATGCCCGAGGCGCTGCGCCAGCAGCCGACCTGGGTGTACTGGCGTGGCCGGGCACTCTACGCGCTGGGTAATGTCGAGCCGGCGGAAGCGCTGTACAGACAGATCGCCGGCGCACCGCACTTCTACGGCAAGCTCGCGCAGGAAGAGCTCGGGCTGCCGCTCGTTCTGCCGACGCGGCGTCACGAGGCGACCGCGCCGGAACTGGCGGCCGCCGCCGCCAATCCCGGCTTGCAGCGCGCCGTGGCGCTGTTCAGCGCCGATATGTGGCTGGAGGCGGTGCGTGAATGGAACTGGAGCATTCGCGATATGGACGACAGGCAATTACTCGCCGTCGCCGAATACGCGCGGCGCGAGCAACTTTGGGATCGCGCCATCAATACCGCTGAGCGCACGACCGCGCTGCACGATTACTGGCTGCGTTTTCTCGCGCCCTACCGCGAGCAATTCGCCGCGCAGGCGCAGGCGCGCGGCCTGGAAGAGCATTGGGTGCTTGGCCTGGTGCGGCAGGAAAGCCGTTTCGTATCGAATGCGCGTTCTTCGGCAGGCGCCGCCGGACTCATGCAGGTCATGCCGGCCACGGCGCGCTGGATCGCCAAAAAACTGGATATCGGTTACCGGTCCGACCAGATCGCCGACGTCGACACCAATATCGCGCTCGGCACCGGCTATTTGCGCTACGTGCTCGATTCGCTCGACGGCAGCCCGGTCCTCGCGGCGGCGGCCTACAACGCCGGCCCCGGTCGGGCGCGGCGCTGGAAAGCCGATTTCCCGCTCGAAGGCGCGATATACGTCGAAACCATTCCGTTCGGCGAAACGCGCGATTACGTCAAGAAGGTGATGACCAACACCTCGTTCTATGCCGCACTCTACGGCGGCGAACGGCAGAGTCTCAAACAGCGGCTCGGCGTCATTCCGTCGCGCACGCCTGACGAGGGCTATGCGCCGACGATCACCGGGCAGGCAACGCTACAATAGCGTTGCCTGCCGGCTGGGAGACGATGAGCCATCGCGATGGCGGCGCACATGCGCGCATCGCCCGTCGCGGTATCCGGCCCGATCTTCCACTCCATTAACGACAGTCACGGTTACGTAAAGAGCGATGGCCAACATTTGCATTTTGGGCGGTAGCGGCTTTATCGGCCGGTATATCGCCGAACGACTCGTCCAGGAAGGGCACTGCGTCCGGGTACCGACGCGGCGCGAAGAGCGAGCCAGGCATCTGCTGGTGCTGCCCACCATCGATCTGGTGCAGGCGGACGTACACGACCCGGCCGCGCTCAAGGCGCTGTTCGACGACATCGATGTTGTCATCAATCTGGTCGGTGTGCTCCACAGCCGCTCCGGCGCGCCGTATGGGCCGGATTTCGCCGCTGCGCATGTGGAACTGCCCAAACGCGTCATCGAGGCATGTCGTGCCACCGGGGTGAAGCGCCTGCTGCACATGAGCGCGCTCAAGGCGGCGTCCGATGCGCCGAGCGCCTACTTGCGTTCCAAAGGCGACGGTGAAGCCGTCGTCGTGGGTGCGCGCGGTTATCTGGCGACGACCATCTTCAGGCCGTCGGTGGTATTCGGCGCGGAAGACAAGTTCCTCAATACCTTTGCCCGCTTGCAGCGCCGCCTCCCAATCATGGTGCTGGGTTCGCCGAACGCCAAGTTTCAGCCGGTCTACGTCGGCGACGTGGCGGATGCATTCGTGCGCAGTCTCGGCGTCGAGGAAAGTTACGGGCGCGCCTACGATCTGGTCGGGCCGAAGGTGTACACCCTGCATGAACTGGTGCGTTACGCCGGCGAAATTTCCGGACATCCGCGCCCGATCCTCGATCTGGATGATCGCATGTCGTATCTGCAGGCCATGCTGATGGAGTTTGCGCCGGGCAAATTGCTGACGCGCGACAACTACTTTTCGATGAAGCTCGATAACGTTTCCATAGCCCCGCTGCCTTTCGGCCTCACCCCTACGGCGCTCGAAGCCGTGGCGCCCGTTTATCTCGCGCAAGCCGATCCGCGTGCGCGTTACAACACTTTTCGCATCCACGCCGGCCGCCCGGGTCGTGAATCATGAGTCGTCCACTACTGCTTATCGGCAACAAAAACTACTCATCGTGGTCGCTGCGGCCATGGCTTTATCTCAAACAGCACGGCATTGATTTCGAGGAACGCCGCGTCGCCCTGTACGCGCCCGGCTCCAAGGAGGAGATCCTGCGCCACTCCCCCGCCGGCAAGGTGCCGACGTTGATCGACGATGGCCTCACGGTATGGGATTCGCTCGCGATCCTCGAATACCTCAACGAGCGTCATCCGCAGCGTAACGGCTGGCCGATCGAGTCCGCGGCACGTGCTCACGCGCGCTCCGTGTGCGCCGAAATGCATTCGGGCTTCGGCGCGATGCGTCCGGCCTTGTCGATGAATTGCCGCACGCACTATCCGGCGCGCGTATGGCCGGAAGACGTGCAGCGCGATATCGAGCGGGTGCTCGCGATCTGGCGTGACTGCCGCGCACGCTACGGCGCAGACGGGCCGTTTCTGTTCGGGCGCTTTTCCATAGCGGACGCGATGTACGCGCCGGTTGTGTGGCGTTTCATCGGTTTTTCCGTTCCCCTGCCGAACGTGGCGCAGCAGTATTGCGACATGATGGCGGCACTCCCCGCCATGCGCGAATGGCAGCGTGATGCACGCGCCGAAGTTGAGGTGCTCGAACAGTTCGAGCGGCCTCTCTGATGAAAATTTATGCCGTGGGCGGCGCGGTGCGCGACGAGTTGCTCGGTCGCACGGTCAAGGACCGCGACTACGTCGTCGTCGGCGCAACCCCTGCGCAAATGATCGAACGGGGTTTCAAGCCCGTCGGCAAGGATTTCCCCGTTTTTCTTCATCCCGATACCGCCGAGGAATATGCGCTGGCGCGTACCGAGCGCAAAACCGCGCCCGGTTACACCGGTTTTCAGTTCCATGCCGCGCCGGACGTGACCCTGGAGCAGGATCTTGCGCGTCGTGATCTTACGATAAATGCGCTGGCGCGAGCTCCGGACGGCGAAGTGATCGACCCTTACGGCGGCATGGCCGATCTGCGCGCCGGTGTGCTGCGTCATGTGAGCGCATCGTTCGGCGAAGACCCGGTGCGCGTATTGCGCGTCGCGCGCTTTGCCGCCCGTTTCGGTTTTGCCGTTGCGCCCGAAACGCTCGAGTTGATGCGCGAAATGGCGCGTAACGGCGAGGTCGACGCGCTCGTGCCCGAGCGCGTGTGGCAGGAATTTGCCAAGGGATTGATGGAGGACCATCCGACGCGGATGTTCGATGTGCTGCAAAACTGCGGCGCACTGCTCAAGGTGCTGCCGCAATGGTGCGATATCGACGCGCCGCGCGCGCTCGCTGCCGTGACGATCGCGGCGCGGCGCGGCGCAGCGTTGACGGTGCGTTACGCTTCGCTGTGGGCGAGCGCCGCGCCGGAGAGCGTAAGCGCGGCTGGCGAACGACTGCGTGCGCCGAGCGATTGTCGCGATCTCGCGTCACTGATTGTGCGTTATGGCGATACCGTGAATCGTGCCGCGCAGCTCGATGCGACCGAAGCCGTCGCGTTGCTGCATCAGGCCGATGCCATGCGGCGGCCTGATCGTTTTCAGGAGTTGCTGCAAGCCTGTGAGTGCGATGCGGAAGCCCGTGGCGTCAACGTCGCGCAGCAGGAGGCGCGACTGATGCAAGCGTTGCAGGCGGCCAGGACGGTCGATGCCGGCGTCATCGCGCATGCGAATCCCGATCGCATTGCCGAGGCGGTGCGCGAGGCGCGCATCGAGGCCGTCCGGCGGGCGTTTTCGGGCGCACGGCCCTCGCTGCGCTAGAATCGCCGGCCTGTCCTCCGGTTCCTTTCCGATGCAGTCTCCACAAGCACCGCTCGCTGCGGGCCTCTTGCGTAACATCGCGGCCGGCGCACGGCTGGCCCTTTTCCTCAAGGTCTCACCGGGCGATTTCCGGATTTCGGCGGGACACTTCGCCGCGCTGTTCGTGTTCAATGTCGTCATCGCCCTGCTGAGCGATATGCTGAAACAGGGCTGGCCGGGCGTTTTCAATGTGGCGGCGCTGCCGATCGTGCTGAGCCAGGTGCCGCTCATCCTGTTCGCCTGCCTGCTGATTGCGACGCTGCTGGCGCGGCGCGAGTTGCTGCTTGCGCTGGCGATCGCGGTGATTTCCGGCGATCCGCTGTTCGAACTCGTTGGTCTGGCGCTCTCGCTCGATCCGATCGGCTCATGGCTCGGCGCTCGACCGGCCTGGACGCTGCTGCTGGCGTACGGTTTCATTGCCTGGTCGCTCGCACTGTCGCTGCGTGCGCTGTTCATGTTCGACGGCCGGCGCGGCGCGCGCACGTTCGGCGCCGGCGGTGTACTGCTTAGCCTCGTCGTTGCGTTTGTGTTTCTCGTGCCGCGCATGGATCTGTGGATCGCGCTCGACGAATCGGCCGCGGATTCCGCCGCCCCGACGGTTGCCGACGAACAATTATTTCATTTACAACCGCAATTGCTGCAGGAAGCGCTCGATCAACTCGAAGCGGAACGACCGGGCATCGAGGATCTCTACTTCCTCGGTGTCGCGCCCTATGCTTCGCAGGATGTATTCGTGCGTGAAGTCATGTCGGTGCGCCAACTGTTCGACAAGCGCTTCCATACCGTCGGTCGCTCGCTGGTGCTGGCGAACAATGCGCAGACACTGGCCGACGTGCCGATCGCGACCGCGACCAACCTGCGCGCGGCGCTCGAACGTCTGGGCGAAATAATGAATGCGGAAGAGGATATTCTGTTTCTGTTCATTACTTCGCACGCTGACGCCCAGCACGAACTCGCGTTCGACCTGCCGCCGCTCAACCTGCAGCAGCTTACGCCCACGGCGCTAGCGCGCATGCTGGACGATGCGGGTATCAAATGGAAAGTGGTCGTGGTGTCCGCCTGCTACTCGGGCGGTTTCATCGAACCGTTACGCGATGCCGACACGGCAGTGATCACCGCGGCGGACGCCGAAAGCACTTCGTTCGGCTGTGAAAGCGGGCGTGATTACACTTATTTCGGACAGGCTTATTTCGGCGAGGCGCTGACCCATACCTTTTCCTTCACCGACGCGTTTCAGCAGGCGCGCCAGGCCGTGCTTAAACGGGAAAGGACGGAGGACCTCACGCCTTCGAGTCCGCAAATGCACGTCGGCGCAGCCATTCGTCCGAAGCTGGCAATATTGCAGCGGCAGTTCAAGATGAACCGCTCCGAATGATTTGAGGCGGTTCGAAGTTCTCTATGGAGTGTTTGATGATCGATCTGTACACCTGGAAGACGCCGAATGGACGCAAGATTTCGATCATGCTCGAAGAGGTCGGTTTGCCCTATCGGGTGCATCCGATCGACATCGGCCGGGATGAACAATTCGACGCCGATTTCCTGCGTATCAGTCCCAACAACAAGATTCCGGCCATCGTCGATTCCGACGGCCCGGATGGCAAGCCGCTGTCGCTGTTCGAGTCGGGCGCGATCCTGCTTTATCTCGCCGGCAAGACCGGCAAGCTGTTGCCGCGCGACACACGCGGGAAATACGAGGCGCTGCAATGGTTGATGTTTCAGATGGGTGGTGTCGGACCGATGTTTGGGCAGGTGCATCACTTCCTGCGCGCGGCGCCGGAGAAGGTGACCTATGCGATCAAGCGCTACACCGCGGAGAAGGATCGCCTTTACGGCGTGCTCGACCGACGCCTGGCCGAGGTGGAATATCTCGCCGGCGAATACTCGGTTGCGGATATCGCCACCTACCCATGGGTTTCGCGCCACGATTGGCAGCAGACCGATCTCAATCGCTTTCCGAATGTGCAGCGCTGGTTCGAAGCGATCGGAGCGCGCTCCGCCGTGCAGCGCGGCATGGCGGTTCCCGCCTGAGCCGCGTTCGATAGTCAGTATTCAATTGGAGTATCAATGTCGTTGACCGTTTTGGGTCTGTCCGGAGCCCTCAGCCATGATCCGTCCGCCGCGCTCTATATCGATGGCAAGCTCGTCGCCGCCGCGGAGGAAGAGCGTTTCGTGCGCGACAAACATGCCAAGGGGCGCATGCCCATTGAATCGGCACGCTATTGCATTGCCGAAGCGGGAATTAAACCGTCCGATATCGATGTGGTCGCCATCCCCTACGCGCCGATTTCATTGGCTACGCCGGCGCGCTGGCATTACGCCAGACGCTACTGGTATGCGCCGGATCGCGCGATCGATGCCCTGTTCAACGGCAATCGCCGCTATCGGCGCTACAAGGGCTATATCGAATGGGCGTTGGTGCAACTCGGCATCAATCCGAAAAAAGTCGAAATCGATTCGATCGAACATCACCTGACCCACGCGGCGAGCGCCTACTACTGCAGCGGTTTCGAGGGAAAAACCGCCATTCTTGGCATCGACGGCAAAGGTGAATACGCGACCACCTTTTTCGGCGTCGGCGAGAACGGCAGAATTCGCAAACTGAAGGAATTCTACGATCCCGACTCGCTCGGCGGTCTATACGGTGCGCTGACCGAATATCTGGGCTTCGAAATGCTCGACGGCGAATACAAGGTCATGGGCATGGCCCCCTACGGCGACCCGACCAGATACGATTTTTCCCGTCTCGCGCGATTCGAAAACGGCGAATTGATCGTCAATACTGAACTGGCCAACGTCATCGGTCTGCGGCGCTACAAGGAAAACGGCAAGGGCTTCTATTTCTCCAAGAAGCTGGTCGACTGGCTCGGTCCGAAGCGCGAAGGCGATATCGCCGACGATCCCTATATCCACTACGCGGCGAGCATGCAGGCACTGTTCGAAAAGCTTTCGCTGCAGATGATCGACTACTACCTCGGCGACATCATTCGCGAGACCGGACGCCTGGCGTTTTCCGGCGGCGGCGCGCTGAACGTCAAGCTGAACCAGCACATCATCGCGCGACCGGATATCAAGGAACTGTTCGTGCAGCCCGCCTCGGGCGATGCGGGCACCTCACTGGGCGCTGCGGCGTGGGCTTCGGAACAGCGCGGCGTGAAGGTGGAGAAGATGGAACACGTCTATCTCGGTCCGCGTTACACCAACGAAGAAGTTATCGCCGCGTGCGCGAAGCATCCTGCCCAACCGAGCTGGCGCAAGGTCGATGAAGTCCCGGCGCGCATCGCGCGCATCCTGGCCGACGGTCATCCGGTCGCCTGGTTTCAGGGGCGGATGGAATTCGGCCCGCGCGCCTTGGGCGCGCGTTCGATCGTCGGTTGTCCTTCAGCCGAGGGGGTGGCCGATCGCATCAACGAGCAGATCAAATTCCGCGAACGCTGGCGGCCGTTCTGCCCGTCGATGCTCGACACCGTCGCGCCGCTTATGCTGCAGTCGACGCATCCCGCGCCCTTCATGACGTTCACCTTCCCGGTCGCGGAAGAGTGGAAGCATCGCGTGCCGGAAGTCGTGCATGAAGACGGCACCGCGCGTGCGCAAGTGGTCAAGCGCGAACACCATCCGCGTTACTACGATCTGCTGCTGGAACTGGAAAAGCTGACCGGCAACGGC
Organism: Nitrosomonadales bacterium; assembly: GCA_036676355.1. Lineage (GTDB taxonomy): Bacteria > Pseudomonadota > Gammaproteobacteria > Burkholderiales > SG8-39 > ZC4RG42. The sequence goes on along the minus strand of JAKFDA010000081.1, from coordinate 13,673 downwards.
GTCTGCCTTAACACTTCGCTCAATCGCCGGGGGGAACCGATGATCTGCTCGCCAACTGATGCGCTGAACATGTTCTATGGCTCGGATCTGCAATATCTGATCATGGAAGACATCCTCGTCGTCAAAGCCGGCGCGTCGGCATGAGCGCCGCCGGTTTCCTCGACCACTTCGAGTCCGCGTTCGAGGCGCAACTCGCACAAGCGGGGTTACGCGGTTTCGACGATTTCTGGCAGCTTGACGGGGGCGGGGCCCTGGCGACCGGCGGCGTCACGACGGCGAATGTCGGCGCCGGCGAGCAGACGCTGTCGCTGTCCATCAGGCGTCAGGAGAACCAGTGTTTCCGCTCGCTGCGCCATCCGCTGCGCGGCCGCCCGACTTTCTGGCGCGAATGGCGAACCATTCATCGCCTGCGCGCGGGCGGTGTGCCGACGTTCGATCCGGTCTACTACGGTGAGCGCATGCAGGATGGTTGCTATCGAGCCGTGCTGGTGACGCTTGCGCTCGACGAGTTCCGTGAATTGAATCGTGTCTTTGCCGATCGCGACAATCTATCCGAGGTGCAGCGGACCAAAACTCTGCAACTCGTCGCGCTGATACTGCTGCGTTTTCATCGCAACGGCCTGCGGCACAACACTCTGGCCGGCGATCGCCTCATGCTGCGTTTCGGCGCCGACGACAGAATGGAGGCGCGCCTGCTCGGCCTGGAACAAGTCAACCGGGCGCGCCACCCGCTCGACGCGGCGGCGCGCGATCTCGGGCGCTTTATCCAGAATACGCCGACCTTGCTCGCCGAAGATCATCAGGCGCTTGTAAGAGCGTATGCACAAATGTTGCCGGCGCTGATGCGCAAGGCGCTCGTACAGGCGCTCAATCAGGTTTTGCGCACCGGCCAGCAACCGGGTGGCGTGAAACACCCACCGATCGCGCTGGAGTAGCGTTCTTTACAGCGTGTGCAGGCGATCGCCGCAGGTGAACGCGCGTAGCGGCCGGTTAATGCCGCGCGTGAAGGCGATGGCCTTGAACAGCTCTCCCATTTCGGCGGGCGACACCAGTTTGTTGGCGGCGGCGGCAACGGGCAGGTAGCGTCCGGCGTCTTCAGGCGGCGTGCGCAGCATCAGTTCAGTCAAACCGAGATTGATAAGCAACTGCCCCTGCGCGGTGTAACCGGCGACGTCGAGGCCACCGGCATGCGCGGCTTCGGCCATGGCGGTGAAATCGACGTGCGCCGTAATGTCCTGCAGACCGGGAAGATAGAACGGATCCTCGTGTGCGCGATGGCGGTAATGGCACATGAGCGTGCCGCCGGCGCGTTGGGGGTGGTAATACTCGCGTCGCGGGAAGCCGTAATCGATGAACAGGATGGCGCCGCGTTGCAGTATGCCGGCGAGTGTGGCGACGAAAGCCTGTGCCACAAGACCGATTTCGGTCGTATAGCCCGGCGGTAGATGAAGCTCCTCTGCCGCGGTAAGCAGTGCTCCGGTGGCCGGGCGGAATGCCCAGTGCAGATCGCGCTCGACGCCGCCCTGCTCGATGCCCGTATCGCCGCTGCGCACGACCTCGACCGGCATCGCGTCCAATACTTCGTTGCCGATAATGAGCCCGGAAAACTCCGGCGGAAGCCGGTTGAGCCAGGCTATGCGTTCCATCAGATGCGGGACGCGCGCGGCCAATGTGTCGCGTTCGCGTGCGCGCAGTTCGGGCGAAAGTTCGAGTATCAGGTAGCGATCCGGCACGGCGCCGAGGCGATCGAGTTCTTCAAGAAGAGCGGCGGCAAGCGCGCCGCTGCCGGCGCCGACTTCGAGTATTTCGGTCAGTCCGTCATTGATGAGTTCGCGCGCCTGTTGCGCCAGGGCATGACCGAACAAGGGCGTGAGCTCGGGTGCGGTGATGAAGTCGCCGTCTTTGCCGAGCTTGCGGCTGCCCGCCGTGTAATAGCCGAGCTCCGGTGCATAGAGCGCGAGCTCCATGTAGCGGGAAAACGGAATCCATCCATCCGATTGCGCGATCTGCTGCTGAATGTGGTCAACCAGCCGGGCGCTATGCTGAATTGCGTCGACGGAAGGCGGGGGAAGTGGTTCAGTGCTACGCATGCCCGGGACATGGTGCCCGCCTCCGGTAGAATTGGCAACTTCTTGCTGCGCCGCGCTCCATGCAGTGCAGCGCATGCGTGACATTCCGGGCTATATGTATGTCGCAGACTTTGGCGGACAAGGTGGTGTTGGTGACCGGCGGTGCGAAACGCGTCGGTGCGGCGATTGCGTGCCGCCTGCACGCCGCCGGCGCGAACCTGATGCTGCATTATCACGCCGGACAGGCCGAGGCGAAGGCGCTGCAGGCCGAGTTGAATGACGCGCGAGCCGAATCGGCCGCTACGGTGCAGGCCGATCTGAACAACGTCGCGGAGTTGCCGGAAATCATCCGCTGCGTCATAGCGCGCTTCGGTCGGCTCGACGTACTCGTGAATAACGCATCGACCTTCTATCCCACTCCGATCGGGGAAATCGAACAAAGCGCCTGGGACGATCTGATCGGCGTCAATTTACGCGCGCCGCTGTTTCTGGCGCAGGCGGGTGCGCCCTATTTGAAAAAGTCCGATGTCGGGTGCATCGTCAACATCGCCGATATCCATGCCGATCGCCCGCTCAAGAATTATGTCGTCTACAGCGTCGCCAAAACGGGACTGGTCGGGCTGACCAAATCGCTTGCGCGCGAACTCGGCCCGGAAATACGCGTCAATGCCGTTTCGCCCGGTCCGGTGCTGTGGCCGGAGAACGCCGCCTTTGATGAGCTGGCACGTCAGCGTATTGTGTCGCAGACACTGCTCAGGCGTTCCGGCGAACCGAACGATATCGCTCGCGCGGTTCACTATCTCATCGTCGACGCGCCCTATGTGACCGGCCAGGTTCTGGCCGTGGACGGCGGCCGCAGCGTCAATATGTGAGCTTGGAAATCGCGCCTGCCACGTAAACACTTGACTTATTGACATGAACGCTCCCGATACCCGACACCTTCAGAAAGCCGCCTACGAGGCCAATAAGCTGCAGAAACGCTTGCGCCGTCAGGCGGGGCAGGCGATCGCCGATTACGACATGATTCGGGCCGGTGACAGAGTGATGGTCTGCCTCTCGGGCGGTAAAGACAGCTATGGCTTGCTCGACATCCTGATGCGGCTGCGCGAGCATGCGCCGCTGGATTTCGAGCTCGTCGCGGTCAATCTCGATCAGCGTCATCCCGGATTCCCGGAGCATGTGCTGCCCGATTATCTGCGCTCACTTGGCGTGCCGTTCCGCATCGAAGTGCAGGACACCTACAGCATCGTCAAACGCGTCATCCCGGAAGGCAAAACCATGTGCTCGCTGTGTTCGCGTTTGCGCCGCGGCGTGCTCTATCGCGTGGCGGGAGAAATCGGCGCGACCAAGATTGCGCTGGGCCACCATCGCGACGACATCCTCGAAACTTTCTTTCTGAATCTTTTTTTCGGCGGCAAGTTGAAAGCGATGCCGCCCAAGCTGGTTTCCGATGACGGCCGGCATATCGTCATCCGGCCGCTGGCCTATGCGCGCGAAATCGATCTGGAAGCGTATGCCGCTGTGCGCCGGTTTCCTATCATTCCCTGCGACCTCTGCGGCTCGCAGGAGACCTTGCAGCGCAAGCAGGTCAAGGCGATGTTGCGCGACTGGGACAAGCGCCATCCGGGCCGGGTCGAGACGATATTCCGCAGTCTGACGGACGTGCGCGGCTCTCATCTGCTCGATCGCGAGTTGTTCGATTTTGGCGCGGTCGTCGCCTCGGGAGTGCCCTCGGAGGATGGCGACAAGGCATTCGATCCGGAGCACTTCATGCCGGAAACGCCCATCTCATTGAATTTATTGCGTTGAGTGATGCTCAACGTTAATGTTTGCTTGTCAAATTGATCTTGATGCGTCAAACTCACCGCCCATCCGCTTACCGTCGATGTCATGCTCATGGCATCCAGTGGCGGACAAGCACTTAGTTAAGCCTTCATATGAATTGCGCTGAACGTCTAGTGGAGTTATTTGGCAGCCAGGCCGAAGTGGCCCGGCGGCTCAAGCTCGATCGCGCAGTCGTAAACAACTGGGTAAAGTCTGGCTACATTCCTTCGCGCTGGGCGATGGAGATCGAGCGCCTGACGGACGGGCAGATCGCCGCGATGGAAGTGCTCAACGAAGCCAACGCGCGCAAACCCATTCGCGTCAAATCGCGCGGCGAAGAAGAAAACCTTTTCGGACCTACGTTCGTAGGAAGTGACACCATGAACCAATACGCGCCGCACAAGCGCATTCAGTCGTTCCATCCACCGCAACGCACACTGCTCGGCCCGGGGCCTTCCGAGATCAATCCGCGCGTCATGGCGGCGATGGGGCTGCCGGCGATCGGCTATCTGGATCCGATTTTCGTCGAGATGATGGAGGAGCTGAAATCGCTTCTGCGTTATGTCTATCAGACGAAGAACCCGCTCACCTTCCCTATTTCAGGGCCAGGCTCGGTCGGCATGGAGTACTGCTTCGTCAACATGGTGGCGCCGGGCGACAAGGTCATCGTCATGCGCAACGGCGTGTTCGGCGGTCGCATGATCGAAAACGTAGAGCGTTGCGGCGGGACGCCCATCGTCATTGAAGACGAGTGGGGTCAACCCTGCGATCCGAATAAGCTCGAAGACGTGCTGAAACAGCATCCCGAGGTGCGGGTCGTGGCCTTCGTACATGCGGAAACGTCGACCGGTGTGCAGTCGAACGCCAAGGCGCTGATCGAAGTCGCGCACAAGTACGATGCGCTGACCATCATGGACGCGGTGACCTCGCTGGGCGGCTCTCCCGTCCTCGTCGATGAGTGGGAATGCGATGCGGTGTACTCGGCGAGCCAGAAATGCCTGTCCTGCACGCCCGGTCTTGCGCCCGTAACATTCAGCGAGCGTGTGGTCGATTATGTGAAGCTGCGTCAGGACAAGATTCACAGCTGGTTCATGGACATGAATCTGCTGCTCGGCTACTGGGGCAATACCACGCGCACCTATCACCACACCGCGCCGACCAACAGCCTGTACGCATTGCACGAAGCGCTGCTGGTTCTCAAGGAGGAAGGCATCGAGAATTCGTGGGCCCGTCACCAGCGCCATCATCAGGCGCTCAAGGCCGGCCTCGAGGCGATGGGCCTGCGTTATCTGGTGCAGGAAGGCTATCGCCTGCCGCAAATGAACGCGGTGCTCATTCCCGAGCAGATCCTCGAACGCGAAGCCGACGTTCGCAAACGCCTGCTTAACGATTTCAACCTCGAAATCGGCGCCGGCCTGGGCCCGTTCGCCGGCAAGATCTGGCGCATCGGCATCATGGGCTATTCATGCAAGGCGGAGAACGTCATGCTGTGCCTGACCGCGCTCGGTTCGGTGCTGGACGACATGGGCTACCCCATGCAGGTCGGCGAGGCCGAAGCCGCCGCGCACCAAGCCTACGCGCAGATGCATGCCAAGGCCGCGCTGCAGAAAAAGCGTGTCGCCGCCGCTGCCGCCTGATTGCGGTTGCGAGGTGCATTAAAAAGGCGACCCGCGGGCCGCCTTTTTTATTTGAGCGGGCTCATTTGGTCGGCTGACGGGGCGGCGTCGGACGAGCAATGGCCGACGAGCCGATCACCTTGCCGCTTGCGTCCTTCACGAGGTGGAAGCTCATGTCGACGTATATCTTCTCCTGCGTCTTATGCAGCGAGCGCGTCATCATGATGCGGCCATAGTGTTTGATGACGCCGCTTTCCATCGCTGCGTTGAAGCCTTTCCAGTGCCCTTCGCGCAGTTTCTCCGGAATGATGAGATCGAGCGAAGTGCCGAGCGCTTCCTCCTTGGAAAAACCGAACAGTCGTTCCGCACCTTCGCTCCACCAGCGAATGATGCCCTGTCGATCCGCATAAATGAGCGCTTCGCTGATGCCATTGACGATGCCTTCGTAAGGCAAATTCTCTTGCTGCATTGTGTCCTCCCGGAATATTGCTGATCAGATCAGCGTACCGGCAAGCAGCAACATAGTGACAAAGCCCGCGGTGACGCCGGTCGTTGCATGGCCTTCATGGCCGTAACGATGGGATTGCGGAATGATCTCATGACTCACCACGAAAATCATTGCGCCGGCGGCAAATGCCAGCCCCCAGGGCAGCAAGGCCGTCGACAGACCGAGCAATACAACGCCGACGAGCGCGCCGATCGGCTCCATCAAACCCGTCGCCAGCGCGATCAGCACGCTGTTCGACCGACTGAAGTGCAGCGTGCGCATTGCCCACGCAACAATGAGACCCTCCGGCAGATTCTGCGCCGCGATGCCAAGCGTCACGGCAGTGCCTTGCGTTGCGCCGCTTGCGTGCGCAACGCCGACCGCCAGTCCTTCGGGGATGTTGTGCAGCGCGACGGCGAGCACGATGAGCCAGACACGCGCCAGGCTGCTGTGGCGATGTGCCGCGCCGTTCGGCGTATGTGCGTGCGGCAGCCATTGATCGATCAGTAGCATGGCACCGGCACCGAGGGCGATTCCGCCCGCGACAATCGCCGCCGTGCCGAGTTGCAGCGCGGGCAGCGCAAGCGAGAATGCCGCCGCGGCCAGCATGATTCCGGCGCTGAAGCCGAGCATGGCGCTCTCGCCACGCGACGACACATTGCCAACGAATAGCGCGGGCAAGGCGCCGACGCCGGTGGCGAGCGCGGTGAATGCAGTGGCAAGCATCGCCGCGTCGAGTGCGGGCGAATGCGCGACCGCGCTCGACAACAGCGCGCCGAATATGACCAGGCCGAGGGCCGCAAGCACTAGCAGCAACGTGCGATGTTCGCGTTGCTGGATCAATTGTCTGGCTGCGAGTACGGCGGTCGTCATGGTTTCACCTCGGCTCGAGTGGTTTTTGAATGCTCCATCGGATGATTGCCTTCGACCATAGCGATTACATCCGCGACGGTCCAATTCATTGTCTGCAACAGTCCGATAGACAAAAGCGGATGCCTTTCCGGCTTCGGGAATTTGCTGCATTACCTTCTGAACGCGCCGATTCGCGCGCAGACTCAATGCGCGCCGGAACTTTCGGGTCGAAAGTGCTTTCAACCCAATGGACCTTATCGTATGCAATGAGCGCGACAATAGGATTGAATGGATGATGGAGACTGAAGATCGGCTGAATTTGTTGAGGCTTGCATTGCTGTCCGCCTGTGCGGACCCTGCGAATGATGCGTCTGCACTATCGCAACTGCGCCGCGTCGCCGAGATACTTTCCGAAGCTGCCGGCGAAAACCTTGCCGCGACGTTGCGCGAAATCATGCTCGGGCGATTGGCCCTTGCGCAGATCGCCGCGCCGCTGCAGCGGCCGGAACTGAAGCTGCTCGCATACGAAGTGGCAGTATGCATTTGCAATGCGGATAGCGCGCATAGCGATCCGGAGCACGCATTTCTGGAACACCTGCGCGTGGCGCTGGCGCTCGATGTACGGACGGCGCGGTCCTTTGAGCGCGAGGCCGATGCCGTGATCGGTGTGCCGCTGCAGTCTGATCCGAGCCGTGTGCCGCCCGCCTCGGCTCATCCGGTCGATGCGGCGACACTGGCGCGTATTGTCGATGACTATGCCGTGTTGACCGGCGCGCTGGCGGCACGGGCCGAGCCGCTTGCGCTGCTCGCTGCAATTCCGTTGCAGATGAAAATGATTTATCGCATCGGCAAGGCCTTCGGCCATGAGCCCGATCGGGGCCGGATCAAGGCGCTCATGTCGAGCGTCGGCGTGGAGCCGGTTTCGCAGTATGTCGAAGCATGCGGAAAGCTGATTCTCGGGGGCGCGCTGGATCGACCGCGTACGCGCACAGAACCGTCGATGGCGGCTTCCGAGGCCTGCTTTGCCAAAACTTACGCGCTCGGCCATGTCGCCAGGCGTGTGCACGGCGACGGCGTGACCGATGTGCAGTTGCTGCATGAAAGCTATGCCGACGCGTATGTCGAAGGCTGCGAAAGTTTCGACATACGGACCGATGACGTCCTTGCTCGGGCGCGGCAGACCGAGATCAACGACCTTTTGAGTCTGGTGAAGCAGTGAGCGGTGTCGGTGCGCCGTCTGAGCGTCGATCGGCATTGCCGGTTGAGTCGCGCGGCCGCTATGTCGGTGCGGTTTTCTGCAGCTTGAAGTTGATCAATGTGCGCAGCTTGGCGGGTAACACAGGTTTCACCAGCAGGTGGTAGTCGTGCGATCTGGCTTCCTCGACACGTTCGGGCGTTGTGCTGCCGGTAATCAGAATGGCCGGGATTTCGGGATCGAGTTCCTTGCGTAAGCGCTCGATGACCTGCGTACCGGTTTCCGTTTCGGCAAGCCGATAGTCCGCGATAATGAGGTCCGGCAGCCGCCCGGATTCATGCACCCGCTCGATGATATCGACACCGGTGGTCGAGCAGATCACTTCGGCGCCCCATTCGGCCAGCAATGCCTCCATGCCCTCCACAATGGTGCTCTCATCGTCGACGACCACGATCAGGCGCCCTTGCAAGCAGCTTGATGCGGCGGCGCTGCGCTGATCCACCTTGGTAGCGTGGCCGCGCGGCAAGCCGAAGCGAAACACCGTTCCGTATCCGGGTTGCGAAACCAGGCCGATCTCCGTGCCGAGCAGGTGAGCGAGCCTTCGCACGATCGCGAGCCCCAGCCCGAGCCCTTTGCGGTTCGATCGTTCGACGTTGTCGATCTGGTAAAACTCTTCGAATATCCGCTGGCGCTGGTCGGGCGTGATCCTGGGGCCCGAATCCCAGATCTCGATAACAAGCCTGTCGTTGCGCGCCCGACAGCCGAGAACGATGCCGCCCTTCTGTGTGTATCGGATCGCATTGGTAAGAAGGTTGCGCAGCACGCGCTCCACCAGTATCGGATCGCTGCGCACGATCGCATCGCTCTTGCGCACCCGCAGTCGCAAGCCTTTTTCCAATGCTTCGGGTCCGAACTCCGACCGTAAGCGGTCTAGAATCGGCCCGATCTGGAAATCGCTTGTTTCCGCACGGACGATGCCTGCGTCGATTTTGGAAATATCGAGCAACTCGTGAAACAGCTCTTCCAGCGCGTTCACAGAGGTGTTGATGCTCTTCACTACGCTGAGTACTTCCGGGTCGCGAATTTTTTCCGAGAGCGCTGCTCCGAACAGCCCCAATGCATGCAAAGGCTGCCGCAGATCATGGCTTGCTGCAGCGAAGAACTGCGTCTTGGAGCGATTGGCTGCCTCCGCCTGCAGGCGCGCCGTATCGGCGATGGCCTTCTGCCGCTTCAGTTCCGCAATTAGTTCCATGTTCTCGAATCGGCGACGGATCGATTCGTGCACGAGTTGATTGACCCGGCGCCCGAAGGACAGTGCGGCGAGGGTGCCGATAGCGATTGGAATGCCGAGCGCAAGTTCGAATGCGCTGCCGCCGATGAAGGTACGCACGACAAAGGGCGTGACGACCAATATGCTGAGTATGTAGAAGGCGGGCACGTAAATCGCGAGCGAGCCGGTCGAGACGGCGACGATGCAGAACAACAGCATCGCGAGATAGGTCAGCGTGATGGACGAGTCGGAGGCGTACAGCAGTACGCCGGCGCTTCCCCAGATAAGACCGGCAACGACGATGGTGCGGACGTAAAGGCGTCCCCACTTGTCAGCATCAAGATGACCGGGATTCGCGCGGCGGAAACGACGGTAGTGCCATACCCGCATGGCCTGGTGCGTCAGCATTGCAAGGCACCATGGCACCCATAGGCTGGTCGGCGTCTGGCCGGATACGATCCAGGCTAAACACAGGGTGGCGAACAGCGAGGCGACGGTCGTGGTGGGCGAATGCATGAAGACCAGGCGGATCTGCTCGGCGCGGATTTTGCGCGCGAGCGGCACCTTGTCGTCTGCTGCAACATTGCTGAGCGGCAATTCCATAGTTGTCTTTCGCTTATGGGGCGCCGACGTACGGCGCGCGCAAATCGGAATGCAACGCCGAAATGAACGGCAGTCGTCATCTGGCGCTTGTGCCGCATAGGGGATCAACCCCTGCCGCGTTGTTAATGCTCGATGTTGTCGGGCCGCCGGCTGGGCAGCACGCCGTCGAGTTGCAGACCGAGGCGGCTGGCTTCAACGACGGCCTGTGTACGGCTGTTCACGTTGAGCGCGCGCAGAATTGCGGCGACGTGAATCTTGACGGTGCCCTCCGCGAGGCCCAGTTCGCGGCAAATCAGCTTGTTGGATTTTCCCTGCAGGATGAGCGCAAAAACCTGCGCCTGACGTGCGGTCAGGCCGAGATCGCGCGGACGCACGACGGATGCGACAATCGATTCAGGGAGGTGCGCCGTGGCCGTCTCCGCGGCGTCTCGCTGGGTAAATATTTCGGGCGGAAGGTATACGCCGCCGGACAAAATAAGGCGCAGTGCCTGAAGCATCACGATGTTGGTGGAGCATTTGGGGATGTATCCCATCGCGCCCAACTCGATCGCCTGGAATACATCGTCGCGCCGATCGGAGGCGGACAAAACGACCACCGGCACAGTGGGAAACGATTGCCGCAGTTCGGTCAGCAGGGACATGCCGAAGGCGCCCGGCAGATGCAGGTCGAGCAGCAATAACCCGGCGTCCGGGTTGTTCGCAACCAGGTCGCGGCCACTTTGCGCGTTTTGTGCAGCCAGAACCTCGACCTCCTTGTCGAGTTGCTGCAGTACGTGCTGTAAGGCTTCGAGGATGAGCGGATGATCATCCACTACCAGGATCTTCACAGCGCCCCTTATGGCTTTATTCTTTTTGCGCGCGCATGGTAGCACTCGCCGTGGCACATTGAAAATGCGCGGGACCAAGCGTTGGAACGACGGGGCCTGCTGTGCAAAGAAATGTGGCAGCCGATGCCGGCAGCCTCGGTACGCGGGACAATGGGGCGGCGCTCTGGACCGCAAGGACGAGTATCCGCGCATCACGGCGGGCGACGGGATGCGTCGAAGGGAGAAGCAATACGCAGTCGCATTTGCGATTGCCCTTTTTTTGCCTCAATTCGTAGGTAGTCTCGCGGCTCCAGGCTTGGCATCGTTATGGACGCAGAAGAAAGCACAGGAATGAAGGTGAAAACGACAAGATCGAATGGTTGGGCCGTACTGGCTGATTTTGCCGGTACATTGGGGCTGGCCCTGGCCGGTGGGATCGGATTCAGCATCGCCGCAGGCGCGGTGATTGTCATGATCGTGAGCGGTTGATTATCGCTTGAGCTGAAAAAACGCCCTGCCCAAGGCAGGGCGTTGTGAAGAGTTGCTTCGCCGCGGCAAGCGGCTACTTACCCCCGAGCACTTCCGAGAGTTGGTGAAACAGATCGATCGTCGCGTCGATCTCCTCTCGAACAATGGAGACGCTTTCCACGTTAATGCCCAGCGGAATGCGGCCGACGTAATTCTGATCGAGAATTTCGCGCAGGTTGTCTTTGCAGATTTCGATCGACTTCTCCAGCGGATTGGCGGCGCCGAGGATGGCGCGTTCGCACTCGGGCGTAATGCGCACGCCCAGCCACTTGATGAAGGCCATGGTTTTTTCGCGACCGCATGGCGCGAACGTCAGCACGATACGTCGCGGTTCCACGCCGGCGCCCCGGCAGTCGCGCAGATATTCCTTCAGCACCGCCACGGTCGGCTTGGCGTGGTAGACCGTCTGCGAAATGAAGTAATTGCACCCCTCGATGGCCTTGGCGAGCAGGCGAGCGCCTTCACTGCAATCCGGACTGTCACGCTCGGCAATCATTACGCCGCCGAGCGTGAAGCCGCCCGCGTGCTGGCGCGCCATCTGGATCGCGTCGGCCAGGCTCAGAGGATAACGAATTCCCGAGGTGGGCCGGCCCACCACGGACAGATGGGATACGGCATAGTTATCTGCGGTTTCGTCCAGCCATTGTCGCCAGGCCTGCTCGTCCAGCACACCCAGGCTCTTGTAGTTGATCGTCGGCAATCCGGCCAGCTCTCCGAGCAGTTTCGAATAGTCGCGCGGATCGACGGTGCCTTTGAAGGGGAAAGGACGCGGGACTTTGGTCCGCCCCGATTCGTCCTGAATGTCATACACCACCACTGCGTCCACCGGCAGCGCCTGCACCCGCTGGGCGAGCTTTTCGGCAGCGTCACGAATGACGTCTGCGGGCGAGGCGAGACGCGGGGGCGTAGTGCCGTACAGCCGGATCGTCTGGTTGCGATCGGCTAGCCGCGCACGCAACTGCGCTGCTGCGGCCGTTTCTTGGGTCGCTTGCATGAGCGCGCTCCTTTAGTCGAAACCGATCAACGCACTGTTTGAGCGCACTGATCGGCAAGGCCATGAGTAAGGTTGGCGGTTCGCTCAATAACGGTAGTGGTCGGCCTTGTACGGGCCTTCCTTCGCCACCCCGATATAGCGCGCCTGTGCATCGCTCAGTTCGGTCAACTGCGCGCTGAGCTTCTTCAACTGCAGCCGTGCCACTTTTTCGTCCAGATGTTTCGGCAGCACGTAAACGCCGACCGGATACTGCTTGGTGTGGGAATAAAGCTCGATTTGCGCAAGGGTTTGATTGGCGAACGAGGAACTCATCACGTAAGACGGATGACCGGTCGCGCAACCCAGGTTCACCAGGCGGCCTTCGGCAAGCAGGATGATGCGCTTGCCGTCGGGGAAGATGATGTGATCGACCTGCGGCTTGATGTTCTCCCACTGGTATTGCTTGATGCCGGCGACGTCGATTTCGTTATCGAAGTGGCCGATATTGCAGACGATGGCTTGGTCTTTCATTTTCCGCATGTGATCCGCGGTGATCACATGGTAGTTGCCCGTCGCGGTGACGAAAATGTCGGCCTTGTCGCAGGCTTCGTCCATCGTGACGACGCGGTAGCCTTCCATGGCCGCCTGCAGCGCGCAGATGGGATCGATTTCGGTCACCCATACCTGGGCCGACAGGGCGCGCAGCGCTTGTGCCGAGCCTTTGCCTACGTCGCCGTAGCCGGCGACGACGGCGATCTTGCCCGCGATCATCACATCGGTCGCACGCTTGATCCCATCGACCAGCGATTCGCGGCAACCGTACAGGTTGTCGAACTTGGACTTGGTGACCGAGTCGTTGACGTTGATTGCCGGGAAGGCCAGGCGACCTTCCTTGTGCATCTGGTACAGCCGCTTCACGCCGGTCGTGGTTTCTTCGGTTACGCCCAGAATCTTGGCGATGCGCGTCGAGTACCACTTGGGGTCTTTGCCGAGCTTCGCTCTGATGGCCGCGAACAGCACGGTTTCTTCTTCGCTGTCGGGATTATTCAGGACGGACGGATCTTTTTCCGCCTTGGCGCCCAGATGCAGCAACAGCGTCGCATCGCCGCCGTCGTCGAGGATCATGTTCGAATATCCGGCATCCGGCCACTCGAAAATCTTGTGCGTATAGTCCCAGTATTCTTCGAGCGATTCGCCTTTGAAGGCGTATACCGGCGTGCCGGTCGCGGCAATGGCCGCCGCGGCGTGATCCTGAGTCGAATAAATATTGCAGGACGCCCAGCGCACCTGCGCGCCGAGCGCCTGCAGCGTTTCGATCAGCACCGCGGTCTGAATGGTCATGTGCAGACTGCCGGTGATGCGCGCGCCGCGTAGCGGCTGTTGCGTTGCGAACTCTTCGCGAATGGCCATGAGACCGGGCATTTCGGTCTCGGCGATACGTATTTCCTTG
>JAKFDA010000080.1:0-9971 GCA_036676355.1 Nitrosomonadales bacterium | reverse complement strand
TTACTTCATAAATATATGGCAACGAAAACCGGCAGTTACAGGGCAGAAGATATTGAGGTTCTGGAGGATCTGTCGCCCATCCTGCTGCGACCGGGGATGTACACCGACCCGGTCAATCCCAATCACGCGCTGGTCGAGGTTATCGACAACGCTTCCGATGAAGGGCTGGCGGGATTCGGCAAGAAAGTCTCCGTCATTCTTTATGAAGACGGCTCGGCCGAAGTCGAAGACGATGGGCGAGGCATTCCGGTCGGCATTCATCCCAAGAAGAAGCTGCCCGCGGTACAGGTGATTTTCACCATGCTGCATTCCGGCGGCAAATTCAGGAAAACCGACAAGGAAGCGGCTTATCGCATCGCCGGCGGCCTGCATGGCGTAGGCGTGTGCGTGACCAACGCGCTGGCCAAGCGCCTCGAAGTTGAAGTCACGCGCGACGGCGCGAAGTATCGACTGGTGTTCGCCGACAACGGTCAGGTGAAGGAGCCGTTGAAGAAAATCTGCACGGCGCCTGCCAACCAGAGCGGCACGCGCCTGCGCTTCTGGCCCGATCCGAAATATTTCGATTCGCCCAAGATTGTCGCGAGCGATATCGCCGCGCTTTTGCGCGCCAAGGCGATGCTGCTGCCCGGGGTGAAGTTCACGTTGGGTATCGAGAAGAACGGCAAGATCGAGTCGCAGACCTGGCATTTCCCCGAAGGCATCAAGGGCTACTTCACCAGTGCGATGGCCGAGCTCGACCCGGTCGCCACGCCTTTTCTCGGTGAGCGCTACGTTTCGGCACAGACCGAATCGGATACGTTTGCCGAGGGCGAGGGTGCATTGTGGGCGATCGCCTGGACACCGGACGGCGAGCTCGTGACCGAGTCGTACGTCAACATGATCCCCACCCGGCACGGCGGCTCGCACGTCGCCGGACTGCGCGATGGCGTCTACAACGCTATCCGCAACTTCATTGATCATCATGCGATGGGGCAACGCGGTTTGAAGATCGTGGCGGACGACGTGTGGTCGCGCGCGTCGTACGTACTGGCGGTGAAAATGCTCGATCCGCAGTTCAAGGGCCAGGTCAAGAACGAGCTCATTTCGCGCGACGGCGTCAAGCTGGTATCGCAGATGGTGCGCGACCCCTTCGAGTTGTGGTTGTCGCGACACGTCGATGAAGGACGCAAGATTGCCGAACTGGTGATCCGGCAGGCCATGGCGCGCACGCGAGCGGCGCAAAAAATCGAACGACGTAAAAGTTCCGGCGTGGCGGTTCTGCCGGGCAAACTGACCGACTGCGCTTCCGACGATCCGGACCGCAACGAACTGTTCATCGTCGAAGGCGACTCTGCAGGCGGTTCGGCGAAGCAGGCGCGCGACAAGGAGTTTCAGGCGGTACTGCCGCTGAAAGGTAAGCCGAAGAACACGTGGCAGGACAGCGCCGACACGCTGTATGCGAACAAGGAAATCGAGGCGATCGCGTTGGCGATCGGCGTCGATCACCACAAGCCCGACGACAATCCCGATCTTTCCGGCCTGCGCTACAAGAAAATCATCATCATGGCCGATGCGGATGTCGACGGTGCGCACATCCAGGTGTTGCTGCTGACGCTGTTCTTCCGTCATTTCTACAAATTGATCGAGCACGGTTACGTCTACATCGCACAACCGCCGTTGTTTCGCATCGATGTGCCGTCGGGAGGAAAGGGCCGGCCGGCTCGCAAGCTGTATGCGCTCGACAAGCAGGAGCTCGACACCATTGAAGACAAACTGCTTGATGAGAACGTGCGCGAAGGCAGCTGGACGGTCAGCCGCTTCAAGGGGCTTGGCGAAATGAGCGCCGAACAGTTGTGGGAAACGACGCTGAATCCCGATATGCGACGCATGCTGCCTGTGCGTGTCGAAGACGGCATGCTCGAGGCCGATCGCGATGTGTTCAACATGATGATGGCGCGCGAGAACGCGTCCGCCCGGCGCGAATGGATGGAAACCTACGGCAACCTCGTGGATGCCGATATTTCGTAATAGCGCAGAGCAGAGTGCGGAGAGCGGCGAGCCGAGAGGTGTGAAGCCGTTGCTCTCGGCTCTCTGCTCTTAGCTCTTGGCCAAGATTGAAATGAACGATCAAAACGATCTGTTCGGCGTCGTCGAGGAACGGCCCGAAGCAAAGGAAAAACTGACGCCGCAGCCGGTTGGCAATAGCGGCGGCGAAGCGACGCCGCAAGGCGCCGGTGGCGGCGGTCGTGTGCCGCCGCATTACGCGCCGATGTCGGGCGAACTGGGCGACAGTCTGCCGCTCGGACGCTATGCCGCCTTGCAGTATCTGCAGTATGCCGTGAGCACGGTAAAGGATCGCGCCCTGCCGCGCGTGGGCGACGGTCAAAAGCCGGTGCAGGGTCGCATTCTTTATGCCATGTGGGATAGCGGTACTCGCGCGGGTACCAAACGCACCAAATCGGCCGCGGTCGTCGGCGACGTGCTCGGACGCTTTCATCCGCACGGCGATCAGTCGGTGTATGACGCGCTGGTGCGTCTGGCGCAGAACTTCACGATGCGTTACCCCCTCATCGACGGCGAAGGCAACTTCGGTTCGCGCGACGGCGATGAAGCGGCTGCGTATCGATACACCGAGGCGCGTCTGACCAAGTTTGCCGAAGTGCTGCTCGGAGAACTGGACCAGGGAACCGTCGATTTCATTCCCAATTACGACGGCACGCGCAAAGAACCGGTGGTGCTGCCTGCGCGTCTGCCCATGCTGCTGCTGAACGGCTCGTCCGGTATTGCGGTGGGGATGGCGACGGAGATACCGCCGCACAACCTTAACGAAGTGGCCAACGCCGCGATGGCGATGATTCGTGATCCGGAGATCTCGGTCGCCGGTTTGATGAAACACATCAAGGGGCCGGATTTTCCCGGTGGCGGGCAGATCATCACGCCGCGCGCGGAAATCAAGGACGCCTACCAGGGCAGCCGCGGTTCGGTGCGCGTGCGCGCGCGCTGGACCATTGAACTGCTTGCGCGTGGCCAGTGGCAGATCGTCGTCAACGAATTGCCGCCCGGCACCTCGGCGCGCAAGGTACTCGAAGAAATCGACGCGCTGACCAACCCGCAGCCCAAGGCCGGCAAAAAGTCCGTCAGCGCGGAGCAGCAGCGGGAAAAGCAGTTGATGCTATCGATGCTCGACAAGGCACGCGACGAATCCGATCGCGCAAACCCCGTGCGGCTGGTGTTCGAGCCGAAGACTTCGAAAGTCGACGAGGACGACTTCGTCAATCTGCTGCTCGCGAAGACGAGCATGGAAACGAACGTCGCGATCAATCTCGTCATGGTCGGCCTCGATGGGCGGCCGACCAGCAAGACTTTGCGCGACGTACTGTTCGAGTGGCTGCAGTTCCGCTTCGCCACAGTCACGCGCCGGACACAGCATCGCCTGAGCCAGGTACTCGACCGTATCCACGTGCTCGAAGGACGGATGATCGTCCTGCTCAATGTGGACAAGGTCATCAGGATCATCCGCAATGCGGACGACCCGAAGGCCGAGCTGATCAAGGCATTCAAGCTTTCCGATCGCCAGGCGGAAGACATTCTCGAGATTCGTCTGCGTCAGTTGGCCAAGCTCGAACACATCAAGATCGAGAAAGAACTGAACGAGCTGCGCGCGGAGCAGAAGAGTCTCGAGAAAGTGCTGGGTTCGCGCAAGACGCTGGAAGATCTGGTCGTGACAGAAATCGAGGCGGATGCGAAGGCCTTCGGCGACAAGCGCCGCACCAAGATCGAAGAATCGGAAAAGGCGGCCATCGAGGCGCCCGTCATCGACGAGCCGGTTACCGTGATCTTTTCGCGCAATGGCTGGGTGCGGGCGCGGCATGGCTGGAACGTGGATTCATCCTCGCTTTCCTTCAAGGAAGGCGACGGTTTGCAGGCGCTCATTCAGTGCCGCACGGTCGATCCTGTGGTGCTGCTGGATTCCAGGGGACGCGCCTACACCGTAGAAGTCGGACAGTTGCCGTCTTCGCGTGGTGACGGCGCGCCGGCGTCGTCGCTGGTCGATGTGCAGGACGGCGCGAAGATCATGTATTGCGTCGGCGGCGCGCCGCAGACGCATGTGCTGGTTGGCACGACCGGTGGCTACGGCTTCTACACGAAGATCGCCGATATGGTTTCCAATCGCCGCGCCGGCCGGGAATTTCTGCATGTGGATGAAGGCGAAACGCCCATTCCGCCGTTCATGTTCGAGTCGACCGCCAAGGCGATGGTCGCCGCCCTCGCCGCTGAGTCGCGCATGCTGGTATTCGGGTTGGACGAACTCAAATACATGAGCAAGGGACGTGGTCTGATTCTCATGGGGCTGGAGGACAAGGAGAAGCTCGTGGCCGCGGTTGTGACGACGGGGCGCGAGGTGGTGGTGACCGGTAATTCACGCGGCAAGGAGAAGGAAATTACGATTTCGGGCGCGAAATTTACCCACCATGTCGGTCATCGCGCGCGCATGGGCCGAGTGTTACCCGATAAATTGAAATTGCCGCTTACATTGCGCGTGCCGACCAGGCCGGTGAGCGAATAGCGCATGCTAAACTGCGCCTGCATTTGATAGATCAACGGCGGGCCTCCCCGCATTGCAGCGTAGTGAACCTGGTCAGGTCCGGAAGGAAGCAGCCACAGCTACTCACTGTAAGTGCCGGGGTTCAGGCTCGCCACCTTTTCGGGCTTCGGCAGCTTGCGATCGCAAGCTCGTGCAGCGACGCGAGCGAGGGCAAAGCAAGCCGAAGCCCATTTGGCCGGAACGTGCGATACGCTGCTCGATCAAGCTAATTGGCAGGCCGCCTCGATCTTCGACGACACCAGATATGTCCTATCAAGTTCTCGCCCGTAAATGGAGACCGCGCAGCTTCGCCGCGCTCGTGGGACAGGAGCATGTGGTCAAGGCGCTCACGCACGCGCTGGATCAGCAGCGGCTCCATCACGCTTATCTTTTCACGGGCACCCGGGGGGTCGGGAAGACCACACTGGCGCGCATTCTCGCCAAATCGCTGAACTGCGAGAGCGGCATCACTTCGCAGCCGTGCGGCACCTGTTCCGCCTGCACCGAAATCGATTCGGGCCGCTTCGTCGACCTGCTTGAAGTCGATGCCGCCACCAACACCAAGGTGGACGAGATGCGTCAGCTTCTCGAGAACGCGGTGTATGCGCCGACGCGCGGCCGCTTCAAGGTCTATGTCATCGACGAAGTGCACATGCTTTCCAATTCCGCCTTCAATTCGATGTTGAAGACGCTGGAAGAGCCGCCCGAGCATGTGAAGTTCATTCTTGCCACCACCGATCCGCAGAAAATCCCGGTCACGGTGTTGTCCCGCTGTCTGCAATTCAATTTGAAACAGATGCCGCTCGGCGCGATCGCGGCCCACCTGCACCGCATTGTCGGCGAGGAGGGCCTGCAGGCCGAGCCGAACGCATTGCGTCTGTTGGCGCAATCCGCCACCGGCAGTATGCGCGACGCCTTGAGCCTGCTCGACCAGGCGATCGCCTATTCGAGCGGCGAAATCAGTGAAGCAGCGGTTCGCGCCATGCTGGGCAGCGTCGATACCGGCTATCTTTTCGACTTGCTGGAATCGCTCGCCGACAACGACGCGAAGCGCATGCTGGCGATCGCCGATGAAATGGAGTCGCGTTCGATTGCCTTCGACGGCGCGCTGATCGAGCTCGGCACATTGCTGCATCGTACCGCGCTTGCCCAGGTGGCTGTGGATGCGCTGCCGGAAGACACGCCGGAACGCGAGCGCGTTGTCGGATTGGCGCAGTGCTTCGATGCGGAAAGCGTGCAACTGCACTATCAGATCGCATTGCAGGCGCGGCAGGACTTGGCGCTGGCGCCGGATGAGTATGCCGGCTTCACCATGGCCCTCATGCGCATGCTGGCGTTTGCGCCCGAGCGCGAGGGTGCGGCCGAGACTCCGACGTCAAGCGGTTCCTCGGGGCGCGCCGCGCCGCGCACGGTCCAGTCGAAAGCTGCGCCCCCGCTCGCCGCCGTGGCGCCTGCGCGTCGCGCGACCATTTCGGCAAGCGACGATTGGCCGAGCCTGGTGCACGATCTCAAACTTGTCGGCGCTACAAGACAACTGGCCGAGCGTAGCGAACTGGTTTCGCGCGACGACGGAAAGTTCGAACTCCGTATCGGCAACGAATCGCGCGCACTGGTGTCTGCCGCTTATGTGAGCAAGCTGAAGGCGGCGCTAGAGGATGCGCTTGACCGGCCGGTCAGCCTGAATATTCAGGTCGGCGAGACGAGCGGCGCCAGCGTGGCCGCCATCGCCGCAACCGATCGCCGCGTCAAACAGGACAAAGCCAGCCAGCAAATGAATAACGATCCGTTCGTGCGAGAACTCGTCAGCAGTCTCGATGCGACCATCGAATCCGTGCAACCGCTGCAACAAGGACAATCATGATGAAGGGACAACTCGCCGGCCTGATGAAACAGGCTCAGCAGATGCAGGAAAACATGCGCAAGGTGCAGGAGCAACTTGCCACCATCGAAGTGGAAGGCCAATCAGGTGCGGGCATGGTGAAAGTAGTCATGACCTGCAAGCACGATGTGAAGCGCGTCACCATCGATCCTTCGCTGCTCGCCGACGACAAGGACATGCTGGAAGATTTGATCGCAGCGGCGGTGAACGACGCGGTGCGGCGCGTCGAGGCGACGACGCAGGAAAAGATGTCCGGCTTCACCGCCGGCATGGGATTGCCGCCCGGCCTCAAACTTCCGTTCTGATTTGGCGACCACGCCCAACAGCCTCGACGATCTGATCGAGGCGCTACGCTGCCTGCCCGGCGTGGGGCCCAAGTCCGCGCAGCGGATGGCGTATCACCTGCTGCAGTACAACCAGGCCGGCGCGCAACGTCTGGCGCTCTCGCTCAATCGCGCGCTGCAAAGCGTCCGCCGCTGCATCAGGTGCAACACTTTCACCGAAGATGAGATTTGCAGTTTATGTGCGTCATCGAAGCGGGACGCCACGCTGCTGTGCGTGGTGGAGACGCCCGCCGATCAGGCGGTGATGGAGCAGACGCTCGCCTATCAAGGACTCTATTTCGTGTTGATGGGGCGGTTGTCGCCGCTTGATGGCGTGGGTCCCAAGGATATCGGGCTCGAAGCGCTGCAGCGGCGCGCGACCGACGGTGTCGTCAAGGAAATCATTCTCGCGACCAACTTCACCAACGAAGGTGAGGCGACGGCGCACTATGTACACGAGATGCTGCAGGGACGCGATCTGAAGATTTCACGCATTGCGCGTGGCGTGCCGGTGGGCGGCGAACTCGAGTATGTCGATCTCGGCACCTTGGCACAGGCGTTTTACGAGCGGAGGCAGACATGAAGAAACCGCTTGAGGGTTTGAAGGTTCTCGAACTCGGGCAACTGATTGCCGGCCCCTTCGCCGGAAAGACGTTCGCCGAGTTCGGCGCCGAAGTGATCAAGGTCGAGCCGCCTGCGTCGGCCTCGGGCGAGGGCGGCGATCCGCTGCGCACTTGGCGCAAAGTGCATAACGGTACGTCGTTGTGGTGGCATGTCATCGCGCGTAATAAGAAATCGGTGACGGCGAATCTGCGCACGCCCGAGGGGCAGGAAATCGCGCGCCGCCTGGCGCGGCGCGCCGACGTGGTGATCGAGAATTTCCGTCCCGGCACGCTGGAGAAATGGGGATTGGGGTACGAAGCGCTCGCGAAAGAAAATCCGGGCCTGGTGATGCTGCGTCTTTCCGGCTTCGGACAGACCGGACCGTACAAGGACCAGGCGGGTTTTGGCGCGGTCGGCGAGTCGATGGGCGGAATGCGTTATGTAACGGGATTCCCCGACCGCCCGCCGGTGCGACTCAATCTTTCGCTCGGCGATGCGCTGGCGTCGTTGCACGGGGTGATCGGCGTCATGATGGCTTTGCATCATCGCAACGCGAACGGCGGTAAGGGCCAGGTGGTCGATGTCGCGCTTTACGAAGCGGTGTTCAACATGATGGAGAGCACGCTGCCCGAGTTCGATATGTACGGCATCGTGCGCGAACGCACGGGCACCAATCTGACCGGCATCGTGCCGTCGAATACTTACCTGACCAGCGATGGCAGCCATGTCGTCATCGGCGGCAATGGCGACAGCATTTTCAAGCGTTTGATGGGTGCCATCGGCCGTCCAGACATGGCGGAAGATCCTGCGCTGGCGGACAACGCCGGACGCGCGAAACGCGCCGACGAGCTCGATGCGGTGATCGGCGAATGGACCGCGAGCCACGATGTCGGGCAGGTGCTGCGGGTGTTGAACGAGGCACAGGTTCCCAACGGCAAGATCTACAGCATTGCGGATATCGTCAACGACGCGCAGTTCCTAGCGCGCGACATGATCCGGCAGACGGAATTGCCGGACGGCAGCACCGTGAAAGTCCCGGGCGTCGTGCCCAAACTCTCCGATACCCCAGGCGACATTGAGGCATGCGGACCCACGTTGGGGCAGCACACCGACGAAGTGCTTGCGCAACTCGGGTATGACGCTGCCGCGCGGCAGTCGTTGAGAGCGCGAAATATCATCTAGCGACGGGCTGCGACAACTACTATACTTCTATACAGTAGTTTATCGCAGGTGAGGCATGGAACGGCCGATTGTCTGGAAGGGCCGCGGAGCGGTCAGCAATCTGCAGGGTCGCTTTGAAAGCGACGAACGCGTCGTGGACGATGACGCCTATTGGGAATGCCCCGAGCATCCGCCGCAAACGATCGTGACGCCGCAGCGCGCCAAGTCGATCATTTCCCGCAACGATTCGCCCGATATTTCTTTTACTCAGTCGATCAATCCGTATCAGGGCTGCGAGCATGGCTGTATCTATTGCTACGCGCGTCCCAGTCATTCCTATATCGGTCTTTCACCGGGATTGGATTTCGAAACAAAATTGTTTGCCAAAGTGAACGGCCCGGAATTGTTGCGCGCGGAACTATCGCGACGCGGCTATCGCTGCGAGACCATCGTCATCGGCGGCAACACCGATCCATATCAGCCGGCGGAGCGCGAGTTGCTTATCACGCGCGGTCTTCTCGAGGTGGCGGCCGAGTTCAAGCAGCCGATTGGGCTGATCAGCAAGTCGGCGCTGGTCGAACGTGATCTGGACATACTCGGGCCGATGGCCGCGGAAGGACTGGCGCGCGTTTTCATTTCGATCACGAGCTTCGATAGAGAGTTGGCGCGCAAGCTCGAACCGCACGCCGCAGCGCCGCATCGCAGACTGCGGGCGCTGCGCGCTTTGTCGGACGCCGGGGTGCCGTGCGGCGTCATGGTGGCACCGGTCATTCCGTTTCTGAACGATAAGGACATCGAAGCGATACTGGCTGCGGCGCGTGATGCCGGCGCAACGCAAGCGGGCTATGTTTTGCTGCGCCTGCCGCACGAAGTGAAAGAACTTTTTCGCGACTGGTTGGCCAAATATTTTCCGTTACGGGCAGCGCATGTCATGGCGCGCGTCCAGGACATGCGCGGCGGCAAGGATTATGAAGCGCAATGGGGTATACGCCAGAGCGGAAGTGGCAACTATGCTCAGTTGTTGCGGCAGCGTTTCGACAAAAGCTGCCGTCGACTCGGCATCAACGCGAGCGAGCGAATCGGTCTTGACACGACGCGTTTCAGGGTGCCGGGCCGAGCCGAACAATTCGGTCTGTTTTAGCTGCGTTCGCTCAGTGTTTTTCCTGCGGAAGATGTTGACAGAAGTGTGTGGATTGCTCATAATTCCGCTTCTGTCACGGACGCGGGGTGGAGCAGTCTGGCAGCTCGTCGGGCTCATAACCCGAAGGTCGTAGGTTCAAATCCTGCCCCCGCAACCAGTCCACAAGACTGGCGTGACATCGTTCTTTAAAAACTAACAGCCGATAGGTGTGGGTGCTGGGTGGAGTTTGGAGGCGGCCGGCTGGTTCTTTGGGGATTCCCTTTGGGGGATTTGTTGAGGGGCTGGCTGGTATTCTCAAGC
>JAKFDA010000079.1:0-43214 GCA_036676355.1 Nitrosomonadales bacterium | reverse complement strand
CACATCAGTCGGGCTGGGATGGGGAAGACAACTTCTTCAGAGTGCACAACTGGTGGCATCTGGCCGTGTTCCATCTGGGCCTCGGGCAGAACGTCGCGGCGCTGCGGCTTTACGACGAGCGCATCCGCAGGGATCGCAGCCCGGTTGCGCTGGATCTGATCGACGCCTCCGCCATGCTGTGGCGGCTGCATCTTTCGGACGTGGACGTGGGTGACCGGCCGCTCGAACTCGCGCGCGTCTGGACGCAGCATGCCGACGGTCGCACCTATCCCTTCAACGACTGGCACGCGTGCATGACTTATCTGCAAGCGGGTTGGGATCGCGAAGCCGACGAATTACTGCGCGCCGTGCACGGTACGGCGTCCGGGCGGAGCGAAACCGCCGATTGGGCGCGCCGCTGCGCGTTACCGCTTATGGAAGGTTTCGTTGCCTACTGGCGCGGAGATGACCGTGCCGCGGTGGAGCGCCTGCACCCCGCACGCTTCATCGCCAACACCTTCGGCGGCAGTCATGCGCAGCGCGACATCATCGACCTCACCTTGATGCAGGCCGCGCTGCGCGGCGGCATGGACACATTCGCCCAAGCCCTCGCCCACACGCGGCTCGCGCTCAAACCGCACAGCCCGGTGAACCAGCGCTTTCTGATCCGTAGCCGCAAGCCGGCCGACCGGACACGGCCTGAGGAAGCCCTTCCTCACGCCGCCTGAGGGCCTGGGTCGCACGCATCCTCATTGCTCCCACATCGGAGCAATGGGTGGGTGCTGGGCTGCGTGGTCGGCATGGTCGGCGCGATATGCCTGCACAATGAAAACTTTCGCGCCGCGCCGTGCTGGGCCGACCGCTCAAACGGCTTGCGCCGGCGCGGCTCCGCCTTTGAATGACGGAGTGAGTCATGGAACAACGCAAACTGGGTCGCACGGACATCGCCATCGCGCCGCTGGTGTTCGGCGGCAACGTCTTCGGATGGACGGCGGATGAAGCGACGTCCTTCGCCCTGCTCGATCGATTCGTCGAACGCGGCTTCAATGCAGTGGACACCGCCGACACCTACTCCGCCTGGGTGCCGGGCAACAGCGGCGGCGAATCGGAAACGATCATCGGCAACTGGCTGAAGCGCTCCGGGCGGCGCGCGGACCTCGTGCTCATCACCAAAGTCGGTTTGTGGGATCGCCGCAAGGGTCTGCGTGCGGAGAACATCATTGCCGCGGCAGAGGACTCGCTGCGTCGGCTGCAGACCAATTACATCGACGTTTATTTCGCCCACACCGACGACGAAGCGACGCCGCTTGACGAAACCCTCACTGCTTTCGCCAAGCTCATCGAGTCGGGCAAGGTGCGCGCCATTGGTGCATCCAACTACTCGGCCGCGCGGGTGCGCGAGGCACTGGATGTCAGCGCGCAAAAGCAGCTCGCGCGTTACGAAGTCCTGCAGCCCGAATACAACCTCTACGATCGACAGGAATTCGAAAACGGGCTTGCGCCGCTGGCGCTCGAACAGCAGCTGGGCGCCATCTGCTACTTCTCGCTCGCGAGCGGATTTCTGACCGGCAAGTACCGCACGATAGACGATCTCGAAGGCAGCAGCCGCGCCGATTTTCTGCGCAAGTATTTCGACGACCGCGGCCTGCGCATTCTCGCGGCGCTGCGCGAAGTCGCCACATCGCTGTCCGCCACACCGGCGCAGGTCGCGCTTGCCTGGCTGATGGCGCGTCCCGGCGTGACGGCACCGATCGCGAGCGCAACCAAGCTGGAACAACTCGACGACATCCTCGGCGCGGCGGCACTTCGTCTGCCGCCCGAGGCACTGGCCAGACTCGATCAGGCGAGCACCTGAGGTCGAACGCGCTGCGGTGAATCGTTTTTCTGCGCGGCCATGCCGCATGGCGGCTTTGCCATCCGCAGCGGCACGACCGGCGCCGGTACGGCGCAAGTGGTAGAGTTTGCGCACAAGCTGGACAGGCGTGGAGCGCAGACGTCAAGGCGTGGCAGAGAAATTGCATCGCAAAGGGAGGCTTGAAATCTCCCGTAGGACCGATGGTTTTACGCTTTATTTTCTGCGCTCTACTGCTGTGTGCCGGGCCGGTCTACGCCTGCATCGTCGTCAGCGTGCCCGATGGCGATACGTTGACCGCTTTGTGCGATGGCGCCAAGGTGACAGTCGATTTGGCCGAAATCGATGCGCCCGAACTGACGCAGGACTTCGGCCCCCATTCGCGACAGTCTTTGTCCGACATGTGTTTGCGACGCTCCGCACAAATCTCCGGAATTGAAGAAACGGAACAAGGCCGATTCGTGGCCCAAGTTCAGTGCGACGGTGTTCTTGCCGGAGCGGAACAACTCCGGCGCGGCATGGCGTGGGTCTCCGACGAGGACGCGAACGACAGGACACTCTATGTCGCGCAGGATATTGCGCGTCACGCGGGCCGCGGCTTGTGGTCGGGCATTGCACCGATTCCGCCTTGGGAATGGCGCATGGCTGCCGCGGCCGAATCGGAACAGCGAGCGAAGCCTCGTCCGAAGGCCGTTCGTGCGCCGCAGAAAGAGCCTGACAACCCGATCATCGGCTTCTTCAAGCGAATTTTTTCCCAATAGCGGCGCATTGGCGCCGCCGCTGTCGAACGTGACGTTTTGATGCGAATGTCCGATCAACTATTGGGCGTCCGCCGCCAATCGCGGCGGTCGGATTCAGGTCGGCACGTCTTCCTGTTCCGATAACGGTGCCGCCTGCACCAGTGCGGGAAAATCCTCCGGCGTGAGCGTCTCTTTTTCGAGAAGCAACCGCGCGCCTTCGTTGAGTAGCGCACGCCGCTCCGTCAGAAGCGCCACGGCACGCCGATACGCATCGTCGACCAGCGTTCTGACCTGCATGTCGATCTCGCGCGCAGTTTCCTCCGAGTAATCCTTTTCGCGCACGCCAATCTGCTGATCGCCGAGATAGGTTGTGCTCTGCCGTTCGAGCACAGCCTGACCAAGCGCTTCGTTCATGCCGAAGCGGGTCACGATCTGGCGCGCGATGTCGGTCACCTTGGCGAGATCGTCGGCGGCGCCGGTGGATATTTCGCCGAACACGACCTTCTCGGCCGCGCGTCCAGCCAGCAGCACAGTCATGCGGTCCTTCAGTTCGCGCTCGGTAATGAGATAACGATCATCGGTCGGACGCTGCATCGTGTAGCCGAGCGCGCCAACCGAACGCGGAATGATGGACACCTTGTGCACGGGGTCGGTGCCCGGCAGGCTCGCCGCGGCCAGCGCGTGTCCCATTTCGTGATAGGCGACGACCTTGCGCTCATGCGGATGCAGCAGGCGCCCCTTACGTTCGGCGCCCGCGACGATGCGCTCCACCGCGGCGGTGAAATCCTCCATGACCACCGCATTCGCGCCGCGACGCGTGGCGACGATGGCAGCCTCGTTCACGAGGTTAGCGAGATCGGCGCCGCTGAAGCCGGGCGTGATCGCGGCAATCTTTTCCAGATCGACTTCCGGCGCGATCTGAACGCGTTTGATATGCACGGCGAGAATCGCCGCGCGCCCCTTGCGATCCGGCCGATCGAGCACGACCTGACGATCGAAGCGACCCGCGCGCAGCAGCGCCGGATCGAGAATTTCCGGGCGGTTGGTCGCGGCGAGCAACACCACACCTTCGCGCGGATCGAAGCCGTCCAGTTCGGCGAGCAGTTGATTCAGCGTCTGCTCCTTTTCATCGTGACCGCCGTAACCGCCGAAGCCGCGCGCCTTGCCCAGCGCATCGATTTCGTCGATGAAGATGATGCAGGGCGCGGCCTTGCGCGCCTGCTCGAACAGATCGCGCACGCGCGCGGCGCCGACGCCGACGAACATTTCGACGAACTCGGCACCAGAGATGGAAAAGAACGGTACGCCCGCTTCGCCTGCGACCGCCTTGGCGATGAGCGTCTTGCCGGTACCGGGCGGGCCGACCAGCAGGATGCCTTTGGGAATGCGCGCACCCAGCCGACTGTATTTGTCCTTTTCCTTCAGGAAGGACACGATTTCACGCAGTTCAAGCTTGGCTTCTTCCACACCGGCCACGTCGTCGAAGGTCACGCCGGTATCGCGCTCGACCAGCACGCGCGCCTTCGATTTACCGACGTTGACCAGCCCGCCCATGCCCTGCTTCTCGGCGAAGCGGCGGAACAGAAATATCCAGATGCCGAAAAACAGCAGTACCGGCAGCACCCACGACAACAACGAGGAAAGGAAGGTGTTCTCCACCGTGCCGGAAAACTTCGCCCCGCTGTTCTTGATCTGCTCGGCAAGCGCGGGATCGATCCGGTTCGTGACGAAGTATTCCTTGCCGTTGACCGGATCCTTCAGCTTTCCGACGATGCGTTCCTGCTGCACGGTGAGTTCGACGATGCGGCCGTCGTCCAGGTATTTCATGAAATCGCTGTATGGAATGGCCTCGACGTTTTGCGACGTGTTCCACCAGCTCTGAAACAGCATCAACAACATGAACGCGGCGAGAAAATACCAGGCGTTCCACTGCTTTTGTTTGTTCACGCTTGCCATGCTTGCCGCTCCTGCGCTCGTCACGAAATGTATCGCATACGTTAGCGTGTAGCGTGCCGACCCGCCTGCGTCCGCGCATCCGCTCGTGTCGCATGGCGCGAGCGCCGGCGCGCGGCGCCGAGGCAGAATTCGGAGCCGGATAAGCTCCCGCACCGCTCAGATGGTAAAGCACATTGGCGACGAGGCGGCGCATCCCTTAAGCTTCGCTCTCGCTGAAACATCAACGTCCCTACATTGAAGGTTGTTTTTGAATGAGTTCGAAAATCAGAATCGGTATCGCCGGCTACGGCAACCTCGGCAGAGGGGTGGAGTCGGCGCTATCGCAAAATGGCGACATGGCGCTGGTCGCAGTGTTCACCCGCAGAGACCCGGCAGCGGTGAAGTTGTTGAATGATGGCGTGCCCGTTCACAAGCTCGACGCCATCGGCGACTTCAAGAATAAAATCGATGTGCTGATTCTGTGCGGCGGTTCCAAGAACGACCTGCCGGAACAGGGGCCGGCGCTCGCCGCGCTGTTCAATACGGTCGACAGCTTCGACACCCATCCGAAAATTCCCGACTACTTCGACGCCGTCGACCGGTCGGCGCAATTGCACGGCACGACTGCGATCATTTCGGTCGGTTGGGACCCGGGTCTGTTCTCGATCAATCGCCTGTGCGGGGAAGCCGTGCTTCCGAACGGTGCGACGTACACGTTCTGGGGCAAGGGCCTGAGCCAGGGTCATTCCGATGCGGCGCGAAAGGTCGCCGGCGTCAAAAGCGCGGTGCAGTACACCATCCCCGTCGCGGATGCGGTCGAGCGCGTACGCAGCGGTGCGCTGCCTCGACTGTCGACGCGGGAAAAACATACGCGCGAGTGTTACGTTGTCCTCGAAGAAGGCGCGAACGCGGCCGCAGTCGAACGCGCGATCGTGACCATGCCGGACTACTTCGCCGACTACGACACCACCGTGACCTTCATCAGCGAAGAAGAACTGCGGCGCGATCACGCCGCGATGCCGCACGGCGGATTCGTCATCCGCAGTGGCAAAACCGGCACCGGCGCGACGCAGGTGGTGGAGTACTCGCTCAAGCTCGACAGCAATCCGGAATTCACCGCAAGCGTACTGGTCGCGTACGCACGCGCCGCCTTCAGGTTGAATCAACGCGGCGACATCGGCGCGAAGACGGTGTTCGATATCGCGCCGGGCCTGCTTTCACCCAAGAGCGCCGCAGACCTGCGCAAAGCGTTGCTGTAAGCGCATATCCCGAAGGGCGCGCCACCGCAGAATTTCACGCCGTCACGGTGGCGCGCATGACGATCGAGCAGCGACTGCATCGAACACAGAAACGCCGTGTACACCTTCATCGAGCGCGAATAGCCGCAGCCCCTCATCCCCGCCCTTTCAGCAGGTAGTGCCAGTAGAACCAGGGCAGGAAGTCCTTCTTGAAATGCCACATGCTGCGCCGCTCGCGCGTCTGGTCGATCGGGAAGGTGGGCGCCAGCACGCCCTGATAGCGAAACTCCGCCAGAATCACCCGCCCGCGCGCGGTCGTCAGCGGGCAGGCACCGTAGCCCGTGTAAGCACCACCGAGGCGTACGTTCTTCATCAGCGCCAGCAGGTTGTCGCGCACGACCGGAATCTGCGAACGCACCGCCGCCGCGGTCTTGGAGTTGGGCGTGCCGGCGACATCGCCCAGCGCAAAGACTTCCGGATAGACCGGATGCTGCAGCGTCGCCTGATCCACAGCGACCCATCCGCCGCCGTTGGCAAACGGGCTGCGCTTGATGAAATCGGGCGCGCTCTGCGGTGGGGCCACGTGCAGCAGATCGAAGGGTTCGGTCTCTTCGCGCACGCTGCCGTCCGCATCGGTGATCTGGAATGTCGCCAACCGGCGCTCGCCATCCACCGCGATCAGGTTCTTGCGGTAGTTCAGATTGATCCCGTAGCGCTTCACCACATCGAGCAGCGGCCGGACAAAGGCGTCGATCGAAAAGATCTTGTCGCCCGCGAGCGAGAACTGGATTTGCGCTTTGCTCAGCAGTTTTCGCTTGCGCCAGTAATCGGCCGCCAGGTAGGCGATTTTCTGCGGCGCGCCCGGGCATTTGATCGGCATTGGCGGCTGCGTGAAGATTGCGCGACCGCCCTTGAATGCCTGCAGCAATTCCCAGGTGTAAGCGGCATGCGTTCGATCGTAATTGCTGGTGACGCCGTTCTTCCCCAGCGTCTCGGGCAGTCCCTGAATCTTCCCCCAGTCGAGCTGCAAACCGGGGCAGAGCACGAGGTACTCGTAGCCCACGGATCGACCATCCGCGAGTTCCACGACCCGCCGCTCGGCATCGAACGCCGTTGCGGCGGACTTCAGCCACGTCACTCCCGACGGTATGACCGCAGCCTCATCCCGGCGCGTTTTCGCAGCGGAATAGCAGCCGCCACCGACCAGCGTCAGTGCGGGCTGATAGCAATGCGTATCGGTGGGGTCGATGACCGCGACGTCGAGTGCGCGATCACGGCGAAGCAGGGAGGCGGCCAGGCCGATGCCGGCGGTACCACCGCCGACGATGAGGACGCGATGGCTGGAAGAAGGCGAAGACATATGTATATTCCTTTTTCGAATAATGATTACACGTAATGCGCCGAAAAAAGAATAAGTGCCCGCGCCTGCTTTGCTTGTGATCTGGATCAATGGCGACGTAAATCGTCGAATCGCTTTCGGCGGCAGATCGCCATAGCGACACCGGCTTCGCCTGAGCGGCTACGCCCCGCAAGGCCGACTCATGAACGCCCCTTCAATTGCCGCGCTCATACCGGTCGCGTATCAGGGTTACTTTTGCGCTGTTCTTAGGCACCCGCACGTCGCCTTTTCCGGGAGCTCCTGCAACGTTGGCATCGGGAGCGGCCCGCGCCTCAGCGCTTCGAGCGCAACAACCGCTCCAGTTCTTCTTCCCCCAGAGGCAGTGTGCGTTTGACGCGCAGACTGTCGCGCCATGTGCGCGCGAAATCCGGTCGCAGACATGCATTGACAAGCGCCGTGAGAAGCATCGCGATGAGAGCGCCCACGCTCGCCAGCGCCATGTCGCGTTGCGCGTCCCACACGTCGCCCTGCGTGCCGAGATAGGCCGCACCCAGGTCGCCGCCGAACAGCATGGCCGCACCCCACTCGATCAGTTCGTAGATCGCCGAGGTGGCGATGGTGAAGTCGAGCGGCAGAAAGTAGCCCCAGAAACCCCGCACGTCGGCAATGCGCAGAAAAACTTCTCGTACGGGATACGCCAGCAGCAACCCGTACATGAAATGCGCCAAACGATCGAAGTGATTGCGCTGCCAGCCCATCGCCTCGTTCAACGAGAAGCCGAACCACGTTTCGAACCAGGCGTCATAGGGCACTTCGGCATAGGTGTAATGGGCGCCGACTTCATGCAGGCAAAGAAAAACGAAGATCAGGGTGTAGGAAAGGCGCGACAGCATGAAGCGGCGATAGCTCCATGCCAGGCCGACGGCGAACATCAATACGAGCGCATTTTCAATCGCCCAGTCGTCGCGATAGTTCGAATCGACGGCGAGCGCGATCCACAACATGGCGAACAGCGCCGTCAACACCAGAAGATAACGGTTGTGCGGCATCACGCAGCGGTTCCGTCGCTCGTTCGCATCGCCGCTCGCGTGAACATCTTGCTCAGTTCGCGCAGCCACAGTACCGAACTTGCGACAATGGCGCAGCGTAGCCAGTCGCCCGCGCTCAAACTCATTGTGGAAAACGCCTGCTGAAGGCCGGGCAGGTAAATCACCGCGGCATGCAATAGCAGCGACAATCCGACGGCTGCCCATAACCAGCGGTTGCCGAACAGCCCGCGAAATGCGCTGCGTTCATCTGAGCGCGCATTGAAGACGTTGAAGAGTTGAAACAGCATCAAGGTCGTGAACGCCATCGTTTGACCATATCGCATCTCACCTTCGCCCTCGATCAGACCGCCCGGCAACGACGCATCGAGCACGAGCAGCGTTCCGGCCGCCATGATGACGCCGACCAGGAAAATGCCTTGCCACATGCGCGGCGTCATCACCCCCTCATCGCGCGGTCGCGGCGCACGGCGCATGATGCCCTCACTCGCCGGATCGACGCCGAGCGCGAGCGCCGGCGCGCCGTCGGTGACCAGATTGATCCACAGAATCTGCGTCGCCAGCAAGGGCAGCGGCACGCCGCCGGCCGCGCCGGGGACCAACCCGATCACATCGGCCAGCAGCACGCCGAAAAACATCGTCATCACTTCGCCGATGTTCGATGACAGCAGGTAGCGCAAAAACTTTCTGATATTCGAGAAAATGCCGCGCCCTTCTTCGACGGCGGCGACGATCGTGGCGAAGTTGTCGTCGGCGAGCACCATGTCGGCGGCCTGCCGCGACACATCCGTTCCGGTGATGCCCATGGCCACGCCAATGTCCGCGGTTTTCAACGCGGGTGCATCGTTGACGCCGTCGCCCGTCATGGCGACGATCGCGCCGCCGCGCTGGAGCGCCTTGACGATGCGCAGCTTGTGTTCGGGATTGACGCGCGCATAGACCGACACATCCTGCACCGCGCGGTCCAGCGCTTCCTCCGGCATCCGTTCGAGTTCGGCCCCGGTGAGCGCGCGCCCGTCTTCGGCGATGCCCAGTTCCGTTGCGATGACGGCGGCGGTTTTCGGATGATCGCCGGTGATCATCAGCGGCCGGATCCCCGCGCTCCTGGCGCGCGCCACGGCCTCCTTCGCTTCTTCGCGCGGCGGATCGATCATGCCGATCAGGCCGACGAAAACCAGATCCTGTTCGATGCGCTCATCGGCACGGTCGCGTCTGAAACCGCTCTTCGCCAGCGAATGGAAGGCGACACCCAGTGTGCGCAACGCTTCACCCGCGAGCGTTTCATTGAGTCGCAGGATTTCGGCGCGGCGTTGATCGCTCAGCGGCCGCGTGCGCTCCCCCACCAGCTCATCGGTACAGCGCGCAATCAGGACGTCCGGCGCGCCCTTGGTCAGGGCGAGCACACGTTCGTTTTTTTCCGCGTCATCGTGCACCGTGCTCATGAGTTTGCGTTCGGAAGAGAAAGGAACCTCCGCGATGCGCTCGAAGCGCGCATCGAGCGCTTCGTCTTCCAGGCCGGCTTTGCGTGCCGCCACGATCAGCGCGCCTTCGGTCGGATCGCCTTGCACTGTCCAGCGCCCGCCGTCCTCCTGCAGCACGGCATTGTTGGCGCGGTCCGCCACCGTCAGCGCACGCAACAATTCGAAGCGAAGGCCATCGTCGATCGCGCCGTGGTCGTAGGCATGCACATCGCCTTCGGGCGCGTAACCTGTGCCGTCGAAATCCACGCGTCCGCTCGCGGTAACGATCGTACGCACGGTCATTTCATTTTTCGTCAGCGTACCGGTCTTGTCCGAGGCGATGATGTTGGCCGAGCCGAGCGTCTCGACCGCTGCGAGATGACGCACGATCGCGTTGCGCCTGGCCATGCGCCGCACGCCGAGTGCGAGCACGGTGGTCACTACCGCCGGCAGGCCTTCGGGCACCGCCGCGACCGCGAGCGCCACACCCAAAATGAGAACGCTGAAAATGGCCTGCAAACCGCGCACGTCTTCGATGATCAAAATGGTGCCGATCATCAACAGCGCGATGGCGACGACGGTGACGCCCAGCATCTTGCCGACGCGATCGAGTTCCTTCTGCAGCGGCGTCTGTTCGCTCGGCGCCGCTTCCAGCATGCCGGCGATGCGCCCCATCTCGGTCTGCATGCCGGTCGCGGTTACGATTGCCCGCCCGTGTCCGTACGTCGCCGCCGTACCGCTGAAGATCATGTTGTCACGGTCGCCGATGCCAACCTCCTGCGCAATCGGTGCAATGCCTTTGGATACCGGCAGACTCTCGCCGGTGAGCGCCGCCTCGGCAGTCTGCAGCGCGGTGGACTCGATCACCCGCGCGTCGGCTGGGATCGTGTCGCCCTCTTCGATGAGGATGATGTCGCCCGGCACGATTTCCGTCGCGGCGACGCTCTGTCGTTCACCGTCGCGAACGACGCGCGCGTGCGCCGCGGACATCGTACGCAGCGCCGCCACGGCCTGCTCGGCACGCGACTGCTGGACGTAACCCATGATCGCGTTGAGCAGCACGATGGCGAGAATCGCGATCGCTTCATAAGGCAGTTCGGAGCTGCGCTCGTACAGCCACAACGCCAACGAGATCGCGGCCGCCACAATCAGCAGGACGACCAGCACATCCTTGAACTGCGCGACAAATTTTCGCCAGGCCGGCACCGGCTGCTCCGCCGTCAGCTCGTTCCTGCCATAACGCTTCAGGCGCGCTTGCGCCTCCTGCCGACTCAGCCCCGTCTCGAGATCGGTGTCGAGCGTGACCGAGATCTCGTCCGGCGACCGCCGGTACGCAGTCGCAGTTTCGGTTCGTTGTGTAAGCGCCATATCCGCTTTCACAAACGCCATTCAATCAGCAATAGCGACATGAGCAAGATACTTGTACGTTGCCCAGCATTTCGTCCCCGGTTCCGTTTCATGTCTCACGACTTCCCCTTCCCGACCGCAGGCCGATAACCGAGCGAGCGCAGTTGGAGAATGGCAAACGAAAACGATTCACAGGCGCACTTCGATGTTCGGATGCGCGTCCAGCGCGGCAAGCGTCTCGTCGAGACCCCACGTGTTGTTGTCGTCCAGCAACAATCGTACGCGGATACCGCAATGCATAACCGCATACGAATACTGAATCGCGCGCAGCACGCGACTCGATCCGGATGGGCGATCTTATGCGTCAAACGCATCGCACCTGAACACGGGGCTTATTCGTCTGCCCGCTCGTGGGCAGCTATTGGGTGCTTTAAAAAAATGCCCCATTTATGGGGCATTTGTTAAACACCGGCTAGCCGAACTTTTACGCGTCGGCTTCGCATCATTTTCCTCGGCTCGAGGTGTCGATCAGTTACGGGCGCCTGGCGATCAAGTCGATTTCCACCAGTGCATGAACCGCCAACCCGGTCACGCCAACGCAAGTCCTGCTAGGCAGCTTGCCTGCGGCGAAATAACTACGATAGACCTCATTCATCGCCGCGTAGTCGCGATAGAACTCGGTCAGATACACGCGCACAAAAGTGACGTTTTCAAGTGACAGGCCGACCCCTTCAAGCACAATTTTCAAGTTGTCCATCACGCGCGCTGTCTGTGCTTCGATCCCATCCGGCAATGGCGCATCCGGATGGCCTGGAATCGTTGGCATTTGCCCCGTGATAAACACCCAGCCGTCGGCCTCGACTGCGTGAGAGAACGGAGCCACCGCCTGTGGGGCGCGCTCGATCATGTGGTGAATAGGTAAGCTCATTGGCTTGACTCCCTTAGAAAACGTGCAAAGGATCGCCCCCCAGCATATATCCCGAAATGGCGATATGCCCCGGTTGATTCCACGTCATCGTTCATTTCACGTTCGACGTTGAAAGCTGGAACATTCTCGCCTTGCCGACCGTCGCATTCAGTACGAGGTGAATGATGCAAGCGGTCAGCGGATTCAGAGTGATCAAGCCGATCGGGGCGTTCTCGGTGACTGTTGCCCACAGAATCACGTTCATCGTGACCGTCGCCGCGTAAGTCACCAGTGCGAGTTTGTTCACCGCAGGCAAATCTTCGAGACGGTCAGGAACCCGCATGCGCTTGATCACATAGTAATGTGCGAACACGATGCCAGGCACGGGTGTCAGGAATAGTCCGAGGAAAATCAAAAATCCGGTGAAGACCTCTTGAAAGGAGTAGACGGAAAGCGAAACTGTGATGATCAGCGAAATAACCAGGAGAATGCTTTCGCACTTGGTGCGCTTCATCCGGAACGCATTCGACATCGCGAGGCTGCTCGAATACATCTGGTTCTGGTTGGTTGTCCAGATTTGCACGAAGACGACGATGAAGGCAAAAGCCATGAGACCCACTTTGTCGAAGGCCGGCCCGAAATCCTCCACACCCAGGCTGTTGTAAAAAACCAGTCCCATCATTCCGAGGCCGAATAGGCCGATAAAAAATGCAATCGCAGCGCCAGAGATCACGGCACCTCCGCTTTTGGCATAGCGGGAGACGTCCGGAAACAGCGTCGAACCGTTAATCCATAGCGCAGCAACCATGATCATCGCCGCGATCACTCCGAGTTCACCCGGCTTACTCGGCGGCACTGCAACGACCGCATCCCAGCCGCCCCCCACGTTCACGGCGCGAAAAATGGATACGGCAAAGAGCAGCAACAACGCCGGAATGGCGATGCGGTTCAACCACTTCATGCCGTTTTCGAGCCCGGTCCTCGATGTGACGGTCATCAGGATGCCGCTGAAGATCAGCAGCGCGGCACTCTTCCAGAACTCGAGATCCGGCCAGAATGACATCAGCAAAAGGAGTTGGATGATCCACCACCCTTGTGAGGTGATGATGAGCAAACCGGAAGGGAGACGACTGCCCTGATCACCAAAAGCGAAACGGGTGGTAAGAGCGAACGACGTGCGCTCTCGGTAGCCGATATATCCCATCAGGATCGCGTTCGCGACCACGATCGCGGTGCCGCCCATGAGGATCCAGAACGCCTGCCAGAAGGGAAAATGAATCGCGAGCATCACCCCGATCATCAAGGCTGTAGGGATGATGACAAAACCAGCATAGAGCAGGCTGATATCGAACCAGCTCATACGCGCACCTTCACCAACTTTGGAAAGCGCGAAGTCTTCAGATCCGATCTGCAAATCGTTCGACATGACATCCCCTTTTATTGGCATCGACGGATACGGCTTAGGCGAGTATCCAATAAACGGAATTAATGTCAACATCAGCAAAATTAGCGGCCCTTTACTGCGCAGCTGTTGGACGAGCGACGCCGGGTAAAGAGCACTTTGATGCGTGCTTGCACAACTCGGAGGTTTTCCTCGCTGGCTTCTAGGAACGAGCGACTGGCCTGCTATCTCTTCAGTTGGGGCTGATCGATATAGCGAACGTCCCGCACGGAAAGCGGCAACGGATTGATGTACTTGTAGCCCTTCCCCTGCCAGTAGGCGAGTTCGGGGAAACCGGCCGGTACGACGGTGATGAAACCGTGCATGTCCTCCGCCTTGTAGCCGGCCGCCTTCATCGCGTTGTTGCACATCTTGAATTCCACCCCGTCTTTCGCCAAGTCGGCGAGGTTATCGATGATGCTCTGGTATTTCTCGTAGTTCTCCTTGGCGAACGCACGCAGTTCCGGACCGTGCGTGACGACGACCACCTTGCCCTTCGTTTCCTTCTGCGTGTTCTTGATGAAGTGGTAAAGGATATTCAACTGCTTGGGATCTTCGTAGTTGACGTCGAATACGGTGTCCGTCACCGGCATGTCATGCATATCGACCTTGGCGGTGCCGTACGGCGCGAACGGCTCGGCCAGCGCGGCTTGGGCCGGAACCAGGGCGACGGCAAGCGCGATGGCCAGTCCGGTCAATTTGATCTTCATTTCCGCTTTCCTTTTGAGTTGCTTGTAATCGAGTGAGGAGGCAATGGGTGTGCGCGGCACGCACATCCTAACCCTAACCAAATTCGTGAAAACGTCCGAGCCGCACGCCGGCCGCGTCGAGGTCTTCAAGAAATGCATCCGCGCCGAGATAGTCGCGCTCGACTTCACGCGGCGAAGTGAGCGTATCGCAGGCGCGTAATTCATCGTCCACCGTGCCGGGATGAACATGGATCAACGGCAACGGTCCCAGGCCGGAGAGGAAACGCTGCATCAGTTCGCGAAAATTCTGCCGCCCGGTGAAATCGTGCAGCCCGGAAAAACCTTCGTTCATGGGAACGCCGGCCGCCGCCGCGCAGCGTGCCAGCGCACGCCCCAGCAGGCTGAGAAACAACGCCTTCGGCACCGCGATGCCGCGGGCGATGCAGCGCCGCGAAGGTTCGACGCAGTTCCGCAGATACACCGCCCCGGTCCGATAGCGCCGCGCCAGTTCGTTCAGCAGCGCTTCGTGCACCGTGGGGAGCAGGTGAACGTGTTGATGGCCGTCGATGAAATCGGGCGGCGCGTTCCAGACGTCCTCGAACGCATCGAGTTGCGCGCGGATTTCGCTCGCGACGTCCGCCCGCGGCAAGCGCCGGGCCAAGGCGGCGGGCACGAGCTGTGCGATGGAGGGCAGGCGCCCGCCGTCGGCAAGTCGCGGCAGGCGGGCAAGCGGCGGCTGATCCGTGAGGGTCAAGTGCAGGCCGACGTCGACCGGATGCGACCGGACGATGGATTTAAGCTCCGGACCATGGCTGCGCCATGCCGGCAGGCCGGTCATGCAGCCGGTGGCGCTCAATCGTCCCGCCACGATGAGCGACTCGATCGCGGTACAGACGCCACCCGCGAGACCATAGTCATCCGCACATAAAACAACAATCCGTTGCATCCGTATTTCCACACAAAATGAGGTGCACGCGTAAAATCCGCGCCTCGCACCTACGCGGCCTGAACATCTTGTCCCATCCAGCGGACCTTGCCGAGACAACTTCGGCGAACACTGCAGCACCGGCTCCCGCCCTGTCGGTGGTCATTCCTCTTTACAACGAGAGCGCATCGCTGCAACGCCTGCATCAGCGTCTCGACGCCGTGCTCGCCGCGCTGCCGATCGGCCGACGCGAAATCGTCTTCATCGACGACGGCAGCAGCGACGCGACCTTCGAACTCGTCGCCGCGCTGCGCGCGCGCGATCCAAGCATCAAGGCGCTGCGTTTCGCCCGCAATTTCGGTAAGGAAGCGGCAATGGCGGCGGGCTTGCGCACGGCCTCCGGCGACGTCGTCGTACTCATGGACGGCGATCTCCAGCACCCGCCCGAACTGATTGCGGAAATGATACGCGCCTGGCATCGCGGCGCGGCCATGGTGACCGCGGTGCGACGCTCTCGCGCCACCGACCCGTGGCTGCGCAGACAATTTTCGCGCGCATTCTACGGC
Source organism: Nitrosomonadales bacterium (assembly GCA_036676355.1). Lineage (GTDB taxonomy): Bacteria > Pseudomonadota > Gammaproteobacteria > Burkholderiales > SG8-39 > ZC4RG42. The sequence continues at coordinate 27,750 of JAKFDA010000079.1, read as the reverse complement.
CTCTTCCGGCGCATTTCAGAAGTGGAACTACCCGAAGGCGCCGGCGACTTCCGTTTGCTGGACCGCGCGGTCGTGAACGCGATCAATTCCTTCCCCGAGCGCACCCGCTTCATGAAGGGCATCACGAGCTGGATCGGCTTCCGCCAGGCGTATGTGGATTTCGAACCGGAGATGCGCGCCGGTGGCAGCTCGAACTGGTCGTTCATGCGGCTGCTGGGTTACGCGATCGACGGCCTCACCTCGTTCAGCACGATACCGCTGCGCGTCTGGTCGGTGCTCGGCCTGACCATGGCGCTGATGTCGATGGCGTACGGCGGCTGGCTGGTGCTGCGCACAATCATCTGGGGTATCGATGTCCCGGGCTACGCTTCGATCATGGTCGCCACACTATTCCTTTCCGGCATTCAACTCATCAGTCTGGGCGTGATCGGCGAATATGTCGGACGCATTTATACCGAAGTGAAAGGCCGGCCACAGTACCTTGTCGCCGAAAAGCTGGGCTTCGACGAGCACAAGTCACCATGAGCCGCAGCGCACCGTTCTTGCCGCCACACCCCTTAAGCGCGCTGACCGCATGGCGCTCCGCATCGCTGTCGTGGCGCATGTCGGTGCTGCTGTTCGCGCTGCTGACCGCATTCGTCTTCCTGAGTTTTCCGCACTACGGCCTCAGCAATGACGAGGAAGTGCAGCATCGTTACGGTCAGTTGCTGCTGGATTTCTATCTGTCCGGCTTCAACGATCTGTCCGCCTTCTCCTACAAAAACCTCTACCTCTACGGCGGCCTGTTCGATCTGATCGCGGCGTCGTTCGAGCGCGTCTTCCATACGGCAGACGTATGGGAATTGCGTCATCTGCTGTCGGGTCTGTTCGGTCTCGCCGGCATGACGGGCGCCTGGCGCCTGGCGCGACATCTTGGCGGCGAGCGCGCCGCTTTCGCGACGTTGATGTTGCTGACGCTGACCGGCGCGTGGCTGGGCGCGATGTTCACGCACACCAAGGACGTGCCGTTCGCCGCCTGCATGACCTGGGCGCTCTACTACACCACGCGCGTAGCCGAGCGACTGCCCGCGCCGCCGCTTGCGCTCGTCGCCAGGCTCGGCATCGCCGTCGGCTGCGCCATGGGCCTGCGTGTCGGCGCGGTGTTCGCCGTGTTCTATTTGCTCCTGACCTGCGTCGTCGCGGCGATGATTTGCGGCAACACATGGGCCGAGCGCGCGCGTTTTCTCGGGCGCAGCGCGTTGTCGCTGATTCCGGCGGGCTTGATCGCTTTCGTCCTGATGGCGGCACTGTGGCCGTGGTCGGTGATGGCGCCCGGCAACCTCTACGCGGCGGCCTCGACCTTTTCGCACTTCGACTTTCCGCTCCATACCATCCTCGACGGCCGGACCTACCGGATGGGGGATGTCCCGGGTTATTACCTGTCGTACTACCTGCTCGTGCGGCTGCCGGAACTGCTGCTGCTCGGCGTATTGGCCGCAACGCTGTTCGGCGCGCGGGCTGCGCTGCGTTTCAATCGCACGCCGGCAACACAGAGTCGCTTCATTGCGCTGCTGCCTTTGCTGCTCGCGGTCGTGTTCCCGCTTGCCTTCACCCTGATCACGGTGCCGGCGCTTTATAACGGCATCCGCCATTTCCTCTTCATCGTGCCGCCGCTTGCCGTCCTTTCCGCAATCGGTCTGTGCCTGAGCTGGCGGTTGATTCGCGCACGCACGCCGCGCATCGTCGGCGCGCTGACGCTCGCCCTGTGCGGCATCCTCGCGCTCGACCCGATGATCACAATGACGCGCCTGCATCCGTATGAATACGTTTATTACAACCGGCTGGTGGCGGGCGGGATGGCGCATGCGGTCGAACGCTGGGAAGTCGATTACTGGTCGAGCAGCCTGCGCGAAGCTTCACTGCGGCTCAATGCTTACGTCGCGCAGGAAAACCGCCCACGCGTGACTTACGAGGTCGCGGTATGCGCGGAGCCGATCCAGGGAGACGCCTATCTCAACGAAAGATTCCGCGTCACGCGCGATTGGCACCGCGCGGATTTTTTCATCACCGCGCTGTACCAGGGTTGCGAGAACGCGATGAAGGGCCCGATCATCGCCACCGTCAGCCGCATGGGCCTGCCGCTGGCGATCGTACGTGACCGGCGCGATCTGCGCGGCGCGGATCGGACGCCGAAGTGATGTTTGCGGCGGACACGCTCCGCAGCGTGTTGAAGCGCTTCATCGGCTTCACGCTGGTCGGAGCGGTCGGCACGATCGGGCACTACACCGTGCTGCTGACGCTGGTCGAGATCCTTGCAGTCGAAGTCGTCACCGCTTCGGTGGGAGGGTTTATCGTCGGCGCACTGATCAACTACACGCTCAATCGAAAACTGGTCTTCCGTTCGCAACGCGCGCACGGCGAAGCGCTGCCGCGTTTTTTCGCGGTGGCCGGCGTGGGTCTCGTCGGTAATGGCATTTTGATGAGCCTGCTCACCTACCGCTTGGGCATTCATTACGTCATCGCCCAGATCGCGACGACTGCCGTGCTGCTGCTGTGGCATTTCGGTGCCAATGCGCTGTGGACCTTTCGCGGCCGCCATACAACATAGCGTCGCAGCATCGCGTGGTCAGGCCGTCGCGCCGATGGTCTTGCGGAAACGCGCCAGCGAGTAAACAAACAGCACCGTGCCGATCAGCGCCAGCGCGACACGCGATCCTGCATGAACTCGGCATGCTCTCGCGCGGTGTGCCTTGCTCGCGCATCCGCTGTGCACGGCTGACGTATATCAAGCATCACGGAAGAGGGGCAGCTTCGAGCGTGCACGTGCATGCAACAATCCTGACCGCTGTACCATCACGACCCTATATCGAGGAAGCCATGCAGCAGCGGATCGATGAAATATTGAGCGGGCCGCGTCCCCTGCCTTTGTCCGGACTGTCCCTTCCCGCCCCGCTGCGGATTGCGGTGCTCGCGCCGCATCCGGACGATTTCGACGCTATCGGCGTGACCATGCGCATGCTGCACACGGCAGGCCATCACATCGACGTGGCCGTTCTCACAAGCGGAACGAGCGGCGTGGAAGATGGCTACAACGGTGTGACGACCGACACGGAAAAAGCCGCCATGCGCGAAGCGGAACAACGGGCGAGCTGCACGTTCTTCGGTCTCACCGCCGAGCGTCTCAGCTTCCTGCGTCTCTGGCAGCGCGACGACGATGCGGCGGACGATGAACGACTGCGGGACTACCTGCGCGCGCGCGTTCCTCAACTGGCGTTTATGCCGCATGGCAACGACAGCAACCGTACGCATCGACGGGTGTACGAAACTTTCAAAACCATCGTGCAAGCGGAACGCTTGCCGGTCTGGGCCTTCCTCAATCGCGACGCCAAGACGATCGGGATGCGAACCGATGCATACACCGGATTCGATGAAGAGGCGGCGCGATGGAAGGCCGAACTGTTGCGCTTCCACGGCTCGCAGCAGACGCGCAACCTGAATGCGCGCAAACAGGGCTTCGACGAGCGCGTGCTGTGCTTGAACCGGGGCTGCGCCGCCGGCGCCGGCGCACCGTTCCCCTATGCCGAAGCGTTCGAGCTGCAGCGCCTCCCCTGAAATTTCACGACGTTAATTTTTGTGCACCGCGGAGGTCGCCTGCGCCCCGAAGCGTATCCTGCGCTCGTTTTTCAAGGACAAAAACAGAAATGTCGCCAGAACGCGACGCCGAATTCAGGCTGGACATGGAGGTCACGGCGTGCATCGTCTGAACAAGCATGAGATGTCCCTGTTCATCCGTGAACGCCGCGATTTGTTCGATGCGGCCGGCGAGACGAACCCCTTCGCCGGAAGCGAGTGGGCCCTGCACTTCATCGAACAGATTGCGCAGGACGACTGGGTCTTCATCGTGCCGGAATACGGCGGCGAAAGCACGATGCTGCTGTACAGCAAGCCGGACGCACCCGATCGCTACGCATCCGCGACGAATTGGGATGCCGCGCTTTACTCGCCACTGATCGGTATGGCGAGGGAGCGCGGCCCTGCGTTGAACGGATTGATTCGCCAGATCGTTGCAGCCAACCCGCAATGTGCGGCGATCAACTTCGCGCCGCTCGATGCCGAACATCCCGACACCACCGCGTTGACGCGCGCCTTCGTCGGCTGCGGCTGGCACGTCAAACGCTACTTTTGTTTCGGCAACTGGTATCTGCCTTGCGCCGGCAGGTCATTCGAACACTATCTCGCTTGCCTCGACGCGCCGCTCTACAACACTTTGGCGGTCAAATCGAAACGCTTTCACACCGGCGAGGAAGGAGCGCACCTCGAAATCGCAGTCGATCCTGCCGACGTCGATGCCGGCATGGAGGCGTATCGGCGGGTATGTGCCCGCAGTCTGAAAAAACCTGAACCCTACCCGGATTTCATACACGGCTGGGCGCGCATCTGCGCGCGCAACGGTTGGCTTCGCCTCGGTCTGGCGTATATTCATAACACGCCGATCGCTGCGCAATTCTGGTTCACCCAGCACCGGCGAGCTTATATTTTCAGGCTCGCCTGCGATGCGAGCTACGCGAGATTCTCGGCCGACACGGTACTGAACGCGCACATGATCCAACACAGCCTTGAAAACGACGGCGTCCATGAAATCGATTATCTGACCGGCGACGAGAGCTACAAGCGCGCGTGGCTGCCATGCCGGCGCGAACGTATCGGACTGATGGTATGTAATCCGCGCTCTGCGCGCGGTAGCCTGCTCGCCGCGCACCAGCTGGCGAGCGAAGCCAAGCAGCAATGGCTGCGCTCCATCCGCCCCGCACCGCAACCGCAAGGGCCGGTCTTGCCGCGAGCCGCCATCGCCCGGTTCGAGCAACCGGATGGCGCCGTGAACGACGCGGCGCGATCGCAACCTGCCGCATGAATTCATCGCAGTGATCCGGCCGGCCGCGCTGACCATGGAAGTGGATCGCGCGCAGGAATTGCGCAAAAAGGGCTACGCGGCCTGCGGGGATGAAGGCGATCCGGCCGATGATCGCCCGCACGATCAGAAGCGATAACTGAGTTCCGCGTAATACGTGCGACCCGGCTGTCGATTGAAGACGAAGTATTCGCGGTCGGTCAGGTTGTCGACCGACACGCTCAACGCAAGGTGGCGATCGATGCGCCAACCGACACGCGCGGCCAGCACTGTGTACTCATCGTAAGAGCCGAATACACCTTCGAACTTGTTCTCGTTCAGGTCATCACCCGAACCGAACACGTGGCCGACGTAACGCGCCATCAGCAATCCCGACCATGCGCCCCGCTCGTACTCCAGGCCGGCCGACCAGGTCGTACGCGGCACGTCGGTCAACACCTTGCCGACGGTTTCGGGTACTGCATCGTTGCGCGTGATTTCGTATTTGAACTGATGCGTGTACGAAGCGACCGTATGCAGGCCGCGAACCGGCGTCGGCAATCGAATGCTCGCTTCGACGCCGTTGACATCCGCCTCGCCGGCGTTTTCCGTGCGTGTGAGCGTGGGTGACAGACGGCGACGGTAGATCAGATCTTCGAGTTGCTGCTTATAGAAAGTCAGTGATGCACGCTTGCCGCCGGCAAAGGCCATGTCCGCGCCGATTTCCAACGCCTTTACGCGCTCGGGCTCGAGATCGGGGGCCGGATCGTTGACTGAAAGGACACCCGGCGTCGCTGTGGGCACAACGGTGCGCCCGAAGAGATCAAGTAACGCGGGCGGTCTGAAACCCTCCCCGTAGGACGTGCGCAGCGACAGCCAGCGTTGCGCTTGCCAAACCAGCGCAAGCTTGGGACTGAACTGGTCGAATGTGCGCTTGCTGTAACGCTCATCGAACGCTGACGCCACATTGCGTACATGTCCTTCCGCCTCGAAACGGTCGTAACGACCGCCCACATACGCGGTGACATCATGCGGGAAGTAATGCTCGCTCTGGAAAAACGCTGCGATGTTGCTGGAAGAACCGCGCTCGGCGGTCAGCATTGCACCTTCGGTGTCCGGGTCGCGCCACCGCGTCAGTTCCGATGTCTCGCGATCCATGGTGCTGCGATTCCATGACACGCCGCTCACCATGGCCCATGTCGGAGTGAGCGGTGTGTGCAGTGACGCATCGGCATCGATACGCCGGTTCGGCTGCTCCGTGAGATCGCCCGGACCGGTCTTGTATTCCGCCACATTGCGCCGGGCCTGCACAAACTGAAAGCCGTGACGCAGCGTGCTCAGTTGCGCGCGCAATTCGCTGCCGCCGGCAAAACGATGTTCCATGCGCACGAAGCTGCGCCAGTCGCGCTCTTCGGACGGCGTCGGCGTGAACCAATCGGTTTGCGCAAGCGTCAGGCGCTGCGATCCGACGGTGACCGGCCCCTCGAACACCGCATTGCCGGCGGCGTCACGCAGAAAGCTGTCCGGATGCGAATAGCCGACGTAGTACTCGGCCCAGCCGAGGCCGGCAACGAGATCGGTCGCCGATGTTGGTGAGTAATGCAGGCTCAACTGCGCGTTGCGTTGCCACCACGGCCGTTCGCCTTTGGTGCCGACCCAGAAAGCGGGTTCGCCGTCCACGGTGGTGGTGGGTCGGGCACCGGTCACAGACGTACCTGCCCCGGGGGTCGCCGGTGTCTTGACGACATATTCGGCGTCCGGATCGCCATCGCTTTTACGATATCCGAGCAGCAGCGACACGCCTAATCCGCTCGCGTAACGCTGACGATGGATGAGCATCGTGCCCCGCTGGCCCAGACTGCCCGCGCCGACGCGCATTTCGGTCAGGGGCTGATCCGGACTGGCGGTGATGAAATTGACCACGCCGCCCATCGCGTTGCCGCCATACAGCGCCGAATAAGGGCCGCGCACGACTTCGACGCGGTCAAGGTTGTCGACCGGGATGCCGACCACATTGACCCCGCCCGATAAGGCATTGTTGACGGGCTGCCCGTCGATCATGACGAGCGTGCGTGGCGTGCGCGGAATGCCTCGCAGCGACAGCACTGCCTGACCACTGCCGGGAAAATTTGCACCCATCGCGGCGCCGCGCACATACAGCCCCGGCACATCGGCGATCGCATCGCCGAAGCGCGTGGGCTTGCGTTGTTCCAGTTGGGCGCCGCTTATCACCGAGGTGCTGGCCGGCACCCCCTGAATCGCCGCCGGGGCACGCGTCGCAGTGACGACCACCGCGTCATGCGCGGCGGCGACGTCCTCGACATCGCCGGTCGATTGTTCCGTTCCCTGTCCGATAGTCTGTTGAGCGAAAGCCATATCGAAGACGGACGAACCGACGAGCGCAAGCAAGAACGCGATGCCGGCTTTGATGGGCATCACACGTGCAACGCTTTTCGACCGTCTTCGCGGAGAGCTTTGTTGGGTGGGATTGGACACGCTCCGACTTTATTGTCAGACGCGGCATCTTGGTTGACTTGTGTCAACGTTTCTCTCCCGCTCTTGATCATGATGCCCTTAAATATTGAGCAGAATTTCGTCAATGTGGGGAAGATGCAATGAAGCACTTTACGCAGCGTAAATCGGCGGCCCTTATGATTGCGACATTGATGCTCGGAACGACAGCGAGTGCAATCGCGCAAGAGAAACCGCACCGTGATCTGCCCGAATCGCAAATGCAATATCAGGGCCAGGGCACTTCGCCGCTCGCCGGCGAGGAAATGCATCAAAACATCAATCCCAAGGCGCCGCCGATGACCAAGGCGGAATTCGACAAGGGCCGCCAGATGTATTTCGAGCGCTGCGCCGGCTGTCACGGCGTGCTGCGCAAGGGCGCGACCGGCAAGCCGCTCACACCCGACATCACGCTGCAGCGCGGCTCGGAAGTGCTGAAGACTTTCATCAAGTACGGTTCGCCCGCCGGCATGCCCAACTGGGGCACATCCGGCGAGATGACCGACGAAGAAGTCGATCTGATGGCGCGCTACATCCAGCAGGAGCCGCCGACGCCGCCCGAGTTCGGCATGGCGGACATGAAGAAAACCTGGAAGGTGATCGTCAAGCCCGAAGACCGCCCGAAGAAAAAGCTGAACGATTGGAACATCGAGAACCTGTTCTCGGTAACGCTGCGCGACACCGGCGAAATCGCGTTGATCGACGGCGCATCGAAGAAGATCATCAACATCGTCAAGACCGGCTACGCGGTGCATATATCACGCGTGTCGGCGTCGGGTCGCTATCTTTATGTGATCGGTCGCGACGGCAAGATCAACTTGATCGATCTATGGATGAAGACGCCCGACAACGTCGCCGAAATCCGCATGGGCCTCGAAGCTCGTTCGGTCGACACATCGAAGGCCAAAGGTTATGAAGACGTCTTCGCCGTGGCCGGCGCCTACTGGCCGCCGCAGTACGTGATCATGAAGGGCGACACGCTCGAGCCGCTGAAGATCCAAAGCACGCGCGGCACGACGGTCGATACGCAGGAGTACCACCCCGAGCCGCGCGTTGCCGCGATCGTCGCCACGCATGACAAGCCGCAGTTCATCGTCAACGTCAAGGAAACGGGTAAGGTGCTGGTCGTCGATTACAGCGATCTGGACAACCTGAAGACGACGGAAATCGGCGCTGCGCCCTTCCTCCACGATGGCGGCTGGGACGCCACCAAGCGTTACTTCCTCGTCGCGGCCAACCAGTCGAACAAGATCGCGGTGATCGACAGCAAGGACAGCGAACTCGAGGCACTGGTCGACGTCGGCACCATTCCGCACCCGGGTCGCGGCGCGAACTTCAAACATCCGAAGTTCGGCCCCGTGTGGGCCACCGGCCACCTCGGCGACGAAACGATCGCGCTGATCGGCACCGACCCCAAAGGCCATCCGAAGCAGGCATGGAAGGTCGTGCAATCGCTCAAAGGCCAAGGCGGCGGCAGCCTGTTCCTCAAGACTCACCCGAAGTCCACGAACCTGTGGGTCGATACGCCGTTGAACCCGGATCCGAAGATCGCGCAATCGATCGCGGTGTTCGACATTCGCAATCTCGACAAGCCTTATGAAGTGCTGCCGATCGGCGAATGGGCGCAGGTCGGCGAAGGCGCCAAGCGCATCACGCAGCCTGAGTACAACAAAGCCGGCGATGAAGTATGGTTCTCGGTATGGAGCGCCAAAAACCAGGAATCCGCGTTGGTGGTCGTGGACGACAAGACGCGCAAACTGAAGGCCGTGATCAAGGATCCGCGCATCGTCACGCCGACCGGCAAGTTCAATGTGCATAACACGCAGTACGACGTTTACTGATCAGGGAAGGTCTGAATAATTCAGAACCTCCTTAGGAGCGGAAACAATGACGAAATCCATCATGCTGCGCCTTGCATTCGCCGCTGCGGCGGCAGGCATAGCGACCCCCTCGTTCGCCAATGCCGAACTGGCCAAGAAGTACAATTGCACCGCCTGTCACGCGCAGGACAAGAAGATGATCGGTCCCGCTTACAAGGATGTGGCCGCCAAGTACAAAGGCGATGCGACCGCACCCGCCAAGCTGGCCGAAAAGGTCACGAAGGGCGGCAGCGGTGTGTGGGGGCCGATTCCCATGCCGCCCAACGCCGGCGTGCCCGATGCCGACGTGAAGGCGCTGGTCGACTGGGTGCTCGCCGGCGCAAATTGATGCCCGGCTGAGAGCCTGGCAGCCTGAATGAGGGCGGCTCGTCGAGCCGCCCTTTTTTATGTCAACGCAAGGCGAGCTATATTTTCCACACTCGCCTACGATGCGAGCTATCGAGATGTCGTGACCGAGCACACAAGTCGCGCGATGTCCGCTCCGCGGCCAACCGCATAATGCAGGCAACAATGGTGAGCAAAGCAAGGGCGAAACATCGCCATAACGTTTATGTCATCGAACTCGATGAGCGCGTGCTCAACCATCGCAAGTTCAGGGAAGCGAATCCGGGTTACGACATCACCAAACCCTGCCTGTATGTCGGTTGCACGGGATTGAAAGTCGAACAGCGCTTCGCCAATCACAAGCGCGGCTACAAGGGGAACAGCTACGTGCAGGAATACGGCCTGCGCTTGCGCCCCGATCTGTACGCGTTCTTCAACCCGATGCCGTATCACGCGGCGCGAACGATGGAAGTCGAACTGGCGCAGGAGTTACGCGAAAAGGGCTATGCCGTCTGGCAGGCGTGAACGATTCGATCCGTATTTCGCATTTCGCATTTTGCATTTCGCATTTCGCCCTCTAAGCCTTGAGCCGTTTCCACAACGTTGTGCGCGACATGCCCAGGCGACGGGCCGCTTCGGCACGATTGCCACCGGCTTCATCGATCGCCCGGTGGATGAGCCGGCGCTCTTCCTCCGGCGAAACCGGCGGGCGGTAATAGTGCGTGAGCGGCGATGCCTGCTGTGCGGCGGCGATGTGCGACGCCGGCGGCCGCAGAATTTCCGGCGGAAGATGGCAAGGCAGCATGACCGGGCCATCCGCGTGGACCATGGCGAACTCCAGCGCGTTGTAGAGTTGCCGCACATTGCCGGGCCAGGCGCAGGTTTCCAGCGCCGCCATCGCCTCGCGCGTGACGCGCAACGGCGCGCGACGATATCGTTCGGCCAGTTCGTCGATGATCTTGCCGGTGAGCAACGCAATGTCTTCGCGCCGCTCGCGCAGCGGCGCGACATGCAGCGGCAGGACACGCAGGCGGTAATACAGATCCTCGCGAAATTCGCCGCGGCGTGCCATGGCCGCGAGATCCCGGTTCGTTGCCGCGACGACCCGCACGTTCACCTTGCGCGCGTGATTTTCGCCCAGACGCACCACCTCCCTCTCCTGCAGCACACGCAGCAGCTTGGTTTGCATGGCGGCGGAGATTTCGCCGATTTCATCGAGCATCAGCGTGCCACCGTTACTCGCTTCGAAGCGCCCGACGCGCGCGGTCGCGGCGCCGGAAAACGCGCCCTTGGCATGACCGAACAGTTCTGATTCGAGCAGCGTTTCGGGCAATGCGGCGCAGTTCAGCGGCACATAGGGCCCGGCGCTGCGCGGTGAGTTGTCGTGCAGCGCGCGAGCCACCAGTTCCTTGCCCACACCGCTCTCCCCGCTGATGAGCACGCTCGCATCGCTCGCGGCGGCGCGCAGGATCTGCGCATAGAGCGACTGCATGGCCGGCGCGTGTCCGATCAGGCCACCCAACTGCCAGCGCTCGCTCATCTCCTTCTCGAGAGCGACCTCACGGGAGCGGTCACGTAGAACGATGGAACAGTAAAGGCCCGCGCTATTCGGCGGCAGCAGCATGGCCCACATGCGCAATGCCACCTCGCCGCCATCGGTGCGTTTGAGCGCAACGTCCTGAATCTTGCGCGCCTCACCCGGCTTCGGCGTCAGCGAGCAACTGCCATCGATGTCGCACTCGCGCGCGCATTGCGTATCGACGAACAACGTCGGACACAAGCTTCCGATAAGCCGGTCGCTCGCCCTGCCGAGTAGACGTTCCGCAGCGCTGTTGATCTGAACCACGCGGCGCTGCGCATCGAGAAAGAGAACGCCCTCTTCCAGGCTGTCCAGAAAAACCTTCAACGCCGCAATCGTCACCATGCTTTTGTCACTCATCGTTTTTCATCGTTCAGTCCGAACGTCCGGACTGAACGTTCACTTTTGCATCGCAGTCGATTTCAGCACTTCGAAAAATTAATAAAAGTGATGCACGTCAAACGATTGCACTAATTGGCATGGCTCTGGCTCAGAGCTGTCCCGCGGTGCACTGCGCACCATCGCCAAAACCAAAGGGGAGCTTCATGTTGCACGATTCGGTCTGGCTCATCTCCGTCGCACTGATGAGCTTGCTGTCAGCGGTTTTCATTTTCGTTTACACGCTGTCCCACGTCCGCCACGCCGACTACAAACCGCTGCAGAAGCGCGCTTACCGTCTGCGCACCGCGGTGTTCTGGGTTCTAGCGCTGACGCTCGGCCCGACGATGATTTACAGCCTGCTCGATCTGCCCTACGACGAAAGTCGCGGCAGCTCGAACAAGGCCACGCCGCAGATCATCAACGCGGTGGGTTATCAATGGCGCTGGGAATTGAGCCGTACCGAAGTGGTCGTCGGACAACCGGTCGAATTCCATGTCACCAGCGCCGATGTCAATCATGGCTTCGGCATCTACGACACGGACCTGCGTCTGGTGGCCCAGGCTCAGGCCATGCCCGGCTACACCAACACCCTGCATCACACGTTCGATACCGAAGGCACCTACCGCATCCTCTGTATGGAGTATTGCGGGCTGATCCATCACAACATGGTGACGGAGATCAAGGTCGTGAAACTCCCGGGGGCAAAACGTGGCTGAGTACAACAACACGATCGACCGCTGCACGCGCGCCAGCGTGCTCGCCCATATCGCGACCGCCGTTCTCACGCTGCTGCTGATGATGGTGTTCGGCTTGCTGATGCGCATGGAGCAGGCGCAATACATCGAACTCGGGCCGATGTGGTTCTACCAGCTCATGACCCTGCACGGCGCCGGCATGGTGGGCGTCGCGGCAATTGCCGGCGCGGCCATCATGTGGCATTTCCTGCGTCAGTACGTGGCGCTCTCCGAACGCATATTCATGGCCAACCTCGCGCTGTTTCTCGTCGGCGTGGCGATGATCGTGGCGAGCGTGCTGGGCGGAAACTTCCATGGCGCCTGGACATTCCTCTATCCGCTGCCGACGAAATCAATGGGGCTGTGGAGTCCGGGCGCCGCGGCGTTATTCATGGGCGGCCTGCTCGTGATCGGCGTCGGCTTCGTTCTCCTGCATCTGGACATCGCCCGTGCCGTCATCGCCCGCTACGGCAGTTTCACGCGGGCACTGGGCTGGCCGCAGCTGTTCGGTCGCGAGGAAGGCTACGGGCCGCCACCCGCCGTGGTGGCATCCACCATGGTGACGATCGTAAACATCGTCGGCCTGGTGGTCGGCGCCAGCATCATCATGATGATGATCATCAACGCCTATGTGCCCAGCTTCAGCATCGAGCCGCTCCTGGCGAAGAACATGATCTATTTCTTCGGCCATGTGTTCATCAACGCGACCATCTACATGGCGGTGATCGCCGTATACGAACTGCTGCCGCGCTACACGCAACGTCCATGGAAATCCAACAAGGTGTTTCTCGCCTCGTGGACGGCTTCGCTGCTGATGGTGCTGTTCATCTACCCGCATCACCTGCTCATGGATTTCGCCATGCCGAGATGGATGCTCATCATGGGCCAAGTGATCAGCTACCTGAACACCTTTCCCATCCTGATCGTGACGGCCTACGGCGGACTGATGATCGTGTATCGCTCGGGGATTCGCTGGGACATGACCTCCAGGCTGCTATTCCTGTCGCTGTTCGGCTGGGCCGCGGGTGCGATGCCGGCCTTCATCGACGGCACCATCAGCGTCAACTACATCATGCACAACACGCTCTGGGTGCCCGGTCACTTCCACACTTATCTGCTGCTCGGCATGATGACCATGCTGTTCGGTTTCATGTATCACGTCGGCAACACCAGGCGCGACGCAACCGACGGAATGATCGATCGCATCGCCCTGTGGATCTTCGCCATTGCAACGCTCGGTTTCACGCTGAGCTTCCTCTATTCCGGCAAGTCCGGCGTGGCGCGACGCTACGCCGCGCACCTGCCGGAATGGGTGCCGTATGACCGGATCGCCGCGGTCTTTGCGGCGCTGGTCATCGCGGCCGTGCTGGTGTTCATGTTGCGCTTCCTGTTGCGCCTGCGATCCGCGGCGCGAAAGGTGCCGCAGATCGCGCTGGCGCGTGGCAACCCGGCATGAGGCGGGCGCTGTATGCCTCGGCGCTGATCGCATTTGCGGCACTCGCGGTGTTCTGGTGGGGCACGGACGGATTCCGTGCCTTCACCACGGAGACGGCACGGCGCGAACGCATATTGCTCAATCCGCGCGCGCTCCCGCTCTTCACGCTCGAAGATCAGGACGGTCGCCGCTTCAACTTCAACGAATATCGCGGCCGCCTGCTTGCGGTGGAGTTCATCTACACTCGCTGCGAGACGCTGTGCCGCAGTCTCGGCACCGCCTTCAGGCAGATTCGCGACGCCGTTCCGGCTGATCGGCTGGGGACCGATTTCGCCCTGGTGACGGTGAGTTTCGACCCGCGGGACGATCTCGCCGCGCTCAAGGCCTATGCAACGCATCATGGTGCGGACGGGCGGCACTGGCGCGTGGCGCGCCTGACCGATAAAGCGGCGCGCGATGCCCTGCTCGACGTATTCGGCGTGGTTGTCATTCCCGACGGACGCGACGGTTACGAACACAATGCCGCCATCCACTTGCTCGACCGCGATGGCCGCCTCGTGCGCATCAGCGACATCGAAGCGCCCGAGGATTTCATTCGCGCAGCGGGATTGCGTTCATGACCGTGCCGCAGGCGCGGCTCAGCGCGGGCGCAGGCCTCGCCACGCTGTTCGCATTGGCGCTGCCGCCAATGCGAACGTGGCTGGAAGCATCCATGGTCGCGCATATGCTGATCCAGATTCCGCTCCTGGCAACGACCGGCTTCGCCGTCGGCTACGGCCTTTCGCCCTTGCAACGCGCCACGCGGCGTCGGTCGATCGGTGGTTCACTGCCATTCGTACTCACGGCGTTGCTCGCATCGAGCTACTGGATGCTGCCGCGCGCGCTCGACGCGACGCTTGTGAATCCTCTGGCGGAACTGGCCAAGTTCGCCAGCCTGCCGCTGCTGGTCGGGTTGCCGCTGGCACTCGGCTGGGAGCACCTGGGCGTCGTCGGGCGCGGATTTGTGTGGACCAATTTCTTCAGCATGCTGGCAGTCGTGGGTTGGCTCTACATTGCCGCTCCGGTGCGCGTGTGCAACAGTTATCTGGCCGCCGATCAATATGACGCCGGACTGTGGATGATCCGGCTGGCGATTGCGCTTTTCCTCGCCTGGCTCGCCAGCCTTTTCATGCGTCGCGCGCCCGCCGAAACGCAGCCTCGCGCAATGCTTGCGTCAACGATCACTCAAGCGCGATCTGCGCCTTGATCCAGACCATACGGCCCGGCTCGTTCACACGCGTGGTCTGGTCGAAGCCCGCAATCGTCACGCCATTGCGACTGATGGACTCGGCGTACGTCTTGTCGAAAAGGTTATCGACGCCGAGCGCGATGCGCGTCTGTTTGCTCCAGCGGTAACCGCCGTTGAGCGAGAACACACCGAAACCATCGGTGGGGCCCAGATCCTGACCGACGATATTGCCCTGGTTGAGCGCGAAGCGATCCTGTTCCGCAACCAGCCGTAGCAGACCGCCCGCGAACCACGTGGCGTTATCCCAGTCCAGACCGAGCCGGCTTTCCAGCGCAGGCATCTGCCCCAGCACGCGATCGTCCGTCTCGTTCGTGCCGCGCGTGTATGCGAGACTGGCCGTCGCCTTCCATTGCCGGCTGAATGCGTACTGCACACCTGCCTCGCCGCCCCACGTCTTCGCATCGATGTTCCGTGCGATGGTCGTCGAACGCATGCCCTTCATGTAGCTCGACTGAATCAGGATGTAGTCGTCGATCCTGCTGTAGAAAGCCGAAACGAAACTTTCCAGCGCGCCTCTCCGCCATGTGAATCCGGCATCGATCTGGTTCGTCCGTTCCGGGTCGAGCGTGTCGAATGTGCTGATACTGGTCGCGCTTTCCTTGTTGATGAGCTCCCAGTAATCGGGGAAGCGCTCCGCGTGGCCGAAGCCGGCGTAAACGGTCACTGCATCCGACAGATCGCGCTCGTAGCGCGCGAAACCGCTCGTGAGCGTCTCCTCGCGCGTCCCACCCGCGGTGGGATTGGCGCCGAGCGGCATCATGCCGGCGCTGACGGTGGCGCGCCTGTCGCGCGCTTTCCAGCGATCGGCGCGCAATCCGGCAATGACGCGATCGTTCATGCCGACGTACTGCGTCATTTCGCCGAACAGACCGTAGGCAGAAAATTCCGCGTCTTGCACACGCCGCTTGCTGCGGTAATCGACGCCGCCGCGTGCGGTGTGCTCGTTGTCCTGCAGATCCGCACCGAGCACGAGTTGCGTAGCCTCCGCCGGGCGCAAGGTGAATGCCAGACGTCCGCCTGTCGTTTCACGATCGGGATTGCTCAACATACGCATGGCCGGATTCATCGGCGGCTTGCGCAGGTTGAAGTTATCCATCACGTGATCGATGTAGTTGTAGTAGGCCTGTGCTTCGACTTTTTCGAGCAGCCTTGAAATTTGTTTCTTTTCGAACTTGAGACCGTAGTTGGTTCGCGCGAACTCGCTGCCGTCCATGCCGCGATCGGCATAGGCGGCTTCACCGTCGCTGCGAATCGCCGAGAACTCGATGCGCGTGTCCTTGTCCGGCGTCCACCCGAGGATGCCGGTGGCGCTCCAGCGTCGGTATTCCGAATGCACCGTATTGCCGTCGCCATCCTCATAGTTGCCCGATCGCGCGTTGGTGACGATGCCTTGCACGTAACCCAGCGGCGTGCCCCCTTTTACATCCACAAATTCGTCGTGACGATCGAAACTCGCGCCGGTCGCGGCGCCTTTGAGCGACCAGCCCGGTTCGGAGAAATAGGTGGGTTTGCGTTCGAACAGTACGGTCCCGGCGGAACCACCCGGACCGTACAGTACCGACTGCGGCCCTTTCAGCAGCGTCACCCGATCATAGGAATCCGGGAATACATAAGCCGTGGGCGGATCCATGCGCATGCCACAACCGCCGAGTATCGTTTCGCCGTCAAGCAGGATGTTCAGTCGCGAGGCGGCCATGCCGCGAAACATCGGGTCGCCGTCGCTGCCGCCCTTGCGGATGACGTTCATGCCGGGAATGGTCTTGAGGAGGCCCGCCCCATCGCTGGGCGGCAACGGTTGCTGCGGCGCGCGCGGGTCGAACGTGACTTCCAGCGGCGCGCGCATCGGCGGCGCTGTGACGACGATTACATCGACCTCATCATCTGCCACGGCGAGTGAGTGAACGAGTGGAAATGCAGCGGCCAGGGCGAGCGTCAGCGCCCTCGGCGTGAAATAACGGGACATGTTGTTTTCTCTACGAAGAATCGAATGCCTGACGAAAGGCGTGCAGGCGAAACCGCACACTCCCCAAGAAGTGCGGAACGAGCCGTAGCGGCGCTACGGGTGCGAATCAGACGTAGAGAAAGGGCGGTGCGCGAGGAAATGCATGACGCAGGTTCGGCGCGACGGGAGGCGCCTCGGCTGCGTCGGCAACGAAATCGGCTGCGTCCGTTGCAGGCGGAAACAGCAACGCCAACGCCGCCGCCAGCAGCGGCAGCGCACCCGCTTGAGATACGCAGAAGGGACAGTGCCGGCCGGCGCTGTTGCGGTGGCGCTCGTCATGATCCGCCGGCTCATTGGTCGCCGATGTGCAGATATCCGTTACGCCGCCGACGGGGGCAAGTCGCTCGGCCGCATGGAATGCACTCACGCCGCTCGCCGTAAATTGCAGACAAAGCGCCAGCAGTGCCAACCACGCGGGGAAGCGTGAGCGCATGAAGCGTGAAACCGGAGAGCGAGCGGCAGACATACACGGGGAATTGTATGAATGGCTGCGACGCCGGAGCGTGATCTCGATCAACGAAGCGCCTTCTTCGACACGCGCGAAAGCCCCGCGCCGAATCGCGACAGCGCGCGCCGCGTCCCCTGCGCATGAATCGCCGGTCCGGCGACGCCGCCACGCGGGCGCGGTTGCGCTTCGCCACTCAGTTCGTGTTGCCGAAAACCTCGTCCGGCAGGACGAACTCGCCGTCGGACTTGAAGTAGACCGACTCGGTATCCGGGCCGCCTGCCAGCTTTCCCTTGAGTTCGTAGGTGAGCTTGCCGCGACGGTATGCATTGGCAACGGCATCGACAGCGCGCCGCGCAAAGCCGAACACCGAAAGACTCACCGGCACGGCGACGACCGTCTCACCGAAGCGCGGCACCACGCCGCTCGCATCGCTCACACCGGTCGCGAACGGCCGGCCTTGCACATCCATCTGCATCGCGACGCCGTTGAACGCCAGCGGGACGTCGTTGGGATTCTGGATGCGCAGCTTGACGAGCATGCGCAGTTCGAGCCCCTCGCCGGCAAGCGTTGCGACGTCGGCAACGTACACCTCGATCGGTTCCCGGTGCGGATACGTGGCGCAACCGCTCAGGACGAGCGCGACGATCGCCGCCGACCAGATGCTCCGACCCGTCCCATGTTTCATCGATGCCACCTGCGGAATGCAATCGCACGGAGCCATGCGAGCACCGTGCCTTATATTGATTAACCGGTGCGAAACGTCGCAGCTTCGCCAATCATTGGTGACCCGGGCGGTCTGTTCGGGCATGACACAAAAAAGGCCTCCCGCAGGAGGCCTTTTTCGCTTGAAGCGACGAGCGTCAGATCACGCCCTGCGCCAGCATCGCATCGGCCACTTTGACGAAGCCGGCGACGTTCGCACCGTTGACGTAGTTGACCTTGCCGTCGGGGCGCTTGCCGTATTCGACACACGCACGATGGATGCCCTGCATGATTTCGAGCAGGCGTGCATCGACTTCTTCGCGCGTCCAGGAAAGGCGCATGGCGTTCTGCGTCATTTCCAGCCCGGAGGTTGCGACGCCGCCGGCGTTGCTCGCCTTGCCGGGTGCGTACAGCACACCGGCTTCCTCGAAGATGTGCACCGCTTCCGCCGTGGACGGCATGTTGGCGCCTTCGGCCACGCACAGAACGCCGTTCTTCACCAGCGTTCTGGCGTCCGTACCGAGCAGTTCGTTCTGCGTCGCGCACGGCAGCGCGACGTCGACCGGCACATGCCAAGGCGTCACGCCACGCTCGAACTTCGCCCGCACGCGTTCGGCATAGTCGCTGACGCGACCGTACATATGATTTTTGACTTCCATCAGTTCGGCGAGCTTTGCGGGCGTGAAGCCGTCCTGATCGATGACCGTACCGCTCGAATCGGAAACCGTAATGACTTTCGCGCCGAGTTCCATCGCTTTTTCGACGGCGTACTGCGCGACATTGCCGGAACCGGACACGGAGACTTTGAGGCCTTCGAGTGAACGGCCGACCTGTTGCAGCATTTCGCGGGCGAAGTAGACCGTGCCGTAGCCGGTCGCTTCGGGGCGGACCAGGGAACCGCCGAAGGAAAGGCCCTTGCCGGTGAAAACACAGTCGGAGCGGTTGGACAATTTTTTCATCATACCGGCCATGAAGCCGACTTCACGTCGACCGACGCCGATGTCGCCGGCCGGCACGTCGGTGTCTGAACCGATGTGGCGGAAAAGCTCGGTGATGAACGCCTGGCAGAAGCGCATCACTTCGGCCGGGCTCTTGCCCTTGGGATCGAAATCGGAACCGCCCTTGCCGCCGCCCATGGGCAGTGTGGTGAGCGAGTTCTTGAAGGTCTGTTCGAAGGCGAGGAATTTGAGGATCGACAGATTGACCGAGGGATGGAAGCGAATGCCACCCTTGTAAGGCCCGATGGCGGAGTTGTGTTGAATACGGAAGCCGCGATTGACCTGGACTTCTCCCCGGTCATCAACCCAGGATATGCGGAACTGGATCACTCGCTCCGGCTCCACCAGACGATCGAGCAGGCCTTGCTCCGTATAACGCGGATGCTGCTCGATATAGGACCACACACTGCCGACAACTTCGCGGACCGCCTGCATGAACTCCGGTTCTCCGGAGTTGCGTACCGCGACACTGTTCAGAAAATCTTCCGCCTGCTGGTACTTCATCGCCTTCCTTCTTCCTTTCTCGACTTATCGGCGAGGGCCACCCACTCCACCGAAGGGGCGCCATTTTCGCCCACTTTGAGTGCGTTGCGCACCAGTTTTGTGCGCAGGAGGGGTATTAACGCGGCGATTGTGGCACATCGGCCACAGCCGGCAAGCGGTTGCAATTCGTAGCAAATCGGCTCGTTATATGGAAATTGCCCGCATCAAGCGGGCAATTTCGCGACATTTGGCGACAGACATGGCGCCGGAGGGCGCTACATCATGCCCATTTCGAGGCGCGCCATTTCGCTCATCATTTCTCGGTCCCAGGGTGGGTCCCAGACCAGGTCGACTTCCACCTCGTCGACACCCGGAATGGCGAGCAGCTTGTCTCGCGCCTCGTCCGCGAGCAGCGTCCCCATGCCGCAACCCGGCGCGGTCAGCGTCATCTTTATGTCGATGCGGAAGCGATCGTTTTCGAGCGGCTGTACTTCGCAACCGTAGACCAGGCCGAGGTTGACGATGTCGATCGGAATCTCGGGGTCGTAGCAGGTGGCGAGCCGCTCCCATGCGGCGGTTTCGATCTGTTCGGCGGTAAGCGGTTCGCCGGAGTGCTCGACGGTCTCTTCCTCTTCCACCTCGAGTCCCAGCGCATCGATGTCCTTGCCATCGATGCGATACAGGTTGCCGTTCACCACCACTGTGACCGTGCCGCCCAGTCGTTGCGTAATCTGCGCCTCGCAGCCCGCCTCGAGTTCCACCGGCGTGCCCCACGGCACGATCACCGCCGGACAATCGCGCGTCAGCGTAACGTTGCGCACATCATCGTATCTGCCCATCAGAACTCCTTCACTCGGTACGCGCCGGATCGGCGGCGCCCGTCAGCGCGTTGTGCAGCGTGTGCCACGCCAGCGTCGCGCATTTCACCCGTACGGGAAACTCCTTTACGCCGGACAGCACTTCGAGCTTGCCCAGATCATGCTCGGTCGCCGTCTTATCGGTCAGCATGGCGTGAAAATCCTGGAACAACGCTTCGACTTCCTGTTCCGGCTTGCCGATCACCGCTTCGGTCATCAGCGACGCGGAGGCGGTGGAAATCGCACAGCCGTGGCCGACGAAACTGGCATCGGCGACGACTCCGTTCTCGATCCGTACATAGACCGTGAGCTGATCGCCGCAAAGCGGGTTATGACCCTCGGCGATGCGGTCGGCATTTTCAATGGCGCGAAAATTCCGCGGTCGGCGGTTGTGATCGAAAATCACTTCCTGATAGAGCTCGCGCAAATCGCCGTGCATATCGCTCATCAGTGCGGCACTCCATTGAACATGGCCTGTGCCTTGCGAATGCCCGCCACCAGCGCGCTGACATCGCGCTCATCGTTATAGAGCGCGAACGATGCGCGTGCCGTGCCCGGAATGCCGAAACGCGTCATCACCGGCATGGCGCAGTGATGGCCGGCGCGAATGGCAATGCCTTCGACGTCGAGGATGGTGCCCAGATCGTGCGGATGAATGCCGTCGATCATGAACGACAGAATGCCGGCCTTGTCGGCGGCCGTGCCGATCAGACGCACGCCGGGCAGGCGCTGTACCGCTTCGGTCGCATGCGCAAGCAGCGCGTGCTCATGCGCCGCGATGCGTTCCATGCCGATGCTTTCCACATACTCGATTGCGGCGGCCAGGCCGATCGCGCCGGCGATGTTCGGCGTGCCGGCCTCGAAGCGCTGCGGCGCCTCGGCCCAGGTACTGCGTTCGAAGCTCACTGTGCGAATCATGTCGCCGCCGCCCTGCCAGGGCGGCATTGCACGCAGGATATCGTAGCGTGCGTACAGCGCGCCGATGCCGGTCGGCCCGTAGAGTTTGTGCGCGGAAAACGCATAAAAATCGCAATCGAGCGCCTGTACATCGACCGCCTGATGCGCGACTGCCTGTGCGCCGTCCACCAGCACCAGTGCGCCGACTGCATGCGCGCGTTCGATGATGGCTGCAACCGGATTCACCGTACCGAGCGCGTTCGATACATGCGCGACTGCAACGAGGCGCGTACGCGGTCCGAGCAGCGCGTTGAATGCGTCCATCTCCAGTTCGCCGCGATCATTGATCGGCGCAACCTTGATCACCGCGCCGGTCTGCTCGCAAAGAAGCTGCCAAGGCACGATGTTGGAATGATGTTCCATCGTGGTCAGCACGATTTCGTCGCCGGCCTTGAGCGTCGCACGCCCCCAGCTCTGCGCCACGAGATTGATCGCCTCGGTCGTGCCGCGCGTGAAGACGATCTCCTCGGCGCGCGCCGCATTGAGAAAACGCCGCACACTTTCGCGCGCGTTTTCGTACAGATCGGTCGAGTGCTGCGACAACCAGTGCACACCGCGATGAATGTTGGCGTTCGATTCGAGATAGAAGCGGCGCTCGGTCTCGATCACCGAGGCGGGCTTCTGCGTGGTGGCGCCGTTATCGAGATAGACCAGCCGCTTGCCGCGCACCTTGCGCGAGAGGATGGGGAAATCGTCGGCCGCGTGCAGCGGCCCGCCGGTAAGAGAGCGCAATTCGGGCGCGTTCATGACAACTGCTCCAGCAATTCGCCGTCCGGAATGCGGGCGCGGATGGCGGCCTCGGCGCGCTTGCGCAAGGACACCACGCCGATGCGCGCGAGCACTTCCGCGGCGAAGGCGTAAATCAACAGATTGCGCGCGTGGGTTTCATCGATGCCGCGCGAACGCAAATAGAACAGGCTGACTTCATCGATCTGGCCGACGGTCGCGCCGTGTGCGCACTTCACGTCGTCGGCATAGATCTCGAGTTCCGGCCGCGCATCGCTCTCGGCCAGCGCAGACAGCAACAGGCTGTCGTTGCGCTGTTCCGCATCGGTTTTCATGGCACCGGGGGCGACATGAACGCGACCGGTGAACACGCCACGTCCCGCGCCATCGAGAATGCCGCGATAGAACTCGCGGCTGGTGCCGTGCGGCTGCGCGTGATCCAGGCGCGTGTGGTGATCCACATGACGCCTGCCGTCGACGTGATAGAGCCCGTTCAGCAGCGCCTCGCAGCCCTCGCCGTCGAAGCGCGAGCCGATGTCGTTGCGCGCCAGCCGCGCACCGAAAGACAGCGAATGCGACGCGAACACCGAACCGCGCGCCTGTGCGGCGTCGATGGCGGCGAGGTGAAACGTCTGCTCCGATTCTTCCTGCAGCTTGAGATGAGTGATGTGCGCATCGGCGCCGGTGTGAATGCGGGTCACGGCATTGGTCAACGTCGGCGCGCCATCGCGGCCGACATAACGTTCGGCGATGGTCGCCTGCGCGGCATCCTCGGCAACGATGAAGTTGCGCAGCTGGCTGACGCCCTGCGCCACACCGCCGATGAACAGCAGATGAATCGGCGTCTCGATCACGACGCCGCGGGCGAGGTGAATGAAAGCGCCATCGGTAGCCAGCGCGGCATTGAGCGCAGCCGGGCTCTCGCCGTCTTCGGCGTCGCCGAAAACCGCCTGCACGTGCTCCGGGCGGCTGCTAAGCGCATCGGCGAGCGTGCCGATATATGCGCCGGCGGGCAGCGATCCGATGGCGGACAGCGACGGCGCAAAATGCCCGTCGACGAACACCAGCCAGTGGCCGGTGTCGTCGTTGCGCAGTTGCGCAGCGATGCGCGCGGCGGAGTCATCAGCCGTACGCGTGCCGAACTCCTGCTGACCGAGCAATGCGAGCGAGGTATGGCGCCAGTTTTCCATGCGATTGGTCGGCCAGCCGGCCTCGGCGAAACGCTCCATGGCACGATTACGCGTCGCGACCAGCCAGGGCAGGTTCGCACCCGGCAGGTCGGCCGCCTGCGCTCGAAACGTCGCCAGCCAGGTTTCCACTGAACTCATGATGCGACGCCCTTGCGCGGCTGTGCGGCGCGCTTGTCTTCCTCTTCAATCCAACCGTAGCCGCGCTCCTCGAGTTCGAGCGCCAGTTCGGGACCGCCCGAGCGTGCGATGCGGCCATGCGCGAGCACATGCACGCGATCCGGGACGATGTACTCCAGCAGGCGCTGGTAGTGTGTGATGACGATCATAGAACGATCGGGGGCGCGCAGCCGGTTGACGCCGTCGGCGACGACGCGCAGCGCATCGATATCGAGGCCGGAATCGGTTTCATCGAGAATCGCGAGCTTCGGCTCGAGCAGCGCCATCTGCAGCACTTCATTGCGCTTCTTCTCCCCGCCGGAGAAACCTTCGTTGACCGAGCGATAGAGAAACTCCTCGCGCATGCCGACCGCTTTCATTTCGCTCTTGATGCGCTTGAGAAAATCCATCGCATCAAGCTCGGGTTCGCCGCGATGGCGACGCACCGCGTTCACCGCCGCCTTGAGAAAATAGGCGTTCGACACGCCGGGAATCTCGACCGGATATTGAAACGCCAGAAACAGCCCGGTGCGCGCGCGCTCCTCGGCCGGCAGCGAAAGCAGATCGATGCCGTCCCAATCCACGCTGCCGCCCTCGATCTTGTAGCCGTCACGCCCGGCCAGAATCTGCGCCAGCGTGCTCTTGCCCGAACCGTTCGGCCCCATGATGGCGTGCACTTCGCCCGTTTTCACTTCCAGATCGAGGCCGCGCAAGATCTTCTTGTCTTCAACCGAAACTTGCAGATTGCTGATTTTGATCATCTCTCTCTTCCCTTAGCCCACGCTGCCTTCGAGACTCACGCCGAGCAGGTTCTGCGCTTCGACGGCGAACTCCATCGGCAATTCCTTGAACACTTCCTTACAGAAGCCACTGACAATCATCGACACCGCATCCTCGGCCGACAGGCCGCGTTGCATTGCATAAAACAACTGGTCTTCGCCAATGCGCGAAGTGGTCGCTTCATGCTCCACATGCGCCGTCGGATGGCGTGCCTCGATGGTCGGGAAAGTGTGCGCCGCGCACTTGTCGCCGATCAGCAGCGAATCGCATTGGGTGTAGTTGCGCGCACCCGCCGCCTTCGGTGTGACCCGCACCAAACCGCGATAGGTATTGCTGCCGAAGCCGGCGGAAATACCCTTCGAGATAATCGTGCTGCGCGTGTTGCGACCCATATGAATCATCTTGGTGCCGGTATCGGCCTGCTGATAGTGATTGGTCAGCGCGACCGAATAGAACTCGCCGATCGAATCGTCGCCGCGCAGGATCACGCTCGGATATTTCCAGGTGATGGCGGAGCCGGTTTCAACCTGCGTCCACGAAATATGCGAACGCGCGCCGCGACAGTCGCCGCGCTTGGTGACAAAGTTGTAGATGCCGCCGACCCCGTTCTCGTCGCCCGGATACCAGTTCTGCACCGTGGAGTACTTGATCTTCGCGCCTTCCAGCGCAACCAGCTCGACCACTGCTGCGTGCAACTGGTTCTCGTCGCGCATCGGCGCCGTACAGCCTTCCAGATAGCTGACGTGCGCGCCTTCGTCGGCAATGATCAGCGTGCGTTCGAACTGGCCGGTGTCGCGCGCGTTGATGCGGAAATAGGTCGACAACTCCATCGGACAGCGCACGCCCTTCGGGATGTACACGAAGGAGCCGTCCGAGAACACCGCCGAGTTGAGCGCGGCATAGAAGTTGTCATTCTGCGGCACGACCGAGCCGAGATACTGGCGCACCAGATCGGGATGGTTCTTCACCGCCTCGGAGAACGAACAGAAAATGATGCCCTGCTCGGCCAGTTGTTTCTGGAAGGTGGTCGCCACCGACACCGAATCGAACACCGCATCCACTGCCACGCCGGCCAGGCGCGCGCGCTCGTGCAGCGGCACGCCGAGCTTCTCGTAGGTGCGCAGCAGTTCGGGATCGACGTCATCCAGGCTCTGCGGACCGTCCGTCTTCTGCTTCGGCGCCGAGTAATAGATGATGTCCTGGTAGTCGATCGGCGGATGTTTCACATGCGCCCAGCCAGGAGGGGTCATTTCCAGCCAGCGGCGATAGGCTTCGAGCCGCCATTCGAGCAGGAATTCCGGCTCGCCCTTCTTCGCCGAAATGACGCGGATTACGTCTTCGGACAGCCCCTTGGGCAGGGTATCGGCTTCAAGCAGCGTCTCGAATCCGGCGACATATTCGCGCTTCAGAAACGACTCGAGTTGTTGCGAGGTGGCACTCATTTACTTACTCCTGTTCATTGGGCCGGACGCTTCACGACCATGGGCGGTTGCTTGATCGCGCGCGCTTGGAGCGGCGCCGCGATCTTACGATTCGGCATATTGCGGCGCACCATGTCAGCCAGACGCACCTCTTCCAGCGCATGCCGCACGATCTGGCTGATGCGCTGCCAGTTGGTGCGGATCAGGCAACCGTCTTCGTAATTGCACAGTCCGGCCGTGGCGCTGCACTCGGTCAGGCCGAAGGGCTGGTCTTCCAGCGCGTCGACGATATCGGCGATCGTGATCTGTTCCGGCAGGCGACTCAGCGCATAGCCGCCGCGCGAGCCGCGAATGCTCGTCACCAGACCGTGGCGCGTGAGCGCCTTCAGCACCTTGCTGACCGTCGGCACACCGAGGCTCAGCGCAGTGGCGATTTCATTCGCGCTGTACTGGCGGTCTGGAAAGACCGCCATGTGTGTCATGACCAGGGTACCGTAATCGGTCAATTTGCTGATGCGCAGCACGGTGTCGGGCTCTTTGTAATATAAGTCAATGCGCCAATTAGAACCAATTTAGTACCATTTGGTCAAGTCGAGTTCCCGAGCCGAAGCGCGCATGCGGGACCGGCCGATCATTCGGCAGAATCGAGACACGAGACAAAGGAGTCCACCATGCAGCCCACCGTACTGATTTCCGGCGCCAACTCGGGAATGGGTCTCGCCACCGCTCTGCTGCTTGCGGAACACGGCTTCGAGGTTTACGCCGGCGCGCGTACCGCGGAAGGTCGCGTCGACATTGAACGCAACGCGACCGGGCGATCATTGCGCATCACGCCGGTCGGTCTCGATGTTCAGGACGCCGCATCGGTTGATGCCGCCGTCGCAACGGTGCTCGAGCGAAGCGGCCGTCTGGATGCGCTCGTCAACAACGCCGGCTATGGCCTGGTCGCGAGTGTGGAGGACGGCACGGACGAGGAATTCATTCGCCAGTTCGACGTCAATGTATTCGGTGTGCTGCGTATGATCCGGGCCGCGCTCCCTTCCATGCGCGCGGCGCGCAGTGGCGTGATCGTCAATATCGGCTCCTTTCTCGGCCAGATCGGCCTGCCCCTGCTGACGCATTACAACGCCAGCAAGTACGCGGTGGAGGGAATCACGGATTCGTTGCGTGCGGAGCTCGCACCCTTCCGCATTCGAGTCCACACCGTGGCGCCGGGGCTGTTCCGTACGCAGTTTGCCGCGCGCGGCCTGGCCGCGAATTCACGCACGACCGCACCCGATTCGCCTTATGCGCCACTCGCGAGCCGTTTGCTGCCTGTCGTCGCACAACGCATCAACGAAGGACCTGATCCAATTGCGGTCGCTCAGGCGGTGCTGCAAGTGCTGCAAGACCCGAACGCACCGGCGCGCATTCCGGTGGGCAACGAAGCGACCAGCGCCGATGAGTTGAAGCGGACGCTGCCACCGGCGGAGTTCGAGGCGGCCATCCGCAAGCTCTACGGCCTATAAAGCTGATGCGGCGCCGGTGGAGCTTCGGAAGCGACTAAACACACTGGTTGTTGTCCTCGCCTGTGCAGCTGCGCGCACTCGCGATCGAGTCGGCTCGGTCGCATCCATCTGGCTATAGAAGAAATGGGGTCCATTCCAGTGTCGCCTCGTGCACCAGCGCGGGCCGCGCACGAAGCGGCTTTCATAGCTGTGCTGTTTTCATTGAAGCATCCCTTTGCTCACCCTCGCAACATGCGAAAGGGCAACGGATTTCACGCAAGCTCGCGAACGCGAATGCGCGTTGGGGACACAGGCAAATCGTATTAGAATCGCATTAACATATATGTCCGGTCGCCATCATCATGGAAAACAAAACCGCCCGCCTGACGGTCCTGATCGATCCCGACAAGAAAAAAGCCTTCGAAGGGCTGTGTGCGTCGCAGGATCTGACGCCATCGCAAGTCGTGCGTCAGCTCATTCGTCAGTATCTGGCCGAGCATGGCGTCAGCTACGGCAAGCAGTCGAAGACCACGCGCGCCAAGTC
>JAKFDA010000078.1:0-66669 GCA_036676355.1 Nitrosomonadales bacterium | reverse complement strand
TTACTTCCACGAGGTATTGCCGATCGCCAGACGCTCGACCTTGCGCCGCGATCCGTACCAAAGGTTCACGATCGCGCGGGATCCGACCACCGAGCTGAAAATCGAGGTCAGGATGCCGAGCGCGTGGACGATCGCGAATCCGCGCACCGGACCGGAGCCGAAAATAAGCAGCGCCAGCGCGGCGATCATTGTGGTCACGTTCGAGTCCAGGATGGTGCCGAACGCGTGTTTGTAACCGGCGTGGATAGCCGCCTGCGGTGTCGCGCCCGCACGTATCTCCTCGCGGATGCGCTCGTTTATCAGTACGTTGGAGTCGATGGCCATGCCGAGCGTCAGCGCAATGGCCGCGATGCCGGGCAGCGTCAGCGTGGCCTGGAGCATGGACAGCAAGGCGATCAGGAGCAGCAGGTTGAACGCCAGTGCCAGGGAAGAGAACACGCCGAAGAGCGAGTAGTACATGATCATGAACACGACGATGGCGAAGAAACCCCACATCGTGGAGTGGAAGCCGCGTTCGATGTTTTCCTTGCCCAGGCTGGGGCCGATGGTGCGCTCTTCGACGATTTCCATCGGCGCGGCGAGCGAGCCGGCGCGCAGCAGCAAGGCTACGTCGTTCGCTTCGCTGGTGGTCATGCTGCCGCTGATCTGCACGCGGCCGCCGCCGATTTCGTCGCGAATGACCGGCGCGGTGACGACTTCGCCTTTGCCTTTTTCGA
Source organism: Nitrosomonadales bacterium (assembly GCA_036676355.1). Taxonomy (GTDB): domain Bacteria; phylum Pseudomonadota; class Gammaproteobacteria; order Burkholderiales; family SG8-39; genus ZC4RG42. Next base: position 65,953 of record JAKFDA010000078.1, on the reverse strand, counting down.
TCAGCAGAATGGCCATGCGCCGACCCACGTTTTCGCGCGTTACGTCGCGGAAAATGCGCGCGCCGGCGGCGTCGAGCGTGAGGTGCACGGCCGGTGAATTATCGCGGCCGTCGAAGCCGGGCTGCGCATCGGTGAGGCGATCGCCGGTCAGCACGACCTGGCGTTTCACCAGCAGCGGAGCGCCGTTGCGTTCCACATAGTATTCGTCGCCGAAAGGCACTTCGCCGCGTGCCGCGGCGGCAAGCGCCTCCGCGTTCATGTTTTCCTCGTCCACCATGCGGATTTCGAGGGTTGCGGTGCGGCCGAGAATTTCCTTGGCACGTGCGGTGTCCTGCACACCCGGAAGTTGTACCACGATGCGATCGGCGCCCTGCTGCTGAATCACCGGCTCGGCGACACCGAGTTCGTTGATCCGGTTGTGCAATGTCTGAATGTTCTGCTTGAGGGCGAATTCCTGCGTGCGTTTCTCGGCCTCGGGCTTGATGCTAACGACCAGCCGCGGCTCCGTTTCGCTGCCTGCCTCGTTGACGGCGAGGTCCGGCAGCGCGCTACCGAGTACCGTGCGTGCGCGGTCGCGGGTTTCGGCATCGCGGAAACGCACGATAATGCTGGCGCCTTCACGACTCACACCGCTGTGTCGCACCGACTTGTCGCGTAGCGTGCTGCGGATGTCGCCGGTGAGCGAATCGAGCCGTTTGGTCAGTGCGCCGCGCATGTCGACCTGCAGCAGGAAATGCACCCCGCCGCGCAAATCGAGACCCAGGTACATGGGCAGCGCGCCGATCGCCGAAAGCCATCCCGGCGAGGCGGGCAGCAGGTTGAGCGCCACGGTATAGGAACGATCCTGCTGGTCCGGATTGAGCGTGCGGTCGAGCAGATCGCGCGCGCGAAGCTGGATGTCGGTGTCGGGGAAGCGGACTTTGATGCTGTTCGCATCGAGCTGTGCGCCGGTGTAGGTCAGGTTGGCGCCGCTAAGCGTTTGTTCGATTCGGCCGAGTGTCGCCTGATCGGCCTTCACGGTCGCACGCGCGCCGGACACCTGCACCGCCGGCGATTCGCCGTAAAAGTTAGGCAACGTGTACAAAAACCCGATCACCAGCGCGGTCGCGACGGTGATGTAAACCCAGAGGGGATATCGATTCATGCTCGGCAGACTTGCAAAGAAAGGCGTGAAGAACCGGCACACCGCCGGCTCTTATTAAACCGCCTTGATGGTTCCCTTGGGCAGCAGGGTCTGAACGGCGACGCGCTGCACGATAACCTCGGTATTGGGCGCGATTTCGAGCGTCACGTATGTATCGCCTACTCTGGTGATGCGCCCGAGGACGCCACCGGCCGCGATCACTTCGTCACCCTTGGCAAGTCCTTCCGTCATGATCTTGTGTTCCTTCGCGCGCTTCATCTGCGGGCGGATCATCAGGAAGTACAGCAGCACGAACATCAGGATGATCGGCACGAACTGCATCAAGCCGCCACCACCCAGAGGTCCTCCGCCAGAAGCTTGCGCGTAAGCATCGCTAATCAGCACAGTGTGGTCTCCGATGACATGTTTGGAAAGCGCAGAAGTATACCCGAGGGCCTTACTCGACCAGTCCTTTCCGCATGCCGGAATGCCATGTGCGACACAGGTCTGGCCGATTCGGAACGCCTCGACGGCCGGGCGATGCGCGCGTGCGTAGCTGTACGAGGACCGAAACAGTCGACGTGTTGTGCTCGCCGAACTCGCGGTGTCGCGGGCTTAAAAGGCTCGCTCGGAGCCTGCCAATGCGCCGCGTTGGGCATGGAACGTCTCGACGTACTCGTCCAGTCGACCGACCTCGATGGCCGCGCGCAGTTCCGCCATCAGGCAATGGTAATAGTGCAGGTTGTGCAGCGTCGAGAGGCGGGCGCCGAGAATCTCGTTGACGCGCTGCAGATGGTGCAGGTAGCCGCGGCTGAAGTTGCGACAGGTGTAGCAGGCGCAGCTTTCGTCCAGCGGCCGCGTATCGGTGCGGTGACGCGCGTTGCGAATTTTGATGTCGCCGTAGCGCGTGAACAGCCAGCCGTTGCGCGCATTGCGCGTCGGCATCACGCAGTCGAACATATCGATGCCGCGCTGCACGGCGGCGACGATGTCCTCCGGTGTGCCGACCCCCATGAGATAACGCGGGCGTTCGGCCGGCAGTTGCGGCGTGGTGTGGGAGAGGATGCGCAGCATGTCGTCCTTCGGCTCGCCCACCGAGAGGCCGCCTATGGCGTAGCCGTCGAAACCGATGTCGGTCAGGCCGCGCAGCGATTCATCGCGAAGGGATTCGTACATGCCGCCTTGGACAATGCCGAACAGCGCATTGGCGTTGCCTTCATGCGCACGTTTGCTGCGTTCGGCCCAGCGCAGCGACAGGCGCATCGACTCGGCCGCCTCTTCCACGCCGGCGGGATAGGGCGTGCATTCGTCGAAAATCATCGCCACGTCGGAATTCAGCACGCGCTGGATGCGCATCGATTCTTCCGGCGTAAGCAGCAGCTTGTCGCCGTTGATGGGCGATTGAAAGCGCACGCCTTCCTCGCTGATCTTGCGCAGCGCACCCAGGCTGAAAACCTGAAAACCGCCCGAGTCGGTGAGGATCGGCCGGTCCCAGCCCATGAAGCGATGCAGGCCACCGTGCGCCTCGATAACCTCCAGACCGGGGCGCAGCCACAGATGAAAAGTGTTGCCGAGCACGATCTGCGCGCCGATGTCGACCAGTTCGGCCGGACTCATCGCCTTGACCGTGCCGTAAGTGCCGACCGGCATGAACACCGGCGTCTGGATCGTGCCGTGGGCCAGTTCGAGCGTGCCGCGGCGCGCCGCGCTGTCGGTATGGAGGAGGGAGAATTTCATCGGAAGCCCGTCATGCCCGCGAAAGCGGACATCCAGGAGAAAGCCAAGGCGGGTTCCCGTGGGCGGGAACGACGAAAAAACGCGCGCATTCTAACTCGCCCGGTCGATGATCATCGCATCGCCGTAACTGAAGAAGCGATAACGCCGCTCGACCGCATGGCGGTACGCGCGCCGAACCGGCTCCATGCCGGCAAACGCCGAGATCAGCATCAGCAGGGTCGAGCGCGGTAGGTGGAAGTTGGTGAGGAGACGATCGACCGCGCGAAACTCGTAACCCGGCGTAATGAACAGTGCCGTATCGCCCGTTCCCGCATGCACTGCGCCGTTCGTCGCGGCGGACGCTTCCAGCGCGCGCAGGCTGGTGGTGCCGACCGCAACGACGTTGCGTCCCGCGCTTTGCGCGCGCTGGATTGCTGCGACAGTGGCCGGTGGAATCTCGTACCACTCGCGATGCATCTTGTGTTCGGCGATGCGCTGCACGCGCACCGGCTGAAAGGTGCCGGCGCCGACATGCAGCGTGACGAATGCGAGCTCGACGCCGCGCGCGCGCAGAAGCTCGAGCATCGCCTCGTCGAAGTGCAGGCCGGCCGTGGGTGCGGCAACCGCGCCCGGCTGCGTTGCATACACGGTCTGATAGCGCCGCGCGTCTTCCATGCTGTCGGCGTGCTCGATATAGGGCGGCAGCGGCACATGACCATGCCGCTCAAGCCATTCGAACACGGTGCGCGCGGGATCGAAGCGCAAATGAAAGAGGTCGTCCGTGCGCCCGAGCATCTGCGCGTCGAAGGCGTCGGCCAGGCGCAATAGCCCGCCGGGCTTGGGCGACTTGCTTGCCCGTATCTGGGCGAGCACTTCATGTTCGCCCAGAACGCGTTCGACCAGCACCTCGACCTGACCGCCCGACGCCTTGACACCGTGCAGGCGCGCCTTGATGACTTTGGTGTTGTTGAACACCAGCACGTCGCCCGCTTCAAGCAATTGCGGGAAATCGGCGAACGACAAATCGCTCAACGCCGCCCCGTGCAGATGAAGCAGGCGGCTGTCGGTGCGATGCGCGGGGGGATGCTGCGCGATCAGTTCGGGCGGCAGCACATAGTCGAAATCATCGACCGTGAGATCGGATTGTTGCCGGGGAGAGGGCATTCTTGGATAATGCCGCCTCCTTCACAGGAGCGCGGCGTTGCTAGGTGTTGGAACGGTGGTCCGGATCCCGGACTGCCGCGATGCTACGCCGCAAGCAGTAAATCCCCAAGCCGGGATGGCGGAACTGGTAGACGCACGGGACTCAAAATCCCGCGGCCGCAAGGTCGTGCGAGTTCGATTCTCGCTCCCGGCACCAAACACGTTTGACGACGGCGTTGCATGAGTATGCTTGCATCACCGTTGCGCCAAGCGTTTCTAGATAGACATCAGCAGATTGTGCGTGCCGCCATCCAGCGGGACGCGGACGTGGCCTGCGGCGCAGTCGATGTGTGCGCCATCGAGTTCGGCGCGCGAGACGTCGCGACAACGACGCGATGGGTTGTCCACGCGAATATCGTAGCGCGTGCCTTGCACATTCAGCGTCGCTTCGAATCCCGGCCATGCGGCAGGAATACAGGGATCGATGATCAGCGCAGCGCCTTCGCGACGGATGCCCAGAATGCCTTCGATGCCGGCGCGATACATCCATCCCGCGGCGCCCGTGTACCAGGTCCACCCGCCGCGCCCGGCATGCGGCGCGACCGAATAGACATCGGCTGCGACAACGTACGGCTCGACCTTGTAGCGTTCGACTTCCTCGGCGCTGCGCGCATGGTTGATCGGGTTGAGCAGTGCGAACAACTCGCCGGCCTTGTCGCCGGCACCCAATTGCGCAAACGCGAGGATGGCCCACATTGCGGCGTGGCTGTATTGCCCGCCGTTTTCGCGCAGACCCGGCGGATAACCCTTGATGTAACCCGGGTCGAGCGGTGTCCGGTCGAACGGCGGCGAGAACAGCAGGGCGAGACCGTCGTCACGACGGATAAGGTGTTTTTCCAGCGACGCCATCGCCACCGCGGCTCGTGCTGAATCGGCGGCGCCCGACAACACGGCCCAGGACTGCGCAATCGAATCGATGCGGCATTCGCCGCTCTGCTTCGAGCCGAGCCAGGTGCCGTCATCGAACGTGGCACGGCGATACCACTCGCCATCCCAGCCCTCGCGTTCGATCGCTTCGCGCACCGAGTTCGCATGGTTGCGCCAGCGGAGCACACGCTCGGCGTCGCGACGGCCTTCGGCGAGCGGCGCGAAGCGTTCGATGGTTCGCACCAGCAACCAGCCGAGCCAGACGCTTTCGCCTTGGCCGCCTTCGCCGACCCGGTTCATGCCGTCGTTCCAGTCGCCTGTGCCGATGAGCGGCAAGCCGAGCGTCCCGGTGAGCTCGATGCACTGATCGAGTCCGCGCGCACAGTGCTCGTAAAGCGAAGCCGATTCGTCCGCGATCATCGGTTGGAAGAACGCATCGTGCTCGCCGGGAAGCAGCATCGGACCTTCGAGAAACGGCACGAGTTCATCCAGAATCGCGCTGTCGTTCGAGCATGTAATGTAGGTCGCGACGGCGAACGCGAGCCAGACGCGATCGTCCGATATGCGTGTTCGTACACCCTGTCCGGAGTGCGGCAACCACCAGTGCTGCACATCGCCTTCGACGAACTGTCGCGAAGCGGCGCGCAGCAGATGATGTCGCGTGAGGTCCGGTCGGGCGAAGGTCAGCGCCATACCGTCCTGCAATTGATCGCGGAAGCCGTAGGCACCGCTGGCCTGATAAAAAGCCGAGCGCGCCCAGATGCGACAGGCGAGTGTCTGATAGAGCAGCCGGCCGTTCAGCATGATGTCCATCGCGCGGTCGGGTGTCTTCACCTGAATCGTCGCGAGCAATGTCTGCCAGTGATCCGTGACCTCATCGAGCACGGCGTCGAGATCGATTTCGCGATAACGCGCAATCAGCCTCTGCACCTCTTCAAGCGATTCGCACTGGCCGATGAACGATACGATTTCGATCATCTCGCCCGCGCCGAGCTCCACCATGCATTGCAAGGCTGCGCAGGGATCCAAGCCGGCGCCGGTCGCGCCGGACAGCGGTGTCTTTTCGATTAGCGCCGCGGGTGCCGCAGAACTGCCGTTGCGGCCGATGAACTCGGTGCGGTCGGCGGTCCACGCTGTTTGCCGTCCGCCGAGATCGGCAAAGGCGACTCGCCCGGGGAACGCAATGCTCCAGGGGTTGCGGGCCAGCATCGCGCCGGTGGTGTCATCGATTTCTGTCGCGATGAACGGAGCCGCAGCACCGCGAGATGTGCCGAGCACCCACTCGGCATAGGCCGTGACCGAAAGCCGGCGGGGCGCTGCCGAAAGGTTGCGCAAGGTCAGGCGTGAAATCTTGATCGGATCGGCCAGCGGTACGTATTGCAGCAATTCGAGCGCGATGCCGTTTGCCTGGTGTTCGAAGCGACTGTAACCGTAACCGTGGCGAGCGATGTAGGTGCCGTTGTGGCGGATCGGCTGCGCCGTCGGGCTCCATAAATCGCCGCTTTCTTCGTCGCGAATGTAGATCGCCTCGCCCGCCGGGTCGACGACCGGATCGTTCGACCAGGGCGTGAGCTGATTCTCGCGACTGTTCCCGGCCCAGGTGTAACCGCTTCCTTGCGCCGATGTCTGGAAGCCGAAATCCGCATTGGCGATCACGTTGATCCATGGCGCGGGCGTCATATCGCCCGCTTCGAGGATGGTGACGTATTCGCTGCCGTTTTTATCGAAACCGCCCAGGCCGTTGAAGAACTCGAGCTCCGGTAACGCCGTCGATGACGGCTGCGGGGCCGCGCGCGTCGATTTCGGCCAGGGCGCAGGCAGCGGCCGGGCGGGTAGCGATGGCAGATGAGCGAGTTGGCTGACAATGGGTCCGCGGCGGGCAATCAGCGCGACACGGGCCACTGATTGAATCAGGGCGCGTGCCTCGATGCTCATGAGATCGGCGCGCAGCGCATAGACCGAGCCTTGCGCGAATTCCGCGCCGAAACGCGGTCGCGACTGGCTGATGCGCACGGCGGTGTCGATGGCGTTCTGCAAATCCTGCACGTAGGAGGATGCGCGTTCGTTGACGATCACGAGATCCACGCCAAGGCGCTTCATGCGCCAGTATTCGTGCGCGCGCAGTAGTTGGCGGGCCTGGGCGATGTCCTCGATATCGTCGATACGCAGCATGACGATCGGCAGATCGCCGGAAATCGCATGCGGCCACAGGCCCGATTGCGCGCCGGCGCCGCGGCTGATGGCGTCGGAGGACGCCCTGAAGCGCGCATCGGCATACAGGATCGGCGCGGCCAGGCGCTGGAAATTGGCCGCTTCCTCCGCTTCGATACCGAGATGGCGAAGTTGAACCTGGGCCTGCGTCCAGGCCAGCGTCTTGGCACGATCGAACGCGCTGCGATCGTGATGCTTGTCGACCAGATCGAGCAGTTCTTCTCGCGACGACGCGACCATGGTCCAGAACGCGATCCGTGCGATCTGACCCGACGGAATCCGCACGCGCTGTCTGAGCGAAAAGATCGGATCGAGCACCGTCCCCGCCGTGTTCGACAGCGCATGGTTGTCCAGCATGGCGGCCGCCGTACCGACGGTACGACCTCGGCCGATGAAACGCGCGCGATCGGATTCGTATTGCGGGTCGGCGACGATCTCGCCTTCCACCACGGCGAAATGTGCGGCCCAGATGGGCGGTTCGTCGCGCGAGCGCGGTCGGCGTGTCGCAATGAGTGCGCCGAATTCGGCGAGATATTCGGTTTCCACGAACATCTTGGCGAAAGCCGGGTGCGCATTGTCGGCCGCCGGCGTGGTGAGAACCACTTCGGCATAGGAGGTGAGTTCGATTTCGCGTGCGCGGCGTCCGCTGTTGGTCAGCGAGATGCGACGGACCTCGCCGTCGGCCTCGCCCGACACCAGAACGTCCATGGTGGTCGTGAGCGTGCCTTCGTATCGGATGAATTCGGCGCGATCTTCGGCGAAGATCACTTCGCGTTGTGCCGCATCGTTGGCGATCGGCTGCGTGCCGGCGGACCACACGGCGCCGCTGAACGTATCGCGCAGAAAAATGAAGGAGCCCCAGTCGTCGCGGGTCGCGTCTTCGCGCCATCGGGTGACCGCCATATCGCGCCAGCGGCTGTAGCCCGCGCCGGCCGCGGTCAGCATCACTGCGTAGCGCCCGTTGCAGAGCAGGTGCGTGACGGGCGCGCCGGCTGTCGAGGCGGTGAGTCGACGCATCGCCGACGGTTCGGTGCCGGCTTCGCTCGCGGCCGTCTTCACCTCTTCGGCGCGCGGATGGGCAATGGCGACGTTGCGCGGCATGCGCTCCTGCAGCAGCAGTTCGCTCGCCTGGATCATCGGTTCACGATGGAAGCGGGCGCGCATCCGACCCTCGTGCAACGTATTGTCGATGGCGACGATGGTCATGCCCTGGTGATGGGCCATGAAACTGCGCACGATCGCGACATCCTCGTCATCGCGAAGTCGCGAACGAGTGAAATCGAGGGCTTCATAGAAGCCGAAACGGCCGCTTCCCCCCATCTCGGCAAGGCGAGCGTAGTTTTGCAGTGCGCCTTGCGGGTCCACCATGCCGGCAAGACCGGTCGCATAGGGCGCGATCACCACGTTTTCGGCGAGGCCGCGCTTCAGGCCGAGACCGGGAACGCCGAAGTTGGAATACTGGTAGGTGAACTCCATGTCGCGGGCGTTATAGGCGGATTCCGAAACGCCCCACGGCGTGCCCAACGATCGCCCGTAAGATTGCTGGTGCTGCACGATCAGTCGATTGGTCTGTTCGAGCACACTGCCGACCGGCGCGCGCATCACCAGCGACGGCATCAGATATTCGAACATCGAGCCGGACCAGGAGATCAGCGCCGACCCGCTGCCGACAGGCGTTGCTGTCCGGCCGAGGCGAAACCAGTGTTGTGTCGTAACGTCGCCCTTGGCGATCGCGAACAGGCTGGCGAGCCGCGCTTCCGAAGCGAGCAGATCGTAGCAACTGGGATCGAGCCGATTGTCGGCAAGCGAGTAGCCGATCGACAACAGTTTCCGCTCAGTATCGAGCAGAAACGCGAAATCCATCGCCAAAGCCATTTCGCGCGCCGTTGCGGCGAGCGTTCTCAGTCTGTCTTGCAGCACGTGCGGCGCATCGGCAGTGTGCAGCCGATCGCGGGCGTGTTCGATCACCGCCGTGCGCAGCGCCTCGATCCAGAAAACCAGATCGGGAATGTCGTCGCCTTCGACTGCGGGGATGATCTCGAGCGCTGTCCTGGTGGCCTTTTCGGTCAGCCGTTTCAACGTCGGAGAGATCGTCTCGATCGCTTGCACGCCATTCAACTGCGCGTCGATCTCTTCGAAAAGCGCGGCAAGCTGCAGCCCTCGTTCGCTTTGCGCGGCAGGCAGGGCGTTGAGCGTCTCGCGCGCCAGACGAAGATTGTCGGCCATGCCGGGCCGGGCATTCGGTACCGATACGTGCGAGTCGTCCGCCCATTCGTCGCAGGCGTTGGCGAGCGCAATGAGATGGCCGGCCAGATTGCCGCTGTCGACGGATGAAACATATGCCGGCGCCAAGGCCTGCAGATCCTGCGTTCCGTACCAGTTGAAGAAATGGCCTTTGAGCTGCGGCAGCTTTTGCATTGCATCGAAGGTCGCTTCCAGTCGCTCGACCGTCTCTGTTGTGCCGGTCCAGCCGAAGTCGCGCGCGGCGACGGTCGAGAGCAGATAGAGACCGATATTGGTCGGCGATGTCCGTTGCGCGACGATCGGCTTCGGAGTCTCCTGGAAATTGTCCGGCGGCAGCATGTTGCTCGACGGCGTCACGAAGGTTTCGAAGAAGCGCCAGGTGCGTCGCCCGATGAGGCGCAAGTCCTGCGCATCCGAGTCGGCGATGGCGAACCGCACGGCCGTCGGCGACCGGCTGGCCCATGAGGCCAGTGCCGGTGCGATCAGCCAGAGCAGCGCAAAGGGCAGCACCAACGGCCAGGACGACGGCGCGAATGCGACCGCGGCCGCCGCCATGATGAGGCCGAGCGACGTGCCGCCCGCCATCTTCAGATAGAAGCCGCGCATATTCAGCTGCGGACTTTCCTTCGCCTGCGCAGCAGTTGTCCACTCGAGCATATGACGACGCGTCACGCATAGCCGCACCAGCGTTCTGACGATCGCATCCACCATGCGCCGGGCTCGATCGGGCAGGAAGGCGAGCGAGAAGAAAGTCTGCACGATCGCGAGGCGCAGATCGGTCGCGAGTGCGCGAAGATGGTTGCCGAGACGAACGCCGGGACGATGCGGCAGGATTGAAAAAACGACCGGAAGGAAAGGCGGAATCGCGAAGGCGGCGAGGACGAGCAGCGTGCCTTCCATGCTTGCAGGCTGCGGAAGCAGCCAGCACAGTCCGAACGCCAGCAGGGTGAACGGCGTGAGCAGCGATCGACGCAGGTTGTCCAGCATCTTGCCGCGACCGATCGACGGCACTGCCCGGTTGCCGCTGCGGTGTCCGAGTATCCAGGGAAGCAGCTGCCAGTCCCCGCGCGTCCAGCGATGCTTGCGTTTGGCGGAAACGTCGTAGCGAGACGGAAATTCCTCGACCACCTCGATGTCGGAAGCCAGACCGGCGCGGGCGAAAACGCCTTCGAACAGATCGTGGCTGAGCAAGGCGTTTTCCGGTACGCGGCCGCGAAGTGCCGCCTCGAAGGCGTCGACGTCGTAAATGCCTTTGCCGGTGTAGGAACCTTCGCCGAACAGATCCTGATACACATCGGAAACGGCCGACGCATAGGGATCCATGCCGCCGGGGCCGGAATAGAGTCTTTGATAGAACGACCCTTCGCGGCCGACCGGCAGCGAAGGCGTGACGCGCGGCTGAAGAATGGCGTAGCCGTCGATCACGCGTTGCTCGGTCTCGCTGAATTTGGGTCGGTTCAGCGGATGAGCCATCTTGCCGATCAGTCGGACCGCGGCGTCTCTCGGCAGTCGCGTGTCGGCATCGAGCGTAATGACAAAGCGTACATCGGCCGGCACTTGCGGGGCGCATCCGGCGACGGGCATGAACGTGGTATCGGTGGCGCCGCGCAACAGACGGTTGAGTTCATGCAGCTTGCCCCTTTTGCGTTCCCATCCCATCCATATGTTTTCGCCTGCATTGAAGACGCGGTGTCGATGCAGCAAAAGGAAGCGATCGCCGCCGGGTCCCGGCTCGTAGCGTCGGTTGAGTTCCGCGATCGCCTCGGTCGCGACGGCGAGCAGCTGCGCATCGCCCGGCAGGACCTCTTCATCCGCATCGATGCCGTCCGACAACAAAGCAAAAGTGAGGTCGCCGCCGGTGCCGGCGAGATGGTGGACTTCCAGTTGTTCGATTTGCTCCAGCACCTCGGCTTCGCTGATCAGCAACGTCGGCACGGCAATGAGGGTGCGTAGCGACGACGGAACGCCTGTCTTGAGCTCGAGGCCCGGCAAAGTCATCGCGCCGTAACTGCGCGTGACTCCACGATTGACCAGTGCGGTTGCCGCTTCGGTCGCCGGAAGGAATGCGATCAGCGCGAATAGCGCAAGCCAGCCGGCGTCAATGCCCGGGGTGGCGAGTACGGATAGCGCGAAGGCCAGCAGCCCGGTTGTGACGAACAGGATCGCGCCGATGTAGCCGCCTATGCCGAGACGAATGTTGAAGCGGCTGATGCGTAGGCGGGGCGGCGGCCGGAATTCGATCGTTTGCTCGAACGCGCGGCGGCCTTCGCCGATCAGGTGATAGCCGGGATCGCCGACACGCTCAGCGTCCACCGCAGTGGCCGTGTCTGCCGCGGCGAGCCGGGCGGCCTGCAGCGCCTGATCGGCAACTTCGAGTTCCGCGTATGACGAACCGCGGGCCAGCAATTCGATCGCGCTGCGATACAGATTGCGTGTGGTGAAGTCCATCGCGGCAAAAGCACTCTCCGCGCGCAGCCGTTCATCGACGAGGCTGACACTCTCAACCAGTTCCGCCCAGTCGATATCGGAAATCAGCCGCATGCTGGTAATGACATTGCGCACGCTGACGTTGGAAGCACCCTGTCGTTGTTGCGCGTGCTGCACTACTTCATCGACCGAGGTGCCTTGCGACAAGAGCCGCTCCTCCAGCCAGCCGAGCGCCGGCGTCGTTCTCGGATCACGGTCTCTCAGGCGCTTGGCAAGTTGTGCGGCGAAGGGTTCGGACAAGGGCACGGTCGAACGAGTGGAGATGTCCGACTCGAGCGCAGCGCGGGCACCCCCGGGTGCGAGCAGCCGGTTGGCCAGCGTATCGGCATCTGCGCGCGCGGCTCGCCCGGCCGTCATCTGGTCGGCGAGGCGGCGCAGGTTCTCGATGAGAACGATGCGCAGCGTAATCGCAACCGCCCACAGTTCGCCGATCGTGAGCGGCTGGACCCGCTGATAAGCGGCAATGAAGCGACGCAATATGTCGGGATCGAAGTTGCTGTCGGTGTGGGCGACGAAGGCCCAGGCCAGGCCGAATACGCGCGGATACCCGGCGAACGATCCCTCGGCCAGTTTCGGCAACTGGCGGTAATAGCCGGGGGGCAGATCATCCCGGATCTCGCGGATCTGCTCTTCGACGATGTGATAGTTGTCGAGCAGCCATTCCGCGGCGGGAACCACACTGCGGCCGCGCTCCAGCTCGGCGGCGCTCGCGCGATAGGCGGCGAGCAACACAGCGGCGTTCTCGTCGAGCCGGGCGTGTAACGGGAGGACGGCCGGCGGTTTTGCCGCGACCGTCTGCGCGGCGGCGAGGCTTTCCGCGTGTTGCTCGAGCCGTTCGACGCCGAACAATTCTTCTCTCACCGGCCTTCGGTCATTCCAGGGCGGCGATGTGAAGCGATGTCCGAATGCGTAACGAAGGATCGAGTGCATGAGCGCCTTTGCGGTCAGGGGGCTTGCGACAGGCGCCGAAGCGGACAAACCCGATTGAAGATAGCGCGGATCTCATTGCAGGGAGATGCCACGGCATACCGTTCAGATGGAGCTCCGGCGCGCGTCGAAGCGAGCTTGCGCCTTGTCAACTGTCGGGGCAGTCAGGTCAGGCGCAAATGGAAATGTGCGGCGTCATCGGCCGCCTGTGAAGACCAGGATCGCGCAGTGCGCCGCATCCGCGCGCCGGCAAGTGAAAAGGTCGGTAGTACATCGCGACCAGCACTGCGGATTGCGATGTTGGGAGCGCTCAGGATGGGCGCTGCAGCGCGGCCGTCGTTGCTAAAGCGCGGACAGCCACGCTTGTTCGATCACTTCTTCTTCGGGTTTCCGGTCGGCGGCGTCATGCCCCTGGCGAATCCGGCAGGAGCCGGCGCTGGCTCCTTCTTCTGCTTCGGCTTTTTGATTTCCCGATTTCCGCGCATCTGTCCTTTGGCCATGATTTTCTCCTGTATCAACCCGATCCGGCGTTGCGGTCGGTAAAAATGAAAGACCCCGCGGTCTCGATAAGGCGCGGGGCAATCGCGGGCGGTCGAAAATCGCTTGCTCAGATTGTCGGCACGACAGACCTGATCAACATAAGACAACATATACGGCCATTTGTCGACTCCTCACGAGATGGGGGCGACATCCTGTAAATCAAGGAGGCGAATGGCTTTCTCCCGTTTTCGCCGGAATGAGGGAGTCATTCTCAGCGAATGCGTCGCGCGATGGCGTTGCATTCGCATTACTCCCATCGCTGTTCCGTGCATTCCCAGCATTGCACCCCCGATCACTGCAGACAGCGTCAATGCGACAAACACGGCGATTCTCGCTGCGACGAAATCGGCCGGCGCCGGGAACGCCTGACCGGCACGAGGTGTGTGCGCGCATGACGATTATGCATAAACAGACATCCGCCACGCGGGCGGATGTCTGTAGTTCGTTCATGGGCGATGGACTGCCGCGCCTGCCGTCAATGAAAAACCGCGCGTTGCGCGGTTTTTCATTGACGCTCAACTCGTGATCGACTGCCTCACTGTGGCGTTGCGTAGACGATCGGTTCGGGCGCCTTGTTGCCGCGGCGTGCGAGGACGGATGCGTCGCGTTCGGCGACCGGTTCGAGTCGATAGCCTTGCTGATAGACGGCGCACAGGCGCCAACCGTTCTCCGGCACCAGGCCGAGCTTGGAACGCAGGCGGCTGATATGCGTGTCGACCGTGCGCGTGTTGAGATCGGGATTGCGACCCCAGACGGTTTCCAGAATGTGGCCGCGCGAGAGCAGATTTCCGACGTTGCGAAACAGGAATACGGCAAGGTCGAAATCCTTTTGCGTCAGCAACACGGGCGTGCCGCCGCGACGCAGGACACGGCATTCGAAGTCGATCTCGAAATCGCCGACACACAAGGGCTCGCCGTTGGCGATCGGCTGTTTGCCGCGTCGGCCGAGCGCTTCGATGCGCGCGAGCAATTCGTTCTTGCGCAGCGGTTTGGCCAGGTAGTCGTCGGCGCCCGCACGCAGAATGGCGCAGATATCTTCTTCATCGCTGCGCGCGGTGGCGAACATCACCGGGACGTATTCGTGCACGTTGCGACGCACCCATTCGAGCACGACATCGCCGTTGATGTCGGGCAGTTCCCAGTCGATGAGCAGCAGATCGAACGTGTCGCGCGTGAGGATGCGCATGAAATCCTTCGATCGGCCGTACGCGTGGCAGACGTGTCCTGCGCCGTCGAGCCACAGTTTCACCAGATCGCGTTGAGCGGAGTCGTCTTCAAGCAGTGCGATGCGCATGATTTGCCTCCTCGGCGATGTCCGACTAGTCGAAGCTCACTTCGACGTCGTCGAGATAGCGCTTCAGCGCCCGAACGAGCCGACGGGTCGCTTCATTGTTGCCGGTTTTTGCATAGAGTTCGATCTGCGCCCCGATGCGGGTGATCTCATCGAAGCCATAGCCGCCGCCCACGCCCTTGAGGCCGTGACCAATGCGGCGCAGCGTTTCCACGTCCTTCGATTCGACGGCTTGTTCAAGCGAAGCGATTTCCGTGCGTCGATTGGCCAGAAAACGCGGGATCAGCGGTTCGAGCTCGCTTGAGACCCGGACACAGATCCGATGTGCGGGAATGCCGCCGAGCGCGGCGTTGTAGGCGCGCGCACGATCCGACGAAACGGTTTGTAAGCGCTGCATGATGACTGTCCCCCATTACCCGGCTTACGCACTTCCCGTGGCGCGGCGCGAGCCACGCAGAACCGACCTCAGGGCGGTGCGCAAAGATTCGATGCTGGCTGGTTTTCGTACCACGCCGTCGCAACCCGAAGCGAGCGCGCGTTCGATTTCCAATCCCTCCTGGTGGGCGGTCAAGGCAAGGATCGTGCCGTGGTAGTTGCGAGTACGGAGAACATTGATTGCTTCGAAGCCGTTCATGACCGGCATTTCCATGTCGATCAGCACTGCATCGAAGGGGGCCGCCAATGCGGTCTCGACGGCGGCAAGGCCGTTCGGCACGGAGACTGTCTCGACCCCAAGCTTGGTCAATTGCAGTTCGATCAGTGCGCGGATGTCTTCGTTATCTTCGGCAATTAATACACGGCCGGACAAAATTTCCATGGGGCGCGCGTCGGTGATCGGACGCACCGTGTCGGGGCGAGCAGTCACTTCGGCCGGCAGCCGGACTCGGAAGAGCGAGCCGATGCCGGGCTCCGATTCCACTTCGATCACGCCATCCATCAATTCGACCAGAGTGCGCGTAATGGCGAGACCGAGGCCTGTGCCGCCGAAGCGTTGCGCAACTTTGGCGTCGACCTGCTCGAAGGGATGGAAAATGCGCTCGAGTGCGTCGGCGGGAATGCCGGCGCCGGTATCGCGTACTTCGAGCAAGAGCGTCGCGCTGTGCCAACTGACCGCGAGTTCGACGGTGCCGCGCTGGGTGAACTTGAGCGCGTTGCCGAGTAGATTCATCAGTACTTGACGGACGCGAAATGCGTCGAGCATCAGCGCCGCGGGCAACTCGGTCACGCGCGTGAATTTGAGTCGCAGCCGTTTTTCGTCGGCGACGGGTTGCAGGGTCGCGACGATGTCGCGACACAATTGCTCCGGGTCTTCGGGCGCGGATGCGATGACCAGGCTGCCGGTTTCCATTTTTGCCAGATCGAGATTGTTGTTGATCAGCGCGAGCAGGTGATCGCAATTGCGGCCGATGATCTCGCTGTTCTTGATGCGCGAGTCGCGACCGAGATCCTCGGTGTATTGATTGATCTTGTTGAAACCCATGATCGCGGTCAGCGGCGTGCGCAATTCATGCGTGACCTGGTTGAGGAACTCGCTTTTGAGACGGTTGGCTTCGCGCGCCGCGATGGCCTCGTAACGCAGCCGTCGTTGATCGTTGGCCAGATCGAACAACCAGATCGCGAGTACGCCAATCCACGCCGCCAGCCCGACCGTCACGGCATACAGCCAGTTGGACTGATGTCCGCCCATCAGCAGTGCGATGGCGATGCCGAAGCACAGCAGCGGCAGGCCGAAAAAGATGAGCAGGAAGGCGCGTCCGCTTGCCTCCACGCCGCGCCATAGCAGCAGCAGCGGCAACGCCAGCGCGAACGCTGCGATGGCACCGTCGAGCACAAGCCGCGGCGGTGAAAGGACGCTGCGATTGGCGAGCATGGCGTAGGTCAAGGCGGAGAGTTGTACGCCGGCCATACGCGCCATCGGCGTATAGGCATGGGTGCCGGCGGCGAAGCTCGAACTGCCGATGAACACCGTCTTGTTTCTCACATCCGGCAACAGCGCGTTGGCCGGCGCTGAGCGCGTCGCCGAGAACATCAATTCATAGAATGGAACGACGCGCAATTCGTCGGTGTTCGACGGATAGCGCAACAGCGCCTCGCCACCCTCGGTGAGCGGCACGTCTACACGGCGCACACGCAGTGCGCGATGCGCCCAATCGGCTTCCACCTGCTCCGGGTGCGCGGCGATGAGCGCGGCGAGCGAGAGGCTCGGCAGCACATAGCCCTGCGTGCCATGGAACAAGGCCACGCGACGCACTACGCCGTCCTCATCCGGCTGAATATTCATGACGCCGACTGCGCGGCCGCTCGCCGCAGTCGTTAGCGGGAGCTTTAGATACGACCAATAGCGATAGCCGTCGCCGATCGGCGCTTCGCTATCCGTTCCCCGTGGATTGTCGTCGCGGCCGATAGCGAGTGCTTCAAGCTGGGTTCGGTAAGCGGGCGTGACGGGCAGCGGGACGGTGAAGCCCGCCCCCGCATACACAACGTTGTGGCGCGCTGCCGGACTGAAGTTCTCGTCGCCTTCGCGCACGTCCGCAAGCAGCAGGTCGTACACAACAAGACGTGCGCCGTGTTCCATCAGATAGGACTGCGCGTAGGCGAAGGTGTCGCGCGTATAGGGCCAGGGGCCGAGCGCGCGCACCAGGGTGCTCAGCGACGCGTCGTCGATATCGACGACGAGGACGTCGCTTAAATCGATCGGTGCGGCGACGGTGCGCTGCAACGAGTCCTGCAACCAGCCGTCAAGCCGCTTATACAGGGTCGTATAAGCGAATACCGAGGCACACAAGAGCCCGGCGGTGGAAACAACTACGGCTTTGACGGCGAAATTCCACCGCATGCGAGAGAAGATCATCGCGCGGGCCGGTTGTGCGGGAGTCGACGATTCTAAAGGAAGCGGTTGACGATTCACTGTTATTCATACGTGCACGTTGCACAAGCGCAACAAGACTCCTTGTTGATGGAGCAAAGGCGAGGCCTGCATTGGCACAAAGGACATCAGTTGCCCGCAGGCTTGCTTATTGCCTTCCGTGCTCCCGCTTCCATTGTTGGTGCTTCTCGTAAAGCAGGCGCGCCCGTTCCTGTCCGGGCGCATTGCGTCGACCGGTGATTTCCAGCGCCGCGGGTGTCTCCGCTGGCGCGACCGGCTGTTCTGCGAAGGCCTTCAGCGTGGCTTCGTATCGGTGCAGCACTTCAGCGGTGGAGCGGCCCTCCGCACGCGCGCGGCGCAGCGCATCGACCAGTTCCGTCAACGGACGCGGCGCGGGTTCCGAGTAGACCGGCGGCGGAGCGTGCACGACTTCGCGCGCCACTTCGGCAAAACGCTCCTTGGTGGAAAGTTCCTGCGCAATCCGGACATGACCGCGCCGCAGCGCCCAGTCGAGCGCGTCGTCGCCGTGCTCGTTCGTTGCGTCGGGATCGGCGCCGCGCTCGAGCAGCAGACGCGCAAGCGACTGATGACCTTCGCGCGCCGCCATCATCAACACGCTGGAGCCGTTGGGCGAGCGGGCATTGATGTCGGCGCCGCGATCGACCAGCAGGCGCGAGAGCTGTTCGTGACCGGCGAACACCGCGTAATGCAGCGCGGACCATTCCGGTCCGCTGCGATTGATCGTGGCGCCGTGTGCCAGCAGCCACTCGATTGCCTCGGCCCGGCCTTTCCATGCGGCATGCATCAACGCCTGCTCGCCGCGCACGCTGACATAGTTCACATCGGCGCCATGACGGACGAACAATTCCATCATTGGAATGTTGCCTTCCCAGGCGCCGATCATCAAACCGCTGCCGATGCGATCGGCTTCGAAGTTCGGATCGAGTCCTTCGTCGAGCCACTGCTGCGCCGCATCCAGATCGCCCGCTTCGATCATCACGCCGAAACGCACCGGGTCGGGCGTCGCAGCCCAGACGCAGTGGGCGCTCGAAAGACAGAGGAACAGAGCGAGGAATCGCAGCGTGCGGAGGGACATGAAGAGAACTTGCCAAGGTGCAAACGAGCGGCCCATATTCCGGGCGTGGACAGCAAAAGTCAAAGGCCGCCGTGGCAGGCGAATTGGAGAGTCGGTCTCGCCGTCGTTGCGTCGGTATTTCTGCATGCGAGCGTGCTCGGCGTTGCGTCGCGCCTGCCGTCATTCGATATGCGCGCGCCGGTCGAGTCGATCCCGCTCAACGCGCGCCTGTTGCCGGGCGCGCAGGATGTCACGGCAACGCCCGACGACGGCCTGATCAAGAACACCTTGCCGCCGGAGGAAGTGGCGGCGCCGCCGTCGCGCCGAGCGAAACCCGATGAAGCCAGGTCGGCAAGGGCGGCCGCACGGCCGGTGGAGCGACAACGCCCGACCGTCGACGATGCCAAACAGCGGATTGCCGAGGTGGTGCTCTATCCGCCCGAAGCGTTGGAGCAGGGGCTGGAGGGCGAGGTGATCGTGCTGCTCGAAATCGACGCCGCCGGACATGTGCGGAGTGCCGCCGTCGCAAGCAGTTCCGGTCACGAGATTCTGGATGCTGCGGCGTTGCGCGCGGTGCGTGAGCTCGGCACCTTATCGGCGACCGTGGCCGGTCGCACCATCCTGTTGCCGGTGCGTTTTCGATTGCGCTGATACGGCGCGAATTACCTGCCGCATCTGCGTCCATATCCGGTCGGGGCGCCGTCGCGGCGCAGATATAATGCCCAGCCCTGCATGTCGCACGCAGGGCTCACTACTTTCTTTCCGACATCCCCATCTTGTGAGCGCATCCGAACTTTCCCGACTCAGTATCGATCGCGGCGCGGCCGGCAGAGGCACGCCGAAACGTACACGCTGGCGCTGGTGGATTGCCGCCGCCGCGGTGTTGCTCATTGCCGCGGCGATTCTGGCGCAGCGTTATGTCGGCGCGGTGACCGTGGAGGCGGTCAGCGTGACGACCGCTTATCCGGCACAGGCGATCACCGTGCTGAACGCGACGGGTTACGTCGTCGCGCAGCGCAAAGCCTCGATCGCGTCGAAAGCGACCGGGCGTCTGGAGTGGCTCGGCGTCGCCGAAGGCAGCAAGGTGAAAGAGGGCGAGATCATCGCGCGACTGGAAAATCGCGATGTCGCGGCGACGCGCGAGCAGGCACAGGCCGGCGTCAAGGTTGCGCAGGCGAATGTGGAGCAGGCGAGCGCGGATTTACGCGATGCCCTGCGCGCGTTCAAGCGCTCCGAGGAATTGATCGGCAAGCGCTATATCAGCGAAGCGGCGCACGACGCCGCGCGTGCGCGCATGGAAATCGCCAAGGCGGCGCTGGCGAGCCGGCAGGCCTCGCTGGCGGTCGCGCGCGCCGATCTCGAAGCCGCCGAGGTCGGCTTCGATCAGACGCTCATCCGGGCGCCGTTCGACGGCGTCGTGCTGACCAAGAATGCCAATGTGGGCGACAACATCACGCCCTTCTCGAGTGCGCTCGATACCAAGGGCGCGGTCGTCACCATGGCCGACATGAGCACGCTCGAAGTCGAAGCGGATGTGGCGGAGTCTTCGCTGAGCAAGATCAGCGTCGGCCAGCCGGTGGAGATCCAACTCGACGCGCTGCCGGACGAGCGTTTCGGCGGGCAGGTCAATCGCATTGTGCCGACGGTCGATCGCGCCAAGGCGACGGTGCTGGTGAAGATTCGTTTCAACGAACGCAATGAGCGCGTGCTGCCCGATATGAGCACCAAGGTCGCATTTCTTGAGCGCGCGCTCGAGCCCGAGGAGCGCAAACCGGTCACGGCGGTGCAGGCCGAGGCGGTATTGCGTGACGATGCCTCCGCGTCGGTGTTACGCATCAAGGATGGTCGCGCCGAGCGGGTGCCGGTGCAGACCGGCGCGACGCTCGGCGAATTGCTCGAAGTGCGGGGGGTGCAGCCCGGCGATCGCGTGGTGCTGAAACCGCTCGATGCGAGCCTTGACGGCCGCAAGGTCACGATCGAGCAGAAGCCGTGAATGATGTCGTGAATGCGCCGACCGGCAATGAAGCGAGCGCGCCGCTGATCAGGATTCGCAGCCTGGTCAAATCGTATCGACGCGGCGGACAGACGGTATCGGTGCTGACCGATATCAACCTCGATATCCGGGCCGGCGATTTTCTCGGCCTGATGGGGCCTTCCGGTTCGGGCAAGAGCACGCTGCTCAACATGATTGCCGGGATCGACAAACCGGACTCGGGCGAAGTGATCATCGACGGCATCGACATCACGCAATTGACCGAGGCCGAACTGGCCGACTGGCGCGCGGCGAACGTCGGTTTCATTTTCCAGTTCTATAACCTGATGCCGGTGCTCACCGCGTTCGAGAACGTCGAATTGCCGCTGACGTTGACTTCGCTGTCGCGCCGCGAACGTCGGGAGCGCGTGGAAATGGCGCTCGATCTGGTCAGCCTGGCCGATCGCATGGATCACCTGCCGTCCGAATTGTCGGGCGGACAGCAGCAGCGGGTGGCGATCGCGCGCGCGGTGATTTCCGATCCCACCTTATTAGTCGCCGACGAACCGACCGGAGATCTGGATCGCGTATCGGCCGAAGAAATTCTCGGCCTGCTCGATCGACTGAACGCGGAACTCGGCAAGACCATCATCATGGTCACCCATGACAAGCGCGCGGCCGATCGGGCGCACGCCATCATGTATCTGGAAAAGGGCGAGCTTTCCACCGCAGAGGGCGTGGCGGAGCGTTCGGTACGCGCGAATCGTCACGCCTGATCTCGCGCCGTGCACTTTTTCAAACTCATTCTGCGTAACGGTCTGCGGCACAAGCTGCGCAGCGGGCTGACGGTGCTCGGGCTGGTGGTCGCGATTCTGTCCTTCGGCCTGCTGCAGACCATTGTGGATGCGTGGTACGCGGGCGCGAACGCCGCGGCGGCCAATCGCCTGGTGACGCGCAACGCGGTATCGTTGATTTTCCCGATGCCGATCAACTATCGCGAAAAGATTCGCGCCGTCGGCGGCGTTGAACGCGTCGCCGCAGCCAACTGGTTCGGCGGCGTTTATCGCGATACAAGCATGGAAAATTTCTTTCCGCGGTTCGCGGTCGACCCCGAACCGTATTTCGCGATGTATCCAGAGTACCTGCTCGAAGACGAGGAGTTTCGCGCCTTCATGCGCGATCGCAAGGGCGCGGTGATCGGCCGCAAGCTCGCCGTCAACCACGGTTTTCGCATCGGCGACACGCTTCCGCTGCAGGGCGACATTTTCCCCGGCAACTGGGAATTCACCGTGCGGGCGATCTACGACGGCGCGCAGCCGTCGACGGACACCTCGCTGATGTTCTTCCACTACGAATATCTCAACGAGACGCTCAAGAAGCGCGCGCCGCAGCGTGCCGACAAGGTCGGTGTATTCGTCGTCTCGATCGGCGACATCGGACGCGCTGCGGAGATCGGCCGCAACATCGATGAGCTGTTTCGCAACTCTGCCGCCGAAACGCTCACCGAGACGGAGCGCGCGTTCCAGATCGGCTTCGCCAAACAGACCGAGGCGATTGTGGTGGCCGTGCGTTTCGTTTCCTTTGTCGTCATCGCCATCATTCTCGCGGTCATGGCGAATACGATGTCGATGACGGCGCGCGAACGCATGCCTGAATACGCCACTTTGAAGGCGCTGGGATTCCATCCGTCTTTCGTCGGCGGCCTGATTCTCGGCGAATCGCTGGCCATCGCCCTGGCCGGTGCCGTGCTCGGCATCGCGCTGACCTTCCCGATCGGACACTGGTTTGCCGCACAGATGGGGACGCTGTTTCCGATATTCGAAATCAGCCGGTCGACGGTTGCGCTGCAGGCCGGCTGCGCGCTGATCGTCGGCTTGGCGGCGGCGCTGCTGCCGATGCGGCGCGCCGCCCGAGTGAAGATTGTCGACGGGTTGCGATTCGTCGGTTGAGCGCGGCTAGAATGCGCGTTACCGAATTTTGCCGTGGTAACCGTGCGTATCCTCATCATCGAAGACGAAAGCCCCATTGCCACCAATCTATGCGATTACCTCGAGTCGCATGGTCATACGGTCGATGCGGCGTTCGACGGCGTGACGGGATTGCATCTGGCCGTGACGCAGGACTTCGACGCCATCGTGCTCGACCTCAATCTGCCGGGAATCGACGGCGTGATGCTATGTCGCCGACTGCGCGAGGATGCGCAGCGCGATACGCCGGTGTTGATGCTGACGGCGCGCGATACGCTGGAAGACAAGCTGGAAGGCTTCGATAGCGGCGCGGACGATTACCTTGCCAAGCCCTTCGCGCTCGCCGAAGTCGAAGCGCGTCTGCAGGCGCTGCACAAGCGCCGGGTCGGTCGCGCCGCACTCACAGCGTTGCGGCATGGCGCGATCGTGTTCGATCCCGTCACGCTGTCGGTGACGGTGAACGGTACGCCGGTGCGCCTGCCGCCCAAGCCGTTGCGCCTGCTCGAGTTCATGCTGACCCAGCCTGCGCGCGTCTATACCCGCGCCGATCTCGAGCAGGCGGTATGGGGCGAACGGCTGCCTTCCAGCGAAACCCTGCGTAGCCACATGTACGTCCTGCGCCGCGCGTTTCAGGCGGCCGGCGCCGCCGATCCGATCGAGAACATGCACGGCGTAGGTTACCGCCTGGCGTCGGTCGAGCGGCGCTGACGTGGCGAACGTCAATTCCGCCCGCATCGGCCTGCGTAGTCGGGTGGCGATCGGTGTCATCGTGGTCGGCGCATTCCTGCTGGTGCTGCAGACGATCGCGGTGCTGTTCATCGTCGAATATCAGGAAGAAAATTTCATCGATCGCATTCTGCTCGACGAAGCCGAGCGCGTGCTCAGTCGCGCGCCGGGCGATGTGCCGGGCGGTTTGATTCGCTATATCGTGCGCACGCCGGAAGACGCCGCCGCGCTACCCGAGTATCTGCGCGGTCTCGATTCCGGGGTGCATGAGTTCTACATCGGCGAGCGCGAACTCCACGTCGATGTGCAGCCGACGCAGGACGGCGTCTACTACCTGCTTTACGACGCCACCCGGCACGAAGACCGCGTCAACGAATTCCGCATCTTCATGTTGCTGGGTATTGTCGTATCCATTGCGGTGCTGGTGTGGGCTGGCGTCTGGGTGGCGGGCCGGCTGGTGCGGCAGGTGACCGATCTGTCCCGGCGTGTCGCGAGCCTCGACCCGGCGGCGCCGCAGCCCGTGCTGGCGCCGGATTATCGCGACGCGGAGGTGGTCACGCTCGCCCAGGCGCTGGACGAGTATGCCGATCGCGTCACCGAATTGCTGAGCCGGGAAAAGGAGTTCACCGCCAACGTCAGCCATGAACTGCGTACGCCGCTGACGATTATCAAATCGAGCTGCGAACTGTTGCTGAATGATGCGTCGTTGAACGAAAAATCGCGTTCGCGTGTTCAACGTGTACTCGAAGGCACCGATCGCATGACCGAAGTGGTCGAGGCTCTGCTGCTGCTGGCGCGCGAAGCGCCGATGGCCGCGCGCGAATCGGTTGCCTTGCGCGAAATGGTGTCCGAGATTGCAGCGCAATTCGATTCGGCGTTGGAGGCCAAAGGGATCGGACTGGAGATCGATATTCCCGAGGGCGCGGTGTTGTCGGTGCATCGTACCGCGCTGGCATTGCTCGTCGGCAACCTGCTGAAGAACGCGCTCGTCTATACCGATCACGGCCGCATCACGGTGCGCTACGACGGACACGCGCTGAGCATCAACGATTCCGGGATCGGTATCGCCGCCGAGGACGTGCCGCATATCTTCGAGCGTTCCTTTCGTGGTCGTAATGCCCGGCGTGAAGGCAGTGGCATCGGACTGGCGATTGTCAGGCGACTTTGCACTCGCTTCGGCTGGAGCATCGGGGTTGCCAGCCAGCCTGGCGAAGGCACGACGTTCACCGTCGATTTCGGACCATCCGAGTCGGCCTGAGCGGCGCGCCTCGCCCGGGATCCCGATGCTGTAGTCCCGTACGTTTTTCATATTCACGGAAACTTCACACTTCGACGACATTTCTTCGCGCTCCTGATTCTTAACATGCCTCTGCCACGGGATAGCAGGAGGCTGCATGGAATACGGGAAGGCGCGCGCCGAGCGCGAAGCGGTGCCGAGACGTTGTCTCGTTGCGCAAATCGGTACGAGTCGTAAAGAGGCCGAAGCGTTTATCGCGGCACATTTTCGCGCCGCACATCAAGCGCGCATTCGGCAGTTCATGCCCACGCTGCTGGGGGCGCGCGATGGCCACGGTCGGCTGATCATCGCTTGCGGTTTGCGTGGCGCCGAGCAGGAGCGACGGTTGTTCCTCGAGTCCTATCTCGAGCAGCCTGTCGAAGCGGCACTGTCGAGCGCGATGGGCGGCAGGGTTAGCCGTGCGTGCGTTGTCGAAGTCGGTAATCTCGCGGCGGCATCTCCCGCCACTGCGCGAGAGTTGATCGCCGCCCTGACGCACTACCTGTCGTCCGCGCCGTTCGAGTGGGTGGTATTCACCGGGGTGGCGGCGTTACGCAATTCGTTCCGTCGGCTCGGTATTCCGCTGGTCGATCTCGGCCCGGCATCACTCGAAGCCCTGCCTGAAGAGGCGCGCCACGATTGGGGTGACTACTACCGCAGCGGTCCGCGCGTGTGTGCCGTATCGATACGTGAATCACGGATTGCCTTGAACAGGTGCTGCGAGAAGGCGGCATGAAGGGTCTCGCGCTGATCGGGCCGCATGATGCGCTTACAGCGGAGCAAGCAGCAGGCGAGATCGAGCGAATGCACCGGGCGTACGAGCGCATGCGGCCGCGCGTGCTCGCGCTCGATATGGATAACAGCCCGGCCTGGGCGATCGCCGATTTCGCCGCGCTGGAGAGCGCAATACCGATCGTGCCCCTGCCGCGTTTCTTCACCCCCGCGCAACGTCGGCATGCATTGCACGACAGCGGCGCGGATTGGGTTTTAAGCGATCGACGCGATGCCGTCGAGCATCCGCCGTTGCACAGGATTCACCACGAATCCATTGAAATCGCCGGTCACACATTGTGTGCAACGCGCATCGTGTCGACGCCGCGTGCGCTGCCGCCCGGTACGGCGAAAATTACTTATACATCCGGCACCACCGGCGAGCCGAAGGGCGTTTGTCTCAGCGCGCGCGCGATGGAAATGGTGGCGGCGTCGCTGGCTGCAGCCTGCGAACTTCAACGCGACGATGTGCATCTGTGCGCGTTGCCGCTCGCAACGTTGCTGGAAAACATCGGCGGCCTGTATGCGCAACGCATTGCCGGCGCACGCACTGTCGTCCTGCCCTCCGAACGAATTGGATTGCGCGGCATGGGCGGCTTCGACGGCGTGGTGCTGCTCGAAGCGCTGCGTCGTTATCGAGCCACGACCGCCATTCTCGTGCCGCAAATGCTCGTCGGTCTGGTCGAGGCGCTGGAAGACGGCCACGAATCTGTTGCCGACTTGCGCTTCATCGCGGTGGGCGGCGCGCCGTTGTCGGTAGCGCTATTGCGGCGCGCGCGCGCTTGCGGTCTACCTGTCTACGAAGGCTATGGCTTGACCGAGTGCGCTTCAGTGGTGGCGCTCAACACGCCGCGGGCCTGTCGCGACGGTAGCGTCGGTCGTGTGCTGCCGCATGCCGCGCTCGAAATCGCGCGCGATGGCGAACTGTGTGTCGCGGGCGCCACGACGCTCGGTTATGTAGGCGATCGAGAAGCGGCGGGCGAAGTGTGGCCGACCGGCGACCTCGGTTATATCGACGAGGCCGGTTTCCTGCACCTCACGGGGCGGCGCCGCAACATGCTGGTGACTGCCTTCGGCCGCAATGTCGCGCCGGAGTGGGTCGAGCGCGAATTGACCGCGCAACGCGCCATTGCGCAGGCCGCCGTCTTCGGCGAGGGCAAACCGTGGCTATCGGCCGTGATCGTCCCGCGTGATTCGCGGCACCTCGCCGTCGCGATCGCAGCGGCGAACCGCGCGCTGCCGGATTACGCGCAAGTGCGCCACTGGATTGCAGCCGATGCCGCCTTCTCGCTTGGCAATGGAGAGGCGACTTCGAATGGCAGATTGCGGCGCGAGGCGCTGCTTACGCGCTACGGCGACCGCATCGACCAACTCTACAAAACGGAGAACGCATGACTTATCACGACGAACTGCTCGCGGCGACGCAACGCGAGCGCGACGCGTTGCTCGCTATCCCATTTCTGCGCGACGGCGCGGCCGGTCGTCTCGGGCTGGTCGAATACACCGCGTTTCTGACCGAGGCCTACCACCATGTCAAACACACGCTGCCGTTGTTGATGGCATGCGGCGCACGCCTGCCCGAGCGACTGGAATGGCTGCGACAGGCGATGTCCGAATATATCGACGAGGAACGCGGACACCAGGAATGGATACTCAACGATCTGCGCACATGCGGCGTCGATGCCGAGCAAGTGCGACGAGGCACGCCGTCCGCACCGGTCGAACTCATGGTGGCTTACGCATATGACACGATCGCGCGCGGCAACCCGGTGGCGTTTCTCGGCATGGTGTTGGTGCTCGAGGGGACGAGCGTCAATGTGGCGAGCAGGGCCGCCGAAGCTTTGCGCGCGGCGCTTGACCTGCCCGCAAACGCATTCAGTTATCTCAGTTCGCACGGAAGCCTCGATCAGGCCCACATCAAGTATTTCGCCGGCCTGGTGAATAAGCTCGACGAACCGGGTGACCGCCGGGCCATCGCCCATGGCGCACGTATGTTCTACAAGCTCTACGGCGACATCTTTCGCGGGCTCGATGCGAAGCGCGTGCCGTGCGCGAGGGAGGCGGCATGAAGATTCACGGTGCGAGAGTGCTGCTTAGCGGCGCAACCGGTGGCATCGGTCGTGCGCTCGCCGAACAACTGGCGGCCAAAGGCGCGCGATTGGTGCTCGTCGGCCGCGATCGCGAGCGCCTGGCATGGCTTGCCGCGCGCGTGCATGGCGATGCGATGGTGTTCGATCTCGCGTCGAACGGCGGCCACGCCGAGCTCGTGGCGAACGCGTTGCAACGGCTTGGCGGTCTGGATCTGCTGGTCAATGCCGCCGGTGTATCGGAATTCGGCTGCTTCGAGAACGAGACAGCGTCGTCGATACACCGGTTGATCACGGTGAATCTCATTGCGCCGATGGCGTTGATCGCCGCCGTCCTGCCGCATCTGACTGCGGGCGCCCGTATCGTCAACGTCGGCTCGGTATTCGGTGCGATGGGCTTTCCCTATTTCACGACGTACGCGGCGAGCAAGTTCGGCCTGCGCGGATTTTCGGAAGCCTTGCGGCGCGAGCTTGCCGACCGCGGTGTCGGCGTGACGTATGTCGCGCCGCGCGCCACGCGTACGCCGATGAACGGCGTCGCGGTGCATCGCTATGCCGAACGAACGGGAATGGTGTTCGACGATCCGGCAGTCGTCGCGATGCATATCGTGCGGGCGATCGAAGAAGACGCGTCCGAGCGGACGTTCGGCTTCGTCGAGTCGTCGTTCGCCCGTCTCAACGGCATGTTGCCGCGCCTGTTCGACCGCCTGTTGCGCTCTCAGGCGCGTGCGGCGCGCGCCGCGCTGGAGAGCAAGGGTAATGTCGAGCGAACTGCGGCGGTGCATCCGGCGCCGCAGGATCTGGCGTGATTCCGCAATCGCGCGCGTCGTCTCAGTCCTTAAGCAGCTCATCAGGGAAAAGTCATCTAAATGGCGACCGGCGACCGGCGACCGGCGACCGGCGTCGGGCCGGTACGGCGCCCAGTGCGATCGTAGGCACGATAACCGCATGCACGCGACCCAATCTCCTCGGGAAATACATGAAACACGACACCGGTCTGCGCGCGACGCTGGGCCTTTACGCCGCACTTAACTACCCGCTCGTGCTGCTCGCGCTGTCGGTTCACCTCGGCGCGGTGCCGCAGAGCACGCCCCAGGCGGCGCTTTTCAGCCACGCCGCCTTCGTTGTCTATGGTGCGTTCTACACGTTGGTGGTTTGGGCAGTGGCGCGAATCGCCGCGACAATCCTCAAACGCGTTATGACGCCGGCACGCGCCGTCGTGACCAGCCTCGCTGTCGCAGTGGCGCTGTTCAGTCTGTTGTGCATGGCGTTGTTTGTGGACGGCCAGATCTATCGGATGTACGGCTTCCACCTTAATGGCTTCGTCTGGAATCTGTTGACCACGCCGGGCGGACTGGAATCGATGGGCAGCAGCGGGTCGGCGCTTTATATGGCCATTGCGTTGGCAGTCGCCATCGTCCTGCTGCAGGCCGGACTGGCTGCCGGCGCGCGACGCCTGGTGCAGCCGCGTTGGGAGCGCTTCGGCGGACGCCGGGCGTTTGCGCGGACGGCGCTCGCGTCGCTCCTCATCGTCGCGCTGGTGCAACACGGCGCATTCGGCGTGGCGTTCATGAAGCATGACGCGCCGATCGTGCTCGCGTCGAAAGCGTTTCCGCTTTATCAGCCGACCACATTCCGCAAGCTGGCGAAGAAGCTCGGCTATGAAGCGCCGCAGCGGCAGGCAGTGCGTGTGGCATCCGGCGAGACGATGCAATTGAATTATCCGGCCGTGCCGCTGCGTGTCGAGGCGCCGGCTAAACCGCTCAACGTCGTCTGGCTCGTGGCCGAGTCGTGGCGCTGGGACATGCTCGACCCGCAGATCATGCCGCACACCGCCGCCTTTGCCGCGAAAAACGTGCATTACCAACGTCACTACAGCGGCGGCAACGGTACGCGCATGGGCCTCTTCAGCATGTTCTTCGGGCTGTACGGCAATTACTGGTTCCCGATGCTGGCGCAGCGACGCGGCCCCGCGCTGATCGACGTGCTGCAGCAGCAGGGCTATCAGATCGAGGCGTATACCAGCGCGAAGTTCACCTATCCGGAATTCGACCGGACGATCTTTTCGCAAATATCAACCGATGCGTTGCACGAGGATCCGAACGGCCCGGCCTGGCGGCGCGACGAGCGCAACGTGGCTAAGTTGCTGGCGTCGCTCGATCGGCGCGATCCGAACAAGCCGTTCATGCGCTTCATGTTCTTCGAATCGCCGCATGCGCGTTACGAGTTCCCGCCGGAGTCGGCGATCCGAAAGCCATACCTCGATGATCTGAACTACGCCACCATGAATCTCGAGCGCGACATCGATCTGATCAGGAATCGTTACATCAATGCCTGCAATCATCTCGACAGCCAGTTCGCGCGCGTCTTCGACTACCTCAAGCGCGAGAAACTGCTCGACAACACCATCGTGATCATCACCGGCGACCACGGCGAAGAGTTCATGGAAAAAGGGCGTTGGGGCCATAACTCGGATTTCACCGAGGAGCAGGTGCGCGTCCCGCTGGTGCTGCATGTGCCGGGCGTTGCACCGGCGCAAATCGACCGCATGACCAGCCATCTCGATATTCCGGCGACGCTCATGCCGCTGCTCGGCGTGCGCAATCCGGCGGGCGACTATTCGCTCGGCTACGATCTGCTCGATGCGGAGCAGGTGCGCAAGTACACCGTATTCGCCTCGTGGACCGATCTGGGATACCGCGACGACGCGTACAAGGCCAAGTTCCCGCGAGTAAGCGGCAACGTGTTCGATGTTTCCATTCACACGGGCACGGATGCGCCGGTGGACGATGCGGACGAGTTCTATACGAACCGTCGGGTTGAGATGGCCGACATGATGCGCAACAGCGTGCGCTTCAGCCGCGCGAAGCAGCGCGATGAAAAGGTTGCGGGCGTGCCTTTGCTGTGAGCCGCGCGCGCGCCGGGGGCGCCTCGCCAGGCGCTTTCTTGATTAAACGTTGGCGAGCGTTTCCAGCAGCGCGAGCGGATCGATCGGTTTGGTGAGGTGGTGTTTGAAGCCCGCTGCGGCGCTTTGTCGCTTGTCGTGCTCGCGCCCGTAGCCGGTAACCGCCACGAAAATCGGCACGCGGAGTCCAGCTTCGCTTCTCATTGCGTCGGCGACCTGATAGCCGTCCATTTCCGGTAGGGCAAGGTCGAGCAGAACAATATCGGGTATGCGCGCCCGGGCTTTGACAAGGGCCGCGTTGCCATCGTAGGCCACATCCACTTCGTAACCATAAGTGCTGAGGATCCAGCGCATGCCATCGGCCGAATCATGACAATCGTCGACCACCAGTATTTTGGACGCCTTTGTTTGCTGCACTCGTTCCCCGTTCTCATTGCGTCTTGTGGGCCAACTATATAGCGTGGCATGTCGTTGTAAAGACCAAAGGTGTCGTGTGTCGGAGACAGCGAGGCGGGCGGATAGCTGTGACGATAACAATCACTCATCGACGCTTGCCACGTGCTCGGGCATGCTTGTCGAAATCAAAATCCGATAACGCGAATGCCGATTCCGGTTTCCTACTCGCTGCGCAATCTCTGGGCGCGCAAGCTGACCACCGCGCTGACCGCAGGCGGCATGGCGCTGGTGGTCTTCGTCTTCGCCGCGGTGCTCATGCTCGACGCCGGGTTGCGCGCGGCGCTGGTGGCGACCGGTCAGCCGGACAACGTCATCGTGACGCGCCGCTCGGCGGGCACCGAAGTGCAAAGCTCGATCGAGCGTAATCAGGCTTTGATTATCGAAAGCAACGCCAACGTTGCGCTCGGCCCGGATGGCCGCCCGCTGGTGTCGAAGGAAACGGTCGTGCTCATCACCCTGCCCAAGCGCGGTACGGGTGTGCTGACCAACATCACCACGCGCGGCATCGATGAAGCGGGATTTGCGTTGCGCCCGCAAGTTCGCATTGTCAACGGTCGCATGTTGCGCTTCGGCACGGCGGAAATCGTCGTGGGACGCAGCGTGGCGGAACGATTCGAAGGCGCAGGTCTGGGGCAGCGCCTGCGCTTCGGCGGGCGCGAGTGGATCGTGGTCGGCGTGTTCGATGCCGGCGGGGCCGCTTTCGACTCGGAGGTATGGGGCGATACCGAACAACTGATGCAGACGTTCCGGCGTCAGTCCTATTCGACCGTTGTGGCGCGACTCGCCGACGCGGGCGCCTACGAGCGCTTGAAAACGGAGCTTGAAAAAGACCCGCGCCTGCCGGTGGAGGTGAAGCGCGAGCGCACGTTCTACGAAGACCAGTCCAAAACGATGTCCACGTTCATCAGTTATCTCGGTGTCACGCTGTCGGTCATCTTTTCCATCGGCGCGATGATCGGCGCAATGATTACGATGTACGCGGCAGTGGCGAATCGGACCGCCGAAATCGGCACCTTGCGTGCGCTCGGATTCCGACGACGCGGCATACTCGGCGCCTTCCTGCTCGAATCGCTGGCGCTCGGCCTGGTCGGCTGGGTGATCGGCGTCGTGCTCGCCTCGTTCATGCAACTGGTGCATATCTCGACCATGAACTGGCAGTCGTTTTCGGAACTCGCTTTTTCCTTTGCGCTGACGCCCGGCATCGTTGCAAAAACGCTCATCTTCGCTCTGGTCATGGGCTTTGCCGGCGGCGTCCTGCCGGCCACGCGCGCGGCGCGTTTGCGCATCGTCGATGCTTTGAGGGCGGCTTGAAGCAAGCGGGGAACACATCGGCGCGATGGCGGTCGAATGCCGGACGCCGCGAGCGGTGCGGCATGTGCAACCAAAATATGAGGAAGCCGATGGATTGTCCCGTGTGCAAGAGCGTGAACCTGGTGATGTCCGAACGTCAGGGAATCGAAATCGATTACTGTCCGCAGTGCCGCGGCGTCTGGCTGGATCGCGGCGAACTCGACAAGATCATCGACCGTGCGGCGCCGGATACCGTACAACAGGCTCCGGTTACACCGTCTTACGCAGAGCAGTCCAGACAGCAGCCGCGCGGCTACGAACCTTATGACGACCGCGAGCGCCGTTACAAAAAGAAAAAGCGCGGTTTCCTCGGCGACATTTTCGATTTCGATTAAGGAATGTCCGCTTAAGAACAATCTTAATCAAAGCTTGCCTAAGCGAAACGTCGGGGCCCGCTGGAGCTGTCAGTTCAACCCTATCTTTTTCAGCAGTCGATGAAAGTTGCCGCGATCGAGGCCGAGTGAGCGGGCGGCCGCGGCGCGGTTGCCGTCGTGCTGTTGCAGGCGTGCCTGGATGACTTCGCGCCTGACGTACTCCATCACTTCGGTGAGCGGACGCGCATCGCAGTCTACGTTCTCGACGGCGAGTACGGTTTCGATCGGCTTGGTTCGACCGTCGGCGCCCAGATGCTGGGTGGTCAATTCGAGGATGCGGTCACGCGACGGCGCTACGCTCAAGGCGCGGATCATCGCCCTCGACAAGGTGTGTTCGAGTTCCCGCACGTTGCCGGGCCACGCATAACTCGCAAGCCATTGACGCGCGCCGCGGCTGAGTCGCGCGCCGCGCAAGCCGAGCCGGCGTTGGTTGCGTTCGATGAAATAGCCGGCGAGCAGCAGCACGTCCTCGCCGCGTTCGCGCAGAGGCGGCACGATCAGCGGATAGACGCTCAGCCGATGATAGAGATCGGCGCGGAAGCGACCGGTGGCCACTTCCTGCTTCAGATCGCGGTTGGTCGCGGCGATCACCCTCACGTCTACGCGATGATGCCGGTCGCTCCCGACGCGCTGAATCTCGCCGTTTTGCAGCGCGCGCAGAAGCTTGGCCTGAACCGTGAGCGGCAGTTCGCCCACTTCGTCGAGGAACAGCGTGCCTTCGTGCGCGAGTTCGAACTTGCCCATGCGATCGTCGGTCGCGCCCGAAAACGCGCCGCGCATGTGGCCGAACAGCTCGCTCTCGGCAATCGACTCCGGCAGCGCGGCGCAATTGATATACACCATCGGTTCCTGCGCGCGGGCCGAATGGCGGTGAATCATGCGCGCAATCAGTTCCTTTCCCACGCCCGTCTCGCCAAGAATCAAAACCGGCAGATCGGAGGAGGCGACCGTCTGTGTCTCGCGTTGCAGTTGCAGCATGGTCAGGCTGTGGCCGATCAGTTCGTCGCCCGAGCCGTCCTGCACGTTGGACTGCTGAATGCGGTGATGCCGTTCCAGTTGCGCTTCGAGTCGCTGAATCCAGTCCGCGGCACGCACCGTGGCGGCGGCAACCGCAACAAACGCCCGGAAAATATCGGCGTCTATGGCGTCGAAACTTTGCGGAGTCAGTGCGTCGAGCGTCACGACGCCCCACGGCTGTCCGTCGATATAGAGCGACGCGCCCATGCAGTCATGTACATAGAGATGATGGTCGTCGGCTTCATCAACCAGACCATCGTAGGGATCGGGCAGCGCGGAGTCGGCCGGAAAGCGCACCGGTTCGGCGCTATGCACGATCTGCGCGAGACGTGGGTGATCACGGATCACGAAACGGCGCCCGAGCGTATCGCGGCTTAAACCCTCCACCGCACGCGGAACCAGCAATTCGCCGTCACGCTCCAGTAATGCAATGGCATCGCAGGGAAAGCTGCGCTTGAACGCATCCAGCAGGCGGGTGTAGCGCAATTCGCGCGCCATGGCTTTGGAAAGATCCGCGACCACTCCGGCGAGGTTGACGAAGGCGTTCGATGTCGTCACTAAAACATCTCTGTTGTCATGAATACATCCTTAAAGCAGTTGTTTAAGCGACATCAAATAAATGCAAGATGATGAAAATTCACTGGATTTATTCTGGCCCAGTTCTTGATATAGGTCAAACGAGCTTATATCAAAAACTCTAGGGGAAAACTACATGAAACCAAGCCCGCTCTTGTCCGCACTGTTGTTGACGACCGCTATGGCCAGCGCTGATGTCATGGCCGCCACCGTCAAACTCGAAATTCCGGTGCGTGAAGTGGCTGATCTGCAAGTCGATAACGCCGGCACCAAACAATCGATGTGGACCTATAACGGCACCATTCCCGGGCCCCTGGTGCGAGTGAAGCAGGGCGACACGATTGAATTCACGCTGAAGAACGAAGCGGCCAACAAGAACAGCCACTCGATCGATTTTCACGCAGGTCGTTTTGACGTGCTGACTGAATTCGAGGCGATCAAGCCCGGTGATACGCACCAGTTCACGTTCAAGGCCGAACATCCCGGCGTGTGGATTTACCACTGCGGCGCCGATTCGATGTCGGAGCATATCTCGCGCGGCATGTACGGCGTGGTGATCGTCGATCCTAAAGAGGGCTACACCAAGGATTTCCCCAAACCCGATCGCGAGTACGTGCTGGTGCACGGCGACCTGTTCGAAGAAGGCGCGTCCGCAGAACAAAGAACGGCGGGCGAAAAATGGAAAGGCGTGCTGGTCAACGGCAAGGTCTTCCATTACGACCCGGTACACGACACCAATGCCAGCATCGCGCTGGAATCCAAGCCCGGCGAGCGCGTTCGCATTTATTTCGTCAACGCGATGATCAACGAATGGGCTGCCTTCCACCCGATCGCCGGCATCTGGGATCGCGTCTGGGAAAACGGCAATCCGAAGAACGTGCTGCATGGCATGCAGACCATGTCGGTGGCGCCTGCGCACGGCGTGGTGCTCGATCTCATCAGTCCGAGCGACCGTCCCACCAATAACGCGCTTGTCGATCACAGCATGGCGCACGCGATGACCGGCGGCATTTCCATCCTGATGAACAGCAAGGATGCAAACCCGAACAAGGGACGCGGCGATCAACTGATTCTGCGTTGATTACCGTATAGGGAATGTCTGATTAAGTGCCGAGGATGGTCGTGAGTGCGGGCCGCGAAGGGCAGGGCAGGTTCCATCCGTTTCACCGATGGATGCGACCCCGCAGCGGCTGTGAATGTGCCGGTTCATTTCGCGTTCCTTCATGTGCCTGTGCGCTCGCATCCCCTGAAGGGGCCCCTGCTCGGCGCGCCGGCACATGGCTGTACGAGCGAGGACGAGGCAATCAATCGCTTATGCGAAACGAACCAGCGACCGCTTTGATCAAGCAACCTTAATCAGAGCTTCATAAATGTTGCACGTAAGAAAGGAGACACCGTGAAACGGTTACTCAGTTTTGGCGCCGCGGTCCTGCTTATGACAGGTCTTCCGCTCGCGGCGAACGCCGATGGGGCGAGTGATGTGCAGGCGCAATGCGCCGGTTGTCATGCGCTCTCTCATGACTATGCGGCCGCGCCGTTGGTGGAACGCGCCGATCGCAAAGGACCGCCGCTGGATTACGCTGGCAACAAGTTCCAGCGCGCGTGGCTGGTGAGCTGGCTGCAGAACCCGACCCGTATCCGGCCCGCGGGGGAATTTCCTGCGGCGCATGTCAAGAGCGGCGCCGATGGCGACACGGTCGATCCAAGCACGCTGATCAAGCATCCGGCGGTGCCGGCCGCGCAGGCGGAAGCGATGGCTGATTACCTGATGACCTTGAAGCCCTTCGATAACCTGATCAAGGCCGAGGCCTATCAGCCCGGGACGATCGCGAA
Organism: Nitrosomonadales bacterium; assembly: GCA_036676355.1. Lineage (GTDB taxonomy): Bacteria > Pseudomonadota > Gammaproteobacteria > Burkholderiales > SG8-39 > ZC4RG42. The sequence continues at coordinate 30,093 of JAKFDA010000078.1, read as the reverse complement.
GCGCATGGGGCAGATGAACTTCGGCAAGTTCAAGGGTTGCGATGCCTGTCATCAGGATGCACCCGGCGAGGGCGGCCTGTCCGGACCGGAGCTTTACACCGCGTGGCAACGCCTGCAGCCGGCGTTCATCGCCTCTTACATGGGCAACCCGGTCGCGTGGGATCCGCATACGCTGATGCCCAAGGGCGATCTCAATGCGGCGTCGGTGAAGAAGATTGCCGACTACCTCAAAGTCATCGGGGAGAAATAGCCATGAAAAAATTATTCCTCGCCATCTCTCTGCTGGCTCTGAGCGCCGGGTCGTATGCTGCCGACGCTGATCACGGTGATCAACTGTACAAACTGTATTGCACCCAATGTCACGGCGTGAACGGCGACGGCAAGGGTGTCAACGCCGCCTCGATGTCGGTCGCACCGCGTGATCATACCGATACCAAGGAGATGTCCGCACGTACCGACGCAGAACTGTTCAAGGTGATCCAGCAAGGCGGCAAGGCGATCAACAAGTCGGTTCTGATGCCGGTCTGGGGCGGCAACTTCACCGATGACGATATCAACGCGCTTGTCGCTCATTTGCGCGAGCTGTGCTGTAAGAAAAATTAAGAGATGGAACAGGGGTGCGCCCTGTTCCATCTCCGAATCGGGAAGTAACGAATAAGCAGTTCAAAACTATCCAGCGGAACGGAATATCACCATGGCTATACGCGTTGTATTAACCCTTCTCATGTTTCTGGGCTTCACGCTTTCGGCGCACGCCGAATTGCGCAAATTCGAAATGACGATCGAGGAGTACGACCTCGAAGTCGCGCCCAGCCTCACCACCAAGGTGTGGGCCTATGACGGCCAGGTCCCCGGACCGCTGATCCACGTGAAGGAAGGCGACACGGTGGAAGTGACGCTGACCAACAACACGACCATGAGCCATACCATCCACTGGCATGGCATCTACCAGACCAAGACCTGGCAGATGGACGGCGTGCCCGACGTGTCGCAGAAGGCGGTGGAGCCGGGGGACAGCTTCACCTATAAATTCGTTGCCGATAAGCCCGGTACGCTGTTCTACCATTGCCATGTCAACACCGCCGAGCACATCGACCTGCGCGGCATGTGGGGTCCGTTGATCGTCGAGCCGAAGAACCCGACGCCGCTGGAGAAAAAAGTCACCAAGGACGTCATCCTGATGTTGTCCGGCTGGGTCTCGTCCGTCGCGCAGGAGTACGGCAAGAACGGCCTGCCCGGCCGTGAATTCGATTACTTCTCCATCAATGGCAAGGCGCACCCGCATAACCAGCCTGTGCGGATCAAGAAGGGCGATGTCATGCGCCTGCGCCTGATTGCGCCGAACATTCCGGTGGCGTTCCACCTGCACGGTCACGATGCGCTGGTCACGCACAAGGACGGTCTGCCGCTGCCGAAGCCCTACTACGTCGACGTGTTGCCGATGCAACCCGGAGAACGCTACGACATGATCGTGGAAATGAACAACCCGGGCATCTGGATGGCGCACGACCACAACGAAGAGCACACCACCGGAGCCGGCAAGGAAGGCGGCGGTGCGATGCTGGTATTCGAGTACGAAGACATCAAAAAGCCGGATTTCTACATGTGGAAAGACATCAAGTATGAGCCGGACTTCTACATGAGCGAATCGATGAAAAAGGGCTACGGCAAGTTCAACAACCCGTTGTTCAAAGCCTTCGAACCCGGCACGCAGCCGGCGAAAGTGCCGCAGAATGAAGCGGCGGCGCACGGTCACAAGTAAGAAACTGCGACGTCGTACCGCAACAGTAAGTGTAGTGGGTGAAGGCGCGGTCAAGCGCGAGCCGGCGTGAGCCGGTTCGCGATTTGCCGCATCCAAGTACAATCCGCGCGTACTTTCTCCGGGTCACAAGTGTTCCATCTGCTTGCTCATCGTCGCCATTATGTGTGGATCGCCATTCTGGCGATTCTGTGGCATGGGCTGTTGCCGCTGTCCTCTGCCTCCTTCATCGTCCCGGCTCAGCAGCATGCCGGGCATTCGGAGTGCGGTGCCGCGGCTCACCACAATGCCTGCGCTACGCACGATGACGCGCCGGCGGAGCACGGCAACCATCATCAAAACCGCGCGCATTGCGCGCTATGCTTCTTCGACAACGGCATACCCGCGCTGCACGACGCGCGCGACCCGATTGTCATTGTCTCGTCCAACACACACGTACAACGCGAAACGGCTACGCCGCATTCGCACACGGCGCACGTCAGCGCGCCTCCGCCTTCCCGCGCACCGCCTCTCCAGGCCTGAAGCCCAATCAGCACGAGCAACACCATCGGCGTGACGAGCTACGCTCGCCTCGCCGACCACGCTCGCTTTATCGCTTCAAACGTCGCGCGTCCGCGCGCGCCGGAGAGATGGGATGTCCACACCGTATACAAATTATTTCGTGTCCGCACTCTGCGCGTTCGTCTGCGCGCCATGCGTGGCGCATGCGCAGAACGCGGAATCGCAAGCCGTCGACTCCGAACTGACACCGGTTGTCGTAACCGGCCAGCGCGACCCCGACGGCCCCACCATTACGCAACCGAATCTGCGCGTCGCCAAAGAGCGCATCGCCCGGACGCCGGGCGGCGTAGGCGTTGTCGACACCGAGGAAATCGAAAAGGGGCGCGTCGCGACGCAGGCCGACACCTTTCGCTATGCGGCAGGCGTATTTGCCCAGCCGCGTTTCGGCGCGGAAGAGGCGCGGCTTTCCATCCGCGGCTCCGGCATTCAGCGCACCTTCCATCTGCGCGGCATCAAGCTGATGCAGGACGGTATGCCGTTCAACCTGCCCGACGGCAGCGTCGATTTCCAGTCCATCGAACCGCTCTCGACGCGTTACATGGAAGTCTATCGCGGCGCGAACGCGCTGCAATACGGCTCCTCGACGCTGGGGGGCGCGATCAACTATGTGTCGCGCACCGGCTTCGACGCGAGCCCGCTTTCGCTGCGGCTGGAAGCGGGCAGCTTCGATTATCTGCGCTCGCATGTCGCCACCGGTCGCGTGCTCGAAAACGCCGATTACTACGCCAGCTTCTCGACTTTCGATCAGGACGGATTCCGCGATCACGCCGTGCAGGAAGGACGGCGCTTCAACGGAAACCTCGGTTACCGCATCAATGAAAACGCGGAAACGCGTTTCTATCTTTCCTGGGCGACAAGCGATTCCGAATTGCCCGGCAACTTGAAGAAGGCCGAACTTAAACACGATCCGCGCGACGCGAATCCGCTCAACGTAACGGGCGATCAACGGCGCGATACGGACGTGACGCGCGTGTCCAATCGCACGGTGTTGCGCTTCGGCGAATCGCGTATCGAGGCGACGGCGTATTACGCCAGCTTCGAGTTGTTTCACCCGATCTTCCAGGTGCTCGATCAGGATTCCGATACCGTGGGCGGTGAACTGCGTTTCGTCAGCGAAGCGCCGCTGGCCGGTCGGCGCAATATTTTCGTCGCGGGCTACGCGCCTTCGCGCGGCGAGCTCGATGAGGATCGCCACCTTAACGTCGGCGGGCAGCGCGGTGCACGCAAGGACAAGAGCACGCAGATCGCCACCATGAACGAGTTCTATGCCGAGAACACGCACTATGTGCTGCCCGACCTCGCTGTCGTGCTCGGCGTGCAGCACACGCGTGCAACGCGCGATCTGAACGACAAGTTCATCGATGTTGGAACCATTGATGGAAGTTACGAGAAAACATATACCGGCACCAGTCCGAAGTATGGCTTGCTCTATCAACTCGCCCCAACGGCGCAGTTGTTCGCCAATGTGTCGAAGAGTTTCGAGCCGCCGTCGTTCAGCGAAGGCCTTGTTGCGGGACAGCCGAACCGCGCGCAGAAGGGTTGGACCTATGAACTCGGCACGCGCGGGGAAACGGAGTTCATAAATTGGGATGTCGCGCTATATCACGCCAAGCTGCGCGACGAGTTGTTGGGCACAACGCCGGCAGGATTCAACACCCTGACCGTCAACGTGCCGCATACCGTACATGAGGGCGCGGAAGCGGCGCTCGGCGGCAGGCTCGGACAGTTCCAGTGGCAATCGGCGGCGCTGCTGAATCGTTTCCGTTTCGATGACGATCCGGTTTTCGGCAACAACACGCTGCCCGGCATTCCGAAATTGCTGTTCCGCGGCGAGGTGCTTTATCGCGGCACACATGGTTTGTACGCGGGCCCCAATGTCGAATGGTCGCCGCGCGAGTATCCGGTCGATATGGCCAACACGCTGGAAGCCGATTCCTATGCCGTATGGGGCTTCAAGATCGGACAGGACATCAACAGGCAGTGGTCGTGGTTCATCGACGTGCGCAATCTGTTCGACAAGAAATACGCGGCAACGACCGGTGTGATCCTCGATGCGACCGGTGTGGATCAAGCCCAATTCCTCCCGGGAGACGGGCGTTCCGTCTTTGCCGGGGTGCAATGGCGCATGTGATGCGCAAGCGGCGTCCGCGACCGATCGATGGCGGACGCCACACTTCACCGGGCCGCGTTAAAGCAAGCACGGTATCGATAACTTCAGGAGTTTTGCATGAACCGTATTTTCGTTGGCGCAGCGAGCTTGTCTGCGGTGGTGGCGGGTGTGCTGCTCGCTTCGCCCGCTTTTGCCCATGTGACGCTGGAAACGAAGCAGGCCGCGGTAGGCAGCTACTACAAGGCCGTGATGCGCGTGCCGCATGGTTGCAAGGGTTCTCCCACGCTGAAAGTGCGGGTGCGCATTCCCGAAGGCGTGATTGGCATCAAGCCGCAGCCGAAGGCCGGTTGGAAACTCAATACGGTCAAGGGCAACTACGACAAGACCTATACCACCATGCACGGTGTGCAGACTTCTGATGGTGTGCGCGAAGTCATCTGGACCGGCAAGCTGCTGGACGAGCACTACGACGAATTCGCTTTCTCGGCCTATCTGACCGCCGATCTGAAGGCCGGCAGCATGTTGTATTTCCCGGTGGTGCAGGAATGCGAGAAGGGCACCGAGCGCTGGATCGATATCCCCGCCGAGGGCAGCGCATCGCCCGCGCCGAGCCTGAAGCTGCTGCCTAAACCCTGAGCAACGCACGTGCGAATGTTTCGCTCGACGCGCAGCGGGCGCGGCGCCTGATGTTCGCGGCATTCGTCGCGCGCCGCGCGCGTTGCGAGATACGCCGGCTCGCGCTAGCAGCGTGTCTGCTGACGTTGTGCCTATGGACTGCGCCGGCGCATGCGCATGCCGCGCTGATTGCATCCGAGCCGGGCGACGGCGCGGTGCTGTCGGCGTGGCCCGCACATGTCGCGCTGACGTTCAACGAGCCCGTCTCGCCGCTGCTGTTTCGGCTCGTTTCGCCCGACGGCGTCACGCAGGCGCTCGATCGTGCCGCGCCGGTCGATGCCGGATTGCACGTCGAACTTCCCGCGCAAACGCTACAAGGCACGTATGCATTGAGCTGGCGGGTGGTATCGGCCGACGGCCACCCCATCGGCGGCACGATGGTTTTCTCGATCGGCAGCGCCAGTGCGGCGGGCGTTGCCGTTGCGGCCGATGACAGCTTGCGCAAGCCGGCCATCTGGCTGGCCCGGCTGGCGCTGTATGTGGGTTTGTTCTTCGGCGTCGGCGGCGCGCTGTTTCGTGCCTTCATGGGCGGCGCCAACCGTGCTGTCACCTCGTGGTCGCGACGAGCGGTCTGGATCGGGCTTGCCGCAGTTCCGATCTGCCTGATGTTGCAGGGGCTGGATGCGCTCGAAGCGCCGTGGCGCGACGTATTCGATGCGAGCGTATGGCGCGTGGCGTCGGGCACTTCCTATGCACTCACGCTGACGCTGGCGGCGCCGGCATTGGCCGTCGCGCTCGTATCGCTTTCGTCCGTGCGCGAACGTTCCGTTCGTTCAAGTGCGGTAGCCGCAGCGTTGCTGCTTGGCACTGCGCTGGCGGTCAGCGGTCATGCCAGCGCCGCGCCGCCGCAATGGCTGGCGCGCCCCGTCGTGCTGCTGCATGGCATCGCCATCGCCGCCTGGCTGGGCGCGCTCATACCCTTGCTTGCGCTGGCGCGCAGCGACGACAAGATCGCGCCGGCGCTGCAAATCTTCTCGCGCCGCATTCGTTTCGTGGTGCTCGCCCTCGTCGTCACCGGGGTGGTGCTCGCGCTGTTGCAGGTCGATCGGCCGACGTCGCTGTGGACTACGGCTTACGGGCAGATATTGCTGCTCAAGCTCGCCATGGTCGTCGGATTGTTCATCCTCGCGGCGTGGAATCGCTATCGCCTGACAGATCCGGTGCTCGTTGGAAACGGTCGGGCGCGCTACGCGCTCGGTCGCATCGTCGCAGTCGAGATTGCGCTTGCGCTATGCGTGCTCGCGGTCGTTGCATTGTGGCGCTTCACGCCGCCGCCGCGTGCGCTGACGCTCGCGTCACCTGCGACGCCAGCCGCTGTCGCAACGCGCTTTCAGGAGGCGGGCGTCGCGGTGCAACTTGGCTACACGCCGGCGCGATCCGATCAGCCCGGTTCGTTGCGATTGATTCTGACCGATGCACAGTCAGTGCCGCTCTCGCCCAAGACGGTGACAGTCTCGTTCTCGAGTGCGGCGCATGGACTCGAACCTTTGCGGCGTGAAGCCACCCAACTGCGCCCTGGAGAGTGGCAGGTCTCGCCCTTGAATCTGCCGGCGGCAACGCATTGGGATGTGCGCATCGACATGCTCGTGACGGATTTCGATCGAACCAGTCTGCAAGGCGAGTTCGATATGACGCCCGGCAAACATTCGCACTGACTGTTTCGCCCGTCGAGCAGAAGCAAACGGCACGGCGCTGGCTTCCGCCGATGCGGCGACTATCTTTAAAGCGAACGGATGGCGCCTCGCTGTCCGTTTTATAGCTCAACGCTATAAAGAAATCTCCATTTATTCGTTCACTGAATAAGCGCGATTGTAGAAAATGCATGTCCGCATTTGATGCCAACCAACAACCGAGGAGCAAGTCATGGCGACGTTACGTTTGGGAGATACCGCACCCGACTTCGAACAGGATTCAACTGCCGGGAAGATCCGATTTCATGAATGGCTCGGCAATAGCTGGGGCGTGCTGTTTTCGCATCCTGCCGATTTCACCCCGGTGTGCACGACCGAACTGGGCTATACCGCCAAGCTCTCGCAGGAGTTCGCCAAACGCGGCGTGAAAGTGTTGGCGCTGTCGGTTGATCCGGTGGATTCGCACCAGGGCTGGGTGAGCGACATCAATGAGACGCAAGGCTGCGTCGTCGACTTTCCGATCCTGGCCGATGCGGATCGCAAGGTTTCGGATCTGTACGACATGATCCACCCGAATGCCAGCACGACCGCGACCGTGCGTTCGGTGTTCATCATCGACCCGAACAAGAAAATCCGTCTGACGTTTACCTATCCGGCCGCCACGGGGCGCAACTTCGACGAAATCCTGCGCGTCATCGACGCGTTGCAACTGACCGACAGCCACAGCGTCGCGACGCCGGTGAACTGGAAGCAGGGCGAAGACGTGATCATCGTGCCTTCGATCACCGACCCCGAAGTGCTGAAGCAGAAATTTCCCCAAGGCTATCGTGCGGTGAAACCGTACCTGCGCTATACCGCGCAGCCGAATAAGAAGTAGCAGGCCGATCGGTGCAGTGGTGAGCGTGCGCTCCCGCTGCGCCTTTCGATGAATCCATATCAGTGCAAGGCGCGGCCGGTGGCCGCCCTTTGCAAAAGGACGTTTGTAGTGTTGAAACGCTTGGGGCTGTACGTTTTTGCGATAGCGCTTTCGGGCTTTGCGCTGCCGGCGGCTGCGGATACAACGATCCTCAATGCGTCTTACGACGTCGCGCGCGAACTCTACAAGGACTACAACGCCGCGTTCGCGAAGCACTGGAAAGCCACGACGGGTGAGAACGTCACCGTCAAGCAATCGCACGGCGGTTCAAGCAAGCAGGCGCGCGCGGTCGCTGATGGGCTCGAAGCCGATGTCGTCACCATGAACCAGGCCAACGATATCGATCTGTTGCATCAGCGCGGCAACCTCGTCCCGGCCGACTGGCAGAAACGTCTGCCGAACAACAGCGTGCCGTACACCTCGACTTCGGTGTTCCTCGTGCGCAAGGGCAATCCCAAGGGCATCAAGGACTGGAACGATCTGGCCAGGCCCGGCGTGCAGGTAATCGTGCCGAATCCAAAGACCTCGGGCAACGGCCGTTACACCTATCTGGCCGCCTGGGGCTATGCACTCAAGACCGGCGGCGACGAAGCGAAGGCGCGCGCGCTGGTCGGCAAGCTGTTCGCCAACGTGCCGATTCTCGATACGGGCGGACGCGGCGCGACTGCGACGTTCACGCAGCGCGGCATCGGCGACGTACTGGTGACTTTCGAGAACGAAGTGTTCCTGATCAAGAAGGAATTGGGCGACAACTTCGATATCGTCTATCCGAGTTGGTCGGTCGCCGCGGAAAATCCGGTCAGCGTGGTCGACAAGGTGGTCGATCGCAAGGGCACGCGCAAAGTCGCGCAGGCGTATCTCGAATATCTCTATTCGCCCGAAGGGCAGGAGATTGCGGCGAAGCATTACTATCGGCCGGTGGTGGACAGCGCGGTGAAGAAGCATGCGGCACAGTTCAAGAAAATCAGCTTGTTCACGGTCGACGAACTGTTCGGCGGCTGGCAGAAAGCGCAGCGGACGCACTTCGACGACGGCGGCGTATTCGATCAGATTTATCAGGCCAGGAAGTGAGTACCTTCCTGCTGCGCCGGCATACCGTGCTGCCGGGCTTCAATATCGCGCTCGGTTTCACGCTGCTCTATCTCTGCCTGCTGGTGTTGATTCCACTGTCGGCGGCATTTCTCAAAACCGCAACGCTGACCTGGGAGCAGTTCTGGCTCGCTGTTACGACAGACCGTGTCGTCGCGTCGTACAAACTGTCATTCGGCGCCGCGTTGATCGGCGCGACCATCAACGCCGTATTTGGCCTGCTGGTGGCGTGGGTGCTGGTGCGCTACACGTTCCCGGGCAAGCGCTTCATTGACGCGCTGGTCGATCTGCCTTTCGCGCTGCCGACCGCCGTAGCCGGTATCGCGCTGACGGGTATCTATGCGCCTAACGGCTGGATCGGTGAATGGCTGGCCGAGTTGGGCATCAAGGTCGCGTTCACGCCGCTCGGTGTAGTGGTCGCGCTGACGTTCATCGGCCTGCCGTTCGTGGTGCGCACGGTGCAGCCGGTGCTCGAAGATGTGGAGCCGGAACTGGAAGAAGCGGCGGCAAGTCTGGGCGCCACGCGCCTGCAGACCTTCGTGCGCATTATTTTTCCGGCCATCATGCCGGCGTTGCTCACCGGCTTTGCCCTTGCGTTCGCGCGTGCGGTCGGCGAATACGGCTCGGTCATCTTCATCGCCGGCAACATTCCGCTGAAGACCGAAATCACGCCGTTGCTGATCATTACCAAACTGGAACAGTACGATTACACCGGCGCGACTGCGCTGGCCGTCGTCATGCTGGTCGCGTCGTTCATCCTGCTGCTCGCCATCAATGTGTTGCAGTGGTGGACATCGCGGCGCGGCGCAAAGGCTCGCTAACACCATGTCCGCCGTCATTACCGCTCCGTCACCTGCCGCAGGTTTTCGTGCGCCGGCGCGCCGACGCAGCGCCACGACCGAGCATCCGCTGGTCAAGTGGTCGCTGATTGCGCTGGCGCTCTCCTTTCTCGCCTTGTTCCTGTTCGTGCCGCTGGCCGCGGTTTTTTACGAGGCCATGAGCAAGGGTTTCGAAGCCTATCTGGCGGCCCTCATCGAACCGGATGCGCTCGCTGCGGTAAAGCTCACCCTGATCGCCGCGGTGATCGCGGTGCCGCTTAACCTGGTGTTCGGCGTGGCGGCGGCCTGGGCCATCGCCAAATTCGAATTTCGCGGCAAGAGCCTGTTGACGACGTTGATCGATCTGCCGTTCTCAGTGTCGCCGGTGATCGCCGGCCTGATCTATGTGCTGATGTTCGGCGCGCAGGGCTGGTTCGGCCCGTGGCTGCAGGCGCACGACATCAAGATCATCTTCGCCATTCCGGGCATCGTGCTGGCGACGATGTTCGTGACCTTTCCGTTCGTTGCGCGCGAGCTGATTCCGTTGATGGAAGCGCAGGGCAACGATGAAGAAGAAGCGGCGCGTGTGCTTGGCGCCTCCGGCTGGCAGATCCTCTGGCGCGTGACCTTGCCCAACGTCAAGTGGGGCTTGTTATACGGCGTGATTCTTTGTAACGCGCGGGCGATGGGCGAGTTCGGCGCGGTATCGGTGGTCTCCGGTCACATACGCGGCATGACCAACACCATGCCGCTGCATATCGAGATTCTGTACAACGAATATCAGTTCGCCGCCGCGTTCGCCGTGGCGTCGATTCTCGCGCTGCTGGCGCTGGTTACGCTGGCACTGAAGAGTTTTGTCGAATGGCGTGTGCAGAACGAATTGAAATCCGCCGGCGCGATGGAGGCGCCGAGGAAGTGATGCGCAAGCGCGTTAAGGAACGTCTGAATGAGTGCCGATGATGGTCGCGAGTGCGGGACCGCGAAGGGTGGAGCAGGTTCCATCGGCTTCATCGATGGATGCGACCCCGCAGCGGGCTGTGATGGGCCGGTTGGTCTGCGTTCCTTCATGTGCCTGTGCGGTCGCATCCCCTGAAGGGGCCCCTGCTCCGCGCGCCGGCACATGGCTGTACGAGCGAGGGCAAAGTAAAGCAACGCCTTAGCAGTCCAGAGCTTGCGGCAACATTCATAAAAAAACCTTAATCGGATCTTCCTTAAGGAAACATCATGAGTATTGAAGTTCGGAACATCACCAAGCGTTTCGGCAGCTTTACCGCGCTCGACGACGTCTCACTGGATTTCCCCACGGGCGAGCTGGTCGCATTGCTGGGACCTTCCGGTTGCGGCAAGACCACGCTGCTGCGCGTCATCGCCGGCCTCGAAACCGCCGACCGGGGCAGCATCCATTTCCAGGGCGAGGACGCATCGGGTCAGGACGTGCGGGAACGTCAGGTCGGTTTCGTATTTCAACACTATGCACTGTTCCGTCATATGACGGTGTACGACAACGTCGCATTCGGCCTGGAGGTGAAACCTCATGCGCTGCGTTTGAGCAAAGCGGAGATCGACGAGAAGGTGCATTCGCTGCTCAACCTGGTGCAGCTCGGCTGGTGCGCCGATCGCTACCCCTCGCAACTGTCCGGCGGTCAGCGTCAACGCATCGCGCTGGCGCGCGCGCTTGCGGTCGAACCCCGGGTGTTGCTGCTCGACGAGCCGTTCGGCGCACTTGACGCCAAGGTGCGCAAGGAGCTGCGACGCTGGTTGCGGCGTCTACATGACGAGATTCATGTGACGAGTATTTTCGTGACGCACGATCAGGAAGAGGCGCTGGAAGTGGCCGATCGCGTGGTGCTGATGAACGCCGGCCGCGTCGAACAGCAGGGCACGCCGGAAGACGTGTACGAGCGGCCGGCGACGCCGTTCGTGTACGGCTTTCTCGGCAACGTCAACCTGTTCCAGGGGCGGGCGCACGAAGGCTGGCTGCATGTCGGCGACGACATCGCACTCGAAACACCGGAATACGGCGACACGCTCGATACGCCGGCGGTCGGATTCGTGCGACCGCACGATGTGGAAGTCGATCGTTATGTCGCCGGCCAGTCCGGCATTCGGGTGCAACTGAGCCGCGCGCTGGTGGTCGGGCCGACCGCGCGCCTGGAACTTGAGCGCGAAGACGGCGCCGGCATCGTTGAAGCGGAAATGCCCGCCGAGCATTACCGCTCGATGCGCTTCTATGAAGGCGAAACGCTGGTTGTGCGGCCGCGGCGTTTGCGCGTATTTCTCAATCCGAAGGCGAGCGCGCTGCCGAAGGCGGCATGACGCCTTCAACGCATGGCTGTTGAAGCGATGGAAAAAACGTTGCCGCAACCGCGTTGGCGGTCCGCTGAAGGCGAGCCGATTTCCTGCACCGAGAAACTGAAGGTGCTGCGCGAAAATCTCGAAGAAATCCAGCAGGTCTGTCAGGACGCCTTCGAGGACGCGTTGCTGATGGGCTGCGACGAAGCGCAGATACGCGCCGTGTTCGCCCAGGTCGTCGCGGAATTGCGCAACCCCTACGAGGCGCTCTAGGGTTTTTTCTCGCAGCTCTCCGCTCTCCGCTGCTTTACTAAAACTCCAGTTCCTCGCGTATCGCCTGGACGCCGGCTAGCGCGCACGCTTCATCGGCTTCGCCGCCCGGTGCGCCCGAGACGCCGATCGCGCCCACCGTGGAGCCGCCCGATTCGATCGGCACTGCGCCGCCCAGCGCCACGATATGAGGCAGGTGCCGGATGCCGGACGCTTCTCCGGTCTCCGTCACGCGGGCGAAGCTTCTGGTATCCATCTTGAATGTGATCGCCGTGTAGGCCTTGTCGATCGCCGTCTGCACGGTGTGCGGACCGGCGAAACGATCGCGCAGCATCACCAGCGCGTGGCCGGCGCGATCGCTTACCGCCACCGCGACCTGAAAACCGTTCTTTCTGCATGTTGCCATTGCGGCCGTCGCCGCCTTGAGTGCGGCTTCCGGTGTAAGACTGCGGCTTTCAAATGTCGCCTCCTGCGCCTGTAGCGGGAAGGACAGCAGGGCGAGTACTGGAATGAGGCGGAATAGATGCGACATGCGAAACCTCCGGTGGCAGGGACAGGCGAAGTTTCGCATGGCTCGAACGTTTTTGAGTCCCCGCCGCGAATCCTTTCTCTTCCGTAAAGATCACTTACGTTCGTCCGCGCAGGGCAACAGGATCTCGACGCTCAGACCGCCGCCTTCACGATTGCGCGCGTGAATCTCGCCGCCGGCCGCTTGCACCGCGCGACGTGCGATGGCCAGCCCCAGGCCGAAGCCCGTTACGCCGGAGGTGTGTACGCTGCGATAGAACGGTTCGAATATTTTTTCCAGATCCTCCGCCGGAACGCCGGGGCCACGGTCGCAGACCTCGATGCGCACGGTTTTTGACGCGGGCATGTACTCCGCGATGACTTCGACCGTGGTGCCTTCGGCGGTGTACTTCACCGCATTGCGCACGATGTTTTCGATGCCCCGCTGCAGCGCATCGACAGGGAAGTGACCCGAGCATTCGCCGTGAGTCGTTAAGCGCAACTCGCGACCGCCGGATTGAGCCTCGAAGCGTGCATCGTCCGCAATCGCCGCGACAAGCTCCATGATGTCGATGTGCTCGACTCCGGTATGACCCGTTTCGGTATCAAGGCGCGAGAGCGTCAGCAGTTCGCCGACGAGTTGATCGACGCGCTCGGTTTCCTGCTCGACACGCTGCAGCATCGCTTCGGTGCGCGCGGGATTCTGACGCGCAAGGCCGATCGCCGCCTGAAGCCGTGCGAGCGGGGAACGCAATTCATGCGACACGTCGTGCAACAGACGCTGCTGCCCTTCCAACAAACGCTGCAGGCGCTGCGCCATATGATCGAAGTCGCGGCCGAGATCGGCGATTTCGTCGCGCCGCCTGCCGATGCGCGACTGCACGCGCACCCCGAGTCTGCCTTGCGCCGCGTTTTCGAACGCCCAGCGCAGATGACGGATCGGCCGCGACAGGTACCAGGCCAGCAGCGCGGCGAAACCGATGCTTGCGGCCACCCCGGCCAGCAGCATCAGCATCGCCGGCGGCAATAGCGGCTGCCGCGGGCGATGGCGGGCGCCGGCGCGGTGCTCCGAAGGTGGCACAAACAAGAGAAAGCGTTCGCCCTCGGCACTCACCCAGCGGGCGGCCCGGCGCGGGCCGGTCTGCTCGGCCAGCGCCGCGGCGGCCGCGTAGGCATCGCCAGAGACACTGCGGCCCAGCAATTCCTTTCCCTGCGCATCGACGGCATGAAGCCGCGATGCGCGTGCGCTGCCTTCCTCGTTACGAATCAGAGCGCGCAAGGCTTCGACGCCGCCGTACTGCAGCACCGATGCGCCGGCATCCACCAGCATCACTGCCGCCGGCCCGGCGGCGACTGCCGGCGCTTCATTGCCGTCCGGGCTTTGGCGTAGCAGATTGACCGCGGTGGCGACGGCAAGACCGGTGAGCAGCAGCGTCAGCCAGAAGGCGAAAAACAGTTTCCAGAACAAACGACCCATCGTCGACCTCAGGGCCGAAGCAACTGGTAACCCAGACCGCGTACGGTCTGGATGAGCGAAGGGTCGCCGCCCTGCTGCGAAAATTTCTGGCGGATGCTGCTCATATGCACGTCGATACTGCGGTCGAAGCGCGTGAGCGGGCGCCCCAGCGCCTGTTCGCACAACTCCGCCTTGCTGACGACGCGCCCGGCGTTGCGTGCAAGCACTTCGAGCAGGTTGTATTCGGTGCTCGTCAATGCAAGTGGTGCTTCCCGCCATTGCGCGCTGCGCCGTTGCGGCCAGACGATCAGCGGCCCGACTTCCAGACGAAGCGGAGCGTCTTCGGAGGCGCTCTGCGTGCGACGCAGAATCGCGCGCACACGGGCGACCAGTTCGCGCGGTGTGCAGGGTTTCGGGACATAGTCGTCGGCGCCGAGCTCAAGGCCGAGTACGCGATCGACGTCATCGCCCTTGGCGGTGAGCATCAGCACCGGGATCCGGCTCTGCGCGCGTATGCGCCGCAGCACCTCGATGCCGCTCATATGCGGCATCATCACATCGAGCACGACGATCGCATACCGGCCGCTCACGGCTTCCGCTACGCCCTGGGCGCTGTCGTGCACGGCGACCGCATCGAAACCCTCCTGCTGCAGATATTCGCGCAGCATCGCGCCGAGTTCGACGTCATCGTCGACGAGTAGAACCTTGCTCATGCCGGAATCCGCCTTCATGGTGTCGGAGTGTATATGCCGCGATCGCGGTGCGGTCGCGTCGCTTACGGACGGTTACTTCTCTTTACGCATCTTTACGTCTGCCTAACGGGTGTTAACACCGGCGCTCGCTACAGTGCGGGCCATGCAGGTAGTCCTGTGACTTCATTGGAGCGCACATGAAAAACGTCCGAGTTCTCGGCACACTTTTGATTGCCGGCAGCATGGCGCTGGCTATACCCCTTGCCTCTCAGGCGCGATCGGGCGGGGAAGTCGGTTGCCAGACTCACGCCATGCACGGCAAGCATCACACCAAAGGCGGATTCGGCGATCGCGCCGGATTCATGCGTGGACTCGATCGGAGCGAAGCGCAGCGCGATCAGATATTCAAACTGCGTCACGAGGCAGCGCCGACGTTGCGCGAGAAAGGCAAACAGGCGCATGCAGCCCGAGCGGAATTGCGCAAGCTGGCGCAGGCCGAAAAGTTCGACGAAGCGAAAGCGCGTGCCTTAAGCGAACAGGCGGCGCGGGCCGATGCGGAATTCAAGTTCGAGCGGCTGCGTCTGAACCAGCAGATCATGGCGACGCTGACGCCCGAACAGCGTAAGCAGGCCGAGGCCAAGCGCAAACAGTTCGGCGAAAAACACCGCCATGGCGGCCGCCATGACGATCGTCCGGCGGTGTAACCGTGCAAAGCCGGTTCGTATCGGTGTCGAGACAACAGCCGCCTCGCGCGGCTGTCGTCGTCCGGGGTGAACTGCTATAACGCCTTTATGGATGAGCCGGCGATGCGGGCGGCGGCACGACAGAGGTATAAAAGACTGGCCCGAAATACTGACTACGAGCACTACGGACACAAGCGTTTGTGTGCGAGCTTCGACCGGCAATGCGGCGCTCGATATTGTGAAGACGATCTGCAGGCACCGGCCGGGAATCGCCTCAGGTGCGGCATTTGCCGCAATGGTACGTGCCGTTGCCTCCGACCATCGGCCCGTCTAAGCTCTCCACAGATCAATGTCGAGCGTGCGGATGGATCCCGTCTATCAGGAAATCAGTCTGCGTTTGCTGGGCGCGCTCGGAGTGGGCGCGATTATCGGGCTGGAGCGCAGCTATCGCGGCCGGCCGGCCGGCTTTCGCACGCATGCGCTGGTGTGCCTTTCGACCGCACTGCTGATGCTCGTCACGGTTTACGAAAGCCGCTGGGTGCCGGCCATCGAATACGGGCGCATTGCGATGGACCCGACGCGCATCGCGCAAGGCATCATGACCGGGATCGGCTTTCTCGGCGCGGGCGTGATCATGAAGGAAGGTCTGTCGGTGCGCGGTCTGACGACCGCCGCCTCGATCTGGATCACTGCGGCGATCGGCATTCTCATCGGCATCGGCTTCTACTTTCCCGCCGTGGCGGCCACGGTGCTCACCATCGGCACTCTGTCGGTGTTTCGCTGGATCGAGACCCGCATGCCGGCGCAGTTCTACGCGCAGTTTCTGATCCGCTTCGCACGCGAGGCGACCATGCCCGAGGCCGAACTGCGCAAACTGGTATCCGCGCATGGTTTCAGCATCGCGAACCTCAACTTCCGCATGAATGCCGAGGATGATTTTTTCGAGTACCGCATGGTGATCCGTTCGACCAATGCGGCGCATGCGGGTCGTCTGGCGGAATCGTTGTCGCGGTTCGAGACCGTGCGAGAGTTTCGTCTGTCGCCGACGGGCGACTGAGTGCGGCGGATGGCCGATATGGTTCTTCAGGCCGGCTTGCGCTGTCCGCTTTGCGGCGAGCCGAATCATTGCGCCGTTGCGGCATGCGGGCGCTCCGACGTCGCATGCTGGTGTCGCGACATCCGTATTCATTCGCAACTCATCGAACAAGTGCCTCAAAGCCGGCGCGGCGAATCGTGCATTTGCGGACAGTGCGCCCGGTCGTTCGGCGTCGCCACCGAGAGAAGCTCTGATTAGGTTGCTTGATCGAGGCAATCGCCGGTTCGAATCAGATTTTCCTAGAGCGAAATGGCGGCGTGCTGGTCGATGTCCAGCTTCCAGGCATCGGGATCTTCGAAGCCGACGATCGCGTCCGTGCCGTGCGCCAGGTTGACTACGTAAGGCGGGATCGGTTCGTCGCTGTTGATCGAGAAGAAAACTCTCACAATCGGTGTGATGGTGTTGGCCGTATGCTGTTCGAGCACGACGGCGAGGCGACCGGAACGCAGGCGCACAAGCGAGCGGTTGGGGTAGATGCCGACCGTTTTGATGAAGGCGCGCACGATGTCGCCGTCGAATTGGGTGCCGGCGCCGGATAACAGCATTTGCAGCGCGGCGGTGGGCGGCATCGCCTTGTGATAAACGCGCTCCGACGTCACTGCGTCGTACACGTCCGCGACGGTGCTCATTCGCATCAGACGTGTGATTTGCGTGCTGTCGAGCCGGTCGGGATAGCCGTTGCCATCGAGGCGCTCATGGTGATGGTGCACAACTTCGAGCGCGCCGGATTCCGTATAGCCCGTATCGAGCAGCATCTGATAGCCGAGTTGCGGATGTGCGCGGACGACCTCGAACTCACCTTCGGTGAGTCGGCCGGGTTTGTTGAGGATTTCGCCGGGGATGCGACTCTTGCCCACGTCGTGCAGCAGACCTGCGGTGCCGGCCTCACGTAATTCATCTTCATTCAGACCCAGCTGCTTGCCGAGCGCGATCATGAACGCGCCGACCGCGACGCAGTGCGAAAAAGTGTAGTCGTCTTTGGTCTTGAGTCCGACCAGAGAAAGCAGGGCGCCGGGGTGTCGGCTGGTCGATTCCATCATGCGCTGTGCCACTTCGCGCATCTGCGGAATGCTCGAAATGGTGCCGGTGCGCGCATCCTCCATCGTGTGTTTCACGGTATTGCGGGCTTCGCGCAAAAGCTTGCGCGCGACGATGAGTTCTTCCTGCAGTCCGATCCGCTGAATTTTGGCGATGACCGGGGGCGGCTGGTCGGCCGGTTCGGGCGTCGACGGGACATGCGACGGCGCATCGATGCCTTTATCGGTATCGATGATTACCCAGTGGGTGCAGGCGCGGATGGCGTGGACTGTCTCCTGTGTTTGCACCTTGAAGCGCGGAAGCAGGAAATCGTGTTGTTGCCAAGGCACGCCCAGATCGTGGATGTACATCCCGACCCTTAGTTCTTCTACGGCAATTTTCTTGTGCATCGACTTCTAAAGTCTGATCAGGCGCGCGGAAGCGTACTGTAGCGCGTCATGTTGCCGCCAGACGGCAGGACGATGCCGGACGTGTGCAGATTGCCACCAATCCGGCTTGGATATTTCGCGCCGCCGTGCGCGCGCAACGGAGGGTATCGCGAAATAGCGAACGGCTCGTCCCGAGCCCTGGATTCTCACCGACACTGAAGAGGGCGGTGCGCGCCTCATCGGTCCCCGGCGTCTTGCTTACCTCCTTGCCAGAACTTGCTCGGTGTACCAGCCACTAGCCATACGCGCCGGAGCCTCGTACCATTCGTTATCGTCGATGACCGCGTACTCTCCAGCGCGGCTCGTCGGCGCTATTGTCAATTCCTGTTACAAACACGATCACCTGTTGTACAGCGGGCACTTTTGCGTGCCGCGCCTGGTGCCCCGTCTTGGCTGTAGGCATGAAAGGTTGCGTCCATGAGCATTGCGCATAAGGCAAGAATACTGGTCGTGGACGACAACCGGGATGCCGCGGAGTCGCTGCAGATGCTGTTGCAGTTGGCCGGCCATGAAGTGAGAGTGGCATATGACGGTCCGCAGGCGCTCGATACATTTGCCGCGCACCGGCCGGACGTTGTCTTTCTCGATATCGGGTTGCCCCGCATCAACGGCTATGAAGTAGCGCGTACGATTCGCGCGCAAGCGCCGGGGCGCGCCACCTTATTGGTGGCGCTGACCGGGTGGGGGCAGGAAGAAGACCAGCATCGCGCGGAGCAGGCAGGCTTCGATCATCATCTGGTCAAGCCTGTGGAGTACGAACAGTTGGCGGATCTGCTGGCGCGCGCGACGTCGTAGCGCCGACCCTTGGGCTTCAGGCGCTGCGTTTGTTTGGCAGTGGCTCAACTTTGCGCTGCGTTGCCGATGCAAGTTGCGCGGCGAGTTTTTCGCGCAGCACTTCACCCAGCAGAATGATGGCCGGCCCGCTGCCGCTTTGCGCGGCGAGGCGCGGCAAGTCGCGCAGCGTTGCATAGCTCGCGCGCGCATCGGGCAAGGACGCGCTCTCCACCAGCGCAACCGGCGTGTCCGCCTTGCGGCCGCGTTCGATCAACGTTGCCGTGATGCGTTCCGCCTCGCCCGCACCCATGTAGATCGTCGCGGTGTCCGCATGCACGGCCGCGGCAGCCCAGTCGCTCTCACGTTCCATTTCGCCGATGCGCGGCGTGACGAAGGCAACATTGCGGCTCAGCCCGCGACGGGTCAGCGAAACGCCGATCTGTGCGCTCGCGGCGAGCGCCGCCGTGATGCCGGGCACGACTTCGTAGGCGATGCCCGCAGCGTCGAGCGCATCGAGTTCTTCCTGCGCCCGGCCGAACAGCATTGGGTCGCCGCCTTTGAGTCGGACAATGCGTTCGTATTTCCGTGTCGCGTCGACCAAGCGCTTGTTGATGAATTTCTGCGCCGTGGAGTGCCTGCCGCAGCGTTTGCCGACCGCGATTTTTTCGGCGCGTGCCGCAATCGCGATGACATCGGGATGCACCAGCGCGTCGTAGAACACGATATCCGCTTCCTGCAGCAGCCTGGCTGCACGCAGGGTGAGCAAATCCGGTGCGCCGGGACCGGAACCGATGAGATAAACAGTTGCCATGGCTAGTACAGTCCAACGTTCAGAGTCGAAAGTCGAGAGCGAACATTTGCCCACATACGGCTGCAGAACTTCGGCTCTCCACGCTTCATCTCTCGACTCTCTACTTTCACTCAATCATTCCCGCGGCGACCGTCTGATTCGTCGCTTCATCGATCAGAATGAACGCGCCGGTTTCGCGATTGGACGCATAGGCGTCGGCGAATAACGGTTGCGCCAGATTCACCGTGATCTGGGCGATATCGTTCATCGCCAACGCGGCGGGAGCCGGTTGCTTGTCGAGCGTATGAATATCGAGTCGATGATTGACGGCGGCCACTTTCGCTTTGACGGTATGCGAGGTGTGCTTTAGCACGTAACGTGCCGCAGGGTTCAGCCCCTCAGAGGAGAGCCAGCACACGGTTGCTGTGATCGATTTGCGTGCGTCCGGCGCACTGTCGCGGTGCGCGATCATGTCGCCGCGCGAGATATCGATTTCATCGGCAAGCAGCAGCGTGACCGAATCGCCCGCGACTGCGAGCGGCAGCGATCGATCCAGACTGACGATGGCGCGAATGCGCGTGCTGCGATTGGCAGGCAGCACGACCACTTCGTCACCGACGCGAATCACGCCGGATTCGAGTCGACCTGCGTAGCCTCTGAAGTCTGTCCCGGCGCCGGGGCGCACGACGAGTTGCACCGGAAAGCGCATCGGCGCCAGTTGCGCGTCGTCGCGTACTTCGAAGTCTTCCAGCGCCTGCAGCAGGGTCGGGCCCTCGTACCACGGAAAGTGCTCGCCGCGGTCCACCACCATGTCGCCTTGCAGCGCCGACACGGGGAAGAAACGCAATTCCTTGATGCCCAGCTTGTCGGCGAAGGTGAGGAAATCCTTGCGGATGTTGTCGAACACCGTGCGGTCGTAGTCGACCAGGTCCATCTTGTTCACGGCGACGAGAATGCGCTTCACGCCCAACAGATGCGCGATGTAGGTATGGCGGCGTGTTTGCGGCAGCACGCCCTTGCGCGCGTCGATGAGAATGATGGAGGCGTCCGCAGTCGAAGCGCCTGTCACCATGTTGCGCGTGTACTGCTCATGGCCGGGCGTATCGGCGATGATGAACTTGCGTTTGGCCGTAGCGAAGTAGCGATAGGCTACATCGATGGTGATGCCTTGCTCGCGTTCGGCTTCGAGTCCATCGGTGAGCAGCGACAGATCGAGGAATTCCACGCCCTTCTTGGCCGAGGCGCGCGCGACCGCGGATATCTGATCTTCCAGAACCTGGCGCGAGTCGTGCAGCAGACGGCCGATCAGCGTGCTTTTACCGTCATCCACACTGCCGGCGGTGATGAAACGCAGCACGCCGCGATCTTCGGCGCCGAGATTGCGTTCGAGTTCTCCAAGTACTGACATCAGAAATATCCTTCCTTCTTGCGCCGTTCCATCGATGCGTCGGACGTTTTGTCGTCCATCCGCGTGGCGCCCCGTTCGGTAATGGTCGTGATCATCGTTTCGGCGATGATTTCGCTCACGCTCGCCGCGGTCGATGCGACCGGGCAGGTGCACGAAATGTCGCCGACGGTGCGGAAGCGCACGCTGATTTCCTCGATCTGCTCACCGTCGCGCGCCGGGGTCAGGTCGGTGACCGGCACCAGTAGACCGTTGCGGCGTACCACCGGACGCTTGTGCGCGTAATAGATGGACGGCACTTCAAGCTTTTCGCGCGCGATGTATTGCCAAACGTCGAGTTCGGTCCAGTTGCTGATGGGGAACACACGCATGTGTTCGCCCTTGTGGACGCGAGTGTTGTAGAGGCTCCACAGTTCGGGACGCTGGTTCTTCGGGTCCCACTGACCGAATTCGTCGCGGAAGGAAAAGACGCGTTCCTTGGCGCGCGCTTTTTCCTCGTCGCGCCGCGCGCCGCCGATGCAGGCATCGAAGCCGAATTCGGCGATGGCTTCGAGCAGCGTCACCGCTTGCGCGGCATTGCGGCTTTCGAGTCTGGAACGCAGACGCACGGTGCCGCGCTTGATGGAGTCTTCCACCGAACGGACGATCAGACGCTCGCCCAGTTCTTCCGCGCGACGATTGCGCAGTTCGATCACTTCCGGATAGTTGTGCTCGGTGTCGATGTGCAGCATGGGAAAGGGGAAGCGTCCCGGGCGGAACGCTTTTTCGGCCAGGCGCAGAAGCACGATGGAATCCTTGCCGCCGGAGAAGAAGACCACCGGGTTGGCGCACTCGCCGGCGAGTTCGCGCATGATGTGGATGGCTTCGGATTCCAGCCAGTCAAGGTGGTTGCGTTCCGGCAGATCGATCTGCACGGGCTCTTTCGATTGAAGCACTGCGCTCATGGTTTTATGCGTTCCCTTTACTGCGAGCCAGACGCCCGTCCGGCCCGACATGGAGTCCGCATTCCCTGGACTCCGGTTGTTCCCACCACCAACGGCCCGCGCGCACGTCCTCGCCGGCCACCGTCGGCCGCGTACAGGGCGCGCAACCGATGGAGCGATAGCCCTGGTCGTACAGCCGGTTGTACGGCACGTCATGCGCGCGGATATAGGCCCACACCTCTTCCTCGGACCAGTCGGCCAGGGGATTGAATTTCTCCAGCCCGTAGTTGGCGTCGTACGCCTGGACTTGCAGCGCATCGCGCGTGACCGATTGCGAACGACGCAGTCCGGTCAGCCACGCCTTCTTGCCAGCCAGTGCGCGCTTGAGCGGCTCGATCTTGCGGATTTCGCAGCAGCGCTTGCGCAGATCGACGCTTTGGTAAAACGCATCGCGCCCGTGCGTCGTGACGTACTGCGTTACGGCTTGCGGGTCCGGTGTGTGCACCTCGATTCGCGCGTCGTAGCGACGCTCGATGGCGGTGATGACGTCGAGCGTGTCCTGATGCATGCGGCCCGTATCGAGCGTAAAAATTTCAATGCCGATGTCGTTGCGCAGGATTGCGTCGGTCACCACCATGTCTTCGATCGACAGGCTGCTGGCAAGCGTGGCCGGCGTGTAGTCGCGCGCGATGCACGCGAGCAGTTCTTCCAGCGCACGTACCTTGCCGGCGAGCGCGGGTGTGGTGTCAAGGGCGAGAGGAGTAATCATGTCGAGGCGGCGGCGCGACGAAACGGGGCTGCCGACGATGCGGCAGGCCGATAATTCCGGTCGCAGAATTGCACGATGCGCTCAGCCACCATGCGCCGATTGATTTCATCGTAGATGTACATGCGTGTTTGAGTGGCGTTTCAGGGCGCGGAGGCGATGCCTTGTGTGGAGTTGCGATCCTAGTCAAAGCCGGATATAAGGAGAACGAATAAATAAGCATGTTCAAATAACGTTTAGATATAAAGATATATTCATATGAACTTTCAGCAATTGCGGTATGTGCGCGAAACGGTGCGGCGGGGAATGAGCCTGACCGAGGCCGCCAACGCGCTGTATACCTCGCAGCCCGGCGTCTCGAAGCAGATCAAGGAGTTCGAACAGGAACTCGGCATTCAGATCTTCGAACGCCGCGGCAAGCGCTTTGTCGGGCTGACCGAGCCGGGCCGGGCGGTGCTGGAAATCATCGAGCGCGTACTCGATGAAGCGGAGAATCTGAAGCGCGTCGGCAGCGATTTTGCCGACCACGATTCGGGCAGTCTGATCATTGCCGCCACGCACACACAGGCGCGCTATGCGTTGCCGCAAGTGGTGAGCGAATTCCGTAAGCGCTATCCGCGCGTGCACCTCTCACTGCTGCAGGGCAATCCGCAGCAGATCGCGCAAATGGTGATTCAACATGATGCACATATCGGCATTGCGAGCGAATCGCTCATGCAGTTTCCGGAATTACTCGCCATGCCCGGATATCAATGGCATCACATCGTGGTGGTGCGCCCCGACCATCCGCTGTTGAAGGACGGTCGCCTGACGCTCGAGCAACTGGCGAAGTACCCCATCATCACTTACAGCCCGGAATTTACCGGGCGCTCGCAGATCAACGACGCATTCGCCACGCGCGGGCTGCAGTTCGATGTCGTGCTCACCGCGATCGACGCGGATGTGATCAAGACCTATGTCGAGCTCGAACTGGGGGTGGGCATCATTGCCGCGATGGCTTTCGATCCGGAGCGGGATCGCGGACTGCGTTCGATCGATGCCGGCCATTTATTTCGCACCAGCACGACGCGCATCGCCATTCGCCGCGGCACGTACCTGCGCGGCTATGCCTACGACTTTCTCGAACTATTCGCACCGCAGCTTACGCACGAAGTGATTCGGCAGGCGATGCAGGGCAGCGGCGAGTCTTACGAGTTGTGAAGCGCCGCCGTGGATCGTCGGTGCCGGCGTGTGTCTGACATCGCGCCATGAGCGATCACGAATCGCCTATCTTCGATGAACGAAACAGTCGGCACAGTGTGTGCAACCTTTCAGTGACAAAGTCGCGACACGCGGGATCGCGTGTGATGGACAGTCATCTGACGGAGGTTGTCATGCTGGAAGGAATCAGAGTCGCATTACTCGTGGCCGAGGGATTTGAGCAATCGGAAATGGTCGAACCCCGACGCGCGCTGCACGAGGCGGGCGCGCAGACCTTCATCGTTTCGCCCAGCGAAGGCGAGGTACAGAGCTGGAAACACTTCGACAAGGCCGACCGGTTTGCGGTCGATGTGCCGCTCAACGAGGCGAAAGCCGACGAATTCGACGCACTCGTACTGCCGGGTGGCGTGGCCAATCCTGATCAGTTGCGCATGCAACCCAGGGCCGTGCAACTCGTGAAGGATTTCGTCGACTCGGGCAAACCGGTCGGCGTGATCTGCCACGGTGCGTGGACGTTGATCGAAGCGGATGTGCTGAAGGGGCGGACCATCACTTCGTGGCCGTCGCTCAAAACCGATCTCATCAACGCCGGTGCGAAATGGGTCGATCAGGAAGTCGTGGTCGACAATGGCCTGGTTTCCAGCCGCAAGCCGGCCGACCTGCCGGCCTTCAACCGGAAGCTGATCGAAGAAATCGGCCGGGGCCTTGGCTCCGCTCGACGCGTGGCGCGCCCGACCGGCGGTATCGTCGATGCGCCGACCGGCTGATATCGGGGCCGCATAAACCAAAAGAGCCGCGCGAGGCGGCTCTTTCACCGATCCACCGGATCGCTCAGGCGCGCTGGAGCGGAATCTCGTGGCCCTGGTGTTTGATGCGGTTACGGCTGTCGACGTAAACGAGGTCGGGTTCGAAGCGTTCCAGTTCGATCTCGTTCATCACCGCGTAGCTTGCAATGATCAGCACGTCGCCCACCGCGGCCCTGCGTGCAGCGGCGCCGTTGACGGAGATGATGCCCGAGCCGCGTTGGGCGCGAATCGCATAGGTCGTGAAACGCTCACCGTTGGTGACGTTGAAAATATCGATTTGTTGATACTCGCGGATATCCGCGGCGTCGAGCAGATCTTCGTCGATGGCACAGGAGCCTTCGTAATGAAGTTCTGAATGCGTCGTGGTGGCGCGATGGATTTTGGACTTCAGCATCGTACGCTGCATGCTTTGCTCTCCAAGAAACGCTTCACCGGCTTCACATAGAAGTCGAGCCGCATTCCTCCGTAAGGTTTGCCGGGCCCCGGATTACTCCCCTGCTGGTTCAGGGTGCGGAAGCCTCTAGATTATCGATAAGCCGGGTAGTTCCCAGCCTCGCCGCGGCGAGTATGACAAAGTCCCGGTCAGCGGCAGCGGGCGATTGTAAATCGGCTTGCTTGCGCACTGCAACATAATCGGGCAGCCACTGCGCCGCACTCAACGCCGCCATCGCCGCCTTTTCCAGTGCGGCGAAGTCGCGCCTTCCCGCGCGGATCGCGGCAGCCACTTGCTCCAATACTCGGTGCAGGAGTATTGCCCGAGCGCGCTCGTCTGTGGATAGATATCCGTTACGGCTGGATAAAGCCAGTCCATCCGCGGCGCGGGCCGTTTCACCTCCGACAACGCGGATCGGCAGATTCAGTTGCGCAACCATGTTGCGGATGATCATCAACTGCTGGTAGTCCTTCTTGCCGAACACCGCGACGTCCGGACGCACGATGTTCAGCAGCTTGAGCACCACGGTCGCGACACCGCGGAAGAAGCCCGGCCGGAACTGGCCTTCAAGAATGTCGGCGTATTCGGCCGGCGGCTCGATCTGAAAGCCTTGAGGTTCCGGGTACATTTCTTTTTCCATCGGCGCAAAGAGGATGTCCACGCCTTCGCCGGCGAGCTTTGCGCAATCCGCTTCGAAGGTGCGCGGATAAGTGTCGAAATCCTCGTGCGGCGCGAACTGCAGCCGGTTGACGAAAATCGTCGCCACTACGGTGGTTGCGTGCTGCCGGGCGATTCGCATGAGGCGGAGGTGACCCTCATGCAGATTACCCATGGTCGGCACGCAGGCGACTTCGCGGCCTTTCAGCTCGGAGCGCAGCTCCGGGATGGAGGAAATGATTTTCATGAATTCAGCTGAGAATCGGGAACTGAGAGAGTCGAGAGCGGGCGATCGCCGATGAGAGGTTACTCTTGGCTCTCTACTGTCTGCTCTTCACCGGCTCAAAATCCGTGCTCCGGCGCGGGGAAGGACCCGTCTTTCACCGCCGCCACATAGCGCTTGATCGCTTCGCCGATACCCGGTGCGCCGTCCATGAAATTGCGCACGAAGCGCGCCTTGCGGCCGGGGTAGATATCGAGCATGTCGTACAGCACCAGCACCTGTCCGTCGCAATCGGGGCCGGCCCCGATGCCGATGGTTGGAATGCTCAGTTTCTCGGCGACTTCGGCAGCGAGCGTGGACGGAATGGCTTCCAGCACGACCATCGCGGCGCCGGCTTCCTGTACGGCGAGCGCGTCGTCGAGCACTTGTTTTGCCGCCTCCCCGCGACCCTGCACCCTGTAGCCACCGAACTGATGCACCGATTGCGGTGTTAGACCGACGTGCCCGCAGACCGGGATGCCGCGATCGACCAGAAAGCGAATGGTGTCGAGCATGGTGCGGCCGCCTTCGAGCTTGACCAGCTGGGCGCCGACCGCCATCAGCTTCACCGCATTGGCCAACGCTTGTGCCGGTGATTCCTGATAAGTGCCGAAGGGCATATCGGCGATGATCATGCCGAGCTGTGAGCCGCGCGCCACCATGCCGACGTGATAGGCCATCTGCTCCAGACTGACCGGCAGCGTGCTGTCGTGGCCCTGGACCACCATGCCGAGTGAATCGCCGATCAGCAGCAACTCGACCCCGGCGGCATCGCACAAGGCGGCAAAGCTCGCGTCATAGCAGGTCAGCATGACCAGCTTCTCGCCGCGATCCTGGATTTTTTTCAGTTCAGCTAGGGTGATGCGCATAAGGGGCTCTAGTTAAGGTTCCAGCAAACGATATCGCCGATTCAATGAGCTTGAAATTTGATTGACTTTGTCCTCGCTCGTACAGCATGTGCCGGCGCGCGGAGCAGGGGCCCCTTCAGGGGATGCGACCGCAAAGGCACATAAGGTACGCGAACTATCCGGCCCATTACAGCCCGCTGCGGGGTCGCATCCATCGATGAAGCCGATGGAGCCTGCTCTGCCCTTCGCGGTCCCGCACTCGCGACCATACTCGCTACTGCTAGGCGTTATCCCTACTCACCAACGTTAAAGAATTCGCGACCGCCGCGCATGCCGGACATCCGTTCGAGCAGCAATTCGAGATCGCGGTCGCGATCGACGAAATTCAGGTTCTCCGAATTGACGATCAGTACCGGCGCCTCGCTGTAATGATAGAAAAAACGGCTGTAGGAGTCGCTCAGCGCGGCCAAGTAATCTTCGCTGATCTGGCGCTCGTAATCGCGGCCGCGCTTCTGGACGCGCTGGATCAGCGTATCGGGCTGCGCCTGCAGGTAAATCACCAGATCGGGGTGCGGCGTCTGCGGTTTGAGCGAGTCGTAAATGGTCTGATAAAGATGCAGTTCATCGCCGGAAAGCGTCAGTCGGGCGAACAGCGGATCCTTGTCGATCAGGAAGTCGGCGACGGTGACGCTGCCGAACAGATCGAGCTGGCTCAGTTCGCGTAGCTGCTGGATGCGCTGGAACAGGAAGAACAACTGGTTCTGCAACGCATAGCGCGCGGGTTCCTGATAGAACTTGGACAGGAACGGATTGAGCTCCGGTCGCTCCAGCAGCGTTTCGCCTTCCAGGCGTTCGCTCAAGCGTTGCGCGAGGCTGGTCTTGCCCGCGCCGATGGGCCCTTCAACCACGATATAGCGATAACGGGACACTGGCATGGAATCAGAGCGGATGCGCGCGCGACACGAAGTGCGTCAGCTGCGGAAGATGAAATAAACCGCGCCCATGATACACAACGACGCCCAGAGGTAGTCCACCTTGAACGGCTGGCCCATGTAGAACAGCGCGAACGGCACGAATACCGTGAGAGTGATCGCTTCCTGCAGGATTTTCAGTTGCGGCAGTGAGAGTAGCGTATAGCCGATGCGGTTTGCCGGCACCTGCAGCAGATATTCGAATAGCGCAATACCCCAGCTCGCTAATGCGGCGATCAGCCAGAGCTTGGCCGACATGTTCTTCAGATGCGCGTACCAGGCGAAGGTCATGAAGACGTTCGATGCGCACAGCAGTCCGACCGTTTTCCATAACACCGGGTTGGCGAACATTGCTGAGCGGCGCCTGCTAAAGTTTTTCGATCGCCTGATCGGCGCAACGTGCCAGCCACGCCTCGGCGGGCCCGCGTTGCGGGATCACGCAGCCCGGTGCGATTTCGATCAGCGGCTTCAGCACGAAGGCGCGTTCATGCATGCGCGGGTGCGGCACGACGAGCAACTCATCGTCGATCATGCGCTGGTCGTACAACAGGACGTCGAGATCGAGCGTACGCGGTGCATCCTTGAACGAACGTTCGCGGCCGAAGCGCTCCTCGACCTCGTGCAACGCGTCGAGCAGCGCATGCGGTTGCAGCGCGGTGTCGATGGCCGCGACGGCGTTGATGAAATCGGGTTGATCGAGATAGCCGACCGGCGCGGTGCGATAGAGCGACGAGGCGGCGGCGAGTTGCGTGCCGGCGAGCGCGCCGAGTGCGGCAATGGCGTCGCGCACCTGCCGCCTGGCGTCGCCGAGATTGGCGCCGATGCCGATGTAGGCGCGCGCCAACTACTCCTCCGTGTGCGGCTGCGCTGCGGGCGACTCGGTCGTCGCCGTGTCTTTTTTGCTGCGGCGGCGGCGACGGCGTTTCTTTTCGCTCGACGGCGCCGGCAGGAGCAGGTCGGCGCGTTCCTCGGGGTCGGCTTCCATGAAGCGACGCCACCAGTCGACCAGTTCCGCGTCGGCTTCGCCGCTTTCGGCGCGCAGCATGAGAAAGTCGTAACCGGCGCGCAGGCGCGGGTGCTCCAGCACGGCGAACGGGCGGCGGCCCGAGCGTTGTTCGAAGCGCGGCTGCAGCGTCCAGATCTCTTTCATGGTGGCGGTGAGCCGGCGCGGGATGGCGAGTTTTTCGGTCTGCCGGTCGATGACTTCATCCATCGCCTCGTGCAGCGCCGGAATCGCGCGTTCGCCGTTATCGATGCGCGCCTGCCACGCCGTGCGCACTTCATGCCACAGCAGCGTGGCGAAAAGAAACGCGGGCGAAACGGGGCGGTCTTCACGGATGCGTTTGTCGGTTTGCGCCAGTGCGAGATTGACGAATTTCTCGCCTTGCGACCGTTCCGGAATGACATCGAGCAACGGCAGCAGGCCGCGATGCAATTTTTCGCTGCGCAGCCGATCCAGACACGCGCTGGCGCGCCCCGACAGCAGCAGCTTGAGCATTTCGTCGAACACGCGCGCCGTCGGCACGTGGTCGAGCAGTTCGGCGAGTTCCTTGATCGGCTCACGGGTTTTGGGGGCGATCTTGAAATCCAGTTTCGCCGCCAATCGCACGGCGCGCAGCATGCGCACCGGATCTTCACGGTAGCGCGCGGCCGGGTCGCCGATGATGCGCAGCGTGTGCGACTTGAGGTCGCGCACGCCCTGGTGATAGTCGAGCACCTGTTCGGTGGTCGGGTCGTAATACAGGGCGTTGACGGTGAAATCGCGCCGCGCCGCATCTTGTACGCGATTGCCGTACACGTTGTCGCGCAGCACGCGGCCGTGCTCGTCGGTGCTGCCGTTGCCGTTGATCGAGCGGAAGGTCGACACCTCCACCACTTCGTCGCCGAACAGCGCGTGCACGAGCTTGAAGCGGCGGCCGATGATGCGCGAACGGCGCATGAGCCGATGCACGTCCTCGGGATGCGCATCGGTGGCGACATCGAAATCCTTCGGCTTTACGCCGAGGATCAGATCGCGCACCGCGCCGCCGACCACATAGGCCATGTAGCCGTTCGACTGCAGGACTTCGCAGACTTTGCGGGCGCCGTAACTGACCGCGTCGCGATCGATACCATGTTCGGCGCGCGCAATGATCTGGGGTTCGGCGTCGTTGCCGAACCGGAATACGCGGCGGATGAGTTTCTTGATCAAACGGAAGGAAGCAACAGGGTGCGATCGTGAAGCACGATGGGTTCGA
>JAKFDA010000077.1:0-22706 GCA_036676355.1 Nitrosomonadales bacterium | reverse complement strand
TCGATCGTCACGCCGACTTCCGCGTGGCCACCGAACACCGTCCCTTTTTTGCCTTTGTTCACATGCTCAAGCGCTGTCTTGTAGGCCTGCGGGGGCAGCGGCACGTACTTTACTTCCGCCGCCAGCGTCGTCGCGTTTTTCATATAGAACTCGACGAACTCTTTGACTTCCGGCTTGGCCAGAGACTTGGTGCTGACGTAGATGAAGATCGGGCGTGCAAGCGGCGAGTAGCTGCCTTTCAACACGGCTTCCATCGAAGGCGCAACCGGCTGACCTTTCTCGTTGACGATCGGCACCGCTTTCAGCTTGTCCTTGTTTTCGATGTAGTAGGCGTAGCCGAAGTAGCCCAGCGCATTGACGTCGCGCGAGACACCCTGCACCAGCACGTTGTCATCTTCCGAGGCGGTGAAATCGCCACGGCTGGATTTCGATTTACCGACCACTGCTTCGGTGAAGTAATCGAACGTGCCCGAATCGGCGCCTGGTCCGAACAGCTTGAGCGGCGCATTCGGCCATTGCGGGTTCACCTGATTCCAGTTCATCACGGTGCCTTGCGCACTCGGTTCCCACATTTTCTTGAGTTCAGCGACGGTCAGCTTGTCGATAAATTTGTTCTTGGGATTCACTACTACGGTCAGCGCGTCAAATGCAACCGGCAGTTCGATGTATTCGATGCCCGCTTCTTTGCACGCGGCCATTTCCTTTTCGAGGATGGGGCGCGAAGCGTCGGCAATGTCGATCTCGCCGCGGCAGAACTTTTTGAAGCCGCCACCGGTTCCCGAAATACCGACGGTCACGTTGATCTTGCCCCGCTTGGAAATCTGGAATTCCTCGGCGACCGCTTCGGTCACCGGAAACACGGTGCTCGAGCCGTCGATCTTGACAACCTGTTGTGCGTGGGCGACCTGAGCAGTCGCTGCAGCGGCCAGCAAGGCGGCGACTGCCACGCCGATTTTGATATGTTTCATAAGGTCTCCTATAAGTGTCTGTGTAAACGCTTTGCAGCGCCACGAGCGGCAGTGTAGGCGCCGAAAATTACAGAAACATTACAGACACACAAATGACATCGAAACTCAGGCGGCCAGCGCCTTTTCGACGCAACGCGCCATTTCCGCAGCCAGTGCCTCGACCTGCACGCCGTCCTCGCCTTCCACCATGACGCGCAGGACCGGCTCGGTGCCCGAAGCGCGCAGCAATAGACGGCCGCGCTTTCCGAGTCGCGCCTCTGCATCGGCGCAAGCCCGCTTGATCGACTCGTCGGCCTGCCAATCGACACCGCGCTTGATGCGCACATTGATCAGTTTTTGCGGATACAGGCGCAGATCGCCCGCCTCCTCTTCAAGGGTGTGACCGCGCTGGCACAGCGCGGTCAGCACCTGCAACGCCGAGACGATGCCGTCGCCGGTGGTGTGCTTGTCCAGACAGATGATGTGTCCGCTGTTCTCGCCGCCGAGCTGCCAGCCACGCTGCTGCAACAGTTCGAGGACATAGCGATCGCCGACTTTGGCGCGCGCGAAGGCGATGCCGGCCGACTCCAGCGCGCGTTCGAGAGCAAGGTTGGTCATCAGCGTGCCGACCACACCCGGTACGCCGCCGTTCCGGGCGCGTTCGAGCGCAATCACGTAAAGCAACTGATCGCCGTCATAACAACGGCCCTTGCCATCCACCATTATCAGCCGGTCGCCGTCACCGTCGAGCGCGATGCCGATATCGGCCCGCTGCTTTACCACCGCCTTGCACAGCGCAGCCGGATGCGTGGCGCCGACGCCGTCGTTGATATTCATGCCGTTCGGCTTATCACCGATGGCAAACACTTCGGCGCCCAGTTCGTGAAAGACGTGCGGTGCGATGTCATAGGCCGCGCCGTGCGCGCAGTCGACCACGATCTTGAGGCCGCGCAAATCGAGCGAGTTGGGGAAAGTGCTCTTGCAGAATTCGATATAGCGTCCGGCCGCATCATCGATTCGACGCGCCTTGCCGAGTTCGGCCGAGGGCCGGCACGCGAGCGGGCGTTCCAGCGCCGCTTCGATCTCGTGCTCCACGGCATCGGGCAATTTGCCGCCGTCGGCGGAAAAGAATTTGATGCCGTTGTCGTCGTAAGGGTTATGCGAGGCGCTGATGACAACCCCGGCTTGCAACCGCAGCGCACGGGTGAGATAGGCAACACCGGGCGTGGGCATCGGACCGCACAGCATGACGTCCACGCCGGCCGCCGCGAATCCCGATTGCAACGCCGCTTCCAGCATGTAGCCGGAGATGCGCGTGTCCTTGCCGATAAGCACCGCCGGCCGCTCCGGCCCCTCGATGCCGCGTCGTACCAGCACTTCACCGGCCGCGAAACCCAGGCGCAACGCAAATTCCGGCGTAATCGGCGCGTCGCCGACGCGGCCGCGCACGCCATCCGTTCCGAAATACTTGCGACTCATGTCAACTCCCTTGGATACCGGCGTTCGATGCAGCCCGTGCGTCGTATCAATTCATCGTATTCAATTCGTCGCCTCGACCGCCTGTACGACGGCCAAAGCGTCTTTCGTCGCGGCCACATCGTGTACCCGCACGATGCTCGCGCCGTGGCGCACCGACAGGATCGCCGCCGCGAGGCTGGCCGCCAAGCGGTCGCTTGCCGGTTTGCCGGTAATGAGTCCCAGGCTCGATTTGCGCGACCAGCCGGACAGCACCGGCAACCCGAGCGAGGCGATCTGTTCCAACCCGCGCAACAACGCAAGATTGTGTTCCAGGCGCTTGCCGAAGCCGAAGCCCGGATCGAGGATCACGCGCTCACGTGCAATGCCGTGGGCAAGCACCGCGCCCAGGCGTTCGGCGAGATAGGTCTTCACTTCCGTCACCACATCGTCGTAATGGGGTTCTGCCTGCATGGTGCGCGGCTCGCCCTGCATGTGCATCAGGCACACCGCCGCATCCGAAGCCGCCACCGCCTGCATCGCACCCGGCGCCGATAGCGCGGTGATGTCGTTGATAATGGTGGCGCCCTCGTCGAGCGCCGCGCGCATGACCTCGGTCTTCAGCGTGTCGACCGAAATCGGCACACCGATATTGCGCAGTCCGCGCAATACGGGGATCACACGCACCAATTCCTGTTCGGCGGAAACGGGCGCCGCGCCCGGGCGCGTCGATTCACCGCCGATGTCGAGAATGTCGGCCCCCTCCTCCACCAGCCGCTGCGCATGCGCTATGGCCGCTGGCGCATCCAGATAGGCGCCGCCGTCGGAAAACGAGTCTGGCGTGACATTGACGATACCCATGATCAACGGGCGTTCGAGAGAAAGACGGTATTGGCCGCAATGAAGCATTCTGGAAAATTCGATCAGCCGAGGGTGAAGAAAACGAAAAAAAGCCCGCAGGGGGCGCCTGCGGGCCGGGGAGTTTAACGCGTACGAAGGCACCAAGGAGGCTTTTTGCAGCGTGTGATCGCTGGTTCGAAGCGACTAAGCTGCTGTCCTTGCCCGGACGAGCCTTCCCTAGGCCGCTGCGGGCGCCGTCGCGCCGGGAGCGTCCGGCTTCGGCGGTTGCTGCGGCGGCGTCGAGCTATGAGTCGGCTTCGGCGGTCGCGGCGGCAGGCCGGCCATGATGTCGGCGATCTGATCGGCATCGATGGTTTCGAACTCGAGCAACGCCTTGGCCATCGCTTCGACCTTGTCGCGGTTTTCTTCGATCAGGCGGCGCGCGAGGCTGTATTGCTGATCGATGATGCGACGAATCTCCGCGTCCACCTGTTGCATGGTGGCTTCCGACACGCTCTTGTGCGTGGTGACGGAGCGACCTAGGAAGACTTCGCCTTCATTGTCACCATAGACCATCGGACCCAAAGCATCCGACATGCCCCATTGCGTCACCATGCGGCGGGCGAGTTCAGTCGCGCGTTCGAAGTCGTTCGAAGCGCCGGTGGTCATCTGATTCATGAACACCTCTTCGGCGATCCGGCCGCCGAACAGCACCGCAATCATATTGAGCAGACGCGTGCGATCCTCGCTGTAGCGATCCTCGGTCGGCAGTTGCATGGTCACACCCAGCGCACGTCCGCGCGGAATGATGGTGACCTTGTGCACCGGATCGGTCTTCGGTAGCAGGCGTGCGACCAGCGCATGACCGGATTCGTGATACGCCGTGTTGCGGCGCTCTTCCTCTGGCATGACGATGGATCGGCGCTCCGCGCCCATGATGATCTTGTCCTTGGCGCTTTCGAAGTCGTGCATGTCAACCAGGCGCTTGTTGCCGCGCGCTGCGAACAGCGCAGCCTCGTTCACCAGGTTGGCCAGGTCGGCGCCGGAAAAGCCAGGGGTGCCGCGCGCCAGAATATCGGCACGCACATCCGGTCCCATCGGCACTTTGCGCATATGCACCAGCAGAATCTGTTCGCGGCCGCGGATATCCGGCAGCGGCACGACAACCTGACGGTCAAAACGACCCGGACGCAACAGCGCGGGGTCCAATACGTCCGGACGGTTGGTGGCGGCGATCACGATAACGCCGGTGGCGCCTTCGAAGCCGTCCATCTCGACCAGCAACTGGTTGAGCGTCTGCTCGCGTTCGTCGTTGCCACCGCCCAGACCGGCGCCGCGCTGACGACCGACGGCGTCGATTTCGTCGATGAACACAATGCAAGGCGCATGTTTCTTCGCCTGCTCGAACATGTCGCGCACGCGGGCCGCGCCCACGCCGACGAACATTTCGACAAAGTCCGAACCGGAAATCGAGAAGAACGGCACCTTCGCTTCACCGGCGATGGCACGCGCGAGCAAGGTCTTGCCGGTTCCGGGCGAGCCGACCATCAGCACGCCCTTGGGAATGCGACCGCCCAGCTTCTGGAATTTGGAAGGATCGCGCAGGAAATCCACCAGTTCGGCGACGTCTTCCTTCGCTTCATCGCAACCCGCAACGTCGGCGAACGTGACATTGTTGTTCGCCTCGTCGAGCATGCGCGCCTTCGACTTGCCGAAGGAAAACGCACCGCCGCGACCGCCGCCCTGCATCTGACGCATGAAGAAAATCCATACGCCGATGAGCAGCAGCATCGGGAACCAGGAGACGAAAATATTCATCAGCAGCGAAGGCTCTTCGTCAGGCTTCGCTTCGACTTTCACGCCGTACTTGAGCAGATCGTTGATCAGCCAGATATCGCCGGGCGAAAAACTGTTGACGCGCTTGCCATCCGTGGTGGTCGCCTTCAGCAGGCGCCCTTCCATCGTGACGCTGGTGATGCGTCCGCTTTTCACCTCTTCCACGAATTGGGAGTAGGGAATCGGCGGCTGACTGGTCTGGCGGTTGTTGAACTGGTTGAAAACGGTCATCAGCACAAGGCCGATTACCAGCCAGATCACCAAATTCTTGACGAGATTGTTCAACTCAACTCCTCGGGTTCCGCTGCGGCATAACGCGCGTCAGGGCCGCTCTATTCTACGCGTAAAAAAACGGCATCGGGGCCTTCAAGACTGTGCCGATTCCTGTTAAAAAAACAGGCCTTAGCGGCGACCGCGCGCCAACAGGTACATTTCGCTAGACCGACCGCGGGAGGCGTCGGGCTTGCGGGACACTACGCTGGCGAACCGCTCGCGCATGGCTTGCAACAGCTCCGGGAAACCTGCCCCCTGAAATGTCTTCATTAACAAGACGCCTTCAGTTGTGAGATGATCGACCGCGAAGCTTACGGCGAGTTCGCACAAATAGACGCTGCGCGCCTGATCGGCCACACTCACCCCCGATATGTTTGGGGCCATGTCCGACAATACAAGGTCGACCGGTGAGGCTTGAAGCTGCTCATCGAGCAGGGCAAGTACCGGATCGGTGGTGAAGTCGCCCTGGATGAATGTCACGCCCGGGATGGCCGCCATCGGTAACAGATCAAGCGCCAGCACGCGCCCTGTCCGGCCGACTCTGGTTGCCGCGATTTGCGACCAGCCGCCCGGCGCCGCACCGAGATCGACCACGACCTGGCCCGGCCTGAAGAGGCGGTCCCTGGCGTCGATTTCCAGTAGCTTGAAGGCTGCACGCGAGCGGTATCCTTGCGCCTTGGCGCGTTGCACGTAGGGATCGCTGACATGTTCCTTCAGCCATGCTTTACTCGTCTTGCTGCGTGCCATAAGGCTAAAATCCGTGCTGGAAAGGTTGGAAGTCGGATCGGGAAGATCGCGCATCAAGCGCCTCGAGCTCGCCCGAGAATTGCTTCCGCAACAACCACCAAGTCGGGAATATCAGCGTCCCGCGATTATTAGAAAAAAGGTTCAATGAACAGAATTCTCAGCCCTGCCGAGCGCAGCACACTGAAGGCGCGCGCCCATCCGCTTCGTCCCGTCGTCATGATCGGCACCGATGGTCTCAGCGCCGCCGTACTGCAGGAAATCGACGCGAGCCTCAAGGCGCACGAACTGATCAAGATCAAGGTCGACAGCGATGACCCGGATGAGCGCGACGACTTGATGGGTACCATCTGCGCCAACACTGGCGCCTCGGCAATTCAGCACATCGGCAAAATCCTCGTCGTGTTCCGCGAACGGCAGGACAAGTCGAAAAACGAAAACGGCAACCGAGGTCGCAGGAACGCGGGCCAGGCCGGTCAGAACACCGGGTCGCCGAACGCCGCCCGCAGACAGGGCGCCAAAGCCGGTGCGCCGACAGGCGGACGGGCAGGCGGCAAAGGAGGCAAGAGCGGTCAGGTCTGGACCAAGGTACGGTCGCAGAAACCGCGTCGTAACAAACCCAGGAAGCCGGCAGAGAGCTGAGAGCGGACCGCCGGAGAAATTCCGCCGTCATTCCCGCCACGCCGCATAGCGGCGAGATCGTTAATCCGGCACTTAGCGCGCGAGTGCCTTACTCGTATCTAACATCCAGGATTTCATAGGCGCGTATGCCGCCCGGCGCCTGCACTTCCGCAGTATCGCCGGCGTATTTGCCGATGAGCGCCCGTGCAATCGGCGAACTGATCGACACCTTGCCTTCCTTGATGTCGGCTTCGTCGTCGCCCACGATCTGATACGTCACCGAATCGCCGTTGTCGGGATCTTCCAGCTCAACCGTCGCGCCGAACACGCAACGGCCGTCTATATCAAGCGCTTTGGGATCGATGACCTGCGCATTGGCCAGCTTGCCCTCGACTTCGGCGATACGCCCCTCAATAAAACCCTGGCGTTCCTTTGCGGCATCGTATTCGGCGTTTTCGGACAGATCGCCCTGAGCGCGTGCTTCGGCAATCGCGGTGATCACGCTCGGCCGATCCACCGTTTTCAGACGGTGAAGCTCGGCACGCAGTTTTGCTGCTCCGGTTACGGTTAGCGGGACTTTGTTCATCGCTATCTCAACATACGCAAAAAAAAAGAAACCCCGGTCAACTAAATGACCCAGGGTGCGAATTCAGAGGTAAGGGCCGGCGCCGTGTCGGCCAGCCCGCTTATTATCAGCGCAAATCAGCGCTTAATGTAGCCTTTTGTGCAGGCTTTGCAAATCGTATGGAATCGGCGAATCGACATGGCGCATGCCCATGCAGGCAGCCAACGCGCCTGCAATGGTCGTGAAATACGTGACGCGCTGCTGTACCGCCATCGTACGAATGGAACGCGAGTCGGCTACGGCCGTACGCTTTTCGTCGACGGTGTTGATGATCAGGGCGATTTCGCCGTTCTTGATCATGTCCACCACGTGCGGACGACCTTCGGCCACCTTGTTGACCTGACTCACTGCGATCCCCGCCTCGGTTAGCGCAGCCGCGGTGCCCTTGGTGGCGACGAGCGTGAAGCCGAGCTCGACCAGATCGCGTGCCACGCGGACGGCTGCCGGCTTGTCGGCGTTGCGCACGCTGATAAACGCCTTGCCGCTTTTCGGCAGCTTGACGCCCGCAGCGAGTTGCGCCTTGACGAAAGCCTCGCCGAAGGTCTGACCCACGCCCATCACTTCGCCGGTGGACTTCATCTCCGGCCCGAGAATCGTGTCCACGCCCGGAAATTTGCCGAACGGGAAAACCGCTTCCTTGACCGAGTAGTACGGCGGCACGACGGCCTGCATGATGCCCTGCTCGTCAAGCGTCTGTCCGACCATGCAGCGCGCGGCGACCTTGGCGAGCGGAATCCCCGTCGCCTTGGAAACGAACGGCACCGTGCGCGAGGCGCGCGGATTGACTTCGAGGACATAAACCGTGCCGTCATTGCCATTGCCGTTGCCCTGAATGGCGAACTGCACGTTCATCAGACCGACCACATTCAGCGCTTCGGCCATCTTGACGGTCTGGCGGCGCAATTCTTCCTGTAACGCCGATGACAGCGAATACGGCGGCAGCGAGCACGCCGAATCGCCCGAGTGCACGCCGGCCTGTTCGATGTGCTGCATGATGCCGCCGACCAGCACGCGCTTGCCGTCGCTCACCGCATCCACATCCACTTCGATGGCATCGTTGAGAAAGCGATCGAGCAGCACCGGAGAGTCGTTGGAAACCTTTACCGCCTCGCGCATGTAGCGCTCGAGATCCTTCTGCTCGTGCACGATTTCCATCGCCCGGCCGCCCAGTACGTAACTCGGACGCACCACCAGCGGGTAACCGATTTCCTGCGCCAGCCGGAGCGCATCTTCCTCGGTGCGCGCGGTACGGTTGGGCGGCTGCTTGAGTTCGAGGTCCTGCAGCATGTGCTGGAAGCGTTCGCGATCTTCCGCGACGTCGATCATGTCCGGCGTGGTGCCGATGATCGGCACGCCGTTCGCCTCGAGATCGCGCGCCAACTTGAGCGGCGTCTGGCCGCCGTACTGGACGATCACGCCGAGCGGTTTTTCCTTGGCCACGATTTCGAGCACGTCTTCGAGCGTCAGCGGCTCGAAGTACAGACGGTCCGAGGTGTCGTAGTCGGTGGAGACGGTCTCGGGGTTGCAGTTGACCATGATGGTTTCGTAACCATCCTCGCGCAATGCGAGCGCCGCGTGCACGCAGCAATAATCGAATTCGATCCCCTGCCCGATACGGTTCGGTCCGCCGCCGAGCACCATGATCTTTTTGCGATCGGTCGGCTGCGCCTCGCATTCCTCTTCGTACGTGGAATACATGTAGGCGGTACGCGTTGCGAATTCCGCCGCGCAGGTGTCCACACGCTTGTAGACCGGACGGATGTCAAGTTCATGGCGATGCTTGCGCACCGCATCACCCGTGGCGCCGAGCAGTTTGCCCAAACGACGGTCCGAGAATCCCGCGCGCTTCAGCGCATAGAGCTCATCCTTGTCCAGCGAGGCCAGTGCGCGGCCGCGCAACGCCTGTTCCTGGCGGATCAGATCCTCGATCTGCGCGAGAAACCAGGGATCGATCATCGTAGAGCGCTGGATTTCCTCGAAGCTCATGCCGCAGCGGAACGCATCGCCGACATACCAGATGCGATCCGGTCCGGGATTGCCCAGTTCGGCATCGATCTCGTCCGGATCGGTGCTCTTTTCGTCCAGTCCGTCGACGCCCACTTCCAGGCCGCGCAGTGCTTTCTGAAACGACTCCTGGAAATTACGCCCCATCGCCATCACTTCGCCCACCGATTTCATCTGCGTGGTGAGGCGGTCATTGGCCTGCGGGAATTTCTCGAACGCGAAACGCGGAATCTTGGTGACGACGTAATCGATGCTCGGTTCGAACGAGGCGGGCGTCGCGCCGCCGGTGATTTCGTTCTTCAGTTCGTCGAGCGTATAGCCGACCGCGAGTTTCGCCGCGACTTTGGCGATCGGGAAACCGGTCGCCTTCGATGCCAGCGCGGACGAGCGCGACACGCGCGGATTCATTTCGATGACCAGCATGCGGCCGTCTTCCGGGCTGATGGCGAACTGTACGTTCGAGCCGCCGGTATCGACGCCGATTTCGCGCAACACCGCCACCGAGGCGTTGCGCATCATCTGATATTCCTTGTCGGTCAGCGTCTGCGCCGGCGCGACTGTAATGGAATCGCCGGTATGCACACCCATCGGATCGACGTTTTCGATGGCGCAGATGATGATGCAGTTGTCCGCCTTGTCGCGGACCACTTCCATCTCGAATTCCTTCCAGCCGATCACCGACTCTTCGATCAGCAGTTCCTTCGTCGGCGACGCTTCGAGGCCGCGCTCGCAAATCGCGATGAACTCTTCCTTGTTGTAGGCGATGCCGCCCCCCGAACCGCCAAGCGTGAACGAAGGACGGATGATCGCCGGGAAACCGATCGCGGCCTGCACCTGCAGCGCCTCTTCCATCGAATGCGCGATCGAGGAACGCGCGCTTTCGAGGCCGATGCGCTTCATCGCCTCCTTGAACTTCTCGCGATCCTCGGCCTTGTCGATCGCGTCGCGACTCGCACCGATCAGCTCGACGCCGTATTTCTCCAGCACACCGTGCCGCGCGAGATCGAGTGCGCAATTCAGCGCGGTCTGTCCGCCCATGGTCGGCAACAACGCATCGGGCCGCTCCTTGGCGATGATCGCCTCGACCACCTGCCAGGTCACCGGCTCGATATACGTGACGTCGGCCGTTTCCGGATCGGTCATGATGGTCGCCGGATTGGAGTTGACCAGCACGACGCGATAGCCCTCCTCGCGCAAAGCCTTGCATGCCTGGACGCCCGAATAATCGAACTCGCAGGCCTGACCGATGACGATGGGGCCGGCGCCGATGATCAGAATGTTTTTTATGTCTGTACGTTTGGGCATTTGGAGAAAGGCTGATTAAGTGCCGAGTATGGGTCGCGAGTGCGCGCAGCTGTACGAGGGAGGATGAAGCGGCCTATACCTCACCTGTTTCAGCAAGCAACAACGTGCGGCCAAAGCCTTGATCGGAGCCTCCTTTGTCTTTGTCTGATAGCGGCGCCGTTCAGCGCGACGTGTTGGCAGTTTTATTTTTTTCCATTTCCGCGATGAAGCGATCGAACAGGTAGCCGACATCGTGCGGACCGGGGCTCGCTTCCGGATGACCCTGGAAGCAGAACGCCGGCTTGTTCTTGAACGACATGCCCTGCAGCGATCCATCGAACAGCGACACGTGTGTCGCTTCCACATCGCCGGACAGCGTGGTCGAATCGACCGCGAAACCATGGTTCTGGCTGGTGATCAGCACTTCGCCGCTGCTCAGATCCTTGACCGGATGATTGGCGCCGTGATGGCCGAATTTCATTTTCATGGTCTTCGCGCCTGCGGCCAAACCCATCAGTTGATGGCCCAGGCAGATGCCGAATGTCGGCACTGCCGCAGTGCCGATGATCTGCCGGATCGCCTCAACGGCATAGTCGCAGGGCTCCGGATCACCGGGGCCGTTCGAAAGAAAGATGCCGTCGGGATGGGTCTTGAGGACTTCGCTGGCCGGCGTCTGCGCGGGCCACACCGTGACCTTGCAACCGCGATCGACCAGCATGCGGAGAATGTTGCGCTTCACGCCGTAATCGTAGGCGGCCACATGAAAACGCGGCTCGGTCAGTTTCCTGTAGCCCTTGCCCAATTCCCAACCGCCTTCGGTCCACTCGTACGGTTTGTCGGTCGTGACGACTTTGGCCAAGTCCATGCCGGCGAGGCCGGGGAATTCGCGCGCCTTGGCGAGCGCCTCTTCGACATCCACGCGACCGGCCATGATGCAGCCCGATTGCGCGCCTTTTTCGCGCAGAATGCGCGTCAG
This sequence comes from Nitrosomonadales bacterium, assembly GCA_036676355.1. GTDB lineage: Bacteria > Pseudomonadota > Gammaproteobacteria > Burkholderiales > SG8-39 > ZC4RG42. The sequence continues at coordinate 11,101 of JAKFDA010000077.1, read as the reverse complement.
CTTGCGGGTATCGATATCGCCGATACCGACTACGCCTTTGGCTTTCAGATAGTCGGGCAGCGACTGCTGCGATCGCCAATTCGATACCATCAACGGCAAATCGCGAATGATCAGACCGGCGGCGAAAATTCTGGCCGCCTCTTCATCCTCTTCATTGGTACCGGTGTTGCCGATATGCGGATACGTCAGCGTGACGATCTGGGCACAGTAGGAAGGGTCGGTGAGGATTTCCTGATAGCCGGTCATGGCGGTGTTGAAAACCACCTCGCCGACCGTCATGCCTTCCGCACCAATGGACCTTCCCCGAAACACCGTCCCGTCGGCAAGTACGAGAATGGCGGGAGTTAGCGTATTGGGCACGGCGGAGTTTCCTGGCTGCACACAAAAACGGGACAGGCCCGATGCCTGTCCCGTTTTTTGGGTTGCTGCGCATTATAGCTCAGCTTGGGGGTATGCCTCAACGTTGGCTGGTGCTTTCATGGACAAAAGCGTTCGCAGCCTGCTCTTGATGACACGCCGTCCCCAATAACACCGAAGCAAGCCCGATGATGGGGGAGCCCATCTAGCGCAGGCCGAGCACGTCCCACATGTCGTACAGGCCGTTGCGCTTGTCTTCGAGAAACCGTGCCGCGCGCAGCGCGCCCACGGCATAAGTCATTCGACTGGATGAACGTACGGTGATTTCCACACGCTCGCCTTCGCCCGCGAACAGCACCGTGTGCTCGCCGACGATATCGCCGCCGCGCACGGCATGAAAGCCGATCGTCCTGGCGTCCCGCTCGCCGGTGATGCCTTCGCGGCCATGGCGCGCGACATCGTCGAGATTGCGGCCGAGCGCGCCCGCCACCACCTCGCCGAGACGAACGGCGGTGCCGGACGGCGCATCCACCTTGTGGCGATGATGAGCCTCGATGATTTCCACGTCGTAGTCGTCGCCGAGAATCTGCGCGGCCAGTTCGGCGAGTTTGAACGTGACGTTGACGCCCACCGCCATGTTGGGCGCGAACACGATGGGGATGCGCTTCGATGCCGCCTGAATACTGGCCTTGTCCGCGGCCGAAAAACCGGTGGTACCGATGACCGCCGCCTTGCCATGCTTGGTACAGGCGCCCAAATGACGCAGTGTGCCTTCCGGCCGGGTGAAGTCGATCAGACAGTCGCTCGCGGCAATCGCCGCATTGAAGTCGTCCACGACGGATACGCCGCACGCTCGACCGATCGCGTCGCCCGCATCGCGACCGATACCGGCGCTGCCCGCGACATCGAAAGCACCGCCAAGCTGAAGGTCGTCCGCCTTGAGCACCGCCTCGACCAGCGATCGCCCCATTCTTCCCGATGCACCGGCTATGGCAATCTTCATTGCGGTGTCTCGCTGAATGCGCTGCGCTGCCGCTGTTCCTCCGGCTCGCCGCCGGCCGGCACCACGTCGCCCTCGACGCGCGCGAGCTGCCCGTCCTCGAACACCACCGTCAGCCGGCGCTCCTCCACATCCGAACTGTTCGGAGCCTGGCGCCGATAGACGTAGTCCCAGCGATCGGCATGGAAAATATCCGTCAACAGCGGCGTGCCGAGAAGGAAACGCACCTGATCTTTGGTCATGCCGCGTTTGAGCTGGCCGACATTTTCCTGCGACAAGTGATTGCCCTGCTGAATTTCCATTCGATAGGGTTGGAGCGGATTGATGCTGCCGCAACCCGCCAGAGCGAGCACAATAACGGAGCAAAGGGCAACAAGGCGCATGGGCATGTGGGTAGTGGGCCCGCGTTCTCAGCGACGCGTAAAGCCGATATCATAGCCCATCACCGAGCCGCTCCCGGCTCTTGTTGCCGCCCCAGCATTACGCCGATTTCGACAGCGTTTACGACACCGCGACAGACAGGCGCAATCAACCTCGAGGCCCGCCTTATGAGCAACGCACAAAATCTCAAGACGATCGGTCTCAAAGCAACGCTGCCGCGACTGAAGATTCTCGAATTGTTCGAGCGCAGCGAAGTGCGTCATCTGTCCGCGGAAGACGTTTATCGCCTGCTGCTGAAGGACAACATGGACGTCGGCCTGGCCACGGTCTACCGTGTGTTGACGCAGTTCGAACAGGCCGGCCTGCTGCAACGTCATCATTTCGAATCGGGCAAGGCCGTGTTCGAATTAAACGACGCCAGCCATCACGATCATCTGGTCTGCATGGTATGCGGGCACGTGGAAGAGTTCTACGACGCGGAGATCGAGAAGCGGCAAAGCCGCATCGCCAAAGAGCGCGGTTTCACCATTCGCGAGCACTCGCTCTACATCTACGCCGACTGCACCAAGCAGAACTGCCCGTATCGCGACAGTGGCGGCGGCAAGGGACTATGAACGCCCTGGTGCGTTCATGTCGCCGTAACACGGGTCGCCGAGAATGAGTCTCCTTGATGGTGAAAGCACGATGGACCTCATACTCTGGCGTCACGCAGAGGCAGAAGACGGCTCTCCGGACGCGAATCGCGCGCTGACCAGGCGCGGGATCAAACAAGCCGAACACATGGCGGCATGGCTCGATAAGCGGCTGCCGAAGGACATCGAGATCCTGGTCAGTCCGGCCACGCGCACGCAACAGACTGCGCAGGCACTCGGCCGCCCCTTCAAGACCTCCGCACATGTCGGCACCGCCGCCGATGCGGCGCATCTGCTCGCCGCGGCCGAATGGCCGGACGGTGCCAGGCGCTCGGTGCTGGTGGTTGGCCATCAACCCACGCTGGGACAGGTCGCCGCGCTGCTGCTGTGCGGCAGCGAAGCAAATTGGTCGATCAAGAAAGGGGCGATATGGTGGCTGAGCAGTCGCGTTCGCATGGACGAGTCGCAAGTCGTCCTGCGTGCCATGCTGGCGCCGGAAATGCTGTAGGAAAAGCGCCGATTCGCGCAGATGCCGCGTGCCCTAAGCGGCGCGTGAGCTTTGTGAACCCTTGGGGCCGTTTTCCCGCACGTCGAGCTTAAGACCGAGCGCCTGCCATTCGCGCGCCTCGGTTTCCAGTGCTGCGGCAGTGAGCGGATGCGCCTCCAGCCAGTGGCGCGGCAGACTGAGCTGGAAACCGTTGCCCGACGGTCGACATTGCATGCGCGGCAAACGCATATTCGTACGGCTGCGATGAATCAGCGCCGCGAGCCGCAGACTCAATATCAGCGTCCAGTCCGGGCTGCGCGCCGACAGATTGGCCAGTTTGGACAGCTTGCCGCGATGCGCAAGCACGATTCGCGCAAGACGCGTCTGCTCGTCCTTGGAAAAACCCGGCATGTCGGCATTGGTGAGCACATAGGCCGAATGCTTGTGATATCCCGCGTGCGCGATGGACAGCCCGATTTCGTGCAGTTGTGCGGCCCATTCCAATAGCCGCGCGTCTGCCTCGACCAGAGCGTCGGCAAGGCTGTCGTACAGGTGACGCGCCAGCGCGCCGACGCGCTGCGCCTGCGAAGGATCGACGTGATAGCGGCGCATATACTGCTCCACCGTGATCTGGCGCATATCGCGATGCTGGACACGTCCCAACAGGTCGTACAGCACACCCTGCCGCAGCGCCGCTTCGGACACCTGCATGCGCTCCAGTTCGAACGTATCGAACACAGCGCTCATCACCGCGACGCCCCCCGGCATTGTCGCGAGTCGATCGCTGCGCACGTTGGGCAATGCCGCGCTCAAGATGTCGCCCGACTTCACCAGATGCGCACGCAACCGTTCGAGCCCCGCGGCGGTGATCGCACCGTCCGCCCAGCCGAAGCTCTGCAGGACGCCCGCAATGGTCTTGGCTGTTCCCGAAGAAGCCACGGCCTCCTGCCAGCCTGTAGCGCTGAATTCGCCGACGATGCGTTGCACTTCATTACCGGCCGCGAGCGTCGCCTTTTTCATCGACGACTTGTCGATCCGACCGTTGGGAAAGTAATCCAGACTGAATGTCACGCAGCCCAGCGACAGGCTTTCGGTGAGCGCAGGCTCGAAGCCCGTGCCGATAATGAATTCGGTCGAACCGCCGCCGATATCCACGACGAAACGCCGCTGCAACGAAGCCGGCAAACTGTGCGACACGCCCATATAGATGAGGCGCGCCTCTTCTCTGCCGTACAGCACTTCAACGGGGAAACCGAGCGCGGCCTGCGCGTCTTCCAGGAACTGCGGCGCGTTCTTCGCTACGCGCAGCGCCTTGGTGCCGACGGCGCGCACGGCGCCGGGCGGAAAACCGCGCAGACGTTCGCCGAAGCGTGCGAGCGTCTCGATGGCGCGCAATTGCGTCGCCCGATCGAGGTGACGGTCATGCGTGAGGCCGGCCGCGAGCCGCACGGGTTCGCGCAGCGCGTCGAGCGGGTAGATTTGATCGTCGACGACGCGGCCGATCTGCAAATGAAAACTATTGGAGCCGAGGTCGATCGCGGCGAGGGAGTCGTAATGCACAGGTTGAGCGGATTCGAGCAAGGCCGATGCCCCCTTGTATATCCCCGGACGCGGGAGGCGGCAAGTGATAAGGAAGCTCCGAGTAAGGTTATTTGATCAAGGCAATCACCAGTTCGTTTCGCATAAGCGATTGATTGCTTTGTCCTCGCTCGTACAGCTTCGCGCACTCGCGACCATCCTCGGCACTTAATCAGGCATTCCCTGAGAAGGAAGTGCGGTTCGATGCTTCGGCGTCAAGCAACGGCAATGCCGGCATTTGGCACCGGCGCGCACGGTCGGAACCGGAAGCTCGCGGCGTCTAGGAGCGCACCGCACGCTCGAGGTCTTCGAGCGATCCGTGGCGCACATCCTGCCCTTTCATCATATAAATCGAATATTCGGAGATGTTCGTTGCATGGTCGCCGATGCGTTCGAGCGCCTTGGCCACCCATAACGTGTCGATGGATGCGGAGATGGTGCGCGGGTCTTCGATCATGTAAGTCAGCAAGGCACGCAGAATGGCGCGGAAGCGTTCATTCACCTCGCGATCCTGACGCACGACGTCCGCCACCTCGCGAATCTCGGAGCGCGCCAGCGCATCGAGCGAACGACGCAGCATGTCGACCACGACATCGGCGATCAGCCGGATTTCCGGAAAGCCCGGGCTACGGTGGTCGCTCAGCCGTAACTGGCGCGCAACGAATGCGATTTTTTTCGCTTCGTCGCCGACTCGCTCCAGATCGGTAATGGTCTTGTATACCATCAACACAAAGCGAAGATCGAGCGCCGCAGGTGCGCGCCGTACAATGATGTTGGCGCATTCCTCGTCGATCTCGCGCTCGAACTGGTTGACGCGTTGCTCTTCGGACACAATGCGTTCGATCAGGGCCGCGTCGCCGGTGCGCAGAGCCTCGACCGCGTAGCGGATCTGCTGCTCGACCAGCCCGCCCATGGCCAGTACGCGCGTTCGCAGGTGCTCGAGTTCCGCATCGAAATATTTGGACGTATGCGACGTGGTCTGCATGAGAACGCTCGCGTTCCGCAAAGCGAACGACTGTAGCGATGGAATGTGACAAGGCTGTTGCAGGAGACCGCTAGATCCGCGTCCGACGCGGGATGCTTTTTGCCTTCGTCATCGATTTGTAACATTGCCGTCACAAAAGACCCTTACGCTCCCAGCCACCATGGCCGCGAATCCCACGCCGACGACGCAGCACCCCGAAGCCCTTTTTCTCAATCGGGAACTGGGCGCGCTGGAATTCAACCGTCGGGTGCTTGCGCAAGTGGCGGATTCGAGCGTGCCCCTGCTCGAACGATTGCGCTTTCTGTGCATCGTCTCGTCCAATCTCGACGAATTCTTCGAGATACGCGTCGCGGGCATCAAGGAGCAGATCAAGCTCGGCCTCCCGACTGCCGGCCCGGACGGCAAGGCGCCGCTGGAAGTATTTCGTCTCGTCAGCATCGCCGCACACGAACTCGTTGCACAGCAATACCGCCTGTTGAACGAAACCATCCTGCCCGAACTGGCGCGACAGGACATCCGCTTCCTGCGCCGGTCCGAATACAGCGAAGCGCAACGCAAGTGGGTACGCGACTATTTCTTCCGCGAAATGTTGCCTGTGCTCACACCCATCGGACTGGATCCCGCGCATCCCTTCCCGCGCGTCTACAACAAGAGCCTCAACTTCGCGGTCGAGCTCGAGGGGCGTGACGCCTTCGGACGCGATTCGCGCGCCGCCATCGTGCAGGCACCGCGCATCCTGCCGCGGGTGATCAAACTGCCGGACGAGATCGCCGCCCGCCCCGGCACGTCGTTCGTATTTCTCACTTCCATCCTGCATGAGCATGTGGAAGAGCTGTATGCCGGCATGCATGTGCGCGGCTGCTACCAGTTCCGCGTCACGCGCAACAGCGACCTGTTCGTCGAGGAAGAAGACATCAAGGATTTGCGCCTCGCCCTGCAGGGTGAATTGCCGCAACGTCATTTCGGCGACGCTGTGCGACTCGAAGTAGCGGACGATTGCCCGCCTGTCGTGATCGACTACCTGTTGCAGCACTTCGGCCTCGGCAAGGAGGATCTCTATCAGGTGCGCGGCCCGGTCAATCTGGTGCGTCTCATGAACGTGCCGGACAAGATCGAGCGCCCCGATCTGCTCTATCCCGCGTTCTTCCCGGGCCTTCCAGCGGTGTTGCGCGCGAACGAGGATATGTTCGAGGTGGTTCGCGCCGGGGACGTGCTGCTGCATCATCCTTATCAGTCATTCGCACCGGTGGTCGCCTTCATCGCACAGGCATCCACCGACCCGAATGTCGTGGCGATCAAGCAGACGGTCTATCGCACCGGCAAGGATTCAGCGTTGATGGAGGCGCTGATCGCGGCGGCGCGTAACGGCAAGGAAGTCACTGCGGTCGTCGAACTGAAGGCGCGCTTCGACGAGGAGGCGAACATCAGTTGGGCGTCGCAACTGGAACAGGTCGGCGCGCATGTGGTGTACGGCGTGGTCGGCCACAAAACGCACGCCAAAATGGCAATGGTGGTGCGGCGCGAAGAAGGTGCATTGCGCCGCTATGTGCACCTGGGCACCGGCAACTATCACCCGCGCACCGCGCGCGCCTACACCGACTTCGGCCTGCTTACCTGTAACGAACAGGTGTGCGCAGATGTCAACGAAGTGTTCACGCAGTTGACCAGTCTCGGTCGCGCGCACGAATTGCATCACCTATGGCAATCGCCCTTTACGCTGCACGCCAACGTCGTTGCGGCAATTCGCAATGAAGCGCGCATCGCCAATGAGGGACGCCCCGCGCACCTCATCGCCAAAATGAACGCCTTGCTGGAGCCCGACACCATCGAAGCGTTGTACGCCGCCTCCCAGGCAGGCGTAAAAATCGAGCTCATTGTGCGCGGCGTGTGCGCCTTGCGCCCGGGTATCGCGGGGCTGTCGGAGAACATCCAGGTGCGTTCGATCGTCGGGCGCTTTCTCGAACACCACCGCATTTTTTATTTCCGCAACGACGGGCGGGACGATGTCTATCTGTCCAGCGCGGACTGGATGGATCGGAATTTCTTCCGCCGCATCGAACTTTGTTTTCCCGTACTCGAACCGGACCTCAAGGCGCGCGTCATTCAGGAAGGTCTCAAGTGCGCGCTGGCGGACAATACCCAGTCATGGGCGATGCAGTCCGACGGCAGTTACGTGCGCAACCTGCCCGACGACCGGCCGCGCAACGTGCAGGAGGAGTTGCTGCGCAGCCTGGCCGACGATCACGCCACGGAAAAGAATCCTTAGAAGCGGTTTAAAGCCCGGCCCGCTTACGCCGCGCGGACATCCCCCTTGAGATAATGTCGTCCGTAACGCGAGTCCATACGCGCCATCGGCAGCAACATCAGCAGATCGGCGGTATTGAAGTCCGGATCCCACGCCGGTTCGCCGCAGATATAGGCGCCGAGACGCAAGTAGCCTTTGATCAACGGCGGCACATAGCACTCGCCGTGGTCTACCAGTGCGCCTAACGGCAAACCGCAGCGCGGAAACACGTGATATTCGCGCGGAGACAAATGCGCCGCGCCCAGACGACGGTACAGATTCGCGGCGGCATATCCGCCGTCGGCCATGCTGATGCTCGCGCAGCCGACCACATGGGTATAACCGCCGTCCCGCATGTAACGCGCGAGCCCGGACCACAACAAACCGATCGCCGCCCCGGTTCGATAATTCGCGTGGATACACGAACGCCCCACCTCCACCAACCCGGCGCGCAGCGGCGCCAGGCGCGACAGATCGAATTCCTGCTCGGAGTAATAGCCGCCGATCGCCAGCGCAGCCCGCGGCGATAACACGCGATAGGTGCCGACGACTTCATCGGTGGTCAGATCACGCACGATCAAGTGGTCGCAATAGGCGTCGAAGCGATCTTCGTCGATGCCGGCGCGACCGCTCTGAAGGCGCGCGCCCTGCTCCTCCGCGAACACTTGATAACGCAGGCGCTGCGCTTCGATCATTTCGCTATCGCTCGAAGCAAGCGCAACCGCCAATCTTTTATTGGAAGTCGCTTTTGCGACCGTCTGTAATTGCAGCATCCGAACTCCCCTGAATGACACGCCTTTGAAATCTCGGCCAAGGGTCCCCACCCCTGACCAAGCTCGACCTATTCTTAAAAACGCACGTGTCACCAACATGAAGAATTCGTGAACAAGGCGTTACAGGGGACGAACCGATTCGAGCGCATGCTAAAGTGCGCGGGTTTCGGCAATCCCCCACCATGTCTGAAATGGAAGAAAGTCCGTTCAAGGGCAAGACCGGATTCTCGCGAGTCGCCCGGGCCTTCGGCTATTCGCTGCACGGATTCGGCTCCGCGTTCCGTCACGAAGAGGCTTTCCGCCAGGAAGCGATACTCGCCGTGGTGATGGCGCCTATCGCGCTGTTTCTCGATATCAGCGCTACGGCAAAAGCGATCATGGTCGCCAGTGTCTTGCTCGTACTGATTGTCGAACTGCTCAACTCAGCCATCGAAGCGGCGGTCGATCGCATTTCGCTGGACCGGCATCAACTGGCGAAACGCGCCAAGGACATCGGCAGCGCCGCGGTTTTTTTAAGTCTGATCAATGTCGCGCTGATATGGGGCATCATTCTATGGGACGCGTTTATCAGCGTTGAGCGATAAGCACGCGCCTCGCCTCGAGCACCGAGGATGGTCGCGCGTGCGGGACCGCGAAGGGCGGAGCAGCATCCATCGGTTTCACCGATGGATGCGACCCCGCAGCCGGCTATGATGGGCCGATTCGTTCGCGTTCCTTCATGTACCTTTGCGCTCGCATCCCCTGAGGGGCCCCTGCTTCCGCGCGCCGGCACATGGCTGTACGGGCGAGGCCAAGGTAATCAACGCCTCGTACGAATGAAACCGGCGATTGCATTAATCGAACAATCCTGATCAACGCTTCATCGGCGATTTCATCAAAGCTTCACCGCCTTTTCATCGATCCTTCATATACGCTCGGCACCATGGCGTGGCATGAATGTCCCTCATCCGCTGCGCATCGCCGTCGTCAGCGAAACTTACCCGCCCGAAGTCAATGGCGTGGCGCGCACCATCGGCACGATGGTGCGGGAGCTTCACCGCCGCACTCACTCGATACAACTCATTCGTCCGCGTCAGCATGCCGGCGATCACGGCGATGCCGATGCCGGCATCAATACCGTGCTGGTGCCCGGTATCGCGCTGCCGCGCTATGGCGAATTACGCATCGGCCTACCCGCCAGGCGCACGCTGTTGCGCGCATGGACGGCGCGCCGGCCCGACATCGTTCAGGTGGTCACCGAAGGGCCGCTCGGACAATCGGCCGTCAACGCGGCAAGGCAACTCGGCATTCCGGTCGTCTCCGAGTTCCACACCAATTTTCATAGCTACAGCGAACACTACGGCCTAGGCCTGCTTTCGCGCCTGGTTGCCGCGCATCTGCGCCGCCTGCACAGCCGCGCCGATCGCACGCTCGTCTCGACTACGCAGATGAAAGACCAACTCGCAGCCGCGGGTTATCAGCATCTGCAGGTGGTCGGTCGCGGCATCGACACATCATGCTTCGGCCCGTCACACCGCTGCGCTGCGCTGCGACAAAGCTGGGGGGCATCCGACGACGATCTGGTCGCACTCTATGTCGGGCGAATTGCGGCGGAAAAAAATTTGCGCCTGTTTGTCGAAGCAGCGCATGCCATGCGATCGGTCACGGCGCAGCTACGCGTGGTCGTCGTGGGCGACGGTCCCGAACTGGCCGCACTGCGTGCCGGCGAGCCGACATTTCTGTACGCAGGGCGACGCGGCGGCGAGGATCTCGCCCGCCACTACGCTTCAGCCGACGCGATGATTTTTCCCAGCCTGACGGAAACCTTCGGCAACGTGACGACCGAAGCGCTGGCGAGCGGTCTCGCCGTGGTGGCCTTCGACTATGCCGCCGCGCGGCAATACATTGCGCACCGGCGCAACGGTCTGCTTGCACCCTTCGGCCGGGCCAACGCGTTCGTCGAACTGACGCAGGATCTCGCGGCCGATACGGTGCTGCGCGAACGCATGCGCGCCGCTGCGCCGCATGCCGTGCACACCCTCACCTGGGCGCATGTCATGGATGATCTGGAAGCGATCTTTCGCCAGACCATCGCGCAAGCCGCGACACGCCCGACTCGCCACACCGCCATTGTCGAAACACGGAGCGATCATGCGCCACTTTGATGCCGGACTGAAATGGGTCCTGTCGCGTGACGAGAGCTGGTGCATACGTCTGAACGGCGCGTCCGCCATACCGTGGATCCGCGCGCTGTTCCGGCTCGTAAGCCGTCTTGGCGACGGCTGGTTCTGGTATGCGCTGATGGGTTTACTGCTGGCCGCCGAGGGACGCGGCGCATACGCGGTGGTCGGCGACATGCTGATCGCAGGCATTTTGGGGCTGGCGACTTACAAGATACTCAAGACCGCGACTTCGCGGCCACGCCCCTACCAGGTCCAGAACCGCATCCGCCTCGGCGCGGCGCCGCTCGATCAATTCAGCTTTCCTTCCGGTCACACGCTGCACGCAGTGTCGTTCACGCTGATCGCCGTCACACACTTCCCGCTACTCGGTTCGGTGCTGGTGCCATTCGCCTTGTTGATTGCGATGTCGCGCGTGGTTCTGGGGCTGCATTATCCGAGCGATGTACTGGCCGGCGCGGCCAT
>JAKFDA010000076.1:0-54249 GCA_036676355.1 Nitrosomonadales bacterium | reverse complement strand
GCCGGGCCGGTTGCGAAAGAAGGTCAACTGAAAACCGCGCGCCTCATCCAGCCAGCCGGTGATGTACCACCATTCGGTGCGATAGGACGGATGCGCGCCATGATCGCGCGGAAAAACCAACGCGCGCGGTTTCACCATGGGATATTCGACCGGCTGCGCCGCGACAGACTGCGCTGCGAGCGGCCATAGCAGCGATGTGCCCATCAACGAGAGAAAGCGGCGCCGCTGCATGGTTACCAATCCTCGCGCACGGCGCGCGCCGCGTCATCGCTCATGGCATAGCGCGCAGAGTACAGCGCTGTGACGGACGCCAGCGCGAGCAGCAGCATCACGAATGCCGCCAGCGCAAGCACGGGCACATGCAGTTCCATGCCCCAGTGAAAAGACTGTCGATTGACGACATGGATCAATACCAGGCTGACGATCCAGCCGAGCAGCACGCCAACCGCCAACCCGAGCCCGCTGACGAGAAAGCCTTCGCCGGCGAGCATTGCGCCGATCTGGCGCCGCGTCATGCCCACATGCCGCAACATGCCGAACTCGCGCTTGCGCAGCAACACCAGCGCACCGAAGCTTGCCGACAGCGCGGTGAGACCGATCAGCAACGCGACGACTTCCAGCGCATAGGTGACGGCGAAAGTGCGATCGAAAATGCGCAGGGAGCGCGCACGCAGTTCGCCCGCGCTGGCGACTTCGACAAGTTCATTGCCAAAGGCCGCGAGAATGGCCTGGCGTACTTCGCCCGCATCGTGGCCGGCGGCGAGCCACAGCGATGCTTCGCTGGCATTGCGATCGCCGCTCAGTTCGATATACCGCGCGCGCTCGATCGCCACCGCGCCGTGCTGTCGCGCATAGTCGCGCCAGATCCCCGCAACGACGAAGTCGTGCTCCGCGCCGCCGATCGGCAATCTGATCGTTTCGCCGACGCGATAACCGTACACCTCGGCCACCGCCTCACTCAGCCACGCGGGCGCTAACGCTTGGCGTGTTTGTGTTTTATCGCGCGGTCTCTCCTCCACCAGCGCAAGCCAGCGGCCGGGATCGGTCGGATCGATCGGTCGGGCGAGCAGTTGCACGGCCGGTTGCTTAGCATCGAGCGTGATCGGCACACTGCGCACCAGATCGACGCGTCGAAGACCGGGCAATGCGCTCAGGCGCTGCTGATCGTCCGGCGTGAGAAAAGCGGTGTCGCTGCCACCGGCAACGCGCACGTACAGATCCGCCGGCAATACGCGATCCAGCCAGTCGTCGAGCGATACGCGAAACGAGGTCACCATGATCGCCATGGAAACGAACAGGCTGACGCTCGCGACAATCGCGGCGAGCGACAACATCGCCAGCCCCGGCGCGCCGCGCAGTTGCGCGAGCGCCAGTTGCAGCGCGGGCCAGCGGCGAGGCAGGCGCAGCGCCGCAAAGAATATCGTGGCGATGCGCGGCAGCAGCAGGATGGTGCCGAGCAATAGCAGCGCGATGGCGATATAGCCGAATATCGGCAAGCCATCGAGCGGCGGCAAAAAAGTCGCGGCGACACCGAGTGCGAGCAGCACCAGGCTCGGCGTGACGGCGCGCAGTCGTGCGAAGCTGCGCTGTTCATCGCCCGCTTTCAGCGCAGCGGCCGGCGCCGCGCGCGCGGCTTCAATCGCAGGCGCGATGCTGCCGAGCAACGCTGCAGCCAATCCGGCGACGAAGAACAGCAACGCCGAATAGAAATCGACATGCACTTGCGCCGCAATCCCTTCGAATTCGCCCGCGCCCAAGTCGGCGCCGACATGGCGCAGCACGAACGCCGCCACCCCGTAACCGGTTATCAATCCGAGCGCGGCGCCGAGCACGCCGACCAACAGCGCTTCGGCGAGCAGCATGCGTATCAGCGCGCGGCGGGTCATCCCTACGACGCGCAGCAACGCCAATTGTGTTCGACGTCGCACAATGCTGAGCGCCTGGGTGCTGAATACCAGCAGGCCGCCAGTGAACAACGCGACGAGTGCGAGTACGTTGAGATTGACGCGGTAGGCGCGCGAAAGATTGGCGTTGCGCTGCACCGTTTCCGCCGGCCGCTCGATCACGACACCGGCCGGCAACGCCCTGCTCAGCCTGGCGCGAAACGCCTCGCCGTCGACGCCGGGGCGCAGTCGAACGTCGATGCGATTGAGTTGCCCGATGCGCCCAAGGATGGCCTGCGCGCCGGCGATATCCATCCACGCGTAAGCCGTGCGCTCGCCCGCGAACACGCCGGCAACGCGCAGCGCATGAGAGGACAGTCCGCTCTGCACGTGCACCGTATCGCCACGCTTCGCCTGCAGGCTCGCGGCGGCCGCCGCGCTGAGAAAGATCGTATCGGCGCGCAAGGTATCGAGCGTGTCGATCGCTTCGTCGGCAAGCAGGCCCGGCGCGAGGCCCGTGGCGCGCAACACATCGAGCCCGAGCAGATGCAGGGGTTCGCGCCGGCCGACGAACTTCGCATCCGCTTCGATCACCGGACTGGCCAGCGCGACGTCCGGCAGACGCGCGATGCGCGCATACCAGGCTTCGTCTAATCCCGCGCGACCGGCGCGCACATTGAAATCGGCCTCGCCCGAAAGGCTGCGCACGGCCTGTCCGAATTCCTCCACGGCGGAGCGGTTGACCAGTTGCACCGCGTAACCGAGCGCAACGCCCAGCGCGATGGCGATCAGCGATAACAGAAAGCGGCCCTTGTACTGCGCAAGCGGTCCGAGATAAAGCGCGACCGACAGCGACGCGGATTTCATGCGCGCAAGCGCAGCCCGTCGCGCGTCAACACATAAACGCGATCCGCCGTCGCCGCCGCGGCACGCGAATGCGTGACCAGAATGCCGGCCGCCGCATGCGCCTTGACGCTATCGCGCAGCAGTTCCAGCACCTGTGTCGCGCTATCCGGATCGAGGTTGCCGGTCGGCTCGTCGGCCAGCACCAGCCTGGGGCCGTGTACCAATGCGCGCGCCAATGCAACGCGCTGCATTTCGCCGCCCGACAGTTCGCGCGGCATGCTGTCCATGCGATCGGCCAGGCCGACCCGCTGCAACAAGGCGCGCACCGTCGACTCGTGCTGCGCGGCCGGCACGCCGTTGAGCAGCAACGGCAAGGCGACGTTCTGCGCGATGTTCAAGTACGGCAGCAGATGAAAGGCCTGGAACACGAAACCCATGGCGCTGCGCCGCAATCGTGTGAGCGCGTCGTCATCCAGACTTTGCAACGCCGTGCCGTCGACCTGGATTTCGCCCGCATCCGGCCGATCGAGCCCGGCAATGAGATTCAGCAGCGTCGATTTGCCGATACCCGATTCGCCCGTGACGGCGACGTAATCGCCGGGCGCAAGGCTGAGATCGATGCCGGTGAGAACGGTACGCGCACGCGCACCCTGATAGGTTTTCCCGACGTTGTGCAGTTCAAGCAGCATGGCGTTCAGTGGCGGTCTTGTATGGTTCGCCGTCATGCCGGGCTTGACCCGGCATCCACGCACTTCGTTTTCGGCCGCAGCAAGGATTCCGGCTCGCACCCTGCGGGCTTGGCCGGAATGACAATTACCCGCGCAGCGCGAGCGGTGGTTCGTTCATCAGCGCAATCTGCTCGCGCAATTCCAGAATGCGATCCTGCCAGTAACGCGGACTGTCGAACCAGGGAAACGCGACCGGAAAGGCCGGATCGTTCCAGCGACGCGCAATCCATGCGGCGTAGTGAATCAGCCTCAAGGTGCGCAAAGGTTCGATCAGTTGCAGTTCGCGATAATCGAAATCGTCGAACTGCTCGTAGCCGCGCAACAGGGCAGCAAGTTCGAGTTTCATCGCCTCGCGCTCGCCCGAGAGCAGCATCCACAGGTCCTGCACCGCGGGACCCATGCGACTGTCGTCGAAGTCGACGAAATGCGGCCCCTCATCGGTCCACAGCAGATTGCCCGCATGACAGTCACCGTGCAGGCGCAGGTGTTTCACCGACGCCACGGCGGCGAAGCTTTTCTGCACCGCCTCGAGCGCCTGATCGACGACGCTGCGATAGACCTCGCGCAATTCGAGCGGCAGAAAATCATGCGCAAGCAGATAGTCGCGCGGTTCGATGCCGAAGCTTTGCACATCGAGCGTGGGCCGATGAACGAACGGTCGCGTGCGACCGAGGGCATGGATGCGGCCGATGAATCGACCCAGCCATTCCAGCGTCCGCGGATCTTCGAGCTCGGGCGCGCGACCGCCGCGACGCGGATAGACGGCGAAACGGAAGCCTTCCAGCTGGTGCAGCGTGCGGCCGTCGGCGTAAACGATCGGCGCGACGACCGGGATTTCGCGTTCGGCCAGTTCGCACGCGAAGGCATGTTCTTCGAGGATTTGCGCGTCCGTCCAGCGATCGGGCCGGTAAAACTTCGCCACCACCGGCGGCCCCTCCTCCAGCCAGACCTGGTAGACGCGGTTCTCGTAGCTGTTCAGCGCCAGCAGACGGCCGTCGCAGCGCACGCCCACACTGTCGATGGCGTCGAGAACGCGCTCGGGGGTGAGATTCGCGTAGGGCGGCTCGGCGTCCTGGTGCAGGGTGGGATCCATCGGGCCATTGTACGGACCTCAAGGGCAAAAATCCCGAAACACCCGGATTCGAAAAACACAGTGACAAATCATGACGTTGCGCACGCGGCTTGAGTGCGCTATCCGGCGCACCCAATTTTGCGCAGATGGCTGTATCGATCCGCCGCCACGACGCAATTGCGCCCGGCGTCCTTGGCGGCATAGAGCGCCTCATCGGCGGCGAGTACCAGTTGACGCAGTTCGGTTCCCGCGGCCGGATAGACGGCCACGCCGAACGATGCGGTCAGCTGGTCGAGGGCGCACCCTGCATGCGCGAGCTGTAATCGCTCCACTTCACGGCGCAAACTCTCCGCGCGCGCGATGCCGTCGTCCAACGTCGCGCCGGGCAGCAGCAGCGCGAATTCTTCACCGCCGAGCCGGCAGGCGGTATCACCTTCGCGCACCGACGCCTTGAGCAACGCTCCGACGGCCTGCAGCACAACATCGCCCGCTTCGTGACCGAAGCTGTCGTTCAAGCGCTTGAAGTAATCGAGGTCGATCAACACCAGAACCAGCGACTCGTTCCTGCGTCGAGCGTTTGCTTCGGCCTGCCGATAGGCCTCGTCCAGATAACGGCGGTTGTACAGCCCGGTGAGCGGATCGCGAATGGACTGATTGCGCAATGTGTCGCGCAGACGCAGATTGGCGAGCGCGAGCCCGACATGCTCGCCTACCGCGATGGCCAGATGGCGCCGCGCGTCGAACACTTCCTCGTCGGTTCCGGCGTCGAGCTGCACAGTCAGAATGCCGAGGTTTTCGTCCTGCGCGGTCACCGGAATGCAGAGCGTGGCCTTATCGGTATCGGACGCGCGCCCGAGGCGTGCGCAAACAAGGTTTTCGCGCACGTTGCATCCGGCGCTGGCGCTGCATAGGCCGCGAATCGAACAGGCGTCGTCGCGTTCGTCCAGCCGCACGCCGCCGTTCCAGTTGCTGAACGGCATCAGCCTCTCGTCCATGAGCAGATGAAGTGTTCCCGCTTCCTGCGGAAACAGCTGCTCGCCAAAACGCGTAATGGTCTGATAGAGCTCATCGGGCGTCGCGCAAGCCTGCAACGCGCGGCTCATCCTGCTGAGTGTGGCCATTTCGTGATTCCGTTCGAACAGTGTCGCCAGCCCCTGCTCGAGTCGCGCATGTGTTTCGCGCAGCATGCGTTCCTGTTCGCGACGCTCGCTGATATCGCGCGCGATCACGACCCAGTTCGTACGCCCGCCTACATTGACGCGATCGGACGTCATCTCCACGGTGATGACTTTGCCGTCGGCGCGGACGGCATGGCCGATGCAATTTGCACAGGATTGGAAAAGATCGCAGTCCATGCGAATCAGCGTACCGATCGATCGACCGAGCAGTTGCGCCGGCGCAAAACCAAAAATGCGTTGCACCGCCGGGTTGGCCGAATCGATACAGCGATCGTCCCGCAGCGTGAGGACGGCTTCGCCGGTGCCGTCCAGAATTGCGCGGATATGCGCTTCGCTCTCTTTGAGGGCATCGGCCTTGTCCTGCAACAGGACACTGATGCGACGCGCGGCACTTTCAGAGCGGACCAGCTTGACGGCAAGCGGCCGGATCAGCCGCCGCAGAACCAAAAGCGCGCCGATCACACCGATCGCAAGCAACGCCAGCCAGAGCCGGAACTGGCGCTCGATCGGCGCATAGAATTCCGCCACGTCCATCTTCACCACCATGCCGAGGCCGGTGTCGCCGATCTGGGTGAAGGCCGACAACACTTCATGATCGCGATAATCGCGCGTCTTGAGCAAACCCGTACGGCCGGTGGTGGCATGGACAACCGAGAGCGTGCGTGTTGCCGCCGGCACCACGCGCGGCACGGCGGAAAAACGCGACGGAAAGTTGTGGATGAGGTCGCCTTCGCGATACGCCAGCAAAACCTCCGTGGTTTGGTCGGTGGCGCCTATACCCAGCGCCAGGCCGGTTAGATAAGGCAGCGTCTGCTCGGTCGCCACATGGCCGATCACCTCGTCGTCGCGCGTCACCGGCACGCGCATACGCAGGCGAAAGCCGTCGGACCACAATAACTGCGCCGCCGGCGCTCGACTCAGCGTGGCCACGAATCCCGGCGGCGCGGCGCCCACACCGCCGGCCGCTCTTATCGTTCCGTTTGCCGTCTCGAAGCGCACGGCGGCGAATCCGGTATTGAGCAACGCATGGACTTCGCGCCCCAGCGCTTCCTGCGCGCCGCGCGCATTCTGCGCGTTTCGCGCTGTGCCCAGCGCAGCGGCGATTTCCGGCCGCGCGGCGATCAGCGCAACCCGGGAAAACTGTTCGTGGAACAGCGACTGCACATGCTGCGCGTCCTGATTCACGGAATGCAGCAAGCCGTCGCGCATGGTCTGCTCGGCGAGATTGCGCGATGCATCGAAACCGCCGAAGCCGGCCACCACCACGACCGGAATCATGACCAAGGCTGCGGTGCGAACAATGCGTTCTTCGTCCGGCTCCGCGCCCCGCAGCGCGCCGGCGCGGCTACGTGCCGTCGCGGCCCACAACCCAAGCGATACGGACAGCAGGGTTACCGCCGCAAGAATCGACATGGGCGGCTGGCGACTGTAGACGTTGACGTAGGCGTCGTCGTGCATCAACAGATAATCGATCAACGCCAGCGCGCCGATCAGCCCCGGTGCGATGCTTGCCATCTCGGCCAGCCGGATGAGGCGTCGATGCGGTTGGCGCGCAATCAGCAACAGCGCCGTGCCAACGCAGGAAAACGCCAGGCCGACTGTCCATGGCACGCGCCCCGGTGCGAAGCTGTCGGCGATTTTGCCGCTGCCCGCGCGCCGATGGAGCGCCGCCAGGTCGATGCCGAAATCGAAACCGAAAAGATGCTGCGCCTGGATCAGCAGGCCGCCGACCACGAGCAGCACGGCGATCGAGTCGCGCCCCCTGTACGAAAGCGGGAGCCGGTATTTCGGCCAGAGCAGCGCGAGCCCGCACAGCAGCAAACCAAGCGCACAACCGAACACCAACGGCGTCCCGGGCGTGGCGTCGACCGCCGTCGGGGACGCCACCAGCCAGGTCATCGCCCCATAAAGACCGACCAGGAGGCTGAAGCCGCCCGCGAAAGATTCCGCCCATTTGCGGCGTGCAGGCAGGACGGACCGCCCCGGCGGGTGGCGCGATATTTCGGCAGGATGCTTCAACGAACCACCACTCGACTCAAAAATTCCCGCGAGCATAGCCGCACGCGTCGGCGGCGATATGGCAATAAGCCGTATAAAGCTCGCTCACTTCGGCGCGTCGCTTGCTGCGGCGGCCTTGCACCGGCCCGGATGCGATGCAAGGCGGGACGACCGTGCCCGCGCTATCGCGCTCCGGGTATAGTGGCAATCTCGCATCCGGCTGCGGTCCGGGCCATGCGCTTGCGAAAGGATCGGGGCTATGAGCAACACGAAGGACAAGATCGTCAAGACCGATGACGAATGGCGCCGCCAGTTGTCCGAAACGGAATATCAGGTGACGCGTAACGCGGACACCGAATACGCCTTCAGCGGCCGCTTCTGGAATCACTTCGAGAACGGCGTTTACCGCTGCGTATGCTGCGGTGAACCGCTATTCAAATCCGACACCAAATACGATCACGGCTGCGGCTGGCCGTCCTACTGGGCGCCGATCGATCAGGCCAGCATCGACCGCCTGCCCGATTACACTCATTTCATGGAACGCACCGAAGTACGCTGCTCAAAATGCGACGCACATCTGGGCCATGTATTCGAAGATGGCCCCGAACCAACCGGCGAACGCTTCTGCATCAACTCCGCCGCGCTGACATTCGAGAAGAAGGATTAGTCGGCGCGTCCCATACGCCCCTCGACCCGCTGTGGGATAATCCGCGCCCATGAAATTTCTGTTCGATCTATTCCCCGTCCTGCTGTTTTTCGGGATATTCAAATGGGGACAATCCAATCCCGAGGCCGCGCAAGCGCTGCTCGACCAATATCTGTCCGGGGCCGTCGGCAGCGCTGCCGGCACTGCCGGTCACGCACCTATACTGCTCGCCACGGCGGTTGCCATCGTCGCTAGTTTTGCGCAGATCGGCTGGCTGCTGGCGCGCGGCCGGAAAGTGGATCCGATGTTGTGGATGTCGCTCGTCATCATCACCGTATTCGGCGGCGCCACCATCTACTTCAACAACGAGACCTTCATCAAGTGGAAGCCGACCGTGCTCTACTGGTTGTTCGGTAGCGTGCTGACCGTCAGCGCGGTTTTCTTCCGCAAGAATCTGATCCGTTCGCTGATGTCCAAGCAGGTTGAGTTGCCCGATCTCGCCTGGAGCAAGCTGAACTGGAGTTGGGTGGCGTTCTTCGCCTTCATGGGGGTCGCAAACCTGTATGTGGCCTTCACCTACTCCACCGATACCTGGGTTAATTTCAAGCTCTTCGGCGGCACCGGTCTGATGCTGGTGTTCGTATTGGCGCAGGCCATGCTGATAGCGAAACACGTGGAAGAGAAACAGCCGTGAGCGATACCGCGCAACGCATACAGGCGCGGCTGGCCGCGTTGTCCCCGCAGCATTTCGAACTCACCGACGAAAGCGGCCTGCATGTCGGTCATGAAGGCGCCAAGGGCGGCGGCGGACATTACCGCCTCACCATCGTTTCGAGCGCCTTCGCCGGCAAGAACACCATCGCCCGCCACCGCATGGTTTACGACGCGCTCGGTCCGATGATGCAGCGCGAAATCCATGCGCTTGCCATCCGGGCGCTCGCGCCCGACGAACATTGAACTCATTCAAGATCAATCACTCTCCCGCTTCATTCACATTTTCACTGAAAGGAACACCATGTCGTCACCCAAACCGGGATTGCTGATCGGCACCCTGCTCGCGCTTGCCGTGCCGTGCGTTTCCGTCGTCGCACTGGCGCAGACCGCAACCTCGCCTACGGTGAAAGCCGGCAACAAAGCCGCCACCGTCAACGGCGTGGTGATTCCAAAATCGCGCGTCGACATGATCGTCAAAGCGCAGGAAGCACAAGGTCAGCAAGACTCCCCCGAAATACGCGAAGCCATCACGCGCGAACTGGTGATGCGCGAAATCGTCGAGCAGGAAGCCAAAAAGCGCGGCCTGGCCAAACAACCCGAGGTGCAGGCGCAGATCGATTTCGCGCGCCAGAACGTGCTCTTCAACGCCTACAGGCAGGATTTCCAGCGCCGCAATCCCGTCAGCGACGCCGATATCAAGGCGGAATACGAAAAAATCAAATCGCAGATGGGCGACAACGAATACAAGGCGCGCCATGTGCTGGTGGAAACCGAAGCCGAAGCGAAGGACATCATCGCCAAGCTGCAAAAAGGCGAGAAGTTCGAGGATCTGGCCAAAGCCTCCAAGGACCCGGGTTCGAAAGAGCGCGGCGGGGACCTGGACTGGAATTCGGCGAACGCCTACGTGAAGCCGTTTTCGGACGCGTTGACCAAGCTCGAAAAAGGCCAGTACACGCAGCAGCCGGTGCAAAGCCAGTTCGGCTGGCACGTCATCCAGTTGGACGATACCCGCCCGGCCAAATTCCCGTCACTGGAAGAAGTGAAGCCCGGCCTGACACAGCGTTTGCAGGCGCAAGCGCTGGAGAAAAATATGGCCGACCTGCGCGAAAAAGCGAAAGTGGAGTAAAGGCAGCGGAGAGCGGAGAGTTGAGAGCAAAACCTTCCGGGTATTAAAAATCCGCTTTTGCCAAAAACGCCTGAACTTCGGTTCAGGCGTTTCTGTTTATGCGGAAGCAAAGGGACTCAAACACTGCAGCCAGAAATCAATCGGGCTCTCTCTGTAGCCTCTGCAATCTCTGTGGTGAAAGTTTTTTCTGGATTCCCGATCGCGCGGCTGCGCCGCTTGCCGGGAATGACGGTGGATACGTCATCCACGCGCACGCGGGGATCCAGTACGTTCTTCTAACTGCTTTTACTCTCAACTCTCAGCTCTCGGCCGAGTTTCACCCCAACGCCGCCGCGGTCGCATCCGCTGCCGCTACCGCGCGCCGGTAATCGGGCTCCTGACTGTCGGCAAAATCGGATCCCTGATTAGGCGACGCCCGGAATACCGGACGCTTTTCGATTTCGTTTTCCACCGCTTTGAAAATCCAATCCGGAATGACGGGGCTGCTGCCGGTGAGGCGGTGCCATTCATGACGCAATTCCTGCGCGTGACGTTGCAGCAGTTCGCGATCGGCGGGCATGAACGCACAGAGTTCTTCCACGTCGCCTTCCAGCTTGGCGTACGTGCCGCCGGCGGCGCGATGGCGTTCCGCGCACTCGGCATCGCGACCGAAAATCTGCAGACTGGCGAGGATTGCGGCGAACGCTGCGACGACCACTGCCAGCGCGCCCCAGTAGAGCCGCGTCTCTGCACCCATCAGCGGCACAACGAAGGCAAGCGGTGGCGCGGCGACAGCCAGCACGATGGTGAAACGACTCAGCAGTCGCGTGCGCTTCTCGTACCACCACGCCGCGCGGTAATGCGCGCGCTTGAGATGATGAAAGCGCAGATGCCATTCGTCGAACAGTTCCGACGGCAGCAGGATGGACTCCGGCGCGCTGAGAAAAACTCTGGCGGCCTGGGTATCGAGGATGGATTTCATGGCGGTCTCCATGAAAGGGCGGCGGCTTTGAGCCGCGCCGCGCCCGGTGCTTGGCTCGAATGCGGGGGTGCGAGACCCGCACAGCATGCGCCGATCGCCGGTCCCGGATCGTCACAAAGTGCAACAACGCCGGCACGGACTTTCAGCGCATCGCACTCCGCTCGGGCTTTATCAGCGTCCGTTCGTGGTTCGAGTGCCCTCGCGCTCACCACGTACGGATGACGTGCGCCCGCTCCGACTCTCCGTTCCGGCCGACTTTATCCGACCCACACCCGCGCGTTGCGGAACAGGCGGATCCACGGGCTGTCGTCGTCCCACTCGGCCGGATGCCAGGACATGTTGACCGTACGGAAAACGCGCTCAGGGTGCGGCATGATCGCGGTGAAGCGGCCGTCCGGCGTGGTCACGGCGGTTATGCCGCCGGGCGAACCGTTCGGATTGAGGGGATAGACTTCCGTGGGATTGCCGCGATTGTCGACGTAGCGCAGCGCCGTCAGCACGCGCGTCACGGCGCCCGCATCGCTGAACTTCGCATAGCCCTCACCGTGCGAAACGGCAATAGGCATGCGACTGCCGGCCATCCCGGCGAAGAAAATCGACGGGCTCGACACGACCTCGACCATCGCCATGCGCGCCTCGAACTGCTCCGACTTGTTACGCACGAATTTCGGCCAGTCCTGTGCGCCGGGAATGATTTCGGTCAGGTTCGCCATCATCTGGCAACCGTTGCACACACCCAGCCCGAAGCTGTCGGTACGAGCGAAGAACGCCGCGAATTCGTCGCGCGCACGCGCGTTGAACAGAATCGATTTCGCCCAGCCCTCGCCCGCGCCCAGTACGTCGCCGTAGGAGAAACCGCCGCAGGCCGCGATGCCTTTGAAGTGCTCCAGCGATAAGCGCCCGGCGATGATGTCGCTCATATGCACGTCGACCGGCAGAAAACCGGCGCGGTCGAACGCCGCGGCCATTTCGTTCTGGCCGTTTACGCCCTGTTCGCGCAGGATCGCCACCTGCGGGCGAACGTTGCGCTTGATGAGCGGCGCGGTGATGTCTTCCGATATGGCGTAAGTCAGCTTGGCGGACAGGCCCGGGTCGTCCGCATCCAGAATGCGATCGAATTCCTGCTGCGCACACACCGGGTTGTCGCGCAGTTTCTGCATCTGGAAGCTGACTTCCGACCACGCGCGTTGCAGATCGACACGGCGCTCGACCATCATCGGCTTGGCATTGCGCACGAAACGCAATTCGTCGCGCGTGTTCGGCGCGCCGACCACGATGCCGTACAGTTCGGCATCGCACAGTCGCTGCAGCACGCGGTCGCGATCCGCGGTACGAATCTGGATCACCGCACCGAGTTCCTCGGCAAACAGCGCGGCCATGACGCGCTCGGTGTCGCGGCCGTGCATCAACTCCGGATGGCGCTCGTTGCCTTCGACGTCGTGCGCAAGCGGATCGTAGGACAGCACGTCGAGATTGACCGTCACGCCGCAGTGACCGGCGAACATCATTTCGCACAGCGTGACGAACAGGCCGCCGTCCGAGCGATCGTGATAGGCGAGCAGCAGACCCGCGCTGCCGAGGCTCTGAATCACGGTGAAGAAGCGCTTGAGCATGGACGGCTCGTCGACGTCCGGCGCGATGTCGCCCACCATGCCGTGCACCTGGGCGAACTGCGAGCCGCCGAGACGGTTGCGCCCGTGCGCCAGATCGATGACGACGAGTTCGGTATCGCCCACATCGGTGCGCAGTTGCGGCGTCAGCGTGCGTCGCACATCCTCGCATTGCGCAAAAGCGGAAATGATCAGCGACAGCGGCGCGACCACTTCCTTCTTGTCGTCGCCGTCCTGCCAGGTCGTGCGCATCGACAGCGAATCCTTGCCGACCGGAATCGAGATGCCGAGCTTGGGACACAGATCGAGCGCTACCGCGCGCACGGTGTCGAACAGCGCCGCGTCTTCGCCGCGATAGCCGGCCGCGGCCATCCAGTTGGCCGACAGCTTGACGCGACCGATGTCGCCGATCGCCGCCGCCGCGATATTGGTCAGCGCTTCACCGACCGCCATGCGGCCGGAAGCCGGCGCATCGATGACTGCGATCGGCGTGCGTTCGCCCACCGCCATCGCTTCGCCGGTGAAGCCCTGATAATCCATCAGCGAAACGGCACAATCCGCCACCGGCACCTGCCATGGGCCGACCATCTGATCGCGCGCGGTCAGGCCGCCGACCGTACGATCGCCGATGCTGATGAGGAAGGTTTTGTTGGCCACCGTCGGCGCGCGCAGCACGCGATAGCACGCTTCGCGCAGTTCGATGCCCCAGGTCGACACCGGAGCGACGCCGATATGCAGGCGCGACACTTCGCGTGTCATCCGCGGCGGTTTGCCGAGCAGGGCCTCCATGTCCATATCGACCGGCTTGTTGTCGAAATGCGAGTCGGTGACGACGAGTTGCGTTTCCTCGGTCGCATGACCGAGCACCGCAAAGGGGCAGCGTTCGCGCTCGCAGATCGCGCGGAATACATCGAGCGATTCCGGCGCGATGGCGATCACATAGCGCTCCTGCGCTTCGTTGCACCACACTTCGCGCGGCGTCATGCCGGGCTCTTCGCTCGGAATGGCGCGCAACTCGAACTGCGCACCGCGACCGCCGCTATGCGCCAGTTCGGGCATCGCGTTCGACAGGCCGCCCGCACCGACATCATGGATCAACAGAATCGGATTCGCTTCGCCCATCGCAGTACAGCGATCGAGCACTTCCTGCGCGCGCCGTTCGATTTCCGGGTTGCCGCGCTGCACCGAATCGAAATCCAAATCGGCGGCATTGACGCCGGCGTCCATCGATGAAGCGGCGCCGCCGCCCATGCCGATCAGCATGCCCGGCCCGCCCAGTTGAATCAGCAGCGCGCCGACCGGCATCGGCGCTTTTTCCGAATGCTGCGCACGGATATTGCCGACACCGCCGGCAAGCATGATCGGCTTGTGATAGCCGCGCACCACGCCGGCGACTTCGGCTTCGAAGGTGCGGAAATAGCCGGCCAGATTGGGACGGCCGAATTCGTTGTTGAACGCGGCGGCGCCGATCGGGCCTTCGAGCATGATCGACAGGGCCGAAACGATGCGATCGGGTTTGCCGTAATCGATTTCCCACGGCTGGGTGTAGCCGGGAATGCGCAGGTTCGAGACCGAGAACCCGCACAGGCCTGCCTTCGGCTTTGCGCCGCGACCGGTCGAACCTTCGTCGCGCAACTCGCCGCCCGAACCGGTGGCTGCGCCTGGGAATGGTGAAATCGCGGTCGGATGATTGTGCGTTTCGACCTTGATGATGAGATGTGTCAATTCTTCATGCGTGCGATAGACACCGTCGGCGTCGGCGAAATAACGCTGTGCCGTACGCCCTTCCAGAATCGCCGAGTTGTCGGCGTAGGCCAGCACGGTGCCTTGGGGATTGGCCGCATGCGTCTGACGGATCATGCCGAACAGGCTGTCGTTCTGCGACACGCCGTCGATGACCCACGAAGCATTGAAGATCTTGTGACGGCAATGCTCGGAGTTGGCCTGCGCGAACATGGTCAGTTCGACATCGGTGGGATCGCGTTCGAGCTTGCGAAAAATATCCACCAGATAATCGATTTCGTCGTCCGACAGCGCGAGTCCCATTTCGCTGTTGGCGCGCGTCAGCGCGGCGCGACCGTCGTCGCCCAGCGCGATCGTCGACAAGGGTCGCGGCGCGACATGGCGGAACAGCGCATCGGCGGCGTCGAGAGAATCGAGCACCGTCTCGGTCATGCGATCGTGAAATTGCGCGGCGACGGTCGCCTTCGCACCCTTCTTCACGCCCAACACGTGATACAGCACACCGCGCTCGATGCGCCGCACAGCGGAGAGGCCGCAACTTTTCGCGATGTCGGTCGCCTTGGACGACCAGGGCGAAATGGTGCCCAATCGCGGCGTGACCAGAATCGGCGTCGAGGCATGCGGCGCATCGCCGGCCGGTTCGCCGTAGGTCAGCAGCCGCTGCAGCACCTGCGCTTCGTTCGCGTTCAGCTCGCGCTCGGTTTCGACAAAATGCCAATACACGCCCGATTGCACGGCGGTACGAGCGTCGAGCGCATGGAGACGGGCGTTGATTTTTTCCAGGCGGAATGCGGAGAGCGCAAGGCTCCCGCGCAGTTTGAGAATGGGCATGGCAGGGCGCGTCGGTAAAAGCGGATTATAGCCGGGCGCGACAGCCGAGCGCGCCAAAGGGGTCGGGCGAACGACCGGATTGCCGATCACGCAGCGGCGCGGCCTGTCGGAAAGACGGAGACAGGAGAAAAACGTCGGCCGTCGCTCCCGCCCCGATTAAAGCATTCGACGGCAGACTGCAGCAGGAGCCCGGTTGATCCCTTCTACTGCTCCCGGCTCCCGGACTCTCGGCTGATTTCCTATCTTTTAACCGTCAGCGCCTGCGGCGTGCCGCCGATGCCGAAATTCGCCCGCACATGTCCCGCCGGAATGCGCAGTTCGGCGGCAATACGACCGTCGATTTCCTTGCCGCCGGCCAACGCCGCCGTGCCGCTGGCCTTCATGACCCCGGCCTGCATGCGGAGATTATGCAGGCGCAGTTGGCCGTTTTCCAACGCAAGCTGCCCATTCAGGCCGTCGAAAGACGTCGCGCCAGGCACCATGCTACCGGCCTGCATGGAGCGCGGCAGATCGAAGCCGTGCAGCACCCCTTTTTCGATCTCGAAGCGCCCGTTGAGCTGCGGCACGGAGAACAGCTTGTCGAACCCGGCAGCCTGCATGCTGAATTCGGCGCTGCCGCTCAGGCGCCCTTCCACGACCGGCGCCATCTTGACCGCGGTGAGAGAGGTCGCATCGACCGTACCCTTGAACGACAACTGCGGCTGCCAGGCCAGCACGCCCCGCCCCTTCAGCACACCGTCGTAAAGGCGGCCATCGAATACGCCGATATCAGCCTGCTCCGCGCTGAAACTGCCTTTGGCAGCGACATCCATGAGTGGAATACCCAGCAACGCGCTTACATTCGCGGCGTACAAATCGAAGCTCGCCGTACCGTCACCGCGCGGCATGATGTCGAGCGACAACATGCCCGCGTCGTCGGCGAGTACAAGCTTGCCGCCGGATGACGCCGATCCCAATTCGATGCGTCCGTTCAACGCGGGCAGGGTTACACCCGGGGCATCGAAGGCAACCTGCTTCAGCCCGATTTCGCGCAACGCCGGAATCCGCGCATCCAGCTTGCCGGACAGCAAGGCAACCAGCGCACTCGGTTTGGCGCTGACACCCTGCAATTCGAGCCGCTGCAACGTCGGCACTTCGCTCATTAAAGACAGTACGGTCGGGACCGCCACGATTTCTTCGATTCGCGCGTCGCGCGCCGAGCCGATGCTCACGTCGCCGAGTTGCAGTGCGGGCCAGGGTGTCCACGCATAAGACGCGTTGCCGATCCGGACCGGCACGCCGAATGTGCGCGCAGCCAACTGTTCGTACCGCGCCGTATCGATGGGCAAAAACGGAACAGCGAGCACGCCGACCGCCAAAGCGACGATCACCAGTCCCACCAGCCATGTGCCGGCGTCGACCGATTTGCCGCGCCGAATACGACTCAGGCGTGCTATCACCGTGGCCGATTCGCGCTCGCGTTCACGTTTTCGCTCGGCCGCGCGCGCATCGGATTCCGCCTTTTCTTGTGCGCGTTGCTCGCGGCGCTCGCGCGCCGCCCGCTCCGCATCCGCCCTTGCACGCGCGCGCTCGTCTTCCAGTAAACGCTGCTTCGCCTCCTGCTCCGTCTCACGCCGCTTTTCTTCTTCGACCTCGCGTCGCATCTGTTCGGCCCTCTTCTGTTCGGCTCTCTCCTCCCACTCGCGGCGGACACGCTCGGCCTGCTCGGCTGCTTCCCGCTGCGCCTGTGCCACAGCTTCGGCTTCCCTGCGTGCCTCTTCTTCCGCCTCACGCTTCGCCTTGGCTTTGGCCTCAGCCTCCTTGCGTGCTTTTTCTTCGGCCTCGCGCTTCGCTTTGGCCTCGGCTTCCTGGCGTGCCTTTTCTTCGGCCTCGCGCTTTGCTTTGGCCTCGGCTTCCTTGCGTGCTTTTTCTTCGGCCTCGCGCTTTGCCCTGGCCTCGGCTTCCTGGCGTGCTTTCTCTTCGGCCTCGCGCTTCGCCTTGGCGACCAACTCACGGCGCGCGTTATCTTCGGCGATGCGTTTCGCCGTTGCCCGGGTTTCTGCTTCCTTGCGAGCGGATTCGGCCGCGGCGGGCTGCGCATTGTGCGCCGCGCGCTGCGCATCCGCTTTTTCGGCCCGTGCGCGGTTCTCTTGCACCGCGCTCGCGATCTGCGCGGCTTCAGCAGCCTGCATGGCCGCCTCGCGCGCTTTATCCTGGGGAATGAATTCGGAAAAATCGAGATCTTGGCGCGTTCCCAATTGGGACAGCGGTGACAAGCTGTTCGGCGCCGAGACGAATTCCCGCACGAAACCGTCGCTTATCAATCGAGTGAGCAATTGATTGAGTTTGGCTTCGCTGAGCTTTTCGATCCTGTGCTGCAAATCGCCGACAGTCGCCTTGCCGTCCACATGCGAAAGCAGGTTGCGCTGATCGCGCGCAAGCAGGGAAGTCTTACCCGTGACTTCCATCAACCCTTTGGCTGTCTTGGTGAGGACGGTTTTTCTGTCCATGATCCTGTCGTTTATCCGGGCGTATCGCTCGCGACGATGCTAGCATCCACCTGCGACGCAATGACCAAACTGACATGCCCGCACGCGAGTTAATTCCGCTTTTTGATTTGTCTGCAGTCCCGCGCGATAATGACGCCGTCATGAGCGCCGCACAAGCGCATACTGTGCTTAATCTCGATTACGAGAAATAATCCCGCTATCCGCCGACCTCTCCTCATGCGCCGGCATGCCGGCTGCACAGTCAGGTCAGATCGACACTGAGTACTGCTCCATGCCCGTAGACTTCACGACGCTGTGCATCATGGTGGTGGACGACCATCCCGGCCAGCGAGCACTCGTGCGCGACATGCTGACCGGACTCGGCGTCCCGAGCGTGCACGAAGCGGAAGACGGACGGATCGCGCTGGAGCGTATGAGCACGCTGAGCGCACCGGTCGACGTAATCGTCTCCGATCTGGATATGCCGGGCATGGATGGCGTCGAGTTCATCCGCCATCTCGGCAGCCGCCATCTGGCTTCGGCGCTGGTGCTGGCCAGCGGCATGGATCCCGCGTTGATCGGTTCAGTCGAGGCAATGGCCCGCGTTCAGGGCCTGCAGGTGCTCGGCACCCTGCAAAAGCCGATTCGCCTGGACGAGCTTGAACTTGCACTGCGACGCTATATTCCCTACGTCCGTTCCGATGTCGCATCGAGACCGGAAGCCGTGACCGAAGAACTGTTGCGTGCGGCGATCGCGGCGGGCGAAATCATTGCGTATTTCCAACCCAAGGTGCGTATCGACAACGGCCATATGGCCGGGGCGGAGGTACTCGCGCGCTGGCCACACCCCGAGCACGGCATGATCGAACCGTCGCGCTTCATTCCGCTCGCGGAGCGTGACGGATTGATCGAACCGCTGACCTGGCTGATGCTGGAAAGCGCCATGCAGCAGGCGCGCCGCTGGCACGAAGCGGGCCGCGACTGGACATTGTCGGTCAATCTGTCGCTCAACCATCTGGAACAGGCGGACGTGGCCGACCGCATCGCCAAACTCGCGGACGATCACGGCGTGCCGCACGACAGGATCGTGCTCGAGGTCACCGAAAGTCTGGCCGCGGTGAATCTTGCACCGATCCTGGGCAACCTTGCGCGCTTGCGCATGAAAGGTTTCGGCGTCGCCATCGACGACTACGGCACCGGCTATTCGTCGCTGGAGCAGTTGTCGCGCATTCCGTTCACCGAACTCAAAATCGACCGCTCATTCGTTACCGGCGCGTCGCATCGCGCCACGCTGCGCACCATTCTGGGTTCCAGCATCGAACTGGCGCGTCAACTCAAACTCGAATCGGTGGCCGAAGGCGTGGAAACCGAGGCCGATATGCAGTTGTTGCGCGAACTGGGCTGCGATCTCGCGCAGGGCCAGTTGATCAGTCCGCCGCTACCCGCAGAAAAACTTGCGCTATGGATTAGCGACCGCAAAAGCTGAAATCATTACATCGCGCCGTAACCGCCCCCGCCCGGCGTTTCGATCTCGAACACATCGCCGGCGCGCATTTCCACCGTATCGCATGCCGCCAGTTCGAGGCGCTCGCCGTTTACGCGCTCGACCACATTGCGTCCGCACTGCCCCGGCTCGCCGCCGGCCAGGCCGTGCGGTGGGACACGCCGATGATTGGCGACGATCGATGCCGTCATCGGCTCAAGGAAGCGAATGCGTCGCGTGCCGCCATTGCCGCCGTGCCAGCGCCCCGCGCCGCCCGAATCCGCGCGGATTTCAAAACTCTCCAGCAACACCGGGAAGCGCCACTCCAGCACCTCGGGATCGGTGAGACGCGAATTGGTCATGTGCGTCTGCACCACGTCCGCACCATCGAAACCGGTCTGCGGCGTGCCGTCCGGCGCATAGTCGAGCGCGCCCGCACCCGAGCCGCCGGCTATGGTTTCATAGTACTGATAGCGCGCATTGCCGAAGGTGAAGTTGTTCATCGTGCCCTGCGACGCGGCCATGACGCCGAGCGCGCCGTATAGCGCATCGGTGATGGCCTGCGACGTTTCCACATTCCCCGCCACCACGGCGGCCGGATAACGCGGGCGCAACATCGATCCTTCCGGCGCAATGATGTGCAGCGGCACAAGACAGCCGGCGTTGAGCGGAATGTCATCGTCCACCAGGGTGCGAAACACATACAACACCGCCGCGACGCACACCGCATACGGCGCGTTGAAGTTGTTCGGCTGCTGCGCGGAAGTGCCGCTGAAATCGATCGTCGCGCTGCGGCTGGCGCGATCGAGCACAACCTGCGCATGAACGACTGCGCCGCTATCCATTTCAACGCCGAATTCCCCGCGCCATTGCGCGCTGCCACCGCGCGCAGCAAGGATCCCGATGGCGCGCCGCACCGCTTCTTCGGCATTGCGCTGCACGTGGTTCATATAGGCCTGCACGACGTCAAGACCGTAATGCGCGACCATATCGCGCAATTCCTGCGCGCCGGTTTCGTTCGCAGCCAACATGGCGCGCAGATCGGCGAGGTTCTGTTCGATGTTGCGCGCCGGATACGGCCCCGACGAAAGCAGTGCGATCGTTTCCGCTTCGCGCAGACGACCGGCGGAGACGAGCAGGAAATTGTCGATCAGCACGCCCTCTTCTTCGATGCTGCGCGAATTTGCCGGCATCGATCCGGGCGTGATGCCACCGATGTCCGCGTGATGACCGCGCGATGCGACATAGAACAGCACTTCGCACCCGTCGTCATCGAACACCGGCGTGACAACGGTGATATCGGGCAAATGCGTGCCGCCGTTGTAAGGGGCGTTCAGCATGTACACATCGCCCGGCTGCATGCGTCCGGCGTTGGCGCGCATGACGCTTTGGATGGATTCGCCCATCGACCCCAGATGCACCGGTACGTGCGGCGCATTGGCGATGAGTTGTCCCGCCGCGTCGAATAGCGCGCAGGAAAAGTCGAGCCGCTCCTTGATGTTCACCGAATACGCGGTATTCGCCAGCCGCACACCCATCTGTTCGGCAATCGCCATGTACAGGCTGTTGAACACTTCCAGCATGACCGGATCGACCTGCGTGCCGATCACCACGCGCGCCGGCAACGGCGCCACACGTTCGAGTACGAGCGCGCCGCCGGATCGAACCGTCGCGCGCCAACCGATTTCGATCACCGTGGTCGCATTCGCCTCGATCAGAATCGCCGGGCCTGCAATGACATCGCCCGGCCGCAACGCCTCGCGCGCGTAGATCGGCGCGGCGTGCCACGCCCCATGGCTGTACATGCGAGGCTGTTCCAGCGGCGCAAGCGCGCCGGCACGTTCGGTCGATGCGGCGAAGATCGGCGCACGATCGGCGCTTGCGCCGATCGCTTCGACCGATACGGCTTCGACGATCAGCGCACGATTCGGCATAAGGAACGCGTAACGTTGACGATAGGCCGTTTCGAATGCGGCCACGAGGTCGGTCACAGTGCCGAACGGCAGCGCGAGCGCGTTGTCGGTGCCGTCATAACGCACATGCACCCGCTCGATGATCCGTATCCGTTCGTGCGGCACGCCTTGCAACAGCACGACGTCGCGCGCGGCGATTGCCAGGAGCTCCAGCGTCTCATCCAGTTCGCACATCGCGCTTTCGGCAAGCGGCAGTTCGACCGCCCGCTCGCGCATCGCGGTGATATCGGCCAGACCCATGCCGTATGCGGAAAGCACACCGGCGAGCGGATGAATATAGATGCGCCGCATGCCGAGCGCATCGGCGACGAGACAGGCGTGCTGTCCGCCTGCGCCGCCGAAACTGCACAGGGTGTACTCGGCCACGTCGTGACCGCGCTGCACGGAAATCTTCTTGATGGCATTGGCCATGTTGGTCACGGCAACGGCGATATAAGCTTCCGCCACCGCTTCGGGCGAACGTCGATCGCCGGTTGCATTGGCGATCTCCGTCGCGCGCGTCGCCAGGCGCGCCCGTACGCATTCGACGTCGAGCGGCGCATCGCCATTCGGCCCGAATACGGCGGGAAAATAATGCGGCTGAATCCGGCCCAGCATCACATTGCAATCGGTCACGGTGAGCGGCCCACCGCGTCGATAGCTCGCCGGCCCGGGGTCCGCACCCGCCGAATCCGGACCGACGCGATAACGGCTGCCGTCGAAATGACAGATCGACCCGCCCCCCGCCGCGACGGTGTGGATGGCGATCATCGGCGCACGCACGCGCACACCGGCGACCCGGGTTTCGAACGTGCGCTCCACCGCGCCGAGATCGGAACCGGCGAAGTGCGACACGTCGGTCGAGGTGCCTCCCATGTCGAAACCGATGATCTTGTCGAAGCCTGCGTCGAGCGCGGTACGCACCACACCGACGATGCCGCCTGCCGGGCCGGAGAGAATCGAGTCCTTGCCGCGAAAACGGCGCGCCTCGGTCAGTCCGCCGTTCGATTGCATGAACATCAGCGGCACGCCATGCAGCGCGGCGGCGACTCGATCGACATAACGATGCAGGATGGGCGACAGATACGCGTCGACCACCGTGGTGTCGCCGCGCGCGACGAACTTCATCAGCGGCGAGCATTCGTGCGAGGCGGAAACCTGCGTGTAGCCCATGGCGCGCGCGATTTGGGCCACCTGCTGTTCGTGATCGATGTAGCGATAACCGTGCATTAATACGATCGCCACCGCGCGGTAGCCGGCTTCATGAGCGCTACGCAACGTCGCGCGCGCCTGCTCGATATCGAGCGGGCGCAAGAGCTCGCCGCGCGCGCCGATACGCTCGTCGATTTCATGCACCACCGCGTAAAGCAGTTCGGGCAGCACGATCCGGCGCGCGAAAATGGCCGGCCGGTCCTGATAGGCGATGCGCAACGCATCGCGAAAACCCCGACTCACCAGCAGCACGGTGGGCTCGCCCTTGCGCTCGAGCAGGGCATTGGTCGCGACCGTCGTGCCCATTTTCACCGCCGCGATCCGTTGCGACGGGATCGGTGCATCGTGCGCCACATGCATCAACGCGCGAATGCCGGCCAGCGCCGCATCGGCATAACGTTCCGGATGCTCGGACAGGAGCTTGTGCGTGACGATGCCGCCCTCGGGCGTGCGCGCCACGATGTCGGTGAAGGTGCCACCGCGATCGACCCAGAACTGCCATTGCTGCGACATAGCGTTGAGAAATGTAAGCGACTCGCCGATTCTACTGGGACTACAGCGGAGACCTAGGTTACTTGCACGGCAGAAGATTGAACATCAGCAACGCAATCCAAGATGTGTTCGTCGGTACCGCCCCTCCGCTCTTCGCTTTCGGCTCTCCGCTTTCGCTGCGTCGTTGACGGGCGACACTCGCCTCTGACACACTGCGACGGCTCTTATCTCGCTGGTCTTAATGAAAGTCCTGGTTCTCGGCGCCGGTGTCATCGGCGTAACCACTGCCTACCAATTGGCGCGCGACGGCCACGAGGTCGTCGTCGTCGAACGCGAAGCCGGCCCCGCTTCGCAGGCCGAAGGCCTCCACGCCGGTCTGGTGTGCCCCAGCTATATCGCACCCTGGGCAGCGCCGGGCATGCGCGCACGTGCGGTGCACTGGCCGGCGCAATACGAAAGCACCTTCAAACCCGGCCGGCCGGTGGATGTGTCAGTCATTCGCTGGATCATGATGTGGGCCGGTCAGTGCAAGCCCGATCGCTACATCACCAATCGTTACCGCATGCATCGACTGGCGCGCTACAGCCTGCATCAATTGCAGGCCTTGCGTCGAGCGCTCGGCATTCAATACGAATCGAGCAGCGAAGGTGTGCTGCAGCTCGTGCGCACCGACGAAGAAGTGCGGAACCTGGCAAGACTGTTTCCGCTGCTGGACGAACTCGGCATCCCCTACACCGCACTCGATCGCGCCGGTTGTCTCGCAGTAGACCCGGCGCTGGAATACGCGACTTCGCCTTTTCTCGGCGGACTCTATCTGCCCATGGACGAAACCGGCGATTGCGTGCAGTTCACCCACGCCCTGGCGCGCCACGCCGAAGCGCTCGGCGTGCAATTTCGTTACGGCTGCACCGCAGGCAAGGCGATCGTCGAGCGTGATGCCCTGCTCGGCATCGAAACGGACAAGGAACCCATCAGAGCCGATCGCACCATCCTCGCGCTCGGCGCGGGTTCGGTACAGTGGCTGCACGACAATGCCTATGTCGTGCCGGTGCAGCGCGTGAAAACCCATGCCTTGAGCGCGCCGGTGAACGATCCGCATCGCGCCCCGCGCACCGGCATCGTCGACGAGCACAACAAGCTGTGGATTACACGCGCAGGCATGACCATCCACGCGGCGGGTATGGCGGAACTGGACGTGCGCAATACCAACGCGCGCGTCGAACGCGCACGCCTGCTTGCCGACACCGTCGATCGGCTCTTTCCCGGCGCGGCCGACCTGGCGCAAGCATCCGTATCGACGCTGATGCAGGCTGCGACACCGGACGGCCCGCCCGTACTCGGCGCCGGCCACTGGGCCAATCTCTACTTCAACCTCGGTCACGGCTTCCACGCCTGGACCATGGCCTGCGGCGCAGCGAAGGTTCTTGCCGATCTCATCGCCGGACGGCCACCCGAAATCGATCTCGACGGCCTGACTTACGACCGTTATCACACGCAGCGCTAGGCGTTGCGATTCGATCGGCGCGCACCGCTGCGTGCTATTGTTCATCGTGCCCGCCGCGCGCGACGGTCGCGCATCGTTGCCTGGCTATTCTCATCGCCTTCAGGACATTTCGATGAACATCATCTACCGCACCCCTGCGTTGCGCGCCATGGAACAACGCGCGCGCGCCGCCCGGCCGCAACCCAGCCTGATGGAACGTGCCGGCGAAGCGGCCGCCGAGTTCGCCCGCGAACTGCTGGGGCAGAGCGGCAGGAGCGTGCTGGTTCTCGCCGGTCCGGGCGACAACGGCGGCGACGCCTTTGAAGCGGCCACTCATCTCAAGCGCGGCTTCTGCCGCGTCGATGTGGTCCACCTCGGTTCCGCTCGCACACTCAGCGACGATGCGCGCGCTGCGATGGATAAATGGAATGCCGCGGACGGACGTCTGCTCAACGCCATCCCGCCCGCGGCGCACTACGATCTGGTGATCGACGGCCTGTTCGGCATCGGCCTGAAGCGGCCCATCACCGACGCATTCGAACAGCTCATCCATACGGCCAACGCGATCGCGACGCCGCGTCTCGCGCTCGACATTCCCAGCGGCCTGGACGGCGATACCGGGGCGATGACCGGCACGAGCTTTCGCGCCACGCATACCATCACATTCCTTGCCGCCAAGCCGGGGCTGTACACACTCGACGGGCCCGATCTGTGCGGCGAAGTGCGCATCGATGACCTCGGTGTGCACGATGACAGCACGGACGGCTGG
This sequence comes from Nitrosomonadales bacterium, assembly GCA_036676355.1. Classification (GTDB taxonomy): domain Bacteria; phylum Pseudomonadota; class Gammaproteobacteria; order Burkholderiales; family SG8-39; genus ZC4RG42. The sequence goes on along the minus strand of JAKFDA010000076.1, from coordinate 29,054 downwards.
TTGATCGACGCAACACTATTGCGCGAACTTCCCTTGCGCCGTCCGCGCAATTTTCACAAGGGCTTGGCCGGGGGCGTCGCGGTGATCGGCGGCGCCCACGGCATGGTCGGCGCCGCGCTGCTCGCCGGGCGAGCCGCGTTGCGGCTCGGTGCGGGCAAGGTGTTTCTGGGTCTGCTGAGCGACCACCCGCCGTATGTGGATTACCTCAACCCCGAACTGATGATGCGCAAGCCGGAGGCGTTGCTGAACGAGACGGCAGTGAATGTCATCGCGGCCGGCCCCGGCATGAGCACGGACAGCCTCGCGCAACGCGTGCTGACACAGGCGTTGCGCAGTGAAGCCCCCATCGTGCTCGATGCGGATGCACTCAACATGATCGCCGCGTACGCGGTGCTGCAATCGGCCGTGCAGGCGCGCCACGCACCGACCGTCATGACGCCGCATCCGGCCGAAGCGGCCCGACTGCTCGGCAAAACCACCGCCCAAGTGCAGGCGGATCGCATTGCAAGTGCGCTCGCGCTGGCGCAGAGATTTCGCAGCATGGTGGTGTTGAAAGGCAACGGCAGTGTCTGCGCGCATGCCGACGGTCGCTGGTGGATCAACACGACAGGCAATTCGGGCATGGCCAGCGCCGGCATGGGCGATGTGTTGAGCGGCATGATCGCCGCGCTCCTCGCGCAGGGCGCGACGCCCGAGCAGGCATTGCCGGCAGCGGTGTATCTGCATGGCGCCGCGGGCGACGACCTGGTGGCGCGCGACATCGGGCCGCTCGGTCTCACGGCGAGCGAAATCATCGATTGCGCGCGCGAACGTCTCAACCGCGCCCTCGTCGCCGACTGAGGCGACGCCCGGCGAGACATGGCCTACGTTCCGCTCGCCGTTGCGCAATCGCCGCTGCGCGTTGCGATCACGGCGGCGTATCGCACGGACGAGCGTGTCTGTGTGCAGGCGCTGCTGCCGCGCGCGGCAATGCCTCCTCCGGTTGTCGAAACGGCGCAGACGCTCGCGCGGCGCCTGATTGTGCGCATGCGCGAAGCGCGCCTGCGTGCGGGCGGCATCGATGCGCTGATCCACCAGTTCTCGCTCTCGACGCAGGAGGGCGTGGCGCTGATGTGTCTGGCCGAAGCGCTGCTGCGCATTCCCGACGCCGACACCGTCGATCGCCTCATTCGCGACAAGATCGGTCGGGGCGACTGGCGGGCGCACCTCGGTCGCAGCACGTCGCTGTTCGTCAATGCCGCGGCATGGGGACTCTACGTTTCCGGAAAACTCATTCATCTGCCCGACAGCGGCGGACTGAGCGCGGCGCTCGGCAGTCTGATCGCCAAGGGCGGCGAGCCGCTCATCCGACAAGGCGTCGATCTCGCCATGCGCCTGCTGGGGCGACAGTTCGTCATCGCCGACACCATCGAAGACGCATTGCAGCATGCTGCCGCGCGCGAACAGCGGGGCTATCGCTACAGCTATGACATGCTCGGCGAAGCGGCGCTGACGCACGCGGATGCCGAGCGTTATTTCGCCGCGTACGAACATGCGCTGCACGCGGTCGGCGCGCAGGCCGCCGGTCGCACGCTGCATGACGCGGCCGGCATTTCGGTCAAGCTTTCCGCGCTGCATCCGCGCTATCAGCGCACACAACGCGAACGCGTTTTGAATGAGCTGCTGCCACGCCTGCGCCGTCTGTTCTTGCTGGCACGCGACTACAACATCGGCCTCAGCATCGACGCCGAGGAAGCCGACCGCCTCGAGCTTTCGCTCGATCTCGTCGAAGCGATCGCGCTCGATCCGGCGCTGACCGGCTTCGACGGCATCGGTGTGGTGGTGCAGGCCTATCAGAAGCGCTGCCCGGCGGTGATCGACTGGCTCGCCGATCTCGCGCAACGCTCGGGACATCGCTTCATGCTGCGTCTGGTCAAGGGCGCGTACTGGGACAGCGAGATCAAGCGCGCGCAGGTGGACGGCCTGACCGGCTATCCCGTCTATACGCGCAAGCTGCACACCGACGTCGCCTACCTGGCATGCGCGCAGCAGCTGCTGACCGCACCGCAGGCGTTCTATCCGCAGTTCGCCACGCACAATGCCTATTCGGTCGCGGCCATCCACAGTATTGCCGGCGACGCCGAATACGAATTCCAATGCCTGCACGGCATGGGTGAAAGCCTTTACGATCAGATCGTCGGCGCGAACGGTTTGCAGCGCAGCTGTCGCATCTACGCACCGGTCGGCTCGCATGAAACGCTGTTGCCATACCTGGTGCGGCGTCTGCTGGAGAACGGCGCCAACAGTTCCTTCGTCAATCGCGTCGTCGATGACAGCGTCGCGGTCGACGAACTCATCGCCGATCCCGTCGCCGCCGCCGCGACTCTGGGCGGCGCGTCCCATCCGCGCATCGCGCTGCCGCTCGATCTGTATGCGCCGACGCGACGCAACAGCAGCGGTCTCGATCTCACTGACGAACTCGCATTGCGAACGCTCGACGAGGCGCTGACGACGTACGCCACCTGCACATTCGAAGCCGGACCGTTGCCCGGGATCGATTGTGCAACGAACGGCAGCGCGCAACTCATCCGCAACCCCGCCGACCGGCGCGAGATCGTCGGCACGGCCATGGAAACGCAGCCCGACGACATCGAAAGCGCCCTGCACTGTGCACACTCGAGCGCGCAGGACTGGGCACATGCTCCCTTCGAAACACGGGCGTCGTTACTCGAACGCACCGCCGATCTGCTCGAAGCGGATCGCGCGCTATTCATCGCCCTGCTGGTGCGCGAGGCCGGTCGCACGCCGGCCGATGCAATCGGCGAAGTGCGCGAAGCGGCGGATTTCTGCCGTTACTACGCCGCGCAATTGCGCGCGGGCTTCGACGGCGAATGTGCTTCACGCGGCCCGGTCGTCTGCATCAGCCCGTGGAATTTTCCGCTGGCCATTTTCACCGGTCAGATCAGCGCCGCGCTGGCTGCGGGCAATCCGGTGCTGGCCAAACCGGCCGAACAAACGCCGTTGATCGCGGCACAGGCGATCGCACGCTTTCATCGCGCCGGCGTGCCGCGCCCGATGCTGCAACTGCTGCCCGGCGACGGCGCAGTGGGCGCAGCGCTTGTCGCAGATGAACGCGTGCGCGGCGTGGTGTTCACCGGCTCCACGGAAGTCGCCAAATCGATCGAAGCAACGCTCGCTCAGCGCGCAGATGTCGTTCTGATTGCCGAAACCGGCGGTCAGAACGCAATGATCGTGGATAGCTCCGCGCTGGCCGAACAGGTGGTCACCGACGCGATCGTCTCGGCCTTCGATTCCGCCGGGCAGCGTTGTTCCGCGCTGCGCGTGCTGTATCTGCAGTCGGATATCGCCGAGCGCATCCTGCACATGCTCAAAGGCGCGATGAACGAAATGCGCGTCGGCAATCCGATGAGTCTCGCGACCGACGTCGGCCCGGTGATCGATCGGACCGCACGCGAAAGCATCGTTGCGCACATCGCAGCGATGCGCGCGCTGGGTTTTGCCTGTCACAGCGCATCGCTGAGCGACGATGCCCTGCATGGCGATTTCGTCGCGCCCACGCTGATCGAAATCGATCGCATCGACCGCCTGACGCGCGAAGTTTTCGGCCCGGTGCTGCATGTGATTCGCTACGACGCGGACGATCTCGACCGTGTGATCGACGACATCAACCGCACGGGCTACGGCTTGACCCACGGTGTTCAGAGTCGCATCGACGAAACCGTTACGCACATCGCCGGGCGCATACGCGCGAGCAACGTTTACGTGAATCGAAACATCATCGGCGCCGTGGTCGGCGTGCAACCCTTCGGCGGCGAAGCTCGTTCCGGCACCGGACCGAAAGCGGGCGGGCCGCTCTATCTGCCGCGGCTGATGCATGGAACGCGTGCGCGACTGCCGGGCAGCAATCCACCGCTGCCCGCTCTGGACGCCCTGCTTGCCCGGCTTGATCGACTGGCACTCTCGCCGTCGGAGCGCGACGAAGTCCGGCGCTGCGCCGCCGCGCAACGCAGCGAATCATTGTTCGGCGCTTCGCTGTCGCTGCCCGGACCGACAGGCGAATACAACGAGCTGCGCTTTGCGGCGCGCGGCGACCTTGCTTGTCTGGCAGACACCGATCTCGCCTTGTGCCGACAGCTCACCGCGGCATTCGCCACCGGCAACCGGGTCGTGTTGCCAAAGGGTCCATTCAACGAAACGCTTGCCCGCGTATTGCCGCAATACGTTGAGCTCGCCGGACAGATCGAACAGGCGAACGTCGACGCACTGTTGTGGGACGGTGCGCACGCGGAGGCGCGCGCCGTTCACGCCGGGTTGATCGCGCGATCGCCGTCGATCGTGCCGCTGATCGCGCAAGAGGATGAACGCTACGATCTCAGCCGGCTGATCGTCGAACGCAGTCTGTGCGTCAACACCGCCGCGGCGGGCGGCAATGCCGCGCTAATGAGCCTCGGCGGCGACGAATACGAATGAAAGCCGGCTAGTGATGCGCGATGCGCACCGGCGCGTCGTTGTCATCGTCGGCGTAACCCTGATCGATTTCATCGGCGGTCGCGGCGCGCACATCGCGCACGGTGCAGTTGAACTGCAAGGCAATACCGGCATAAGGATGATTGCCGTCGAGCACGACGGCGTCGTCGGCAACGTCGGTCACGATGTAGATAATCGGCTCCGATGCCTCCGATTCGTCTTCATCGCCCGGCACGCCTTCGAACTGCATGCCCACTTCCAGCGTTTCGGGAAATTTCTCGCGCGTCTCGACCCGAACCAGCTCCTCGTTGTAATCGCCGAAGGCGTCTTCAGGCTCGAGTCGGATCGACAATTGATCGCCTGCCTGCTTGCCGTCCAGCGCTTCCTCCACCGCGGCCACGATGCCGTCGTAACCGCCGTGCAGGTAGGCCAGCGCACGCTCGGAACGTTCGAGCAGATTCCCCCAGACATCCGATACCTCGATGTCGAGCGATACCACCGTATCTTTAGCGACTCTCATGCAACACCTCCACCAGCGAGAGGATTTCGGCCGCGTGGCCTTTGGGACTGACGCCGTACAGCGCATGACGCACGCGTCCGGTTTTGTCGATCACGAAGGTCGAGCGCTGAATGCGGCCGCGCCCGTTGCCGTCGATCGCGTCACGCATGACGCCGTAGGCGCGACATACCTGCCCCTCTTCGTCCGATAGCAGGCGAATAGCGAGCCCATTCTCGTCGCGAAAATCGGCATGCGTCAGACAGTCGTCGCAGGACACGCCGAGCACCACACAATCATGTCGGGCGAACTGTTCTTCGAGATCGGAGAATTCGATCGCCTGCATGGTGCATCCGGGCGTGCCGTCCTTGGGATAGAAATACAGCACGACATTCTTACTGCCGGCGAATGCGGTCAGATCGATCGCCTCCATATCGGCGTCGGGCAAGACAAACTGCGGTGCGGACTGTCCGGGTTGGAGCATGGAACGGCCACCGTCGGATCGTGTTGATAGATGATTGGATTCTAAACTAACCGCGTCGTCCGATTGGCGCAACCGGGCGTCCGCCCATGCCGACGTTACAATCGCCCGTATGAAAAATAATCTGCTTGGCGGACTGGTTCCGCGCACGTTCCTGACACGTCATTGGCAAAAGCGCCCGCTGCTCATTCGAGGCGCGATTCCCGGCTTCCGCAATCTGCTCAGCATCGAAGAACTGTACTGCCTCGCCGCGCGCGACGACTGCGAAGCGCGCCTCATCGGGCGCGAAGGGCGTACCTGGGAAATGGAGCATGGTCCCTTCGAACCAGATGTCTACGGCAAGCTGCCTGCCGCGCGCTGGACCCTGCTGGTGCAGGGGCTCAATCATTTTCTGCCGGCGGCGGACGCGCTGATGCGTCGCTTTGCCTTCATTCCCTACACGCGTCTCGACGACGTGATGGTGAGCTATGCCGTCAAGGGCGGCGGCGTCGGTCCGCACATCGATTCCTACGATGTGTTTCTGCTGCAGGGCGAAGGGCGGCGACGCTGGCGCATCAGCAGCCAGTGCGATATCGAACTCGATGCGAAGGCACCGATCCGGGTCATGAAAAATTTTCGCGCCGAACAGGAATGGGTGCTGGAGCCCGGCGACATGCTCTACCTGCCGCCCGGCGTGCCGCACGAAGGCGTCGCGCTCGATCCGTGCATGACCTACTCCATCGGTTTTCGCGCGCCTTCGGCGCAGGAACTGGCGACGCAATTCCTCGGCTTCATGCAGGAACGTCTCGATCTGCCCGGCATGTATCGCGATCCCGATCTACAGGCACAGCGCAGTCCGGCGCAAATCGGCGACGATTTCGTGCGCCAGACCGAAGCGATGCTTGCGCGCATCCGCTGGTCGCGCCGCGACATCGAAGATTTCCTCGGCCACTATCTTTCGGAACCGAAGGCGCATGTGCAATTCGAGCGCCCGCGTCGCCTCATGCCGCGCGACACCTTTGCTCGCACGCTGGCGCGTCGTGGTGCGCGTCTTGCGTTGACCAGCGCGATGCTTTATCGCGGCGGACGCTGGTATCTCAACGGCGAAGCGATTGTCGCGGCGCCGTCCTGGCGAGCGACGCTGCGCGCGCTAGCCGACCACCGAATACTGCCGCCCGGCACGGCAGTGGACGATGAACTGCTGAACTTGTTGCACGAGTGGTACGCCGCAGGCTACCTGCTTGCAGGCTCCTGAACAGACTTGTCGCAGCACTCGTGAAATAACGACGCTCGCACTCACCATGGCGCGAGGTGCGCTGCAGATCGGCCGGTATTGCGTCCGCAGAGGAGACTTGCCATGTCCGCTTCGTCCATCCGCACATCGTCGCCGGCTGCGCTAACGCAGCTGCCCACGTTTTTCGTTCCGCACGGGGCCGGGCCATGTTTTTTCATGGATTGGAACCCGCCTGATACCTGGACGCACATGAGCCGGTTCCTGCAAAGCCTGGCCCATCAACTGGCCGTTGCACCGCAGGCAATATTGGTGGTGTCAGGTCATTGGATGGAACCGGTTGTGACGGTTGGCAGCGCCCCTCGTCCACCGTTGATCTACGACTACCACGGCTTTCCGGAACACACCTATCAACTGCGTTATGAGGCGCCGGGCAGTCCCGAACTGGCCGCACGGGTACGGGTGTTGCTCGGGGAAGCGGGCATCGCCAATGACGAAAACCGGGAGCGCGGTTTCGATCACGGTGTTTTCATCCCGCTGAAGGTCGCCTTTCCCGAAGCAACAATCCCGGTGGTGCAGCTTTCATTGCGTACAGATATGGATCCACAGGCACATCTCGATGTGGGCAAGGCCCTGACGCCGCTGCGTGATGAAGGTGTGCTCATCATCGGAAGCGGCATGAGCTTTCACAATATGCGCGGCTACGGCGATCCTCGCTTCGGTCCGATATCGGAGCGCTTTGACGAGTGGTTGACGGACGCAGTCCAGGCACCACCGGAACAGCGAGCAGAGGCGCTACGCTCATGGAGCGATGCGCCCGATGCGCGTCTTTGCCATCCACCGGGCAAGGAGGAACACCTCATCCCTCTGCTGGTCGCCGCCGGTGCCGCAAGCGAGGGACGCGGCGAACGCATTTTTTCGGATCGCGTCATGGAAACCACCATTTCGGGCTTCCGCTTTGATTAGCTCCTGAGCTAGTCGCAGGGCATATCCTGGCGACGCGGTATCATCACTTCGTTTTACGCGACGACACTTGGCAACGCATCGCCTGAGTTCAAATACCAATGCCGCCGGAAACATCGCAAGCCATACGACAACTCATCACCACGCGCACCGAATATCTTGCCGCGCTCGATGCGCTGTTGCCGCTCGCGCGCAATGCAATCCGTGTCTTCGATCCGGATCTCGTCCTGCCCGATTTCAACAGCGTCGCGCGCATTGAGCACCTGCGCGCTTTCCTGCGCGCCGACCGCAACAACACCCTGCACATCGCCTTGCACGACCCGATGCACGTTGCGCGCAATGCTGCGCGGCTCATCAAATTGCTGCAGGATTTTCCGACCGCCATCGCGATTTACCGTACGGAAGGTGAGGCGCGACGTGCGCAGGATTGCTTCGTTCTCATCGACGCGCAGCACTTCGTTCGACGTTCTGTGGCGCAACAGGCGCGCGGCGTTTATGCGTTGCACGAACCGCTCGAAGGCGGCCAACTGGCGAATCGCTTCGAGGAAATCCTGGCGTATTCGGAGCCGGCAATCGCCGCCACGACCCTGGGACTTTGAGGACGCTCCGAGCGTTTGCTGAACCAAAGAAAAAGACTTAAGCCGCGGTGCCGTAGCTGTATACTTTTGCGCGCTGCCAGGCGGTCCTTGTCCCGTAAGCGTAGTCGATGAGGCCGTCCGGTCGCATCACACTTATCCATAACGCTTATTAGGGGATCCTAAAAATGAATCGCTCCACCTTCGCCGCTCTACTTGCAGCGCTCGCACTCGTCGGCTGCGGTCAAGAAGAGCCCGCGGCGCCCGCAACACCGGCTGCTGAAGTTGCTGCACCGGCCGAACCTGCGGCGCCTGCGACTCCGGCGGAGCCTGCTACCGACGCTGCACCCGCAACCGATGCTACCGCGGCCGCTCCGGCGACCGAAGCCGCACCGGCTGCTCCCGCGACCGACGCCGCACCCGTAACACCCGCCGAAGAAGAGAAGAAGTAAGCTCGAGCCAAAGCCTCGACCGAACTTCTGCGACCTTTTCGGCGCGCAACAAAAAGCCGGCCTCAACAGCCGGCTTTTTTGTTTATAAGGGGTGTTACTACGCAAATGACCAATTCATTTTCTGGTCAATGTGTTACGCCTAGAAAGTCGTGACTATCCCGATATGGTAAATCCCATACTAGGTCGTACCATAAAAAGCCGCTGAGCTGCCGCACAAGTTAGTCAACGAGCAGCTAAAAAACCTCGCCGCTGCGCTACGGGCAAAGACAACTACGGGCTCCGCCGCCGCGAAATCGGCTGCAAACCCGGTTCTGAACCGCCAAGGCGTGCCAGCTCCTTCGCTGCCTCGCACGCTCGCGGATTCTTCTGTGCGTAGGCTTCAACGAAAGCGGCGAGCAGCTGCTGATTGACCCTATACGGCCCACCTCGCTTGTACCAAGAAAAACAGATTAGTCATTTGACAGCTGAAGGCGACTAAAGCGGCCCTGAATTTTCGACTAAGGACAGCCGTTCGCTCAGCAGCGGGTCGACCAGCCCACGCGTGGAGTGCTCGAATAACTCGGTGCAATCCATCTTTACTGCTATCGCCGCCAGAACGTGGGAGTGAATATGACGACGAGCGACAGCACTTCGAGCCGCCCGAGCAGCATAGCGATACTGCAGAGCCAAGTCTGGAAATCCGTCAGGCCTTGATAGTTCCCGGCTGGCCCCACTCTGTGCAGCCCTGGTCCAGTGTTGTTGATGCTGGCTACTACTGCACTAAACGATGTTTCAAAGTCTAGCCCTGAAGCAGTGAGCGCCATCGTTATGGCGATGGTCGCCGTACCGTAGAGCATCGCGAACGATAGCACCGCGAATACGGTAGGCTGCGGCACCTCGGTGTCATTAACTCGGATTGGAGCAACCAAGCGTGGGTGCAGAATGCGAAGCAATTCCCGCTTCGTCTGCCTAAGCAAAATAATGACGCGCACCATTTTTATCCCCGCTCCGGTTGACCCCGCACTGGTTGCCACCCCGGACAGCACAAGCATGAACAAAGGCGCGAACACGGGCCAGAGGGTGTAGTCGGTTGTGGCATAGCCCGTTGTTGAGGCAATCGAAATCACGTTGAAGAACGCCATGCGCGTCGCTTCTTCCACGCTTTGATAAGTGTCTGTAGCCAGCAGGAAGACCGTTACGAGCAAACTACTGCCGATAAGTACAGCCACCGTGGCCCGCAATTCACCGTCGTTCAGGATACGGCGGAAGTTTCGTTTGCGAACGGCCACGAAATAGACAGCGAAATTGCAGCTCGCGATGGCCATGAAGACCACGCAAGTCCATTCGAGCACCGGCGACTGAAAGAAGCCGAAACTCGCGTCGTGAGAGGACAGACCACCCAAACTCATGGTGGTAAACATGTGCATCCAGGCGTCCATCCACGTCATACCGCCAAGCCGGAACGCCACGACGCACACGAGCGAAATAAGGCAATACACCGTCCACAGCCCCTTCGCCGTCTGCGCCATGCGTGGCGTAAGCTTGCTTTCCTTCAGCGGCCCAGCACTTTCTGCATTGAAGACCTGACTGCCGCCCACGCCAATCAGTGGGAGCACGGCAACCATCAGCACAAGTATTCCCATGCCGCCAAGCCATTGCATAAAGCAGCGCCATAGATTGATGGACGACGGCAGCTTGTCGAGGCCCACCAGCACGCTTGCCCCTGTGGTAGTGAGCCCAGAGACCGCCTCGAAATACGCATCGGTAAAGGAAATCGGCGCGCCTGCCTGGTGAAAGTAAGCCAGTAATGGCAGACACGCGAATACTGGAATAAGCGTCCAAACGAGCGACACAAGCAGCATGCCGTCACGTCGGTCCAGTTCGCGTTTTGCGCGAAGGCCGGCGAACCATAGCAGTGCACCGCACAGAAAGGTGACCACCATAGCGGGTGCATAAGCAGTGACCGCGCCATCGGCAAAGAACCACGCGACCGACAGCGGCAACAGCATGGTGCCGGAGAAAATCATAATCACCGTCCCGAGGATTGGCAGGACGGGCAATAAGGACTTCATCGGCGGGGCGACCTAAGCAAGGTCGCGACTATATCCCCAGCGCACTACGCCAGCAACCGAAAGAACGGCATGGCTTTTCTATTCCCTTTCAATCGCTTAAGAGTAGATTTTTTTCGGCGTTCTGTGTTGCAGCTTTTCGTGGGGTTCGTGTGTCTTGCGCGAGTATGCAAGCGATTTTCCGGAACGCAGTCGGTACACGACTACACAAGCCGGTCGCCTAGTGCGAGCGGTTCAGAAGCACCTTCTCTAACGTTGAGTAGGCAGGGCTGCCCAAAGATATAGAACGTTTCTCCGGAGACGAATTCGCGTTGGGGCGACTCTCGGTTCAGTTCATGCACAGGGCGACATTGCGATAAATCCACGGCAGCTTCTTTTCTACGAGCTTAGTGAGCTTCGCGTCGTCTGCCGACAATGGAGCCCTAACGGTGACCGAGCCGTCCCGTTCCACGTAGATTGCAGCGGTGCGCAGCTATTGATTTGGCAGATTTTTCACGCGATTCAGACTTTTACAAAAGAGTGGTCATATGCGTAGTAACACCCTTTATAAGCCCTTCCTCTTGTTCTCGACGCTCCGCTCCATCTAACGCAAATCGCGCCAGTCGAAACCATCTTGCTGATTGGCCGCGACGACCCAGTCCGGCGCACATCCCAGCACCTGCGCCAGCGCCGCTTGCGCCAACGCCGGCGTATTGTTCTGCTCCGAAATATGGGCAGCGACGATATGCCGCAGGCGACCGAAATCAAGCCGCGCCAGGATGTCCGCCGCGACCTGATTCGCAAGATGACCGAACGGGCCGCCGATGCGTGCTCGCAACCAGGGCGGATACTTGCTGTGCGCGAGCATATCCGGGTCATGATTGCATTCGAGCACCAGACCGTCGCAATCGCTCAGCATTGATTCGATATGCGGTGTGGAAGCGCCGACGTCGGTCAACACGCCGAGCTTGTTGGCGCCGTCGCTGAAAGCGTATTGCACCGGCTCGCGCGCGTCATGCGGCACCGTGAACGGATGTACTTCGAGATCGCCGACGGCAAACGGACTGCGGCTGTCGATCACGACCACTTCGCACTCCGGCATCGCATCGCCCGCCGCGGCGCGCAAGGTGCCGTAGGTCAGCCACACCTTGAGACCGTGGCGTCGCGCGAACGGAAAGACACCATCGATGTGATCACTGTGCTCATGCGTCACCACAATGCCGACCAGGTCCGCCGGGCCGAGCCCGAGGCGCGCGAGACGGCGCTCGGTTTCGCGGATCGGCATGCCGCTGTCGACCATCAGGCGTGTGGCGCCTGCTTCGACGACCAGCGCATTGCCCTGACTGCCGCTGCCTAACGATGCGAAACGCATCATCGGGCAGGGTTGAAGAAATAGGAATTCAACAGACTCGCCACACGATGGCGGCGTCCGCAAACGCGCGACGCCGCATTAGGATTATTTAAGCTGGTCGTACAGCAGGCCGAGGATCTTGACCGACACGGCGGAAGATTCGATCTGGCCGTCCTTGTTCAACACTTGTACGCGACTGGCATCGGTGCCTTCGCTGACGCGCACCTGATACTGCGCGGCCTTGTTGGGCGCATCGTCGCTACGCCAAAAGGCTAGCTTGGAAAGGATGCCATCGTTTTTCTTCTCGTCGGTCTTCGGATCGACGTAGCGCACGTAATACAGGCCCTTCGTGCGATCCCGGTCTTCCACGGTGAAGCCGACGCGATCGAGCGCGAGTCCGACACGCCGCCAGGCACGATCGAAAGGTTCGTCCAGCGTCAGGACACCGTTACCTTCGTCGCCCTTGCTCATTGCCGCGCGCGGCGCCGCCGCGGTGCTGGCGAGCATGCTTTGCGCGCGTTGATCTTCGACGCCCATGCGGACCAGGAGGCGATTGAGGAATTCGGCTTCCAGTTCCGGGTCGGGAGCGCGCGGCGTCCACATGGTGGTTTTTTCGTCCGCAGTGAACTCTTCCACCATGCCGCGATGGCTGACATAAATTTCCGTGCCGTTGCCGTCCGGTGTGCGCTCGAGACGTGTACGGAATTTGTCGCGCTCGCCGGTGGACCACAATTGATCAAGCACTTTGCCCAGGGTGTTGCGAATCACGTCCTGCGGAATCTTGGCGCGGTTTTCCGCCCAATCGGTTTCCATGATGCCGGCTTCCGGCATTTCCACCTTCAGCAGAAAGCCGTTCTCCTGCCAGAACTGTTTGACCATCGGCCAAACCTTTTCCGGCGGCTCGGCCACAACCAGCCAGCGTTCGCCGCCGGCACGCTTCACCTGTACCTTCTCGACATCGGGCAGCACTTCGGTGGCCCCGGTGCGCGGCCGGTTCGCCCGATCGGCGTCATAGGCCGAGAACGTCGCGGTGCCGGTCGGGTTGATGTCAGGAACGGCATACCGGTCATCGCGCCCGACCCGCGTGAGGTCCGGCGGCACTTCCAGCGGCGGCAGCTTGCCCGCCGATTTGTAATCGATTCGCTTGCTCTCCAGCACGCCGCAGCCGCTCAGCAGCGCGGGTACCAGAACCATCAACAGAGCCTGTCTTGCTTTCATTAGGTACGTCCCTCTGCAGAGCGCGAGCCTTTCTTGGTTTCGACACCGGCTTCACGCATAGCCACCCTCACCACTTCCTCGTTCGCTGCCGTCAATCGTGTCAACGGCAGTCGTATGCCACCTTCTATCAACCCCATCTGTTCGACTGCCCATTTCACCGGGATGGGATTCGCTTCGACGAACAGATTTCGGTGCAGGCCCAGCAGCCTGAAATTGATCTCTCTTGCCCGCGCCACGTCTCCGGCGCGCGCCGCAGCGCACATTTCGTGCATCAGCTTCGGCGCGACGTTCGCCGTCACGGAAATGCAGCCGTGCGCACCGAGCAGGATGAGCGCGAGTTCGCTGGAATCGTCGCCGCTGTACACGGCGAAATCCTTCGGCACGCGTTTGAGCAGTTCGGAGCCGCGTCCGATATCGCCGGTCGCATCCTTGATGCCGACGATGTTCGGAATCTCGGCCAGGCGCAACGTGGTGTCATTGGCGATATCGGCCACCGTGCGACCGGGCACGTTATACAGAATATTCGGAATATCGACCGCTTCGGCAATCGCGCGGTAGTGACGGTAAAGGCCTTCCTGCGTCGGCTTGTTGTAGTACGGCGCGACCGACAGGGTCGCATTTGCCCCCGCCTTATGCGCCGACTCGGTCAGTTCGATCGCTTCCGCGGTGGAGTTTGCGCCGGTACCGGCGATGACCGGGATGCGGCCACGCGCGTGCTCGACCGCGACGCGAATCAATTCCTTGTGTTCGTCGAAGTTCACGGTCGGCGACTCACCCGACGTGCCGACCACGACAATACCGTCGGTGCCTTCGGCAATATGCCAGTCAATCAGAGACTTGAAGCGTGCGATATCCAGACTACCGTCTTCGAACATCGGCGTGACGATGGCGACCAGGCTGCCGTAAATCATGAGGTCCTGCCTAAAATTAATGTGTGAAGGGGGATGGCCTTATTTGTATATCCCCCGAATCGGGTCGCGACAAGCGGACACTTGATCGATCGCGCCCGAAGCGAAGTTGCGCGATTCTAGCAGGACGAGGGAAGCGCTCCCACCCGTCCGACCGCGGATATTGCGCGCAAATGCCACATGTCCTAACGCGGCGGAATTGCCTGCGGATCGGTCGTTCGGACGGCGCAGATGCGTTGCACCACGGCCGGCCTGGGAGTCTGTACCGTACCCTGTTCGAAGGCCATGACCGCCAGTTTCCCGCGCACCATCTCCAATAACTCGCCCGAGCGCAGCAAAAAGTCAGGGTTCGAGGGTTTGCCGTAGCGTTCGTTCCCGGCCATGAAGGTTTCGTAAATCAGCACACCCGTCGCATCCAGCGAGTCGATCAGGTGCGCCAGCAGCGGCCGATACAGGTAATTGGCAACGATCACCACAGAGAACTGCCCGGGGCCAAACGGCCAGGGCGCCCCTTCCAGATCGACCAACCGCGCCTCGACGCGTTCGACCCCGCGCAACGTCGCCAGCGCCTCGGCGTCACGATCAACCGCCAGCACCGTGTGGCCGAGCGCGGCGAAGTGGCGCGCGTGCCGCCCGAAACCGCAGGCCAGATCGAGCACCGTGCCGCCGGGCCGAACCAGCGGCGCCCAGCGTGTCACCCACGCCGAAGGCGTTTGCGTCTCATGCGGGTTATTCATGTCAGAAGCTCGATCCCGGCTGTTGCAGGAATTCCAGTTCCTCGGAGGTGGATGGCCGTCCGAGTATGGCATTTCGATGCGGAAAACGGCCGAAGCGCTCGATGATGTCGCGGTGCCGGTACGCATAATCGATCGCCTCCGCGCTGTGCGGATCCTCGCGCAGCATTTCGAATAGGCGCACCGATTCACGCTGCATCGCCAGGTCTTCCGCGTGTTCGAACGGCAGATAAACGAAATGGCGCTCGACCGGCTTGAGCGTCTGATCGTAAGCGTGCGCCACCATATGCCGCGCCACGTCGAGCGCGAGCGAATCGGCCGCGAAAGCGCGTGCGGTGCCGCGAAACATATTGCGCGGAAACTGATCGAGCACGATCACCAGCGCAAGCGCCGACAACGGCTGTGCGCGCCAGTGCGCCAGATCGCCACGCGCGGCAGCCTCGTAAGTCGCGGCGAAGCGCGTACGAATCGCCGCATCGAAAGCATCCGATTTACGAAACCATTCGGCGCGCGTCTCGCCGTGTTGCGGCGAGTCGGGTGCGCCGAACCAGAAATCGAGCACGTCCCGCCAGTCTTCATGCATACGATCGTCTCCATTGACGTCCTGCGCCGACCCCGTACGACGCGTAGTCGCCCGGCCGGGCAAAAGTCACGGCAAGCCCGAAGGACGCGACGGCGATGCGGCGAATTCTAGCGGAACGACATGCGCGCGCCGCTACAATGCCGCAGGCATATCCCGGGAGGACTAAAGTGGGCCTGATGATTTTTCTGGCAGCGATCGCCGTCGCCGTCGTGTATGTCGTGATGACTTACAACGGCCTGGTCAACGTCAAACATGCCGTATCCAAGGCGTGGGCGAACATCGATGTGCTGCTGAAGCAGCGACACGACGAAATCCCCAAGCTCGTCGAAGTGTGCAAGCAGTACCGTCAGTTCGAACAGGAGACACTGGAAAAGGTCATTCGCGCCCGCTCGCTGGTGCAGGACGCGCGCGAGAAGCAGGACATCGGTGCGCTCGGCCCGGCCGAGGCGATGATGCGCTCCAGTCTCGGTACGCTGTTCGCCGTCGCCGAAGCTTATCCCGAGCTCAAGACAAACGAGAACTTCATGCAGCTGCAGACGCGCATCACGCAGCTTGAAAGCGCGATCGCCGATCGGCGCGAGTTGTACAACGAAGCGGCCAACATCAACAACGTGCGCATCGAACAGTTCCCCGACCTCATCGTCGCCCGCCTCGGCAGCTTCCCGGCCGCCAAGCTGCTGGAATTCGCAACGAACGAAAAAACCGATGTCGATATGAAAGCGCTGTTTAGCTGATTTCTCCGTTCTCCGCCGCAATGATCGTTTCGCTGCGTGGGCAGCACCGCGCTTTTCTGCTCTACGGCGGCGCGCAACTGCTGATTGTCGTTTTCGCGATCCAGGCCGACGACCCGCGCGCCTGGGCGATCGCGCTGCCGCTAGTTGCAGCCGTATCCTTCTACGCCTGGATCGCCACGTTCAAGCGCTATCGCGCCGTGGGCGACATGCCGACCTCGACCGTCGCATCCGCCGCACAAGGCTACGTCGAACTGCTGGGCCAGGCGTACAACCATCCGGATTTCACCACGCTCGCCCGCATGTCGCGCAAACCGTGCTGCTGGTTTCGCTATGAAGTGGAAGAGCGCGACACCGACGGCGACTGGCGCATCATCGATTCGGGCGAAAGCGTGGCCACCTTTCTGCTGCGCGATCGCACCGGCAGTTGCACGGTCGACCCCGAAGGCGCGGAGATCCTCTGCGCGCACAAGGAAACGCGCGATCTCGCCACCGACCAGCGTTATACCGAATGGCGCATTCACGAAGGCGACCCGCTATACGTGCTGGGTGAATTCCGCACGCGTTCCCTCATTCCCGGCGAGGCTGATGCGCGCGCCGATACGCGCGACCTGTTGGCCGATTGGAAACACGAGCCGGAGAAACTGCTGCGCCGCTTCGACATGGATCGGAACGGCGAACTCGATCTCAGGGAATGGGCACTCGCCCGCGCCGGGGCGCGCCGTCAGGTCGAGCGCAATCATCGCATCCTGCGCACCGTGCCGAGCTTCGATTCGGTGCAACGCCCCGCCGACGGCCGCCTCTATCTGCTGTCCGATCACACCCCCGCCGCGCTCACCCGGCGTTTCGTGCTCTGGTCGTGGGCACACCTGACGCTGTTTTTCGCCGCCGTCGCGGGATTCGTGTTCGTCCTCGCGTGAGGGCGCGCGTGTCGCGTAGAATCGCGGCCGCAGTCCCGCGCTTTTCTCGCCGTAGTTCAATGGATAGAACGAGTGCCTCCTAAGCGCTAGATACAGGTTCGATTCCTGTCGGCGGGACCACTCTTCCGGATCGAGCCGATCAGCTGTTGTCCTTGCCCTGCAGCGCAGTCAGCAGATCGAGCGGAACGGGCAGGATGATGGTGGAAGCGCGCTCGCCGGCAATGTTGGTGAGCGCACCGAGGTAGCGCAACTGCATCGCCTGCGGTGTATTGGCAAGAATTTCACCCGCCTGACGCAAACGCTCGGCCGCCTGCAATTCGCCTTCCGCATCGATGATCTTGGCACGCCGCAGCCGCTCGGCTTCGGCCTGCTTGGCGATGGCCCGCACCATCGTTTCATTGAGATCGACGTGCTTCAGTTCGACGTTCGAAACCTTGATGCCCCAGGCGTCGGTTCGCTCATCGAGCAGCGTGCGCAAATCGTTGTTCAGCTTTTCGCGCTCTGCCAGCATTTCGTCGAGCTCATGCTGCCCCAACACCGAGCGCAGCGTGGTCTGGGAAAGCTCGCTGGTCGCCTGGTTGAAGTTCTCCACCTGAATGATGGCGCGCTCGGGATCGACCACGCGGTAATAGACGACCGCATTCACTTTCACCGACACGTTATCGCGCGAAATGACATCCTGCGGCGGCACATCGAACACCCGCACGCGCAGATCGATACGGACGATCTGCTGGATCAGTGGAATCACGAAAATAAGACCCGGCCCCTTCACTTTCTGGAAGCGCCCAAGCATGAAAATCACGCCGCGCTCGTATTCGCGCAGGATGCGAACGGCCGACACGACGATAGCGATCAGGATGACGATCGGAACGAGGTAGAACGGCAAAACGAATAGATCAGTCATGGCGTTGCGCTCCTTCACTGGATGGCGGAATCACTGTCGGTTGATCGATGAGCGGCCGCACGGACAAGATAAGCCCGTCGCGCGCGCTGACTTCGACTGCATCGCCCGGCGCGAGCGCACGGTCGCTGCGCGCATGCCACATTTCGCCGTGGATGTGTACGACTCCCGATAGTTCATGCCATTCGCGCACGACGCCGTGCGCGCCGAGCATTTCTTCGGCGCCCGTGCGCACCGGCCGCCTGCGCGCACGAATCGCGAACCCGAGCACGAAAATGAACAACAGCGCGCTTGCGGCTGCCGCGCCCACGATCAACGGCATCGCCACGCCGATTGCAATATCGGCACCGGCCGGGTCGAACAGGAAAATCGAACCCACAACGAAGGCCACCACACCACCGAGCGCCAGCACACCGACGCCGGGGCTCAGCGCTTCAGCCGCCATGAGCGCCAGCCCCAACAGCAGCAGCGCGAGCCCGCCGTAATGCACCGGCAGCATCGATAGCGCCGTGAAGGCAAGCAGCAGGCAGATGGCGCCGATCGTTCCGGAGACACCGAAGCCGGGACTCCAGAATTCGAAAATCAGACCGTAGATGCCGATCAGCAGCAGAATGAACGCGACGTTGGGATCGGCCACCGCATCGAGCACGCGCGTGCGCAGATCCGGTTCGATGGCGACCATCTCTGCATCGCGCGTCGCAAGTTTGACCATGCCGGCGGCCGTTGTGACCGTGCGTCCATGTAGCGTTGCGAGCAGCGCCTGCCGGTTGTCGGCCAGCAAATCGACGACATCCATGCTCACCGCTTCTTTCGCCGTCAGCGTCGCCGCATCGCGCACGGCCTTATCCGCCCATTCCGCGTTGCGATCGCGCATTTGCGCCAGCGTGCGTAGAAATGCGATGGCGTCGTTCAACACCTTGCGCTCCATGGCGGTGCCGGGTGCGTCTTTGCTATCCGTATCCTTGTCCGCTTCGGGTCTGTTCGGCGGCTCGGCGGGCGGCGACCCCGGCATGCCGGGCGGCGCGCCCATCGCAACGGGCGTGGCGGCGCCGATACTCGTGCCGGGCGCCATCGCCGAAATATGGGCTGCGTAAGCGATGTATGTCCCTGCGCTCGCCGCGCGCGCCCCCGATGGCGCCACATACACCGCCACGGGCACCGGGGAGCCGAGAATGGACTGGATGATTTCGCGCGTAACAGACACCAGACCACCCGGCGTATCGAGCGTGATCAGAACCAGATTGGCGTTGTTCTCACGGGCCGTATCGATGGCGCGTGCGACGTGCATCCCGGACGCCACGCCGATCGGCCCTCTGACATCGACGGTCACGACAGTCGCCGGCCGCGTCTCGCCCGGCGGAGCAGCCTGCGCCGCATTCGCACAGAGCAACGCCGCGCTCAGCCAGAACGCGAATGCAAGGAAGCGTGGGCAAGATAGACGTCCGAAAAGGTGAGACATGAGCGATTCGCCGAGGCCGGCAGCCGAGCATTGATGAAATCATACGCTCTAGCAAGCGCGGTTCCTCTCGTGCACGCGCCGACGCTTCGCGGCGCCTGCGCTCAATTCAACTGCACGCGCTCGCCCCACGGCACCGGCGCGTTGCCCTTCACCAGCCACAACACGGGATATTCGGGTGCGCGCGGCGGAAATTCGCCCTGCGCATCGGTGAAATACAGCAGCGCGTCCGGGCGCATGCCCTGAGCGTCGAGCCATTCGAACACCGGCGTGA
Organism: Nitrosomonadales bacterium; assembly: GCA_036676355.1. GTDB lineage: Bacteria > Pseudomonadota > Gammaproteobacteria > Burkholderiales > SG8-39 > ZC4RG42. The sequence goes on along the minus strand of JAKFDA010000076.1, from coordinate 9,307 downwards.
AACGGGTGCCGCCGCCACCGGTCAGATCGGCGGGAATTTCGATCGGCTGCCAGCTTTCGAAAGTCCACGGTGCGTCGCGCGCCAGCTCCGCATCGCATGCGAGCAAGGTCACACGCGCGCGGATCTGCCCTTTCAATGCATCGATCTCGGCGACGAATTCGCGAAAATCCTGATGATTGATCGAGCCGCTGGTATCGAGCGCCAGCACCAGTTCGACCTGGCCGCTGTGCAGCACCGGCAGCAACGCTTCGCCTTCACGTCGGCTCGGTCGCCCGAAGCTGTAATCCTCGCGCGCAATCGTCATCAGATAGCGCGCGAGCAGCGCGCGCCACGGCAGGCGCGGCTGGATCAACCGATCGAGCGCGTCCTTGAATGCGGAGCCGAGATTACCGACATTGGCCGCTTCGATGGCGCTCGCGGCGAGACGGTCCTGCCATACATCGGCCAGTGCTTCCGCGGACATCAGCGTGGTGCCGCGCGTCGCGACTTCATCGAAGCCGTCGCGATGCGCATCCATGAACGCGTCGTCCGCCAATTGCTCCGCGTCGGCCTCGCCCGCGTGCACACCGGCAATCGCCGCTTCGCCTCCACCGGCGCGACCGAACCAGTGCTCGTCGAGCGTCGCTTCAGCACCCTCATCGCGCAGCACGGCGTAGATCTCCTCGGCCGACAAACCGCGATACGCTGCATCGATCAATGCGCCTTCAGGGACCGCGAAGCCATCATCGGCGAGCAATAGATTGACGCAGTAATCGCAGGCCCGATTCCAACGGGCCTCGATGCGATGACGGCCGCGATGAAAATGCAGCAGTGCGCAATGCAACGCCTCGTGCGCAAGCATGAAGCGCATCTCGGCGAAGGAGAGTTCACTGACGTAGGCGCGATTGAAATACAGGGCATGCGCGTCCGTTGCGATGCTGCGACAGCGCGCGTGTTCGCGCAGCGGCAGATGCATCAACAATGCGCCGATGAAAGGCCGATCCAGAATCAGGCGGGCGCGGGCGGCTTTGAGCTTGCGATAGGCGGCTTCGCGCGCGGAGGTTATCGCGGCAGGCTCTGCGGTCGACGGACCCGGCTCAGGCTCGCTCATGAGGAAGCAGATCGCTCACCTCGGTCGCCCATTCGGCGAAAGCCGGAATGTCATACAGCGGCGTGGTTACATTGCGCTGCAGATCGATGACCAGCATCAGGCCGAGCTCGCGTTGCGGGAAGCGACGCGCGTAAGTCAGCGCATGCGTGACGCCGTGCTGCTGCGTTTCGACGGGTAAGCGAGCGATGTGACGCACCAGTGCGGCGGCAACGGCATATTGCATTTCGATACCGCGCGGCACGTTCTGTTCGCGCCCTTCGGCAATGGCCGCGATATCCGGCAGGCTATCGATATGATTGAGAAAAGCGCGGCAGGCCAGCCCGGCGGCAGGGCCCACGCAAGCCTTGAGCGCCTCACCCAGAAGATGCGGCGTGTCGTGGAATTTGGCGAGCGCGCGATCGGCGAATTCCCACGAACGCGGCGAAGGAAACGCGACCATGTAGCGCGCCGGGTCGAAATCGAACAACAGATCGGGGCGAAAGCGCAGAAAGGCGATCAGACGATCGTCGATACCGCGTCGATGCGCCCACTGAATCCAGTCGTCGAGATCAGCTTCCAGTTCGTAATGCGCGAAGCGATTCGCCAGCGGCGCAGGCATTTGATATGTGATACCGCGATCGCCCTGACGATTGCCGGCCGCAAAAATCGCCCAGCCCGGCGGCACCGTGTATTCGCCGAGCCGCCGATCGAGTATCAGTTGATACGCCGCAGCGGTAACGGTGGGCACTGCCGAAGTGATTTCGTCCAGAAAGAGGATGCCGCGCTCGCCGTGCCGACCGGCATCGGGCAACTGTGCCGGAACGGACCACACCACATGCCTGCCGTCGCGAAACGGGATGCCGCGCAAATCGGTCGGTTCCATCTGCGCGAGACGAATGTCGACCAGCGGCACGTGATGATGCGCGGCGATGCCGGCGATGATCTGCGATTTGCCCACACCAGGCGGGCCCCACAGCATCACGGGCGTGTGTCGGCCACTCGCGACAGCAGCGAATTCACGTTCGAGTACAGCCTGGATATGCGAAGGGCGCACTTGATAGAACTGTGTGAACGAAGGTGATGCGCGAAGTCGCGCGTAACTTGTGAGTTATCATAGTACGCGAGTTTTCGCGCCTTCCCCACTGATGAAATTTTGCTCCAACTGTGGCGGTCCGGTCGTACATCGCGTGCCGCCCGGCGACAATCTGGCACGTTACGTATGCGATGCCTGCGCCACCATCCACTACCAGAATCCGCGCATGGTCGTCGGCTGTCTGCCCGAGTGGCGCGGCCAGGTATTGCTGTGTCGACGCGCAATCGAACCGCGACACGGTTACTGGACATTACCCGCCGGCTTCATGGAAAACGATGAAACGGTGGCACAGGCTGCGCTGCGCGAGACGATGGAAGAAGCGAATGCACGCGTCGAACTGGGCGATATGTACAGCGTGCTGTCAGTGCCGCATGTGAGCCAGGTGCACGTGTTCTATCGCGCCGCGCTGCTCGATCTCGACTTCGGCCCCGGCATCGAAAGCCTCGAGGTGAAACTGTTCGACGAAGCCGATATTCCCTGGAACGACATCGCGTTCCGCACGGTATCGAGTACGTTGCGCCACTATTACGAAGATCGCAAAACCGGTCGCTTCAGACTCCACACCGAAGACATTCCGCCACCCAGGTGATTGGCCTCGGGCCGGAGTCCGTTTCGTTCGCGCCGACTGCTCTTAGTTTCGATCCTTCGCCTCGGCTTTCGACTGCCTTAGCCGGGATGTCGAACGTATGCGGTGGACGGCGAGATCCGACAGTGAAACGCAACGCGCCGTAAACGCCGGATGCGAACCGGACATGGCTTTCCCTGTCTCAGCCGAAATAGCGCGCTCGTCCGCCGGTAACCGTGTGGGCCCTTCGATGACGGCCGGGATGCGTGTGCGCGCAAACCATAGCACCGCGCGCCACGGCACCTACGAAGCGGACTTGACCACCGCCGTCCCCGGCGGCAGTCTGTCGCCATGATCGCCTGGCTGGACCGCACTTCCCGCTTCCCTCCGCTCGACACCGCGCTGCGGCAACCGAACGGCCTGCTCGCAGTCGGCGGCGATTTAACGCCGCAACGCTTGCTGAGCGCATACAGCCAGGGCATTTTTCCCTGGTTTTCAGAGGGCGATCCGATCCTCTGGTGGAGTCCCGATCCGCGCATGGTGCTGTTTCCGGCCGAGCTGAAGATTTCGCGCTCGCTCGCCAAGACATTGCGCAACAAAATTTACGAAGTGCGCTTCGACAGCGCCTTCGACGCGGTGGTGGAAGCCTGCGCCGGGCCGCGACACGGCGAATCGGGCACCTGGATTGTTCCCTCGATGCAGGAAGCCTATAGTCGGCTGCATGCGCTCGGTTATGCGCACTCGGTGGAGACCTGGGTCGACGGTCAACTGGCGGGCGGGCTGTACGGTGTGGCGATCGGCAAAATGTTCTATGGCGAATCGATGTTTACGCGTGTGAACGACGGATCGAAAATCGCGCTGGTACATCTGGTGCGGCAACTCGCCGCCGCGGGATTCGGCATGATCGACTGCCAGATGGAAACGGAACATCTCGCCTCGCTCGGGGCGCGCCCCATTCCGCGCCGCGAATTCGCGCAACGCCTGTCCGGGTTGATAGACTGTGATCACGTCGCCGACGCGTGGCATCGCGATGAGCCGAGCCCGGCAACGTCGACGGACGAAGCGAGCACTGATAGATGAGCAATGTCGCACCTTAACGATCTGCCGCATGCCGTTCTGCAGTTCTACGTGACGGCGCCCTACCCGTGCAGCTATCTGGGCGGCCGGCTCGCGCGTTCGCAAGTGGCGACGCCAAGCCATCTGATCAGCAATGAACTGTACGGCGAACTGGTGCAGTTGGGCTTCCGCCGCAGCGGCATCTTCACCTACCGCCCTTATTGCGACGCCTGTCGCGCCTGCGTGCCGGTGCGTATCCCGATCGCGACATTCGAAGCGTCGCGCTATCAGCGTCGCGCCATGAAGCACCACGAACAGCTGCAGGCGACGGCAATGGGTCTGCGCTTTCGCGTCGAGCACTACACACTTTACCTGCGCTATCAGGCGACGCGGCATGCCGGCGGCGGCATGGATCAGGACAGTCGCGATCAGTATTCGCACTTTCTGCTGCAAAGCCGGGTCAACACCCGGCTGATCGAGTTCCGCGATCAGGGCAAGCTGGTCATGGTAAGCATCGTCGATTTTCTCGCAGACGGCCTGTCGTCGGTCTACACATTCTTCGACCCCGACGTCTCCGGATCCAGCCTCGGCACGTACAACATCCTGTGGCAGATCGAGCAGTGCCGCGCGCTCGGTGTTCCATACCTTTATCTGGGCTACTGGATACGCGACAGCCGCAAGATGGCCTACAAGGCGCGTTTTCGTCCCATCGAAGGGCTGATCGACGGCCAATGGCGGCGCCTGAGCGACGACGAAATCAAGTAGCGTAAAAACTCTGATTAAGGTTATTTGATCAAGGCGATCGCCGGTTCGTTTCGCATAAGCGATTGATTGCCTTTGTCCTCGCTCGTACAGCCATGTGCCGGCGTGTAGCAGGGACCCCTTCAGGGAATGCGACCGCAAAGGCACATGAAGGAACGCGAACGAATCGGCGCATTCACAGCCCGCTGCGGGGTCGCATCCATCGGTTTCACCGATGGAGCCTGCTCCGCCCTTCGCGGGTCCCGCGCTCGCGACCATCCTCGGCGCTTGATCAGACATTCCCTAAGCCGAATGTGACGCGCACCGCCACCGCGCCGTGGCGTGTACTCGCCTGCTAAACTCGCGTCCCATGTTGTATTCCCTGACACGGCCGTTTCTGTTTTGTCTCGACGCGGAAACTGCTCACGAACTCGCTCTGACTTCCGCCGATCTGCTGGCTCGATTGGGCGGCCCCGGCCTGCCCGGCAAGGCGATCGCCGGCCGACGCGTGCAGGCGATGGGACTGGATTTCCCCAATCCGGTCGGGCTCGCCGCGGGGCTGGACAAGAACGGCGCGCATATCGATGGGCTGGCCGCGTTCGGCTTCGGCTTCATCGAGGTCGGCACCGTCACGCCGCGGCCCCAACCCGGCAATCCGCGTCCGCGCCTGTTCCGCATCACGGAAGCGCAGGCGATCGTCAATCGCATGGGCTTCAACAACGACGGCGTGGACAAGCTGGTGGCAAACGTCCGGCGTGCGCGTTACGACGGCATTCTCGGCATCAACATCGGCAAGAACTTCGACACGCCGGTGGAGCGCGCCGCCGACGATTACGTCGCCTGTCTGGAAAAGGTCTATGACCTGGCGAGCTACGTCACCATCAACATCTCGTCGCCGAACACAAAGAACCTGCGCCAGTTGCAGCAGTCCGATGAACTGGCCGCATTGCTGGAGCGGATCGTGCGCACCCGCGAAGCGTTGATACGCAGCACGAAAAAACGCGTGCCGCTGGTCGTGAAGATCGCACCGGATCTCGACGACGAAGGCCTGCACGCCATCGCCGATGCATTGAAACGTTACGGCATCGACGGTGTCATCGCCACCAACACCACCATTGCGCGCGATGCCGTGCGCGGCCTGCCGCACGCCGACGAAACGGGCGGCCTTTCCGGCGCACCGCTGACGCAGCAGGCCACCGCAATCGTGCGCAAACTCGGCGCGCTGCTGGGCAACGACATTCCCGTCATCGGTGCGGGGGGCATCATGCGCGGCGCCGATGCCGCCGACAAACTGGCGGCCGGCGCGACGTTGGTGCAGCTTTACAGCGGGCTCATCTATCGCGGGCCTGAACTGGTGACCGAAGCGGTCGAGGCAACACGGTGAACCTCACGTCGCTCATCGTCGAAATCGATGCGCTGCTGCCGCAGACGCAATGCACCAAATGCGGCTACGCGGGATGCGAGCCCTACGCGCAGGCCATCGCCGACGGCACGGCGGACATCAATCAGTGTCCGCCCGGCGGCACAACAGGCATCGCAGCGCTCGCCGCACTGCTCGAACGCCCCGTCAAACCGCTCAACCCGGTCAACGGCGTGGAACGCGCACGACACGTCGCGTCGATCGACGAGACACGCTGCATCGGCTGCACGCTCTGTATTCAGGCCTGCCCGGTCGACGCCATCGTCGGTGCGCCTAAGCAGATGCATACCGTGCTGACAACCCTATGCAGTGGCTGCGACCTGTGTGTCGCGCCCTGCCCGGTCGATTGCATCAGCATGATTCCGGCCATCGGCGAAGACGCGCATTGGGATCGCGACCGCGCGGACGCGGCGCGCGCCCGGCTGCATCGCCGTCGTGCCCGACTCGAGCGCGACGAGACCGAACGCGCCGCTCGACTGGCGCGCCCCGCCATTGCCACCGAGACCACCACTGAGACCAAACAGGCGTTCGTGCGTGCGGCGGTGGAACGCGCCCGCGCCCGTCGCGCGGCAAGTGCGACGGGCGGAAAATGAATCCGCGCAAGCGGGCCGAAATTTTCGCGCGCTTCGAAGCGGCGAATCCCCGGCCCACGACCGAACTCGAATACCGCACGCCGTTCGAACTGCTGGTCGCGGTCATCCTCAGTGCGCAGGCGACCGACCGCGGCGTGAATATCGCCACGCGCAAGCTGTTTCCTGTGGCCAGCACGCCGGCGGCGATTTACGCACTCGGTTATGAGGGTCTTGCACCCTTCATCCAGACCATCGGCCTATATCGCGGCAAGGGGAAGAACATCATCGAAACCTGCCGCCTGCTGATGGAGAAGCATGGCGGCGAAGTGCCGGACGACCGCGAAGCGCTGGAAGCGCTGCCCGGCGTGGGCCGCAAAACGGCCAATGTCATTCTCAACACGGTTTTCGGACATCCGACCATTGCCGTGGACACGCATATTTTCCGCGTCGCCAATCGCACCGGGCTGGCGCCCGGTAAGGACGTGGTCGAAGTGGAAACGAAATTGATGAAGTTGGTGCCACGGCAGTATCGATTGCATGCTCATCACTGGCTGATCCTGCATGGGCGCTATGTCTGCATCGCGCGCAAACCGGAATGCTGGCGCTGCCTGATCGTCGATTTGTGCGAATACAAGGCGAAGACGATGCTGGTGGAGCCGATCAAGGCCGCTGCGCCGCGTAAAATGCGCGCTTAACCCCAACCATCACGCGCGTCATGTTCAATCCCAGTCGCGAGCAGGTCCGTCAGTTCTTTTTCGATGCCTGGCGCAAGTACCGCCAGGGCGCAGCGCTGGAAGGTCTGGAAACCATTGCGGTCGAAATCGCGCTGATGCATCCCGAGTATCACGACGTACTGGATCAGCCCGAGCGTTTTGTCGATCGCGACTACACGCCCGAAGAGGGTCAGGCCAATCCGTTTTTGCACATGAGCATGCACGTCGCCATCGCGGAACAGCTCTCGATCGATCAGCCGCCCGGGATACGCGCCGAATACGAACGCCTCGCCAATGTGCGCGGCGACCGCCACGAGGCGCTGCATGAAGTACTGGAGTGTCTGGGAGAAACGGTATGGCGGGCGCAACGCGATCGCGCCGCGCCGGATGCGGAGGCCTATCTGGAGTGCCTGCGGCGCCGTTAAGGCTCGGATATTTTCATCGAGGCCGCGGTGCTTCCGGATTCTCGCCGCTCCCGGCGCTTGGTTGCTGCATAACGGGTGGTTACTACGCTGGCGACCATGTATTTATAAAAGTCTGCAAGCGTATAAGCGCATTCGCCGTAGGGAGTGTCATCGTCTCTTACAGCGCTTCAGATACCGTTAGCATCTGCTGTGGGACCCATATTGGATTCAGACACTTGCAAAACGGGTACACGCGATGCACGACCAATAGCTCTATCTGTTCAACGAGGAGAGCCGCCGCGAAGAATCAGTAGTTCCATGTGGCTGGGACTCGCGCAGATGACCAAGAACCGATCCACGAGAAAAGCCCTAAGCGTTCCGCATCGCCGGCTCTTCCTTGACGTCATCGCGCACTGCATTGCGCAGCACATTACGCCTCTGCGAGTGCGACAGAAGGAAATACGCCCAGACCTCAGCAAGAGCTTCAACAAGTTGTTGACCCGGTGACTTAGCCGTTGTCGAGCGACGCGCGCCTGCAGAGCCCGGATAAGTCGTCGATGCGATGGTGGATGGCGAACCGACGGTCAAGGTTTCGGCCAAAGACCGCAAAGGCTTTTATCAAAAGCAGCGAATATGGAATACGAGGACATTCGACCCAAAGGCGGCCTCGAACTGTGGAACTGGTGACGGGCAGTTTCCGAAATTCCGGGAAAAATAATGCGTACAGCCCTGGCATTTTTAGTCTGCCTTCCGAGCCTCGCGTATGCGTGGGGTCTCGAAGGACATCGCATCATCGTTGAGATTGCCGAGCAACATCTCACCGTTCAAGCGAAGCATGAGGTTGAAGCGCTGATGAAGCTCGAGGACGTGCGTAATTTGCTCGCTGTCGCGACATGGGCAGATGAGACCAAGACCGAATCCACAGCCGCATGGCACTACGTATATTTACCGCGCCCCGCCGGATGTAAGTACAACAAGGAGCGCGACTGTCGTGACGGAAATTGCATTGTTGAAGTGCTGAAGCATCAGCTTGAGGTTTACAAAACTTCGCCATCCCCGCGGTTGAGATTAAAGGCGCTTCGATACCTCGTGCACCTAGTGGGAGACATTCATCAGCCGCTACACGCCGGCTTCGGCGACGACCAAGGAGGCAACCGGTATCAACTCAATGTCGGTGGGCGCAACAGTAATCTACACCGCGTTTGGGACGTCGAGCTTGTGAACTCTTCAAACTCGAAGAACAAGACAGCGACTGCTGATACGCGCTTCCGGCCCGAGGCCTGGGCCGAAGAGTCGTGCAGAATCGTTGCAGGCCACCGGTTCTATCCGGCACATGAGCTGACAGATAGCTATGTGAAACTGTATAGGCCGATTGCAGAAGAACGCTTGACCGTCGCCGGGTTGCGACTCGCGGCACTCCTGAACGGGCAGTAAGAGTGCAATTCAAAGCGACTCCGATGTTTGTTGAAGGTCAGCCGGTGGCGGAGAACTCGGTTATCGACAGTAGGATTTAATAATTGTTTTGGCGTACCTAGGGCATCTCTGGCAGCCACGCTTGTCACGAATCGGTTTTTTTAGGAGTGGCGTTACCTGTTCTTTACTACAGATTGCCACCGTTCCTTCCCGCCGCAAGTACTCACCTCAAGCCATTGTCCTAGAGCATAAATGGTCATT
>JAKFDA010000075.1:0-13398 GCA_036676355.1 Nitrosomonadales bacterium | reverse complement strand
GCCGCTGCTCGCCACTTGCCAGGACTGGATGGCGTTGTTGTGATAGATCGATCGCGTGCCGCGCACTTCGCGCAATTGCCTGTACGCGGGCTGCACATACCCGGTCTCGTCGATCGCACGCGACTGCAGGATTGCCGGTCCGCCGTTCCATGTCCAATCGATATTGAAGCGCGTGAGTGCCTTCGGCAGCACAGGCTGCTCCAGTCGCGCCGTTTTCCAGTTGCGCCCGCCGTCGAAGGAGACGTCCACGCGCCTGATACGCCCGCGACCCGACCATGCGAGTCCGGTGACGTTGTAGAACCCGCGATCGATCAGCGCCTGGCCGCCGGAGGGCGTGGTGATCACCGACTTGCATTCCTGGATGGAGGTGTACTGACGATGCGTGCCGTCAGGCATCAGGTCGACGTAATGCAGCGTTTCATCCTTGGCGCCGAACGGTTGATCGCCCACTTCGATACGGCGCAGCCATTTGACCCAGGAAACACCCTGCAGCCCGGGAGCGACCAATCGCAGCGGATAACCGTGCTCGGGGCGCAACATCTCGCCATTCATGCCGTATGCAACGAGCACATCGTCGAGTGCGCGATCCATCGCGATGGTTCGCGTCATGCCGGAGCCATCGGCACCTTCCGCGAGGACGAATTTGCCGCGCTTTTTATCGAACCCGATGTCGTCGAGCAGCGTTGACAACGGCACGCCCGTGAATTCGCAACACGACAACATGCCGTGCGTGTATTGCACTGTGGGCACGGCGACGTTGCCCCATTCCATGCCGGTGTTCGCGCCGCATTCGATGAAATGAATACGCGACACGGACGGCAGGCGCATCAGGTCATCCATGGTGTAGACCTTGTTGCGCTTGGCCAATCCATGCACCAGCAGGCGATGCTGCGAAGGATCGATATCGTGCCAACCCTGATGGTGGCGTTCGAAGTGCAGGCCTGACGCGGTGATGATCCCGAACATGCCTTGCAGCGGGCAGAATGAAACCGATGCAGCGGAGACGCGTGTCAGGCCGGGGCTTTCCCGACGCTGAAGGTTGCGTTCGTACTTCGACGGCACACCATACGGATTCGCGGCGACCGGCAGACCGAGCGACTTGGAATGTTGGGGCAGTCGGAGAATGGCCTCATCGCCCGCGCCCGATGTGGTTTGGGCAACGGCAGCACCGGCAGCTGCGACACCGGCGATCGCGCCAACCTTGCGCAGGAAATCGCGGCGACCGGCCGGATCGGCCGGTACAAAATTCTCAGGGGCGCGCTGAACGCGCCCGGGTCGTTGCTGATCGGACACGCGTCTTCCCCTTCTTGATCGCGGCAATGGGCAAAGTGGCTTCGCCCGTTTCGTCCAGAAAACTTTCCAGACCCTTGCGTAACGGCTGGACCGAATCCATCTGCGCGGTGACGTGGAGGCAGACCGCACGGCACAGATCGACCGATGTCTGGTCCGATACACGATAGAAGACCGAGTTGCCCTCCTTGCGGCGGGACAGCAAAGCCGACTGGTACATCATGTTGAGGTGACGCGACGCATTGGTCTGCGTGATGCCGGTAAGCTCGACGATTTCATTGACGCTTTTTTCCGACTGGCAGACAGCATGCAGAATGCGCAGTCGTGTAGGTTCCGCCAGGACGGAGAAGTACCTGGCAACCGCGTCGAAAACTTCTTTAAGTTCTTCCATCAAAACTGCGTCCTATTTGATTCACATCTCTGACGCGCGGGGAAAAATCCGCTAGCGACGCGCATGACTATATGTGCGTATGCGCATATGGTCAATCAATGTGTTAATTGAATATTTCTATGTTCGGCGTGATGTGACGTAATGGTGATTTCATGGGTCTACGCGGGCCGCTCAACGGAATCATGCGTCTCGGAGCGTTGGTTTTTCCATGAGCGACTCGTGACTCGTGCATGTCAATCGACAATCGCCCCGGGGGTCGATTCGCGCTTGCAATGAATGCGGTGTTCAATCTGCTGCTGCCGGCGTTGTCTGCCCGAAAGGCAGATAACTTGCGCCTTCGAAGTCAGGTCAACGATGGCGACGTTACCGCTTATCGCGCCGGGGAAAGTTCTTCGGAGTATCCCGGCGACCGGCACGGCGTCAGGGAAAACGCAAGCACGACCGAATCGACGCGACTGCTGCGGTGCTCTTCGTCGATACTGACGGAACGAGATTGACGACACGCTCCAAGAAGTCGCATCGAGTCGGCCAGCGGGTGTTCATACGTTTTGATCGACTCCGGGGTTCCGTTTCGCCAGACAAAACGCCCCGGATGAGGCGCTCGCGGAGTGTACCGCTGCAGTCGGGATTGCTCGGGATTGCGTTGCATCCGAGATCCCTCGGCCTTCGCACGACCACAGCCTATTTGCTGCGCGAGAAAGGAGGTAGGCTGCCGAACCTTTATACGACGCAACTTGAAACCGGTTTGCAGTAGTCATTTTTAGAAATGACCGGCCCCGCCCCTACCTTATGAACGCCTTTTACCGCCTTCCTGCTGAACGCATCCCGGATCTGCCCGAGACGCTCCGCGGTCTCACGGCGGCCGAAGTCACCGAGCGACGTGCGCGCTACGGGCAAAATATTTTATTCGAAGCGCCGCAGCGCGTATGGATGGAAATCGCAAGGGGTACCTTCCGCGACCCGATGATCTGGTTTCTCGTGATCGTGGGCGGCTTGTTCGCAATGATTGGCGAATCCGCGGAGGCCGTCGTCCTTGCAGCCGCGATCGTGCCGCTGATCGGAATGGATGCATGGCTGCATCATCGTACGCAGGCATCGGTCGAAGGCCTGCGGAGTCGTGTCGCGGCACACGTGAATGTCGTTCGCGATAACGCATCGCTCAATGTGGTTGCAACGGAATTGGTGCCAGGCGATCTGGTCATTGTGTCCGCCGGCGAGCCCTTTCCGGCGGATGGTTTGATCGTAGCGGGCGCCCTTCTTCAAGCCGAAGAATCGGCACTGACCGGCGAAGCCTTCCCCGTTCGCAAGGCTGCGCTGCCTGCGGCTTCGCAACTGACGGAGGGAGAGATCGATAGCGAACACTGGGGCCACGCCGGCACACGACTCCTCACCGGCGCCGCCACGATGCGCGTCGTCATGACGGGCGCGGACACGCTGTACGGTGAAATCGTGCGCTTCGCACGCGGCGTAGCTCATCAACTGACGCCGTTGCAGCAGGCCATCACGCGTCTTGTCGTCGTTCTGAGTATCGTGGCGTTGGCGTTCTGCCTCCTGCTCGCCGCCGTGCGACTTTATCAAGGCCATGGCGTCGTCGATGCGGTGCTGAGCGCGGCCACTCTCGCAATTGCCGCGACACCGGAAGAATTTCCCGTAGTGTTCGCGTTGTTCCTCGGCGTCGGCGTTTACCGTTTGGCGCAACGACGTGCGCTCGTGCGCCGCGCCGTCGTCGTGGAGAACATCGGCCGCGTGTCGTGTATCTGCTCGGACAAGACCGGCACGCTCACCGAAGGGCGACTGCGACTCGTGCATTGCTATCCGGCGCAGGACCGCAGCGAAGCAGACCTGCTCCGCATTGCGGCGCTCGCCTCGCGCACGGAATCGAACGATCCGCTTGACGCCGCGATTCTGTCCGCCGTAACCGCCGACTTGAAACGGCCTCCGCGTATTGCGCTCTTTCCATTTACCGAGGATCGCGCCTGCGAGGCAGCGGCGTATGCGTGGGCTGCGGACCGTGTCCGCATCGCGGCCAAGGGCGCGCCGGAGACGATTTTGCGCCGTTGCGCGCTCGATGCGTCGGAGCGCGCCGCGTGGCACAGCAAAGTCATGGAACTATCCGCGAACGCATACAAGGTGATCGCCTGCGCGTACCGTGACATGGATGCGGCGTCGTGGTTCGATGCCGAACCGGACACCGATTACACCTTCGCCGGGCTGCTTGCCTTCGCTGACCCGGTACGACCCGGCGTGCGTGAAGCCGTGCTGGCTGCACGCGCGGCGGGCATACGCGTGATACTGGTGACCGGCGATCACCCGGCGACCGCGCGGGCCATCGCCGAGCAGACCGCCATCGGCGGTCCGGATGCGAAGCTGGTGGAAGGAAAGGATCTCGACGCGGTGTTGCAGCAGGACGATGCGCTGCGTACCGTCGCCATCGTGGCGCGCGCCGCGCCCTCGCAAAAGCTCGCACTGGTGCGCGCGCTACAGCAGCGCGGCGAAATTGTGGCGGTCACCGGCGACGGCGTAAACGACGTGCCCGCGCTGCAGGCGGCGGACATCGGCATCGCGATGGGCGAACGCGGCACACGCAGTGCGCGGGATGTCGCCGCAATCGTGTTGCTCGACGACGATTTCCGCACCATCGCAAACGCCATCGCTGAAGGGCGGCAACTCTACGAAAACCTGCGCAACAGTTTTTCGTACCTGCTGATGGTGCACATCCCGTTTGTGTTATCGGCCGCGTTCATTCCGCTGGCGGGCTACCCCCTGCTCTACCTGCCGCTGCATGTCGTCTGGCTGGAGCTGATCATACATCCGACTGCGATGGTGGCGTTTCAGCAGGCCTCCGCCGCCGATGCGCTGGACCGCGTGCCACACACACGCGCGAGATTCTTCTCTACGCGCGACTGGGTATGGCTGTGCGGGATCGGACTGTCGCTGACGCTTGCAGTGATGACGAGCTACGTCTTTGCGCTGGGAGACGCGAACGCCGTGGAGCACGCGCGCGCGATGGCGTTGCTCGTCCTGATCGGTACGGCGACCGCAACGGCGGCAGCACTGCATCGACTGCGCGCACGAAGTGCATGCGCGATCACTATTGCGACTGTACTGTCCACCGCGTGTGTCATCCAGACTCCACCGGTTGCCGCGTTGTTCCATGTCCAACCGCTTCATCTCGAGGACTGGGCGCTCGCCGGCATCGCGGCGGCAGTTGCCGGTCTTGCGGCAACGGTCTTCGGCCGCCGCGCGCGAATCGTTCAACCGCGCGCGGGATAAACCACCACCGGTACTGTGGCGTGCAATAGCACCTTGTGCGTTACGCTGCCGAGCAGAAGATTGACGAGCCCCGTGCGGCCGTGCGAACTCATGAAAATCCCGTCGCATTGGTTTTGTTGCACGGCATCGAGGATGCCCTCGTACGGCGACAGCGCCCGCCCGATCTCGACCCGGCATTCGACACCCGCTTTGCGCGCCGACTCTACCGCATCGCGCACCATCGCTTCCCCATTGCGCTGCGCCCCTTCCTCGAGGCGTTCAATCAAACCGGGGGCCAGCGCGACACCTTCCGTCCACACATAAGGCGGCAACGGCTCGACGGCGTAATAAATCGTGACGCGCGCGCCGTGCTCCTTTGCGAAAGCAAGACCGGCCTCGATGGCGCGTTGCGAAAACACGGAGCCGTCGGTGGGCAGCAGAATATGGCGAAACATGTGAGCACCCCTTGTGATCCGCGATATGCGGAAGGCGCGACCCAGTGGGTCGCTTCGTCAAAATGGCGAGCGCCAGGCGCTGCGCCTCTCTAAATTCGCCTCAGCGTGCGCCACATGCCGTGTTCCTGCTTCATGCTCGCCTCCTTCATGAAGAACTTCACTCGAAACATAGCTGCCTCGAAGCTGCGCTAAGTCAGATTCCGAGCGGCAGGGCGAAGGGGGTGGATCAGGACAGACAAAGTTTCGTCAGCCAGGTTTCGACCGAGTCGCCGCTGCTCATGTCCGCATTAACCAGACCATCGACCATAAACGTCGGTGTCGTGTGGATGCCATTCTGTCGGGCGTACTTGGCTTGCCACGTCATCGCGCGGGTGAGCTCGGGCAATTCGAAGGGCGCCGATACTTGAATACCGCTGTAGCGCTTAATAAGGCTCAGGATATCGCGGAGCGACTGGTCCAGATTGGGGCCCGAACAGTGGTTCGTCAGTACGAATTCTTCGCGGTGCGCGAACACGGCTGCCATTACCGCCTTCGCGGCCGCCTTACCCCCTGCGGTAGTGGAGGCCGCGAGTATGGCGCGCGTAACCGCGGGCGAAAACAAGTGCCAAGGTTGCGAGAGTAAACGGATCTTGATCGTCAGCCGGCCTTCCCCAGCCTGCGCCAAGAGTTCGTCGAGCTTATCGAACGTTCTCGCTGAAAAAGGACAGGTCGGTTCGAGGAAGATTTCAAGCGTCTTCCTGCCATGTCCCCAGACCAACGGGTCCGCGCTCCACTCTGATTCGACGGCGTTCACTTCAACCTACCTCTAGCATCGATAAAGAGCCTGGGCAACCGGTATGCCGGCGTCAGGCGATTGGCCAGACCCCAATATATTCGGTTTAACTTTGATCTGCAGGTAACTCCATAGATTTGAGTCGTGGCCGAAGGCTTTCGCAGCCGACGCCATATCGGCAACGTGTGCGCTGAAGTCGGCAGCCTCTATCTGCGCCTCAAGCGTCGATCGGATCTGTAACCGTACGGCTCTTGCGTTGAACCGGGCATAGGCTGCACCTAGAATGTTGTCGCGTCCTCGGTTTATCCCCCTTCTTCTCTCCTGCCGCTCTTGCCCGCTCAGTCCGTACTGGCGATGGCAGCCATGCATTGCGCGCACGAGGAAATGGGACGCATATCGGCCCAGTGGAGAGCCGAAACTTTCCGCGCTCGCGGATACGACAGCAGCGGCCCGGTAATCATCCCACGACCAACGGCGCAACTGCGGCGCGCACGCGGCGATCAACCAGCAGTTCAGTCGGTTTTCCGTTTCAGCGCGAGCGCGCGCGAATTGCGAATGTCATCAACACCGGAATGAGCGTAATGGAGAGGCCCGCTGCAGCCGCCATGGCGCATGGTGTTTGTAAAAGCGAGCGGCGCGCCGTCGTAGAAGAGGTGATCGGCTGCCTTCCAAATGCCGGCATAGTGCCGGCACGTTCTGCAGACAGCGTCGGCTTTCTTTACGAGCCGCCAGTCAATGTGAACGAAACATGCGCATGCCGTTGAAATAAAGCTCCTATTGCCTTCCGGCTCGAAAATGGCACAGCTTCAGCCCTGTCCCGCGCTGGAGATCACACCCATGTCACTCCGTCTCTGGTCTGCCCTGCTCGCTTTAGCGTTCCTTTTTTTTGCGGGGAATGCGAAAGCCGAAATAATCTTTACGGCCACCCTGACGCATGATCAGGAAACCGTCCAAGGCATCCTGACGACATCGACGGGTGAACCGAGGCCACAGTCGTTCGGCCAGGCGACATTCGTACTCAATGATGCCCAGACGTCTCTGACGATGAATGCGACCATATTCAATATCGATGTCACGGGCACGCAGACCGCCGATACATTCGATAATCTGGTCGCTGCTCATATTCATGCCCCCGCGCCGCCGGGGAGCAATGCCGGTGTCAGATGGGGGTTTTTCGGCGCACCGGATAACGATAACAATCCCGATAACCTGATCGTCACGCCATTCGCTTCGGACGTCGGCGGCACATTCGCCAGCATCTGGGATCTTGCCGAGGGAAATGCCGGCACCACGCTAATCGATAATCTGCCCAGCATCCTTGCCGGACTGTCCTACATCAACTTCCATACGGTGCAGTTTGGAGGAGGTGAGATTCGCGGCCAGATACTGCGTGTCCCCGAACCCGCCACGCTCGCACTTCTCGGCTTAGGTCTCGCCGCACTCGGGTTCGCCAGGCGGCGCAGGACCTGACCACCAGTTCCCCTTAAAACCGAAGCCCCGCTTTTGGCGGGGCTTTTTTTGCCGCCGCGCAGGCAGCGGAATTGACGCTCCGTCCGCCGCGAAAAAACGGGCATCGTGAAACTCGAGCTCTTCTATTCGTCCGGATGCAAACGATGCAAGTCATCACGCGAGCCCTGCGCCAGACGGCGGCCGAGTCAATCCGATTCGTCGAGTAGTGTGGTGAAGTCAATGTTCTTGAAAATATCGATCGTGCCGTAGAACTTGGCGTTCTGTCGTTGCCGTCCCTCAAACGTACCACTCGACGCGATGCGACTGTCGGGCGGCATCCTGGAATGGCGAATAAAGGGTCTGCTTTGACAACGAATGCACTACGAAACAGCAGTCGTACGAGTACGACGAAACCTTGCGGCGGAGGTGGTGGCGGCGCTTCCGGGCGCACGCCAACGCCATCCGACCCGGGGTGCAAAAAAGCCGCTCAAAAAATGAGGACCGGTTGCTGTTGACCGCTCCGGACAAACGACAACGTATTGGATGAAATGCAAATGAGCAAACAAACCCATCGAGTACAGGTCTATCTCGCATTTGAGGCGGCATCGCGAACGCTCGGAACCAGTGCCGTAGCCAAGGTCTAATTACGGTAATAGTCTAAAGTACGTTAGACTGTTTGCATGAGAACGCTAAAGAATCACCTTTACGAGCAAGTCGCGCGCATCGGCAAGGCCGTTGCGAGCCCCAAGCGCCTCGAGCTGATCGAGTTGCTGTGCCAAGGCGAAAAGACAGTCGAGACCCTCGCTGTCCAAGCGGAAATCAGCGTGAAGCTGGCCAGCGCCCACTTGAAGGAATTGCGACTGGCTCGGTTAGTCGACACGCGCAAGGACGGCAAGTACGTTTTCTACCGGCTGGCAAGCAACAGTGTCGCGGACCTGTGGGTCAATCTGCGCTCGGAGGCTGAGGAGCGCCTGGTCGAGCTACAGATGGCGCTGAAGTCCATCGTCGAGCATGGCGACGGCCTCAAAGGAGTCGAGCGCGGCGAAATCCTGCGCCGGGCCGCTGCCGGGGATGTCGTCGTACTTGATGTACGGCCCAAGGAGGAGTTCGCCCTCGCCCACCTACCGTACGCGCGCTCGCTGCCCGTAGCGGAACTAAAGAAGCGAATCGCAGAGTTGCCGAAAGACGTACCCGTCGTTGCTTATTGCCGTGGCCCCTTTTGCCTGATGGCCAAGGACGCCGTCGAACTGCTTCGCAAGAAGGGTTATCAGGCGTTCCACCTGACCGATGGAGTCGCCGAGTGGCGCGCTCGTGGCCTGCCTATTGCCGAGTAACGGAGTTCGCAATGAAGACACTGCTGATTCTGAATGACGCCCCCTACGGTAGCGAGCGCACCTACAACGGCGCCCGCCTCGCACGGGCGCTAGCGACGAAGGAAGACAACGAAGTCAAGGTCTTCCTCATTGGTGACGCCGCGGGCGCCGCGCACAACAAACAGAAGGTCCCCGCCGGCTTCTACAACCTCGCGCTCATGCCGGGTTCCGTCATGCGACACGGGGGCGTCATTGGCGTCTGCGGCACCTGTATGGACGCGCGTGGCCTGGGTGAGGAGAACCTCATCCCCGGCGCTCATCGCAGCACCCTTGACGAACTCGCCCAATGGACAGTCTGGGCAGACAAGACCCTCGTGTTCTGACATAGGAGACGGCCATGTTCTTCCGCCAGCGCCTCGCTGTAAACGCCACCCTCTCGTACTTCTTCGGCTGCGCTGGTCTTCAGAAAGCCGTCGCTGTCGATGTCGTCGCGGGCGATGAGGAATGGTTCGTCTCGGAAGCCGATAAGGCCGGTGTCCGAATCGCGCATGTTATTGACACGCACGTCCACGCCGATCACTACTCCGGCGGACCGGAATTGGCCCGGCGCGTCGGGGCCCCCTACTACCTGCATGAAAGCAATAAGGACCGGGTCGCGTTCGAGTTCTCGCCGCTGAGCGACGGTCAACGACTGGAGTCGGGCAACGTCCTGGTGGACATCATCCATACACCTGGCCACACACCGGACAGCGTTTGCCTCATGGTGCGGGATCTACGTCGAGGCGACGAGCCGTGGTTCATCATCACTGGCGACACCCTGTTCGTCGGCGCGGTTGGTCGCCCCGATCTTGCGGGGCAGGAGCGCGAGATGGCTGCCCAGCTCTACGACACGCTGCAGACGAAACTGCTGACGCTGCCCCCCGATCTCGAACTCTATCCCGGCCACCAGGCGGGTAGCGCCTGTGGCGCCGGGCTGTCTGGCAAGCCCTCGTCCACCATCGGCTTCGAGAAGCGTTTCAACCCGATGCTATCGATGTCGCGTGCCGCCTTCGTGGACGCGCTGACGGCAGAGATCCCGCCACAGCCCGCCGAAATGGCGCACATCGTCGAAGCAAATTTGCGCGGCCTCGCGCCTGAAAACATACACGCGTGAGTGCGATGAATTTCGGCATCCGCGTCAACCTCGGCCAGTTCCTGCACCAACTGCTGCAGGTATTGCTCGTGGGCATGGCCATCGGGATGATGCGCAACGTCGTGCCGGCCCTTGCAGAGTCGGAGTTCGGTGTGCCACGCGGCTCTTTCATGTTGTTGACCGCCTTCGTCGTCGCCTTCGGCTTTGTAAAGGGCGCAATGAATTTCGTGGCGGGGCGCATGGCCGAACGATTCGGGCGCAAGCGGATATTGCTGCTCGGCTGGCTTGTCGCGTTGCCTATACCGCCATTCATTTACTTTGCGCCGAGTTGGTCCTGGGTCGTCCTCGCGACCGTCCTCCTCGGCATCAACCAGGGTCTGACCTGGTCCATGACGCAGACTTCGAAGCTTGACATCACCCGGGCAGACCAGCGCGGACTGGTCATCGGGCTGAACGAGTTCTCCGGCTACGTCGGCGTAGCTATTGCGGGGGTGATAACGGGCTACCTGGCATCGATGTTTGGCGCTCGCGAGGGCTTGCTGTGGTTCGGCGTTGCAGTCATCGGCCTCGCTACAGTGTTGTCATGGTTTTCCATTGCGGAAACCCTGCCATGGGCCCGCGATGAAGTGAAGAGCCATGCAAGCCGCGCAATCCAGAACGTGCGTCCCCGGTATCCACGGGACGTAAGCGATCAACCCTCGACCTCCGAGATGTTTGCTTTAATGAGTTGGCGCGACCGCCGTATGGCTGCGCTATGCCAGGCCGGGCTCGTCGAAAAGTTTGTGGACGCCCTGGTCTGGGTATTCTGGCCGGTCTACCTGCACCAGCACGGGGTGAGCCTGCCCGGCATCGGGTGGATAGTCGGCGTCTACGGCTTTACCTGGGGCGCAGCACAGCTTTTTACGGGCAAGCTTTCGGATCGGCTGGGTCGCCACCTGCTGAACTCCTGGGGAATGTGGATTTGCGGTGCGGGCGTGGCATTGATGCCGCTTGGCGCCGGCTCTTGGTGGTGGAGCATCTCCGCCGCCGTCGCCGGTCTTGGCATGGCCATGCTCTATCCGAACTTGAGCGCAGCGGTTGCCGATATCGCACACCCGAACTGGCGAGCCTCCGCCATCGGCATCTACCGCTTCTGGCGGGATCTTGGCTACGGCATCGGCGCGCTCGGCTTGGGCGCAGCTGCCGCACTGGGCGGCCGGCTCGAAAGCGCCTTCTGGTTCGTTGCCGTCGCAATGGCCGCGTCAGGCGCCGCCCTCTATCGCTGGGGCGAGGAAACGCATCCACGGCTCAACCCCGCAACCTGATTTCGTGCTCGGTCCCGAGGTACGCGCAACAGTATGTTGCTCAGGCCCGCGTCGCATCGGCGATTCAGAGAACCCACTACTACTACGCAGGCTGCATCTCCATCACGGTGAGCGCGCCGTCAATCTGCTCGGCGCGAAATCTGATCTTGTCGCCCGGCTTGATGTTCCTGAGCATGGCAGGCTCCTTCACGCGGAAGACCATCGTCATGGCAGGCATATCCAGGTTCTTCAGTTCGCCATGGCGAATCGTGAGCTTCCCGCTGGCCTGATCGACCTTGCGCACTTCACCCTCACTCAGAGCGCCGTTTTGCGCGTTCGCTTGCGCGGCTTCCGTCGGTTGCACGGCGTGATGCGCGGTATCGGCCAGCACAGCGCTCGAAGCGAAGATCATCGGAAGGGTAATTGCCATTGCGGCTGCAAGTTTCATTGTCATGCTCCTTGAGTGATTTTGAGTGACTATTTGGCGAGGACGCGAACGCGGCCCTTCATTCCGGCTTCGTAGTGTCCCGGGATGAGACACGCGTACTCGAATTCGCCTTGCCGATTGAACGTCCAGACCAGCGCGCCGGCCTTCCCCGCGCCGACATGGGCCATGTGCGGCTCGTCATGCTCCATGCCGGGAAATTTCCGCATCATCGCCGCGTGTTGGGCGTTGCTCGCTTGGGTCCCGAGTACGAGTTCGTGCAGCGTTTTCCCGTCGTTGCGCACCACGAACTTGACCGTTTCGCCCTCGCGCACCTCGATATCGCCCGGCGCGAAGCGCATGTTGTCCGCCGTCGAGACGACAATCGTTCGCGTCGCCTCGTCGGCATTGCCGGCGATGCCCCACGGCATCTGCTCGGCCGGCCCGTGCCTCGTGTCGACTTGCGCATACGTGGACTCATGCGCCGAAAGTCGCGGCCCGGTAAAGCCCAAGACGACGCATACCGCCAACGCCAAGGTTTGCTTCTTCATCCGTTTCTCCTTGTTGAATTAGTGCCCGCTATGCCCGCCGCCTGGCTTGCGGACACGAAGCTCTG
Organism: Nitrosomonadales bacterium; assembly: GCA_036676355.1. Lineage (GTDB taxonomy): Bacteria > Pseudomonadota > Gammaproteobacteria > Burkholderiales > SG8-39 > ZC4RG42. Next base: position 1,021 of record JAKFDA010000075.1, on the reverse strand, counting down.
CTTCGCCCGGTGGCGTTATCGAGGGCGCTGCCTCCTGACTGCCTGCTGTCGGCGCGCGCGGCGCGTCCGCAACGGCTCCGGTCCACTCGTAGGCCACCTCACCCTTGCGGTGCCGATACCAGCCGGGGTTGGTGTAGTCACCGGGCTTCTGGTCGGCCCGGACCTTGACGACCGTGAACATGCCGCCCATTTCCATGGGCCCGAAGGGCCCTGCGCCGCTCATCATCGGAAGCGTGTTGTCCGGGATGGGCATTTCCATTTCCGCCATATCGGCCATGCCGCGCTCGCCCATGACCATGTAGTCGGGAATGAGCGAGCTGATTTCCTTCACCACGCCGCGATGGTCGACGCCAATCATCGTCGGCACGTCGTGCCCCATCGCATTCATGGTGTGATGCGATTTGTGGCAGTGAAATGCCCAGTCGCCCGATTCGTCCGCGATGAACTCGATCTGACGCATCTGGCCGACGCCCACATCGGTCGTCACTTCGTGCCACCTGGTGCTCTTCGGCGTCGGGCCGCCATCCGTGCCGGTGATCTGGAACTCATGCCCGTGGATGTGAATCGGATGATTCGTCATGGTGAGATTGCCCATGCGAATGCGCACGCGATCGCCCGTCCGGCACGGCATCGGATCGATCCCCGGAAAGACGCGGCTATTGAACGTGAACAGATTGAAATCGAGCATGGTGCTCACCTTCGGCGTGTAGCTGCCCGGGGCGATGTCGTACGCCCCCATGAGGAAGCAGAAGTCACGATCGACCGGATCGATGAGCGGATGTCGTCCTTTGGGATGCGTCACCCAGAAACCCATCATGCCCATCGCCAGCTGCACCATCTCGTCGGCATGCGGGTGGTACATGAACGTGCCGGGGCGGCGCGCGACGAACTCGTAGATGAATGTCTTTCCCGCCGGGATGTGCGGCTGCGTCAGTCCCGCGACGCCATCCATGCCGTTCGGCAATCGCTGCCCGTGCCAATGGATCGAGTGGTGTTCCGGCAGTCGGTTGGTCACGAAAAT
>JAKFDA010000074.1:0-7650 GCA_036676355.1 Nitrosomonadales bacterium | reverse complement strand
CAGACGCCGCACCGGCGGTTGCCCGGCACCGCGTGGTCAATGAACTTGGGATAAGGAAGGTCGAGGTTCGCCATGATGTCGCGAAACTCTTCGAGTGTCCGCCCCTTCCCCAGCCTCGGATTGCGCGCCTTCTCCTGTGCCACGCTGGAAACATGGCGTCCCTGATAATCGTGGCAGGGGTAAACCAGGTACTCGTCAGGCAGTGCGAAAAGTTTTTCGGTCACACTGCGATACAGCGCATCCGAATCGCCATTCTGAAAATCGGTGCGCCCGCAACCATCGATCAACAACGCGTCGCCCGTCATTAAACGGTCGCGCATGATATACGCGAAGTGACCGTCGGTGTGGCCGGGTGTATGCAACGGTTGAAACTCCAGCTCGCCGACGCGCAACGGCTTGCCTTCCTCGATGCCGACTTCGACGCATGGCAGCCGGTCCATCGCGGGGGCGGCGATCCTGCTGCCGATCTTGCGTTTCAGCTCCAACGCAGACGTGATGTGGTCTGCATGGATATGGGTATCGAGTGTGTAAGCGAGTTTCAAGTTGAACGCGTTCAACACAGCGATATCGCGTTCGATGGTGACGATGACCGGATCCACCAGAACAGCTTGGCCCGTTGTCTGGCACCCGAAGAGATACGTGTAGGTGCTGGACAGGGGCTCGAACAGTTGTCGAAATATCATTGGCGTTTCTTCCGCAGGGACGCGGGGTGCGTATACGCACGGAGATCGTATCCGGGCGTGCCGGTTGGGATTTGCCCCGGAAGTTAAGCAATGGACGCACCTATGCCGGTGCGGCGTTCGCCCGAACTTGGCGCGATGAAGGCACGCTATGAACAGCCTTCCATGCTGTGAGTCGCGAACGCACGAACCAGGCGATGCACGGGCGCGGGCGATGCCGGCTGCATCATCGCCTTCATCGGCTGAATGGGAGAGGGCATCCTGTAGACGACTCCGGCGATGATCATCGCCACGCCGGCGAAGTCGCCCGATAGGGTCACGGGCTGTCCTGCCCGAACACCAGGAAGTATTGGTTGGGCAGAAAGCCGTGTTGTGTCACCATTTTGTATCCGGCATTTTCCAGTTCAGCGATCACTTGTTCTGGCGCGATGCGCGCGGCTTTCGGTGGCCCCTCGGGGGAGTCCATCCGGAAGTCGATAATTGCAATGCGGCCACCCGGCTTGAGCGATGTGCCCAGGTTGCGGAAATAGCGCTCACGGTCTTCGATGTGGTGGTAGACGTCGACCAGCAGGATCACATCCGCTTTTTCGGGCAGGCGCGGGTCGCTCGGCGTGCCGGTGACGGCGGAGACGTTGCCGCGCTTCTCCCGTGTTGCCCGTTCCGCGAGGTACTTGACCATATCGGGCTCGACGTCCACGCCGTAGACGCGACCTTTCGGCACCATGTTGGCCAGCCGCACAGCAAAGTAGCCGGTGCCCGAGCCTATGTCGGCAATCACCGCATCCGGTTCGAGGTTCAAGGCCTCGATGACCTCATGCGGTTTCTGCCAGGCGTCGCGCTTGGGATCGTCAAAAACATGGGCCCATTGCTCCGCGCCGCTGAAGCGGTGTTCGTGCGTATGGGGAAATTGCGCGGCGACAGTTCCCGGTAATAGTCCCGACAGCGCGACGAATACGGCAAGTAGTGATGTTCGCTTCATTGTGTCTCCTGGATGCGCGAGAGGACCAGTTGGACGTTGAGTCCGGCGCGCAGTTCATCGACGTGATCCAGGCATGTGTTGCCGCCGGACTCGGGGTCATCCTTTGGTCGCGAGATACAAGGATGGCCTGCCGATATCCATCTGCTGTGGGGTATTCCGTTCGGCCCGGCGACGCGCGAAAGAGCTGCGCAAGGCACTTATTTGATTGAGCGAAGTATCATGCGACGACATACCCCAATCCACAAATCCTGAACGCATGTTGAGTTCCGCCCGCATCGCGTACTTCTCCATGGAAATCGGCCTGGAGAGCCGCATGCCGACCTACGCAGGCGGCCTGGGCGTCCTCGCCGGCGACACCATCCGCTCCGCCGCCGACGCGGGCCTGCCCATGGTGGCCGTATCCCTGCTTCCGCGCAAAGGCTACTGCCGACAGATTCTGGACGAAACCGGCTGGCAGACCGAGGCGCCCATCGATTGGACCGTGTCCAATCATCTGACGGAACTGCCTCAGCGGGTGCGAGTGGCCATCGAAGGTCGCGATGTCGCCATCCGAGCGTGGCGGTACGAAGTGCGCGGTGAGGGTGGACATGTCATCAACGTGCTCTTCCTCGACACCGATCTCCCGGAGAACACCCAATCGGACCGGCGTCTGTCGTACTACCTCTACGGCGGCGACGCGGCGTATCGATTGGCGCAGGAGGCAGTGCTCGGCATCGGTGGCGTACGCATGCTGCGGGCACTGGGCGGGACCGGTCTGCTGCGCTACCACATGAACGAAGGTCATGCGAGCCTGCTCGTCGTCGAGCTGCTGTACGAACTGACACAACGGCTCGGCGTGCCCTCGGCAACGCGCGAACACATCGAATCCGTCCGGCCGCTATGCGTGTTCACCACGCACACGCCGGTCCCCGCAGGGCACGATCAATTCCCGCTGGATCTGGTACATCGCGTGTTGGGGCAACACGATGTGTTCTGTCAGCTGGAAGAGGAGTTCTGCCACGACGAGCGGCTCAATATGACCTATCTCGCGCTCGCGCACAGTCATTACGTCAACGGCGTTGCAAAACGACATCGAGAAGTATCGCAACAGATGTTCGGCGCGCAATACCCGGTCGACTCGATCACCAATGGCGTGCACCTCGCAACCTGGGCTTCCAGCGCCATGCAGGCCTTGTTCGACCGCAGAATTCCCGGCTGGCGTCAGGACAATGCGAGCATGCGTTACGCCATGGGCTTCGCGATTGACGAAGTCCGCGAAGCCCATCGCGAAGCGAAAGCGGCGCTCATCCGTTACGTGAACGAACGCACCGGCGTAAAGATGGAGGAGGGGGTGTTGACGCTGGGATCAGCGCGTCGTGCAACGCAGTACAAGCGCACGGATCTCATCTTCAGCGATCTGGAGCGTTTGCGCCGGATTGCGCAAAACGCGGGGACACTGCAGCTGGTGCTATCGGGTAAAGCGCATCCGCACGATAACGGTGGGAAAGAAATGATTCAGCGCGTCTTCCGCGCGCGCGACCTGTTGCAGGGCAGCGGCGTGCGCGTCGCCTATCTCGAAGACTACGACATGGAAGTCGCCAAGCTGCTCACCGCCGGAAGCGACGTATGGCTCAACACACCGCAGCCGCCGCTGGAAGCCTCGGGCACCAGCGGCATGAAAGCCGCCATCAATGGAGTGCCATCACTCAGCGTGCTCGACGGCTGGTGGCTCGAAGGATGCATCGAGGGAATCACGGGGTGGCGCATCGGCGACTCGCCGCACGCCGACGCGACGACCCACGTGCAAGCGCTATACGACAAGCTCGAGCACGTCATCATGCCGCTCTACTACAAGGACAATCGCAATTTTGTCGCAGTAATGCGCGCGGCGATTGCAATGAACGGCTCGTTCTTCAACACCGAGCGAATGGTGAATCAGTACGTCACCAAGGCGTATTTCAAATAGCGGGGCGGGTGATGCTCACGCGCCGCTTTGGCCCCGGCCCGGTACCGAGAAGAAACGCGTTCAGCGCTCGCCCATGCCTTCCGCCGGCTTCGGCGCGGAGCGCGCCTTCTCCCCGATCCGGCGCACGGTCTCCGCATCGATGCTCTTCCAATATTCGAACGCCCGGCTGAGCACCGTCTCGCGCACACCGCCGAGCAGGCTGCCCGCGACGGTATCCACCAGTTGCCTGCGTCGAGCATCGTTGAAGACTTCGCGCACCACTGGGCGACATGAACGTATGCGCGACGACCGGGCAGAGCGGTGTAACTAATCTACTTCCTCGCGATGTGTCCTCGACGTAATTGCTGTACCGATATCACCATTTCCCCAGCAAGCCCGTCCATCGGTGATCTGCTTCACTGTTTCGCATCCATCGCGCTTGTGACCATCGCTCCACGCACGACATCATCATCCATCAACTGCGAAGCAGACCGCGACTTGCATCCCGCCGCGTCGACGCTTCCTCCGCAATCCAAGGATGTCGATTTTGATAAACGAAGTGAGCCGCGCAAGGCGGTTGCTACTCAAAGGCATGGCCGCCAGTCTCGTAGGCGGCATGTGGTCTCCGCGTATTTCTGCGCAAAGCGAAGAATTCAGCGCGCTACCGAAAGCAATGTGGGTCTGGCTCAAATCGCTGGATGAACTCGACCGGCTTTCGCAATTTGCACTGGCCTATGGCTTCGGTGCGTTGATGATTCACTTCGGCAAAGTATCGCGCGCCGAAATGCGCGACCCGGCATCGCCCGCACTACGCATTCTGCGCGATCTGAAATCACAAGGCTGCGATTGCTTCGCGCTGGCTGGCGAACCGCAGTGGGCGCAGCGCGCCGAACTGCCCAACACGATTATCGAATTGCTGGAGTTACAGCAACGCCATGTCGTATTCGACGGATTGCATCTCGATGTCGAACCGCACTCGCTTCCGCAGTGGCGTCAGCCAGGTGGAAGCGCCGTGCTGATGAGAGGCATGGCGGACCTCGCGATACGCGCCCGTGACGCCATGCCATCGAAGATGAGCCTGCAACTTGCCCTTAATCCAAAACACACAGTGCAACCGCTCGCCGACGGTGGGAGCTTCTTCGGCAGGATCGCACCGCATGTACAGGAAGTGGCGCTGATGGCTTATCGCGATACACCGCAACGACAGCTTAAAGCGGCAAACGACGCGGCCGTGCAACTGCGAAAGCTCGGTTTGCCTTGGCGCATGGGCGTGCTCACCAGTTCAACGGAGGAGGTGGGCGTATCCTATTACGGCTTGTCACGCGAAATCTTCGAAGCGCAGATGCAGGAACTATGGCGCGAACTCACATTAGAGCGGCAATGTCAGGGATTGAACTTCGAGAACTATCACAGCATGCAAAACATGCTGCAGCCGTTGACAGCCGCCTAAGCATTGCCGTCGGACACGCCAGTCCTTCAAGAGCCAATTTGCCGCGCTTTTCGTCCGATGGCCGGAACGCCATGGAAAATTAGCCTACGACCTGCGTAATTTTTCTAAATACCGCGAGCACCCGACCCGTCATTTAATCAATATCTTATATGACGTTTGCGTTGCCACTTCTAAGCTTTAGAAAAAGGCCATTCAAGATCACTTAAGGCGTCGAATTCTGAAACGTCGTGATTTTTTTGCCTATATTGCTTCGACCGTCAGAACCGTGGAATTCACCGCATGCCCTTCGTTCATAACGCCGCGCACGAGCGAGCCGGGCGCGTAGAGGCGCCGACAACGCGATCGAGCGAGGCGTGAAGAGGCGGGCAAGGCGGTTGTTCATAGGGAGCGAGTTGGGTCCGTGTGTCGGATGGAGGCGCGCACGAATGCGGCATCGTGCGATGTCGGCCTTTCTGGGGTCGTGCGTCGAATCACTGATTGGAGGGCCGGTGGCGGGGTCGCTCCCTTGGTTGGTTCGGTTGCTCCGGACCAATGCGGTACGGGCGCATCATCTCGTTATCTTCATGCTCAACGATGTGACAGTGCCATACATATTGTCCGGCCGTTTCGAACTTCAGCCGGACGCGGGTGACCTGTGCAGGGTAGGCGATAACGGTGTCTTTCCACCCATCTTCCCAGGGCTCAGGAGCGACAGGGGCAGACCCGTGTTCGATACGCACAGCTTGGCCGTCGTCCGATACGGATAGCGCCTGTCTATTCACCAGCTGGAACAGCGCTTCATGGATATGAATGGGGTGTGCGTCGACCGTGCCGTTATAGAATTCCCATACCTCCGTTGCGTTGAGGGCCGGATTCTCGGTTACGACATCGGACCATTCGCGATGCCGGATCGTGCCGAGCCCCAAGTCATCGAAGGCGACGGTGCCCAAGACCGCTTCCGCCACGGCGTCGTCGAACCGCCTGGACATTTCTTCGGCCAACGCGAGGGGGCGGGCCGGCCCTCCGTGCAGTCGCGCTAGCCGGGGCATGGCGAGGAACTGCGGCGGCGTGCTGCGATCGGGCTGGGACGCTGCACGGACCCGGAACTCCATGATCTGCCCAGTGCTTTCTGGATCGGCGACAGGGAAATCCGTACCAGGATCCCCGCCCGCGAACGGCTCGTCTGGGCCACTATTGCGGAGGACATAACGACCGCGTGGCACGTTGGTGAAGTCGACGATGATGTCGGCGCGTTCGGCGGGCCCCATGGGCAATGTGTTGCGATTCACCGCGGTGAGGTTAACCGGTTTTGCAAGGAACCCGCCCTCGGTGCCGATCATCCAGGCCCGTACTCCGGGTATTTGCGCGAAGTCGAGAATCAGGAACCGCGAGTTGCAGCCGTTCAAGAAGCGGAAGCGATACCGTCGGCGCTCTACATCCAGGTAGGGCCAAGTGTTCCCGTTCACCATGATGGTGTTGCCGAAGAACTCGGGGTTCCAGAGCGGCGAGATGTCGCTGCCGGGAATGTATGGCCCGAAAATCCCGTCGAAGAACGCGCGCGTATCGGGATAGAAGAGCGAACCGTCGTCATTAAAGGACCGATCCTGGATCGCGATCGGAATCTCGTAGTACCGCTTGTCGGAGGGAAACGCATCGTTCCGCTCGGGCGCCGGACCAGGAAGGACCGCTCGCTTTCCAGTGCGGGTGTCACGTAGCGCTGCATCCCCTTCGGGGCCGCCGCGTAGAAGGTAGAAGCCCGCCGGTCCCGCATAAACATTCAAACGCGTCATCCCCAGCACGTGATCGTGATACCAGAGCGTCGCCGCCCGGCCACTGTTGGGATACTGAAATACGGCCGTGCCCGGTTCCCATGCTTCTGTGCCCCGCGCCAGGTAATCTCTCGCACGTGCTTTACTTTCGAAGAAGCGGTACCAGGTTCCGACGTTGGCGTATCCAGACGGAATATTTCCGCTCACCGGCAGATACCATGCTTCGGCATAGCCATCGCTCTCATCGCCCACGCCGGCCGCGCCATGAAGATGCGTCACTATGGGTACTGGCCCGATATAAGGCCCCGGTGTAGCGTCGAACGTTGGCCTGGTATCGCGATTGGCCGCACCACCTGGCGGATTGGCCCAGTGCAATGTCGGGTCGACAGGCAAAAGGTGCGGTAGGAATGCGGAGGTCGGATCGGCTGGATCGGCACGCAGTTCGTTAACCCACTTGATGCGCGTCGGTGTGTCCCACCTCGCCTCGATGGTTAACGAGGGTGCGTTGTGAATCAGCAGTGCCTTTTCGCCGATGGCACGCACCGCACCGTATCCCCAAACGGTGGTTGCCGGCAGGCCGGCTGGCAAAATCTGCTGCGCGAACTGTCGCACTGAGATCTCGTAGTAATCGATAGAGCGTCCTCTCCTCGGGATGACTCCTGCACGGGGCATAACGGGTGGGATCAGAAGCGCCGAAGCAAACTTTGGTATGGAGAAGGGATTGAGTGTCCCGCCGGGAATCTGTGCAAGCGCGTGCCGAAATCCGGTGAGCCGGTCGACGCCGAGCAGGGTGAGGAAAGTGCTTCCGGCCGTGTACTTCAGAAACGTGCGACGCGACAGTTTCATGGCACATCCTCCTGCGCCTATGG
>JAKFDA010000073.1:0-4527 GCA_036676355.1 Nitrosomonadales bacterium | reverse complement strand
CCCGACAACTGTTTGATCATCATGTCGGCGAGCCCGAGACCGCGCTCCGACATTTTTTGCGCGAGCTGCTGATCGAGCATGCCCGTGTACATGCGCGTGGTCTGCGAATCGAAGGGCCCGTCCTGCGCGAGCGTTTCGCGCATGCTTTTCATCAGCATGTTCATGAATACCGCTTCGAACTGCGCGGCCGCCTGGCGCAGCGCCTTGTCCGGCGACTGACGCGCCTGCGTCTTGAGGCCATCGAGCGCCGTGGCATCCAGCGCCATGCGCGAGGAGATCGTCGCGTTCATGGCCATGGCTCAGATCACTTCAAGTTCCGCTCGCAACGCGCCTGCGGCTTTCATCGCCTGCAGGATTGCGAGCAGATCGATCGGTGTCGCGCCCAGCGCGTTGAGCGCCTTCACCACATCGGCGAGTTGCGCGCCGGCCGGCACCATCATGAGATTGCCGCCGTCCTGGCGCATTTGTATGTCGGCCTGCTCGGCCACCACGGTCTGTCCCTGCGAGAAGGATTCGGGCTGACTGATGATGGGCGTGGCGCTCACCACGATCGACAGACTGCCGTGCGCCACGGCGCAGGGCTGCACGCTGACCGCCTGATTCATCACCACCGAGCCGGTGCGCGCGTTGATGATCACCTTCGCCGCCGCCGGCATCGACTCCACCGCGAGCGACTCCAGCTGCGCGAGAAAGGCGACGCGTTCGTTGGACGACTGCGGCGCCCGTACATCGATCACGCGACCGTCGAGCGCGGTGGCGGTGCCCTTGCCCCATTGCAGATTGATCGCTTCGGCGACCCGGCGCGCCGCGTCGAAATCGGTGCTGTGCAATTCGAGGCGAATGCTTTCAGCCGTCATGAACGGCGAGGCCACGGCGCGCTCCACCGTGGCGCCGGCCGGCACGCGACCGGCATTGAGCTGATTGAGTTGCACCTTGCTGCCGGCGCCCTGCGCGCCCGCGCCGGCGATCAGCACGTTGCCTTGCGCCATCGCGTAGATCTGTCCGTCCGCACCCTTGAGCGGGGTGAGCAGCAGCGTTCCGCCGCGCAGCGATTTCGCGTTGCCGAGCGAAGACACCGTCACGTCGAGCGTCTGCCCCGGTCGAGCGAAAGGTTCGAGACTCGCGGTCACCATTACCGCGGCGACGTTCTTCAATTGCAGGTTCATGCCGGGCGGCAGATTGATGCCGAGCTGACCCAGCATCGACTGCAGACTCTGCGTGGTGAACGGCGTCTGCGTGGTCTGGTCGCCGCTGCCGTCCAGGCCGACGACGAGGCCGTAACCGATCAACTGGTTGGCGCGCACGCCCTGCACCGTCGCCAGGTCGCGAACGCGTTCCGCCGCGACCGACGTCGCGAACAGCAATGCAAACAATGTGAGAAGCATGCGCATGATCAGAACGGCAGGAAAGTGAGGAAGACGCGCGACAGCCAGCCCATCATCTGCGCTTCGTCGATGTAGCCGGAGCCGCGATAGTCGATGCGCGCATCGGCCACCTGCGTGGAACTGACGGTGTTCGGCGGCAGGATGGTGACGGGATTGACCACGCCGGAGAAGCGCAGCGTTTCGGTGTTCTTGCTTATGCCGATCTGCTTCTCACCCGATACGACCAGATTGCCGTTGGGCAGCACATCGATCACTGTCACGGCGATGGTGCCGGTAAAGAGATTCGACGATGCGGTCGAACCCTTGCCGTCGTAATCGTTCGAGCTCTGCGCGGCGATTTCGGCATGCTGAAAGCTCTTGCCCGGCAGATGCTTGATGATCGGCACCTGCATGGCAATGTCGCCGCTCTTTTCCGCGCTCGATTCGGCTTTTTTCGACGCGTTGAGTTTTTCGTTCAGCTGGATGACGAGAATGTCGCCGACGTAACGCGCGCGGCGGTCCTCGAACAACGGCCGATAGGACGCGGTCTGGAAAATCGCACCGTTGGCCGCCGGTTGCGGCGCCGGCTGCGGACGCATGGTCGTCGGCTCGGCCACGTCCACGTGCGGATTCAGCACGCCGCATCCCGCCAGCGCGATGACCAGAACAGCAACGATGCGCTTCATCAAACCGTCGTCCTTAAATCTGCGTCAGCCGCTGCAGCATCTGATCGGAAACCGTGATCGCCTTGGAGTTGAGTTCATAGGCGCGCTGCGCCTGGATCATGCTCACCAGTTCCTCGACCACGTTGACGTTCGACGTTTCGACATAGTTCTGATTGAGCACGCCGGCGCCGTTGCTTCCGGGAGAGTTGGTGGAAGGCGTGCCGGAGGCATCGGTTTCGAGATACAGGTTCTGCCCCATCGAAGTCAGGCCGTTGGGGTTGATGAACGTCGCCAGTTGAATCTGACCGATCTGCACCGCGTTGACCTGGCCGGGCTGCGTGGCCGTCACCGTTCCGTCCGCGGCGATGGTGATGTTGGCGGCATTGGGTGGAATAGTCAGCGCCGGCTGCATCGGATAACCGTTCGAGTTCACCACCTGACCGTTGGCATCGACATGGAAACTGCCGTCGCGCGTATAACCGGTGGTGCCGTCGGGCAGCAGTACCTGCAGAAAACCCTGACCGTTGATGGCCACGTCGAGCGCATTGCCGGTCAGTTGCAGATTGCCCTGCGTATGAATGCGCGCGGCCGCAACCGGCTTCACGCCCGTGCCGATCTGCAGGCCGGTCGGAACGGTCGTCTGCTGAGACGATTGCGCGCCCGGCTGGCGCACCGTCTGATAGAGCAGATCCTCGAACACCGCGCGCGAACGCTTGAAACCGTTGGTGCTGACGTTCGCCAGGTTGTTGGCGATGGTGTCGAGATTGGTCTGCTGCGCATCGAGCCCGGTCTTGGAGATATACAGCGAGCGGATCATGCCTGTGTCCTTTCATTGCGCGCCACACGTCGAATCGCCTCGTGGCACGAGGTCTTGATGGCAGTCTGCCCGCGACCGTGGCAACTGAATGCATGATTACCGGGGAGGATTGCCGTCAATTCCGGCGTTTAAATCTTGAGCCGGATAAAGATCTTGAACCACAGAGGACACAGAGAGCACGGAGAGAACCGAGTGCTGCTTTTTGCGTTCCTCTATGTCTCCTGTAATGCAGAAGGTCATTCGTAGATTCTGGCTCGCGCCCTTCGGGCTTGGCCGGAATGACGGCTAAACCGTTTACCTGAGCACCGTCATTCCCGACAAGCCGCGTAGCGGCGCGATCGGGATCCAGGGGCTTCGTCTTTCGCTTTTTCCTTTTTGATTTTTGATTTTTTGCTCTCGGCTCTTCGCTCTCCGCTCTCGACTGCCTCACTAGCCGTTGACGTTCAGCAACTGCGTCGCCGCCCGCGCATCGGCCTCGGCCGTCTGCAGAATCTTCATCTGCATGTCGAACTGGCGCGCGACGGCGATCATGCCGATCATCGCTTCGACCACATTGACGTTGCTGCCTTCCAGGCTGCCGGACGACAGTCCGATGCTTTCATCCATCGGTAGCGGATCGCCGATGCGCGTGCGCAGCAGGCCGTCGCCGCCCTTGACCATTTCCGCTTCGCTCACGTTGACCAGCTTCAGTCGACCAACCACTGTCGCGCCGTTCTGCGCGCCGGTCAGCGGCGAGGCGGAAATCGTGCCGTCGCGCGCGATTGCGATGCGACTGTCCTGCGGAATGGTGATCGGACCGCCGTCGCCGATTACGAGCAGACCACCGCGCGTCTGCAGCATGCCGTTGGCGTCGACTTCCAGTGCGCCGGCACGCGTGTAGGCTTCGCCGCCGTCGCGCGCCTGCACGGCGAGGAAGCCGCCGTCGGAGAGCGCGACATCGAGTTCGCGGCCGGTATGCTGAACCGGTCCGGAAGACAAATCGACGCCGGGCATGGTTTCGAGCGTGAATACGCGCGTTCCTTCGCCCGCGCCGCGAATCGGCACTGCGCGAAACGCGGTGGTGTCGGCGCGGAAACCGGCGGTGTTGGCGTTGGCGAGGTTGTGCGATAGCGTGTCCTGCCGCGCCATCGTCTGCTTCGCGCCCGTCATTGCGGTGTAGATCAGTTTGTCCATTCGCGTTCTTCGCTATCGGCTGAATCCATCAACGCAGATTCACCAGCGTCTGCATCACCTGGTCCTGGGTCTTGATGGTCTGGGCGTTGGCCTGATACACGCGCTGCGCGGTGATCATGTTGACCAGTTCCGCGGTCAGATCGACGTTCGATTCCTCGATCGCGCCGGACTTCAACGCGCCCGCACGGCCTGAAAGCGGCACGCCGGGAACGGGCTGACCGGATTCCGAGGTCTCCGCGTACATGTTGTTGCCCAGCGGCTGCAGGCCGTTCGGATTGGCAAAGTCGTCGAGCCGCACCTGACCCACGGTTTCTGTGCGGCCGTTGGAATAGCGCGTCTGGATGATGCCGTCTTCGCCGATCGACAAGCCGGTCATTCTTCCCGGCGCGAAACCGTCCTGGCGCAAATCGGTCACGCCGAACTTGGAGGCGACCTGTGTCGTGCCGCTCAGATCGAAACGGGCCAACGTGTAATTGGCAGTCACGACGTTGGCCAATGGCAGCGGCGG
>JAKFDA010000072.1:0-160134 GCA_036676355.1 Nitrosomonadales bacterium | reverse complement strand
CTGGGTATGCAGATAGCTGAAGAAGGCGTCGCGTTCGCCGAAGCGCAGTTCCATCGGGTATGGCGAGCCCACTTTGGCGGCTTTAAATTCCACCCTCTGCTGCGTTACGACTTCGGCGCCGCGTGCGATTGCGTACACTCGCCCGCCGCGAGCGATCACGTCGGCCACGGCGGTACCGTTGTGTCGATCGAGTGTAGCCAGCACACGTTCATCGCAAGCTGCCATTGCACTCGAGCTGCCGATACATATGAGCGCATAGCCGTCGGGCAATGAAACGGTTGCCGCGGCACAACGCGCATCGAGCTTGATGGCGTAAAACTTGTACGTGTAGATGCGCAGCACCCGGCTCATCAGCCAGTACGCGCTCGCCGTGAGTCCGCCCTCGGCACGCGCAACCTGCCAGCGTTGCGACAATTCAGAAATCATCCGCCACCGCCCAACCAGCCAGCGCACGCTGTGCCAGTGCAAGCGCAGCGCGCCCCGGCAGTCCAGGGCTAAACGTCAAAACCTCATGCAGTTTTCCTGCATCAATGGCGCCCCAGGTCGACTTGTAACCCGAATCGCCGCGCCCCCAGTCGATCAACGCCCCACCCTGGTCACACGCCCAAGTCAAGACCGCGTAGGTAAGCAGCGAGCCGGGACTGTATGCCTTCCATGCCGGGTCGTGGCCACGACCGATCTTGTAAATGACCCCCGGCGTTTCGATCTGTGCCTGGAAAGCGATGGCGCGCCGATCGCAGCGCGCCACCCAGACGACCGGCTTCGCGTCGCGCGGGCCTGCTTCGGCTATGGCCTGCCAGAAAGGTTTTTCGGCCGCGCCGAGAAATTTCGCGGCACCGCCCGTGGCACCTTGCCAGGACGCGTGCGCCACCATCGCCAGTTCATCAAGCAACTCACCGCAATCGCCTGTCAATGGGTAGCGTTCGTATGTGATTTCGCCTGCCTCGCTCGCCGCTTTGCGACGGCGCTGTCTGATGCTTTTCCGTAACGATGCAGTCATGTCACTGTGCAGCGCTTCGACAGTGCTAAGTTGTTGCGTGAACACATCGCCGGCCTGCTTGCGCAACATCTGCCAACCTGCTTCGTGCAAGGCGCGCAGCACCGCGCGCACGCCCGCATCCCGATCGAGGATCGGGCCGAAGCGCAGCACGGTTGCAGGTGCGCATTGGGTGAAATGTCGTGCGAGACTTTGCGCAAAGCCATCACGTTCAGCGGCGCTCACGCACACCGAACGGAACGGCCAGTAGTAGCCCGCCAGCGCCTTGACGGGCATGCCCTTGATGCGCTGATCGGCGAGCGCGACGAATCCAGCGCAACCTTGCGCCCCCGGTTTCGCATATACACGGACGGGGCCGCGCCAATCACCGCCTCGCAGAAAGGCGCTTTCCCAGGCGCGCAACCAATGTGCCGTGGCGAATCCGTAAGGCGCATCGACCGGTGTCGCGTCAAGAAACGCCGCGGCGTGATGGAGATCGAGTTCCCTGATCTCGGACGCGGTGTGATGCAATAGGACGGCGGCTGGCATTACTCAACTCATCTTGCGGATGAAGCGCTTGGCCGCGCTCTTCAGGCCGAAGCGATCCAGCATCCGACCGATCGACTCCACGCCGCGATTCAGCCCGTAATGCGCGCGCACGAGCAGCAGGTTGCGCACAGTACGCCGCAGAAAGTAGGTCTTGGCGCACAGCCTATGATCGGAACCGAAGAACACCTTGTGCGTTCCTTCGCCCTCGGTGAAATCAAAAATACGCACGGCTTTATTCTCGAATAGCGACTGCAGCACGAAGTAGTGCAGCACGGTGCCCGGTGAAAGGGCCTGTGCAGCGGGGTCGTAGCCGAGATAGTCGTAACTCGCGATGCCGTCGTGGCAAAAACACAAGAGATACGCTACAGGTTCACCTCGCAAATAGAGGATGTAGCAGAGTGCGCGACCGGCTTCGGCCATCTCTTTCGCCTGGGCGATGTACTCCGCCGACGTGGGTAAACCGGAATCCAGCAGCCGCTCCTGATAGGTCCGCGCGGAAATAGCGTGGGCCTGCGCAAAAAATTCGTCGATCTCGGCGGGGCGACTGAACTGCCGCCAATGCACCTGGCCGCCATCCGCCTCGGCGAACTTGCGAACCTTGCGTTGCAGCGTGGAGCGCGACTTGGATGAAAATGCCGAATGCAGATAATTATCGAAGCTGCCCAGGCGCTCGAAGTCGATGTAGTAGTTCTTGAACGTATAGGGCGTGTACACGATCCAGCCATCGTGAATCACGATTGGAGGCGGTGCGCTGCGGACGGGGTAGGTCGGGAAATAGACGAACGACGGCGCAGCATCCAAACAATTTTCCAGATTGGGTACGCCGGCACGCGGTTCCACCTTGCTGAAATGCTCGCGATTGGCGAGTCCGGAGAAGTTCTTGTGGAACAAGCCGATCTCACCGAGCCGATAGGACAGCCTGACGCTGACCGGCGTCCAATGCTGCATGGTCTTCATCATGTATACGCCCGACGAAGCGCCTGCTCGGCATACCGTCGCCCGGTTGCAGGGAGTCCCACGCGGGGCAACATCACCGGCGCCGCCGGCAAAGGTTTGTCCGCCAGTCCGTCGAAATTGCCAACCACAAAGCGATCCTTATGGCGGCCGAGAAAAGCGCAGAACTGCTCGAAGCGACGCACGACGATCCAGTCCGGCTCGGCTGAGCCCGGTTTCAGCATTTCAAAATTGTGCGAAAGGATGACGAAATGGCTCCAGCCGAGCGCTTTCGCCTTTTCCATTGCCTGCACCAGTTCCCCGCCGGAGCAGGCGCCGATCTGTGCGTGACGCAGGCGACCAAAGCCGTCGTGAAAAACGCTCAACGGATAAACGTTGACCGGACCTACCTTGCTACTGCCTTGCACGTCCCAGAACTCGCGCATATCCGCCACGGAATATGGACGTGTGGCGTCAATGCTGCTGTCCTGCAAAATGCCGTTTTGCGCCAGCGCCGCAAAGGTGTCGCGATTGGCTGCAAAGCTGCCGGCTCTGAAAACGGTGGGGTCCTCGCCACTCGCCTGGCGCAGCAATTCCTTGCCCATTGCAATCAGTCGGATTTGTTCATCTCGGGAGTAATAACAAAGATGCTGACGTTTGCCCGGTATGTCCGGCAGTATTCGCGGGTGTATTTCGTCAGTCCACTCCGGGTGCAAGTGGAGCTCGACATCGTGGCCGGCATCGCGGATCAGCAGGACGATCGTGTCGAGATACTTCCTGCCGAAGCGAGCCGCGAACAGCGGCTCGACGAAGAAAACACATTTAAGGCCGTTGCGCTTGAGGATTTCGAAAATACGCGGCAATGCATAGTCACCCGCCTTTGATCTGCCATAAATGTAACGGGTGAACGCCTGCGGAAAATCCGCATCCATGGATTTCCAGCTTTTGCACCAGACTTCGACATCGAAAGTGAGAATGACGCGCACGGATCAGCACTCCATCGTGTTTTTGTGTGGCGTAACAGCGTTGCAGTGCTGTAAGCAATGTAGCGACAAATCGCAACCGGCTTGCCGGCGTGTAGAAGTTCTGGAAATGATCGAGTCTAGCGACGAGCGTCGCCTGGTGGCGATAATTCCGTCCACCGCAATAAAGTTTTACAGTCGCCATGCGAACGCATGGGGACAACGTTACGACAACGCGTCGACGTTGACGCGGGGACGCGTACTCATGGCGCCGAAATAGAACACCACGTCGCCGCAGACACTCACCATGCGCGCGAGCACAACGGCGGCGAGCAGATCAGGCTGGCTCACGATGTGACTGAGCAGAAGATAGAGCACCAATTCCCGCACGCCGACGCCCGCCGGTGCGCCGGGCGTGAGAAAACCCGCCACCCATGCCAGCACGTAGGCGCCGCAAATCGCCAATGCGACCGGCGCCAACTCTGCGGTCGGCACCAGCAACATCAGCACAAGCAGAAATTGCGCGCCCGCGATCACCAGATACAGGAGATGACAAGCAACCGCGCGCGCCACGGCCGCACCGGCCAATCGGTATGCCGCGCCGATGCCGAGCAGCAGCGTCGCTGCGAAGCCGAGCGGGCCGATCCACGGGACGACCGGGCGATCAACCAAGGGCAGCGCGAGCGGTGCGCATAGCAATGCAGAGTACGGCAGACAGCCAAGTTCCCACAACGTCGATCTCGCCACCGGCCAGGTCGGCAGCCCTTCAGCCGAAGCGAGCGCCTGCCGGCCGAGGAGATGAGCGACATTCGACGGCACGTACTTCGCGATTTGCGAAATGCCGTAGATGCGCACCGCTGTCGCGTTCGAAATCGCTACGCCCTGATGCTGCAACAGCGCGCGCCAAGCTGCCGCGAGCAGCAAGCCGCTCAGCGCGCACACCGCAACCAGCAGCAAGAGCGCAAACCAATCCTGCCCGGCAAGTTTGTCGGGGTCGACCTGATCGCTGTACTGAGCGAGCTTGCGAACGACAAAGCCGACGCCGAGCACGGCCAGCAGACTGCCGGCCCAGTTCAGAATGGTTGTTGTTTTTTTATTGATCACGTGGAGAGATCTCTGCGCAAGCGCCTCGTTGAAGCACGCTCATCCTTCGACAAAGCTCAGGACGAACGGAGGATAAGCCGCTGCATCTCGCCGCTCGCGCTGTACGTCGAGTTCGTTCATCCTTCGACTGGCGCCGGACGTATGGAGTGATAAGCCGTCGCGTCTCGCCGATCGCGGTGCGCGCATCAGTCCGTGCGCCTTTCGACTGGCTCGGGACGAAGGGATATAAGTCGCCGCAGCGGACCGTTGGTGGTGAGCCCGTCGAACCGTGAACGGTCCGACGATTGTCGGTGGGCATGTCAAGACCACTCGTACTCCGTCATTAAATTTCAGGACGAAGGTGAATCGGCATGGAGTCGCGCTCATCGAAGTGTGCCTGACTTATCGCGTCTGCTTCTGCCGGCACAGCAGCATCGTCCAGGGTAGTGGCGTGCGCGTGGTCACGACTTCGAAGTACCGCGCAACCAGTTGCGTGAACGCGCCGGTGGACCAGCGCTGCAGATGGCCCGGCGTGTTGCCCAGTTGCCCCCAGTATTTGCCGCGCGCCATGTTCATGGCGCTCCATATCGGTTCGCGCGGCACGCTGAGAATCAGCCACGGATCGGCCACGCCCTGCAACGCCTTCAGGCCGGCCTCGGGGTCGTCCAGATGCTCCAGCACTTCACAGCACACAACCAGTTGCGCGCGATCGCGCTCGGGTTGCAGGTCGTACACATTGCCGACGTTGAATATGTCGGCACCGAGTTGTCGATCGCGTGCGTTGGTGCGCGCAAGATCCACGGCGACGCGCGAAAAATCGCTGCCGCGCGCCGCGATTCCCTCTCTACGCCAACGCAATGTCCAATAGCCTTCGCCGCAGCCGACCTCGTGGATTTCACGCGGGCGCACTTGTGCCACCAGCGCAGAGAGCGCGTCATCAAAACCGCGCATCAGGTGCTGCACGACGGGATTGCGCGAGTTGTACTTGTCGTAGGTGTTGCCGACGACAATGCCATCCTCGGTCAGTCCTCCCGAAACTCTCATCACGACTCCTTGCTGCGGCCGAAGACGGCCAGTTGATTGACCCCCATCAGAAACCGCCGGTATTCCGCAAGATGCAGGCCGAGGCGTGCAGCGATGTCCTGCAACCTGCGACGGTCGAGGAGTTCCTCGTGCTCCTCGCTGGCATGGCGACTGAACAATCCCACGTGCGCGCCGGCGGTGTGAATCCAGTCAGCGACAGGGTGCGGCGTGGTGCATACGATTTGCGCCGCCGCGACATGCTTCAGGCGCCCTGCGAGCTCATTGAGAAACCTCGCAGAGTCCGCCACATGTTCGATAACCGCGAGCGAGGCGACGGTGTCGAATTGATCGTCATCCGGCAATGACGAGAGAAAGCAATGCCGCGGGTGGCGCTTGCGTGCTAGCGCAAGCGACTCGGCATCCGGTTCGACGCCGACATAGCGCTCCGGTGGCAGCAAGTCGGCCATCGAACCCGAACCGCACCCGACATCCAGGACGCGCCCGCGCAGATACGGTCGCACGGCCGCCAGACGCCGTGCGCGCAGAAACGGCGAGAGCAATCCTTCGCTGCCTTGATCAGCCATGGACTGCCGGCCCCTGGAACGGCACATGCAGCGCCGTCGAACGAGTGCCGCGCCGAGAACGCAGCCGCGCCCGCACCCCGCGCACTGCGATATGGCCCAGCAGCGCGAATACGACCCCGGCGATGGGTAGGATGGGTTCGCCGTAGCGCGGAATGAAATGAGTCAGCACAGCATAGAACGACACCAGCCCCATTGCGGGCGCCACATAGGCCAGCAGCCACCATCGACGACGCACGCACGCATACAGCGCGCCGGCCAGCAGTACGATGAACACGTAGGGCGCGCCGCGCCAGAGGAATAGCGGCGTTGCCGCCAGATGCGCCAGCGGCGCGGCTTTGATCATGGCGAGCGCGCGTTGCTTCAGCGCGTCGTCGATTTCGAGCGAATCGGCTTCCGGACGGCGCATCTGCAGCTCGGCGCGCATGGCCTTCACTTTGGCGAAATAACTCACCGCGTCCTGCGGACGGCCGGCTGCTTCCGCGGGACGGTCGCGCGGGTCGACATGACGCATCAGACGCACAAGCCGTCCGCCCTCGGCGAGATCGCCTTTGTCGAAGCCGGTCAGTCTGCTGGTGATCCAGCGCAACGGACGTGGCGCATAGGCGAACCAGGCGCCGCGATATTCCTCCGGCGTCATCTCGTTTTTCACTGCGCGCGTAAGCAGTACATGACCGCCGCGACCACTGAGACTCAATTGATCGAAATGCGCATAGTTGCGCGCCAGCCAGGGTGCGAGCACCAGCGCCGATCCGAGCGACAGCAGCAGCGCCGATTTCAGAACGAACGCCTCGCCTGAGCGCAGCAGCCGCCACAACCCCCAGGCGGCAACACCGCCTATGAGAACAATCGACACATAAAGGAACGCCGCTTTGGTGAGCGTCATTGCGCCGAACATCAGGCCGGTGGCGAACACCCACCGCGCACGCTGTTCGCGCACCGCGATTGCGGCAATGGCGCAGGTCAGGGCGAGTAACGCCGCCGCGGCGACTTCGGTATACAAGCCGTTGTATTCCGGGGCCAGGCCGATATGCGTTGCGAGCGTGCCGAGCGCCGCCCAGGCGTAGGAAGAGGTAAAGCGCAATATGGTGCCGAACACCACGAGGGAAAGCAGCACGCCCCACAAGATGTTCGATTGCTTGAGCAGGCGCGCATCGTCGCCGAACATCAGATCGCCGAGCGGTTTATCGCCGCGCACCGATTGCAACGCGGCGATATAGCCGGCGAGTGCGGCGATAGGCAGAGGTTCGCGGTATTCGGAAGGCGCCGGCGCCGTGACGGCCGGGTCGTCCTCTGTGGAAATCACGCCGTGATGCGCGAGGTTATAAGCCGCAGTGAGGTTTTCATAGGCATCGGGCTGCACGATGGGGTAATCGTTCGGACTGCCGAACCAGATGCCGAGCAGCGCTACGCCGGTGACGGCGATTATCAGCGCGCGTGCCCAGCGCAGGCGGCCCGACGCTGCGGTCGACATCGGATCAGCCATGTACGGCGGGCTCCTGCAATTGCGTTGGATGCGCCGACGCGGGCTGCGCGACCGGCCTTGCGTCGTCGGCGGCGCGATTCAATTTGTAGCGCACGTCTTCAAGCATTTTGCGATTGGCTGAAAGCAGATCGGCAAGAAACGCCACCAGCACCGTCTGGAAACCCATGCCGAGCAACACCGACGCAAGGATCAGCGACTGCACATGACCGCCGCCGTTGCCGGTCGCGTAGAAATAAAGAAAGCGTGCGCCGATCAGCAGGCCTGCCGTAAAAAGCACTGCACCCAGCGAGCCGAAGAAGCGAAACGGCCGATAGATGACAAAAATGCGGACAATCGTGACAACCGATTTTTTGATGTACGAGGGAATGCTCTTCACCAGACGCGAAGGTCGCAGATCCTCGTTCACACGGACCGGGACCGATTTGATCGCCATGTTTTTCTGGCCGGCCTGGATGATGGTTTCCAGCGTGTAGGTGTATTCGTTGAACACGACCAGATGCTGCGCGGCGTCGCGACTGATGGCGCGAAAACCGCTCGGCGCGTCAGGGATGCTGGTGCGACTCGCAACGCGCACCACGCAGGAGCCCAGTTTCTGCAGCATCTTCTTGATCGGTGAGAAATGCCGGATCGATTCGATCGGTCGCGCGCCGATGACGATATCCGCCTGCCCGGTGAGAATCGGCGCGGTCAACGCGGGAATATCGTCGGCGCAATACTGGTTGTCGGCATCGGTGTTGACAATCACGTCGGCGCCCAATCGCACGCATTCGTGCATGCCGGTCATGAATGCGCGGGCCAGCCCACAATTGCGGGTATGGCGCACGACATGGTCCACGCCGTTCTGCAATGCGACGCGCACGGTCTGGTCGCAACTGCCGTCGTCGATGATGAGCCATTCGACCTTGTCGAATCCCGGCACTGCGCGCGGCAATGCCGCAAGCGCGATCGCCAGCGTCTCGGCTTCGTTGTAGCAGGGAATCTGAATGATCAGCTTCATTGCTGTCTCCTCGGTTCACCTTCCGGGCGACATGCCGTGCCGCTTGACGCGGTATGTCGCTGTATGGGGACGCGACCCGTGTTGCTGTCCGCCATCGCCTTCCCGCTCATGTTGTTGTCGGCCCGGACATCGCCGGTTCCGCCCGTACAACTGCGCGCACCGGCGACCTTCGACCTCCTCCCGGGAGGGCCTGCTTTATTGCCGCGCTTCGGCCTGTTCCACCGCCCAACGCCGCGCCGGCATGCGCGATGCGCTATCGCGCCCGACCGCCCCGCGCCGCACCAGCAGGCGCGCCCGCTGAATCGCCGCATGCACCAGGATCGCGCAACACACCGCCGCGATCGGAACCATCGGCTCGGCATAGCGCGGAATGAAATGCGTCAGCACCGCGTAGAACATCACCAGTCCCATGGCCGGGGCGATATACGCGAGCAACCACCAAGCCCGCCGCCCGCAGGCGTACAGCGCGCAGGCCAGCAGAATGGCAAAGGTGTATGGCGCGCCGCGCCACAGAAACAGCGGAACGGCCGCCACATGCTTGAGCGGGTCGGCGATGATCATGTCGAGCGCGCGCTGTTTGAGCCGCTGATCGACATCGAGCGAGCCCACGACATCGCCGGCGGCACGCGCTTTCGCCAACTCGGTGTACATCGCGCTCACTCTGGCGTAATAGCTCACCGCCTCGCCGGGGCGACCCGCCGCGATGGCGGGTCGATCCCGCTCGCTGACGAAACGCATCAGCCGCTGCAGGCGTCCGCCCGCCTCCAGGTCGCTTTTGTCGAAACCGGCCAGCTTCCCGCTGATCCAGCGCAAGGGTCGCGGCGCATAGGCAAACCAGGCGCCGCGATACTCCTCCGCCGTCATGTTGTTTTTCACCGCGCGCGTCAGCAGCACCTGACCGCCCCGGCTATTCATGCTGAGCGCGTCGAAATGCACATAGTTGCGTGCCATCCACGGCCCGACGAAGAGGACCACGCCGAACGTCAGCAGCAGCGAGGACCGGAGCAAAAATGCGTCGCGTGCGCGGATGACGCGCCATATTCCGACGACGGCGACCGCCGCAAACAATACGACGCAGACATACAACGTGGCCGCCTTGGTCAGCGCCAGCGCGCCGAAGCACAGCCCGGCGGCGAACACCGCAAGCGGCCGACGATGCCGCAGTGCTTCGGCGAACAGATACGAGGCCAGCGCGAGCAATGCGGCCGCCGCGATTTCCGAATAGAGAAAATCGTACTGATAGGCAAGGTACAGATGGACCGCGATCGTACCCGGGGCGGCGAGCGTATAAGAGCCGGTATAGCGCACGATCGAGCCGAACACGACAAGCGTTAACAGCACCGCCCACGGAATGTTGGAATATTTGAGGACACGCGCATCGTTGCCGGTCTGCAATTGCGCAAGCGGCTTGTCGCCGAAATAGGAATCGAGCGCGGCGATATAGCCCGCGAGCGCGATGATGGGCAATGGCTCGCGATACTCGGACGGGCGCAATTGCCCAAGGCTGTTGTCGTCCTGAATGGACATGACGCCGTGATGCGCGAGGTTATAGGCGGCAGTGAGATTCTCGTAGGCATCGCGCTCGATCGGGAAGCCGGTTGCCGTGCCGAACCAGATGCCTGAGAGCGCGGCGCACGTCGCCGCGATCAGCATTGCACGCCACCAGCGCAAGATCGACGGAGACGTTTTAGCGAAGCGAGGCGGGGCCGGCATATGCGCCCCTATACGGCCGGCGCCTGCGCGCCATGCGGCGGTGCGCGCAACGAATCATTGCAGATGCGCGTCAAGGTCAGCATGTAAAGCGACATGTTCGGATTCCACCAGACTCGTACGCCGGCCAGCAGGCGCACCCAACGCAGCACCAGGGACAGCCGGCGCCAGCCGCCATAGCGAAGCAGTGTGGGTGCAAGACTTGCGCCGAGCAGCATTCGCTGCACCGGCGTCGCCTCCTGCGACTGCCCTTTGGTTTCGAATGGAATGCGTGCGTGCGCGGGATAGGCGCGCAGGATCGTATCGGTGTGAAAGCGCTGATCGGCGACCATGTCGTACGGCAGGCCGTCGAGAAAATTCCACAGCTCGGCATCGAGGAATGGTGTTTCCACGCATAGCCCCTTGAACAACGCGAAGGGTTGCAGAGCGATTTCGCGCCGCGTGCGATTCCAGAAATAGAACGACCGGGCCGGATTGTGGTGATGCCGGTGACGCTCGAGTTCCACGACGAGGCGTTCGCGCGCGACGCTCTCCGACAGTTTGTCGGCCAAAGACCGGTCGACCGCATGCTGCCAGCCGCGCACCGAGGACTTCCAGTCGCGGAAAATCTTGCCGGCGACCGCGTTCAAATCGCCACGGCCGTACAAAGCATGCAACTCGGCGTTCTGGAACAGCCCGGCCGACATCACGTCACCGGCGATGCCGTCGAAGACGATATCCGCATTCGCGCGCAACCAGTCGGTCAGCGGCGGCAATTGCGCACCTTCGTCGGCACACATGGCGCTGTCATGCAGATTGCGCAGCATGTTGGGGACGTAAAAACGCGGCTGTTCGAGCACGATATGCGGCGCATCGAGCGCGCGCGCCACCAGCGCGGCAATGCGCGCGTCCTCGTTGTGGCGGCCCGGCAGATGTTTCAGCGTCACACAGGCATGCGGTCTGACGCCCAGTTCGTGCATGGCCAGTGCGATATGGCGACTGTCGCGCCCGCCCGAAAGCGGAAGGCACAAACGTCCATCGAGCGGGAAACAGTTCGCCACGGCGCGCCGCAACAGCACGCCGTAACGATCCATCGCGGCATCCCGATCGATCAGCAGCCGCTCGCCGCGCGGCAGGGACGCTGTCCGCACTTTTGCGCCGCGCGCGGCATCCCAGCTAAGTTCGCTGCCCGGGGCGAGCTGCCTCACCCCGGCAAAGGGCGTGTCTTCGCCGACGAAAAAACCCAGACGCAGAAACACCGCCAGTGCGGGATAGTCGAGTTGCGTGCCGTCTTCGAGCAGATCGAGCGGCGAAGTTGCGAGGGCAATGCCGTTGACACGCTCGCGCCAGAACAACGGATGCGCGCCGAGCCGGCAATTATGCGCATGCAGGCGCGTCCCATCCCACAGCCACTCGCTGTAGGTCTGCGTATTCGCCAGTCGATAGCGCGCTTCGCCGCGCACGGCGACCCGGCCCTTGGCACTCGACAAATACAACGCGCTCATTGCTTGGCCTGTCGTTGCACCTTCAGCGGCTGGGCGCGGCGGACGCGATCGCATAACCCCGCGCCCGCTTCAGCGACGGTCAGTGCTTTGGCCACCGTGGGTTGAGCGCAGACGTTGGTCGCCTGCTGCAGCGCCAACGCACCCGATCCCGCCGCCCACTTCTGCAACTGACCGGCAACATCGGCGTCGATCGCCAGCATCTGATTGCCGGCGATGGCGGGAATGAATCCCTCCTGCAAATCGCGCAAGGTCAACGGGTCCTCTTTTGCGACGATGAAATTTTCCGTCACCTGAATGCGCCGCGGCGCGCCGCGATAACGTTGAATCGCAATCGCCGACCCGAGCGGGTTCACCAGCAGGTTGCGCACGAACTCGACATTGCCCTCGGCGTAGAACAGCGGCTCGTAAGGATTGGCGTAAAACACGTTGCCTTCGATCAGATAAGTGTCTTCGCTGCCCGGGCCGACCGGCGGCAGATGACCGAGCAGCAGATTGGGGCGCGCCCAGGTGCCGTCGGAGGCGTGATTGGCCTTGGAAAAAACGTTGCCCCGAATCACCGTGGTCTGATCCGACTCGGGCAAACCCGCACGCACCGGACGCGTCTTCTGCGGTTTGATCTGCAGGTTGTAACCGATGGTGTCGAGGATGACATTGCCTTCGATGATGCCGGCGACGAAAGGCGCGGTGCCGTCCGAATCGCCCAGATACATACCGGTGCCGGCGCCGATGATGAGATTGTTGCGAATGGTCCAGAAGGCTGCCGGCGCCTTGGTGGAAATGCCGATGATGCCCTGCGCTTCGCCGTGCCCGACGATGGTCAGTCCTTCGAGCAGGACGTGATGCACGACCTCCTGTCCATGCTCTGCCTTCACTGCATCGACCGGGATGTTCTGCCCGTCGAGTTTGAGTCCGCGCACGACCAGATAACTCGCATCGCGCAGGCTCACCGTGTTATGTCCTTCGCGACCGAGCAGCACGGCCGGCTGCGCAGGGTCCGCGCTTTCGATCACGATGGGCGCTTTCTCCGTGCCGTGCAGTTGATGCAACGGCAATCCGCCGCTGTAGTTGCCCGGCGCGAGCAGCAATCGATCGCCCGGCTGAAGTTGCTCGAGCTTCTCCAGATAATCGTCCGGCGTCGCCGGCACATCGGCCGCCGAGGCAACCGTTGCGCAAGCGATGGCGATCGCCATGCACGCGAGCCGCGCAACGCGTCGTGATGCATTTTGTAGATATTGACGCATGACTTCTCCCCTAGACGAACAACTCCAAGGGTGGCGGGTGACTGAGAAACGCAAGCGGACTGGCGCTATAGCCGTATGCGCCCGACATGAACACCACCACCAGGTCGCCGGGCTGCGCTTGCGCGAGTTCGAGGCGATCCGCCAGCAAGTCGAGCGGCGTGCAAAGGGGTCCGACTATGGATGCGATCTCGCGCGTCACGGAATTCATGCGGTTGCCGATGACAACCGGGTAGTTCTTGCGAATGACCTGACCGAAATTTCCCGACGCAGCCAGATGGTGATGCAAGCCGCCGTCGGTCACAAGCATGATCTGCCCGCGCGAGACCTTGCGATCGACAATACGACACACATAGATGCCCGCTTCGCCGACGAGATATCGACCGAGTTCGATCACGAGCCGTGCGCCGGGCAGTTCACGTGCGGCGCGATCGACCAGCTGCGCGACATTGGCGCCGATGGGCGCGAGGTCCAGCGGCTGTTCGCCGGGGAAATACGGGATGCCGAAGCCGCCGCCGAGATTCAACACGCGTATCGGCGCGGGTGCATGCGCGGCGAGCCGCACGGCAAGCTCGAACACCTGCTGCTGCGCTTCGCAGATGGCCGCGGCCTTGAGGCATTGCGAGCCCCAGTACATATGGAAGCCTTCGAAAGCGAGGCCGGCATCGCCGATGCGCTCCAGCAATTGCGGCACCTGCTCGGCATCGACACCGAAAGGCTTGGCGCCACCGCCCATTTTCATGCCCGAGGCTTTCAGTTCGAAATCCGGATTCACCCGCACCGCCACGCGTGCCGGCAACTGTAGCGCGCGCGCAATGCCGACAAGCAATTCCACTTCGCGGAACGATTCGATATTGATCAGAATGCCGGCCGCGACGGCCTGGCGCAGTTCGCTTTCCGATTTTCCCGGACCGGCAAAACTGATTTCACGCGCATCGGTACCGGCGTCGAGCGCGATCCGCAGTTCTGCGGCCGACGCGACGTCGATGCCGTCGATCAGCCGCGCCATGTAGCAGACCAGGGCCGGCATCGGGTTCGCCTTCATGGCGTAATGCAGTCGGATGCCGGGGAATCGCTCGCGCAATTCGGCAATGCGCCGGTACAGCAGGCCACGATCGTAAGCGTAGAACGGCGTACGGCCGGCCTGCTCGGCCAGCAGCGGAAGCGGGTTGTCGCCGACGATGAGGCAATCTTCCCGCACGGTGAACTGCGACATCGGCGCATGACGCGGCGCCTCGGCGCGGATTTGTGTCTGCGCCGACAATGGCGCATTCATGCGGCGGCCTCGAATGCGTCGCGGAATTCCGCCGCGATCGCCTTGCGGTCGATCTTGCCGTTCGGATTGCGCGGCAACGGACCGGCGCGTACGTTCACCTTGGATGGAATCATGTATGCCGGCAAGTGCGTCCGGCAGGCCATCAGCAGCGATGCGCTGTCGAGCGACATGCCGTCTTTCGCGGTGGCGACGACGACGATCGCCTGACCGAGCGTCGGATGATCCACGCCGAAAGCGGTCACTTCACCGACCAGTTGCGTGCCGTACAGCACTTCCTCGATTTCGGTCGGGCTGACGCGATACCCGGACGTCTTGATCATTTCGTCGCGGCGACCGACGAAATAGAGATAGCCCTCCTCGTCCATGCGCACCGTGTCGCCCGAGTACACGGCGATCTCCGGCATCACCAGACCCGCTTCGCGGCCGGGCAGCGGCTTGTAACGCTCCGCGGTCTTCGCCGGATCGTTCCAGTAACCCATGCCGACAAGTGCACCGCGATGCACCAGTTCACCCGGCTCGTTCGGCGCGCAAGGCGTGCCGTCTTCGCGCAGCACGAGGATTTCCGCGTTGGGGATGGCCTTGCCGATGGAGTCCGGCCGCGCGTCCACCTGATCGGGCGGCAGATAAGTCGAGCGAAACGCCTCGGTGAGCCCGTACATCAGGTACGGCTTCGCCTCGGGCATGCGCGCGCGCAGCGCCTTGAGCGTTTCGAGCGGCATGCGGCCGCCGGTGTTGGCGAAATAGCGCAGATGCGCCGTCGCTTCCGCCGGCCATTCCAGTTGCGACAGTTGTATATAGAGCGGCGGTACGGCGGTGAGGCCGGTAACGCGATGTCGCGCCAGCGCATTCAACACGTCGCGCGGCATCAGATAGTTCAGCAGCACCACCTGTGCGCCGGCATGAAAACCTGTGGTGAGCTGACTGAATCCCGCATCGAACGACAGCGGCAGCGCGGCGAGCAGCGTGTCGTCCGCATTGTTCTCGAGATAGGAGGCGACGCTGTGCGCGCCCGACACCAGGTTGCGATGCGACAGCACCACGCCCTTGGGCTTGCCGGTGCTGCCCGACGTGTAGAGGATGGCAAGCACATCGGTATCGATGACGCGATGGCCGCCTCGCGGCGGCGCGTCGAGCAGCGCGTTCCAGACATGGGTCGCCGCGTTCGCGACACCTTCGACCGGTGCGTCACCGCACACCACGACATGGCGCAGATCGCGGCATTGCGCGAGTTGCTCGCGCAACAACGGCAGTCGCTCGCTCGACGTAATCAGTACGCGCACATTGCAGTCGCGCAGGATGTAGGCGACCTGCTCCGCTTTCAGCAGCGGGTTCACCGGTACGAACACCGCACCCGCCGCCGCCGCGGCGAACGATGCGATCACCGTCTCGAAACGTTTTTCGAGAAAAATCCCCACCCGGTCGCCGCGCGCGACACCGAGCCGCAGCAAGCCGCCGGCGCACGCTTCGATCGCGCTCCACAATTCGCCATAGCTCAATGATGCATCGCCGTAACCCAGCGCTGCGCGATCGGGCCCGCGTCGCGCTGCATTGCGCGGAAGATGGTGCAACAAGGTTTCAATCATCGAGATCAGCCGGAGTCGTCATTCCCGGCAAGCGACACAGCCGCGCGATCGGGAATCCAGTAAAAACCTTTCACCACAGAGTTCACAGAGGGCACAGAGAAAACCAAGGACCCTTCGCCACGCGGCTCTTCTCTTCGTTCTCTGTGCTTCTCCGAGTTCTCGGTGTTTCAGATTCTGAATGTTTTGCATGCTGCAATGCTTCCCGCATTCGCGGAAATCATCGAATAGCGTTGCGCACTGCGCGCGAACGCGACAGAACAGTTTGCGCAGTCTATCGGTGACTCACGCGCGTGAACGCTAAACCTTGTATCAGCAACACATTTTGACAATGTGTGCGTATGCGACCGGCACAATGTCGCTCTCACACGTCACGCGAATATCGCGTGCACTCGATGCTGTTTCCGCAATCGCACACACGCGAACATCAACAGGGAGAACTTGCGTTGCGAACCAAAGAACAGGTGGTGACGCTGCTGGAAAGCGTGCTCGGTATCGCGGGGCGTTTACACGACGCAGCCGATGGCATGCCGCTGCTGGGTGCAATCCCGGAACTCGATTCGATGGCGGTCGCAACAGTACTGACCGCGCTTGAAGAGCATTTCGGTTTTCTGATCGATGACGATGAGATCGACGGGTCGGCCTTTGCGACGATCGGCAGTCTCGTGGCATTCGTGGACGCCAAGCTCGCCGAATCGAATGTACAGGGAAGCGACATCTCCTTGTCGATCCCGCAGGCCTGACGAGTCGACCGTGGAAGCCTTCTACCTGCCGACCGAACACGGTCAGCGTTTCTGCTTATTGCACGGCGCCGCCGACGCCTCATCACGCGGTTCGATTCTGTACATCCATCCGTTCGGTGACGAGATGAACAAGTCGCGTCGCATGGCCGCGTTGCAATCGCGCGCCTTTGCCCAGCGCGGTTATCAAGTGCTGCAGATCGATCTGTTTGGCTGCGGCGACAGCAGCGGCGATTTTCGCGATGCGACATGGGATATCTGGCTGGCCGATGTGCGCGCGGCATGGGACTGGCTCGCTGCGCGTACACGTCAACCGCCATGGCTGTGGGGCCTGCGCACGGGCTGCCTGCTGATCGACGGAGTCGCGCGCTTGCGCGACACGCCGATACGCGCGCTGTTCTGGCAGCCGGTGCTGTCCGGCCAACGCTTTCTTCAGCAGTTTCTGCGCACGCGTCTTACCGGCGACGCGATCGACGACGTGAACAAGCGCATGAACACCGCCATGTTGCGCGAAATGCTGACCCGCAACGGCGTGCTTGAAGTAAGCGGCTATCCGCTCGGCGCGGCGCTTGCGGACGGCATGGCAAATGCGTGGCTCGAAGCGCTTCCCCAAGGCAGTGAGGTGCGCTGGCTGGAAGTGCTGCCGCGCCCGCACCTTACGCCTGGCGAAGCGGCGTTGCGACAAGTGCAAACCTGGAACCGCGAGGGCTGCCGCGCAACCGTCGGCACAGCAGTTGGTCCCGCCTTCTGGCAGACACAGGAAATCAACGAATGTCCGGCATTGATCACGTCCACCATTTCCACAATGCCGCGGTAGCGCCGGGCGTTACGGAGCAGCCGCTGCTGTTCGAGTGCGGCGGCGAACGACTACTCGGCGTGCTGGCGCTTGCGCAGCAGACGGGCGACTGCGGTGTGCTCATCATCGTCGGCGGCCCGCAGTACCGCGCCGGCAGCCACCGGCAATTTGTACTGCTCGCGCGCAAACTTGCCGCAGTCGGCTATCCCAGTCTGCGCTTCGACTATCGCGGCATGGGCGACAGCTCCGGCAGCCCGCGCGATTTTCGTTACGTCGGTGCGGACATCGAAGCAGCCGTCAGCGCATTCCTCGCGGCCGCGCCGCAGCTCAAACGCATCGTCCTCCTGGGCCTGTGCGATGCGGCGTCGGCAGCGCTGATGTACGGCGTCGATCTCAAAGCGGTCGCCGGCATGGTGCTGATCAATCCCTGGGTGCGCGACGATGTATCGCTGGCGCGCGTGCAAGTGAAACATTACTACGGCGCGCGTCTGGCCAACCCCGCGTTCTGGGGCAAGCTGCTGCGCGGCGACGTCGATTACCGTGCGAGCGGCGCGGGTCTGGCGAAACGATTGCGCGCCCTATTCGCCGGTTCGCGCCGCGATGGATCGCCGGATGCCGGGTTCCAGGACGCAATGGCGGACGGATTGCGCCGCTTCAAACGGCCGGTGTTGTTAATTCTCAGCGGCAAGGATCTCACCGCGCAGGAATTTTGCGACTACACCGCAAACCATTCCGCCTGGCACGGCCTGCTCGACACACGACACGTCACACGCTTCGATCTGGTCGACGCCGATCATACTTTTTCGCGCCAGCACTGGCGCGCGCAAATCGAAAGCGCGCTGCTCGCGTGGCTGCAAAAGCACTATACCGCCGCACCAAATGCGCACGCCGAGCGCATAGCATGCTGACCGCCACGCCCGATGTGTTCCAGCGCCGGCCGATTGCGAATCTGCCGCTCAGGGATGCCCTGCTCCGTCACATCGCGCGCACCGCCCGGCGCCTAAGCGGGCGGCGCATCCGCATCGTGAAGTATCAATTGACGGCGCAACCGGTCGCGCCGACGCCACTGCTTCCTGCACCTCGTGCCGGCGCGCTGCGCGTCGAGCGCATCACTGAGAATCACCCGATGTGTGCGGCATTGATTGCGCAGTCGCCGCGTCCGGCCGCCGTCGTCCGCGCGCGCCTGGCACACGGCGCGGAATGTGTTGCCGCATTCAAGGCCGACATGCTGCTCGGTTTTCTCTGGCTCAAGCACGATGCCTACGAGGAGGACGCTGTGCGCTGCCTGTTCCTGCCGCGACCGGCCACGCAGGCGGCGTGGGACTTTGACGTATGGGTTCACCCGGCCCATCGCGCGAGTCGCGTTTTTCTGCGCTTATGGGATACGGCCTTTGCCTATCTACGCGAGCGGGGCGTGCAATGGACCATGAGTCGCGTCAACGCCTACAACGCCGGTTCGCTCAACGCTCACAGCCGACTCGGTGCCGTTCCGCTCGGCACCGTGACGTTCTATTGCGTCGGCACGCGCCAATGGCTGCACATCCAGCACTGTGAATCGCTGCGTCGACAACCCGATCGCGACGGCCGTCCGGTGCTGTGTGTTTTTCCGCCGCATGGGGGCGCAACATGAAGTGCGATGACGTTCCACCGCGTCCAGAAGTAAATCTGCTCAATCCGATGACCGAAATCGGCGGATCGGAACTGCACACGATGGATATGTATCGCGTGCTGTCGCGTCACGCGCGCACATCCATCTGGACCGAACGCGATCCCGATCCGCAACTCGCCGAACTTGCGCCGATCCAGAAGATCAATCTGCCGCGGCTGCGCTTTCCAAAACAGGGCGTGTTTCTATTTGTCGGCGCGTATTTCGACATCGGCGCGTGGTGGCGCTGGGCCAAACCTGCGCGCACGTTGTTGCTCTACAACATCGTCAATCACAAGCGTCTCGAGCGCACCCTCAAACGTCTTTCCCTCGACGGACAGCGCAACGTGGAAATGATTTATGCGTCGGAAAATCTCAAGGCCGACGCGGGGCTGCCCGGCATCGTGGAGGACTCGCCCATCGATCTGAACGTGTACACGCCGTCGACGTCGGCGCACGGTAGCGCATTCGTCGTCGGTCGGGCGAGCCGGGATGACCCGGTCAAATTTGCCGACGGCGATCCGGCGCTGTATGAGCGGCTCGCCGGCGCGGGCTTTCACTTACGCATCGCGGGCGGCACCTGCCTGCGCGAACGCGTCGCGTCTCATCCGCGCATCGAGCTTATGCCGATGATGTCGCCGCTCGCGCTGCCGCGCTTCATGCAGCAGCTCGATTGTTTTCTATATCGCACGTCAACTGCATGGCCCGAAGCCTACGGGCGTGTGATCGCCGAAGCGATGGCCTGCGGCGTACCGCCCATCGTCGGTTCGACCGCCGGAATCGCGCAGCACATCGATCACGGCGTCAACGGTTTCATCGCCGACTCGAACGACGAGGTGATGGAGATCCTGCTCAGTCTGCGGGAAGACCGTGCGCTGCAAGCGCGCATCGGCGCCGCGGCGCGCAGAACGATGGAAAGCCGCTATGGCGAAGCGCAGCTCGAGGCGATCGCGAATCACTATCTGCGCGATCCGGCGCCGGCGGCGGTCGACGCGAGCGCGCTGCGATGAGCCTCGGCAACGAAATCGCCAAAAGTGCGGGCTGGACCTTGGCCATGCGCATGTCGACGCGCATCATCGGTCTGGTCAGCACCCTGATTCTCGCGCGTCTGCTGGTACCGGCTGATTTCGGTCTGATCGCGATGGGCACGTCTATTCTCGCCGCACTGGAGGCCACCACCGCGGTGGGACTGGAGTGGGCGATCATCCAGCGCCAGACGCAGGAGCGCGCGCATCTGGATTCGGCGTGGACGCTGAACATTTGCATCGGCGTGCTCAAAGCAGCGCTGCTGCTCGCGCTCGCCCCCGTGGCGATTGCGATCTACCATGAGCCGCGCGTCGCGAGCATCATGGGCGTGCTCGCCTTCACCGCTTTTTTCGGCAGCTTTCGCAACATCGGCGTAGTGCTGCACGAACAGGCGCTGCGCTTCAAGCGAATCTTCGCGCTCGGCCTGATCTCCAAGCTTGCGTCCTTCACCGTTACCGTCGGCCTGGCCTTTTACTGGCAGAGTTTCTGGGCGCTGCTGTTCGGCATACTCACTCGCAGCGTGGTCAGTGTGCTGCTGAGCTATGCGCTGTTTTCGTACCGGCCGCGCCTCACGCTCTCGCATGCGAAAGATTTTTTCCACTTCTCCAAGTGGGTGACCGGCAACAGCATTCTGTTCTTCATTCAGCAGCGTGGCACCGATTTCATCCTCGGCAACCGAGCCGGCCCGGCGGCGCTCGGCGCGTACAACATTGCCTATGAAGTATCGAGCCTGCCGACCACGGAGCTGACCTACCCGCTTATGCGCGCGGTGTATCCGGGCTACTCCCGCCTGCAGGGCGATAAGCCCAGGCTCGCCGACGGATTCATCACCGTGTTCCAGCTCGTGGCCGTATTGTCCCTGCCGGTCGCCGCGGGCCTGTCGTGTCTCGCCGATCTGTTCGTGATGGTGATGCTCGGGCCGAAGTGGGTCTCGGTGATTCCGCTGATGGCTCCACTCGCGATATACGGCGCCATCCGTTCGCTGCAGGGCACCTTCGGCACAACCTATCTTGCGCTGGGACAACAGCATCTGTCGGCCAAGCTGATGGCGCTGTACATCGTGCTCGCCTTCCCCCTGTTCTTCTTCCTGCTGACGTACTACGACCTTGCCATCGCGGCCTGGGGCCTGACCGGCGTCTACATCGCCACCGGCACGCTCAACATCTGGTTGCTGCGAACATATCTGGAGC
This sequence comes from Nitrosomonadales bacterium, assembly GCA_036676355.1. Taxonomy (GTDB): domain Bacteria; phylum Pseudomonadota; class Gammaproteobacteria; order Burkholderiales; family SG8-39; genus ZC4RG42. Next base: position 138,859 of record JAKFDA010000072.1, on the reverse strand, counting down.
TGCGCAGCACACGCGTCCTCGCCGCGCTGTTCCGGCCAGTCGCCGCGTCGCTGCTGATGACCGGAGCGCTGCTTGCACTACGAGGTACGGGCTACTGGCAGCCTGTATCGACCGCTTCGCAACTGGCGATGCTGCTGGCGCTGATTCTGGCCGGCGCAATTGTTTACACGATTTCGCTGCTGCTGCTATGGCATCTGGGCGGTCGCGAAGACGGCGCCGAAGCGCGCCTGCTGCGCATGGCCGGGGGTGTCCTGCGGCAAAGCCCCTGGCGCACGAGGAGGCAGACATGAATTCGATGATCTCCACATCGGCTGCGTCCCGTAATGGACCGGATCGCGACACCGTCACGGTAATCATCGCGACTTACAACCGCACCACCTACCTGAACGAGTGTCTCGACAGTGTGCTGCGTCAGACGCACCCGCCCGAGCAGGTCATCCTGATCGACGACGGCTCGGACGAAGACACGCATAGCGTCATTGCGCGCTACGCGGATCGCATCACTTATGTCTGGCAACCCAATGCCGGTCGGCCGGCGGCGTTCAACCGCGCGCTGGAACTCGCCACCGGCGAATGGCTGTGGTTCTTCGATGATGACGACGTCGCGCTGCGCGATTCCATCGAGCGTCGACTGGACGCGGCGCACGCGCAGCCCGAAGCGGACATCGTGATGAGCGAACACTATCTCGGCATCGACGGTCCGGATGGGCGAATTCAACGCGGTCGACGCATATCGGCACGCGGCCCGGCCGATCACCGCCTGTTCATCAGCACGCTGCGCAATCATCTGTTTCTGTTTCAGGGCATGCTGATCCGGCTTGACTGCCTGCGTGCCGTCGGCAACTTCGATACCGGTTTTCTGCGCAGCGCCGACTACGAAATGACCGTGCGACTGCTGCGTCGTTACAAGGCCGCGGTGTTGCACGAACCGACATTCGTGTGGCGCGACCACGCCGGCATGCGCGGACCGAAGGCGCTGCGTCACGACGAGTCTAAACGTAAAAAAATATGGATGGAATTCGACGGCCGACTCGGCCGGCGCATTCGAGGCGAACTCGCGCTCGGGGAGTATCTCGCTCCATCGGTATCCGGCCGTGCGCTCACGCCCTGCGAATCGCGCCTTGCGCTACTCACGCGCATGAGCGTGATGGCAAGCAAAGGCCTCGTCGATGAAGCGCTCGACGATCTCGCCGCCGCTGCGGCAATTCAAGCGCATTGCGGCATCGGCGGATTGAGTCGCGAAGAACGGGCACTGTGCGCGCGCGCCATGACGCAACCGTATTGGCTCGCCCGCGTGCAGGAAGATCCCAAGGGCTTCCTGCGCGAGCTGCGTGCGCGTTCGTCCGGACCATTGATGCGATTGTTCGCCGGTTGCCTGGCGCGCGGATTGCTGCATGCCGCTCGCAAATCCGAACATGTGGCGCTCGGCCGATCCGTTCTCTGGCGCGTGTGGCTGCGTGTTGCTGCCTTTGCCGGCCCGCGGCCTGTCGTCCGCGCTTACCTGGAACGGTGACATCCATGCGCCAGATCCCGTTTTACAGCGACGACGAACCCACTCCTCATGGATGGCAGCGTGCCGCGATAAGTCTGCCGAGCGCGACGGAGAAGCGCAACGACAGCCTAATGGATGCCGCGATGGACTACGCCAAACGCGGCTACTGCTCGGGCCGCTGGATGTTGAGCAACCCGCGGCGCTGTGCCGATCTGGTCAGCGCGCGACTTCATGTCGCGGTTGCACGCACTACGGGACGGGTGGTCGAACTGGATGGGGTGAAGGTGCAGTTGCGTCCGCACTATTCGTTGCAACTCGCACGCGATCTGCTCGCACGCACCTATGCCGGCGTGGAGCGCCGACTGGTGCGCGACGCACTGGAAGACGACGACGTGGTGATGGAGGTCGGCAGCGGTATCGGCGTGATTGCCGCGCTGTGCGCGCGTCGGCTCGGGTCGAATCGAATCGTTGCCTTCGAATCGCACCCGGCGATGGTGCAGGCCGCGCGCGATACGTTCGCGCTGAACGGCATTGCACCGCGACTCGAACACTGCGCGCTCGGTTGCGTTACCGGCATGCGCACGTTGCATGCAAGCGACACGTTGGGCGACACGAGCCCCGGTCGATACGCACGCAAGTTCCTCGTGCCCGGCCGCACGCTGCGCGATGCTCTGCGCGCGCATCGTCCGACCTTTCTGATCATCGACGTCGATGGGGCGGAATGTCAGTTGATCAAGGACGTGATCGAGCTTGGCATTCGCAAAGTACTCATCGCCTTCCACCCGCACGAAATCGGCACGCCGACCATCCGCCGGGCGCAGCGCGCCTTCGCACAGGCCGGGTACGTGCCGGTGAGGGAAAGCGCAGACGGCAACCGCGTGCTGTATCGACGCGAACAAGCGGCGCCGACCGTTATCGACCTGACCCCGGCGGGCGCTGCATGAGCGGCACGCATACGCGCACCGTTTCCGTACTGGTGCCGACCTACAATCGCGCCGCGCTGCTGGAGGAATGTCTGCATTCGCTGCTCGCCCAAACGGTGCCGGCGCATCAGATCATCGTGGTGGACGACGGCTCGACCGACGACACCGCGGAACGCGTGCGAAGCGTGAACAATTGTTGCGACCGTCGCATCAGCTACGTACGCAAGGAGAATGGCGGCAAGCCGCGCGCGCTCAATTTCGCGCTGCCGATGGTCACGGGCGAATGGGTATGGATATTCGACGACGACGACGTCGCGATGCTCACTTCGATCCAGAGCCGGCTTGCACTGCTCGATCGTCGTCCGGACGCCAAGGTGGTGCTGAGCAACCATCTTTGGGGACGCAGCGGCGAGAACGGCGCGATCGAGCCCACGGCGGAGCATCACTGGCCCAAGGTCGATGAAAGTAGTTTCCGTCTGCAGTTCATGCGCAGTTGCTTCACCACACTGCAGGGTGCGCTGGTGCGGAGCGAGTGTTACCGGCAGGTCGGGCCATTCCGCGAGGATCTGGTGGCCTCCGAAGATTACGAAATGCTGTTGCGACTGGTACGCCGCTATCCGGTGGCCCTGCTCGATCGGCCGACCTTCGTGTTCCGTCGTCACGAAGGCGAGCGCGGACCGGCCGCGCAGCGCTATGCGCACGATGAACGCGAGCAATTGTTTGCGCATCACGACCGCATGCTGGGACGCGCGCTGCGTGCGGATACGTCATTGGGCGAATACCTCATACCGGTACGCGACACGGTGTGCGACGCCTCGCTCAAGCGGCTGGCTTTGCTGAATCGCATGAGCGTGATGGCCGGCAAGGGATTGGACGAGGAAATGATCGAAGACGCACTGAGTTACGCCGCGCTGACCGACGGCAGCGGGATGAGCCCCACCCGCGACGAGCGCCGCGCGATCGCGCAGGCTGCACAGCAGCGCTATTTCGTCTTGCGTCTGCTGGAAGATCCGCTGAATTTCTACAGCGCGGCGCGCGGGCTGCGTCGCAGCGGTACGGGCCGTGCGGTGCTGCATGCTCTGGCGCGCGGGCTGCTCGGCGTCGCACGCCGGCGCTCGAGCGACCGCACCATGCGGCTGAAGCTGATCCGCATCGCCGCGCGACTGTACGGCGCGACACTGCCCGGCATGCCGCCGTGGCAAACGCGCACGCAAGCACATTGAGATGCTCATGACCACGCCGCGCGTCTCGGTGATCATTCCCGCCTATAACTGCGCTGCCTATATACGCGACGCGTTGGAGAGCGTGCTCGCGCAGGACTACCCGAATCTCGAAGTCATCGTCGTCGATGATGGTTCGACCGACGGCACGGCCGACGCGATCGCTCCGCTGCAGCATCGCATCAGGCTCGTTCGCCAGCCGAACAGCGGCCCGGCCGCGGCACGCAATCGCGCACTCTCCATCGCACAAGGCGAATACATCGCCTTTCTGGATGCCGACGATCTGTGGCTGCCCGGCAAGATCAGCGCACAGATAGCGTACTTCGCGCGGCACCCGGACATCAGCATCGTGTACGGCCGCTGGCAACGCTGGCGCGGCGACACGGGCAGCGCGCAAGAATTCATGCGCCCGTCCAACGAGTGCGGGGATGACATCGACGAGGCTGCATCCGGCTCGATCTACACCGACATGCTGCTCGACAGCATGATTCATTCAATCACAGCCGTTGCGCACCGCAGCGTGTTCGAAGCGATCGGTGGCTTCGACGAAAGCCTGCGCACCGGCGAGGACTACGACCTGTGGCTACGCGCGACGCAGCGCTTTCGCGTGGCGAAGCTGTCTCGCACGCTCGCGTTGTATCGCATCCACGCCGCCTCGACCACGGCGGCGGAACGGCGCGAGAACAACGAATATCGCGTGCTGCTGCGCGCACTCGAACGATTCGGCAAAACCGGCGCGGACGGGCAACGCGTCGATCGCGCGAGCCTGGATCGCCGGCTGTCGCGACTGTGCTTCAGCCACGGCTACCGGCACTACCGGCGGGGCGACGTCTGCGTTGCGTACGAGTCGTTCAAGCTCGCCCTGCATCATTTCGATTTTCGTCCCAGGACCCTTGCCTATTGCGTCGGCGCCGCCGCGCGTTGCGCCGCGATCAAGGTGTCCAGCACTCTGACGGGAGGTCTACGTGAAAGTTAATGCATATCCGATCAAGCGCCTCGCAAAGCCGCTCATGGCGAACCCATCGACGGCGAAAGTTCCTGTTCACTCCTCGGCCGACTCAGGGCGAACGGAAGACGGACGTATCGACCATCAACGCTCCATCAAGTTCATACACGCCGCTGCGGTGATTTTCGCCGCCGCCTTGTTCAACGTGCCGACAGTCCTTGCTCAGGACGGCGCCTGCGGCTCGCTGGAAAACCACTTTGGCCCTTTCGACTACCGCACAGCCCCGCTGGAGCGGCGCAAGATCGTCGAGGACTACCACTTCACCCCACAAGTGGAACATCTGCGCAAGGGCGCGTCGAATGCGGTGATCGGCAAGGATATTTCCTACACGCTGCGCGCCTTCCCCAACCATCCGCGTGCTTTGAACGCGATGGCGAATCTCTCGCGGCGCGAAAAAAACATCCAACCGAAAGGCTCTGAATTCACGCTCGACTGCTGGTTCCAGCGCGCATTGGCGTTCGCCCCGGACGATCCGAATGTGCGCGGCGTCTACGGCGTGCAACTGCTCAAGGACGACAAACCGAAAGAAGCGCTGAATCAGTTCCGCAAGGCCGAAGAGCACGGCACGAGCGGCAACCTGTACTACAACATGGGTCTCGCCTACTTCGATCTGAAGGACTACGACAAGGCGCGCGACTATGCGAAGAAAGCGTATTCGCGCGGCTTCAATCTGCCCGGTCTCAAGAACAAGCTGCAGAAAGTCGGAGAATGGAAAGAATGAAATGACGACAGCAGCGCCTCCAATGCCGCTCCTTCAATGCGCACGGCGCGAACTGCCGTGACGAATCTCTCCCTGCACGACATTCCCGCGCCATTGCGCACGATGCTCGATGGCTGGATCGACTTTGCTCAACTCAAAGGCGGACAGACGCCGCGATTCAGCGATCAAGCCTATGCCGCCGGCTCGCTGAATGACGCGAGTCTCGAATTGCATTTCGACCCGCGGCGGGTGATCTGCGGCATGCGCGGCCCGCTCTTGATCGCGTCGATCGGGACACCGCGATTCCGCAGCACCGGCAAGCCACAGCGCGAACAGGTGCTGGACGGCTGGGCCGAAGCGTGGCGCGTGAATCAGGCCAATGCCGCAAAGAGCGTCGAGGGTAGTTACGGCGTATTCCTGGCAGATTTCCATACCCGCCGGGCGCTGCTCGCATGCGATCGTTTCGCGCGCGAAACGCTGTGCTTTCACATCGAAGGCTCCCGTCTCAGTTTTTCCGATCGCGCCGATGCGGTCGGGCGCCGATGCAACGTCGAATTCGATCGGCAGGCGATTTACAACTACCTTTGGTTCCACTTCATCCCGGCGCCGCAAACCATTTTCAACGACGTGCATCGACTGCTCGGCGGCGAAACCGCGCATCTGGACAGCGGCCGTCTGGCACTGCACAAACATTGGGTGCCGGTGTTCGAAGAACACAGCGATGCTTCGTATCGTTCACTGCGCAAGGAGTTCCGCGAACTTCTGCGCAACGCCGTGGCACGCGAAGCCGAAGGCAATGTCGGCTGCTTTCTCAGCGGCGGCACCGACAGTTCCACAATCGCCGGCATGTTGACGCGCGTAACGGAGCAACGCGCACGCACGTACTCGATCGGCTTCGCCGCCGCGGGCTACGACGAAACCGCTTACGCGCGCATTGCCGCGCAGCACTTTGACTGCCGGCATCACGAACATTACCTTACGGCCGATGATCTGGTGGCCGGCATTCCTCGCGTCGCCGCGGCCTACGATCAACCGTTCGGCAATTCTTCCGCGCTGCCGGCCTACTACTGCGCCCTGATCGCGAAGCAGGATGGCGTCGACACAATGCTCGGCGGTGACGGCGGCGACGAGTTGTTCGGTGGCAACACGCGCTATGCACTTCAACGCGCGCTCAGTCTGTACGGTCATGTCCCGGCGCCCTTGCGCGGGCTGGTCGGATCGCTGTCGCAATCATCGTCAGCGGCGAAACTGCCACTGATACGGAAGGCCGTAAGTTTTCATCAATATGCCAGCGCTTCGGTGCCGGATCGGCTCGAACGCTATAACCTGCTCCGTCGTCTGGGTGAGCACGAAGTGCTTACCGACGATTGGCTTGTTCCGATCGATCGCAATCAACCCGGCGAGCAACAGCGTCGTGTTTACGAGGCGACGCCCGCCGGCGCGCTGATCAACCGCCTGCTGGCGTACGACTGGAAGTACACGCTGGCCGATAACGATCTGCGCAAAGTCATCACGACATCCACGCTCGCCGGCGCCACAGCCGCCTTCCCGTTGATCGACGATCAACTCGTCGATTTTTCGCTACGCCTGCGGCCGAATTACAAACTGCGCGGCACGAAACTGCGATATTTTTTCAAGAAAGCGCTAAGCGACTTTCTGCCGCCGGAAATCATCAATAAGAAAAAGCACGGTTTCGGCCTGCCATTCGGGCGCTGGGTCACCAATCATCCCGCGCTGCATGAACTGGCGTTCGGGTCGCTGGAAGCGATACGCGATCGCGGCTGGATTCAACCGCGTTTCGTCAATGATCTGTTCCAGTCCAAACTGCATGAGCATCCCGGTTACTACGGCGAGATGGTGTGGATACTCATGATGCTCGAGCTATGGATGCAGGCGCATGCATCCGCACCTGCAACGCCTGACTTGCAACCGCGACCGTCCGCGCTCGTGTAACCGGACGATCCATCGCAAGCAGCCTGCGGGTAGCCTTGTCCTGTTCGTGCCTCAACGGTTTGTACTTGGCGAAACGATGTACCGATCGAGGGGAGATCCGACTAAGTCTGTCGCGAAAACGTTTGTATGGTGAACCCGTCGAACCAACGAGTCCGCGATTCCTCACGTTTGGCAACTAAGTAAGCGCGCCCGTGGCCGGCTGCTGACAAACGCCGTTTCGTCCTCGACGCATACACGAGGGCGTCGCCATACCTTACAGCGAGTCTCCGAACGGGCCCGGATCGCATGGTAAATCAATAGCTTCTCCCCTCGGCGCAAAGCTTGCACAAATGCCAGTCAGCGTTAAAAAACGCACCGCCAACGATTCGCGTTGAGGAGTAGCAGTATGGCGTCGGCGCCCCAGGTTTCAACGCAACACGCGCGAGTCTTGCGCATTGCCCTGGCGGGCACGCTGTCGCCCTTCTTCAGTGAAGCGCTTAAACGCCATGCCGTTTCGCTCGTTGAGCTGGACGAGTCCGCCTCGGTGGATGCAGTCATTCTTCTGCCCGGCTCGGATGCGAACAGCGTTTACGCGCGCATGGCGCATGGCGGGAATCTGCTCGCCGCCGTGATCGATTTAAGCGGCGCACAGTCGGCGCGCGCCGATTTTGTCGCGCCAACCGCCGGGCCGGACAGTCTTGCACGCGGCATCGAGACCGCCATGTCGTTGCGGGAAAAATGCGCCGCACTCGCCGCCATTCCCAACAATGATGATCGCGTCGGCCTGACGGTGCTCGCCCTGTCGATCACCCGGGAGTGCGATATCGCGCCGCGCCTGAACGCGGATCGGCCGTCGATGTTCGACTATCCGTTGCTCGCCGGCATTGCCGATCAGCGTTCGATCGTGGAAACGCTCGCGGCCGCAAAATTGCTCAAGCGCGATTTCAGCGATCGTACTTATCTGTGCGACGATTGTAACGGCAGCCGCATGCTGGCGCGCGATGTGTGCCCTGCCTGCGGCTCGGCGCATCTCGAACAGCAGACATTGATTCACCACTATCGCTGCGGCGAACAAGCGCCGAAGCCGCAATTCCTGCGGGGCGACGAACTGGTGTGCCCGAAGTGCAACCGCACGCTGCGCCACTTCGGCGTGGATTACGACGCGCCCGGCCCGGTCTGCTTCTGTCTCGACTGTCATAAGACCTCGCCTGAGCCGGAGGTACGTTTTCGCTGCGCCGACTGCCACGCTACCACGCGGGGGATCGATGCGCAGACCATGGACTGGTTCAGCTACAGCCCGACCGAGGTCGCGCATTCGGCGGTGATGGAAGGCCGGCTGCCCGGCATCAATCTCGAAAATTTTCTCAACGGCATGCCGGGATGGCGCACCCCGCGCGACTTCGCCCTGTCGCTCGACATGAGCCATCGGCTGAGCACGCGCTACCGTCGACCCTACTCGTTGCTGCAGCTCGATACCGCTGCGACGGCCGATGCGATTGCCGAATTCGGCAGGGCGGGCGCCGCGCAAATTCAGAGCCTGATGATTGACCTCGTGCGCGAGACGGTGCGCGAGACGGATTTTTTCGCCGCAGTCGATCGGCGACTCCTGCTGTTGCTACCGGAGACCTCCAACGACAAATGCGATGTGCTTATCGAACGCTTGCAGTTGCGTGCGGCCGAAGCGCTGGGCCGGCGGGTGCAACTGGCGGCACGACTCAACGAAGAACAGGTGCCTCTGCTCATCGAACAACTGAGCAAGTAGATTCGCATGCTGCAGGAATCGATCAACTTCATGCGTTCGCTCGACATGGCGGGCGTACTGACTGTGTTCTGGTTTTTCTGGCTGTTCGAAATGCCGCGCTATTGCCTGTCGACTTTTGCGGTCGGTTTTCATGCGGCCTTCGGTAGGAAATATCCCAAAGCTGATCCAAACGTGCCGGTCAGCGTGCTGCTGATCGGTTTCAATGAAGCGGACGGGCTGCGCCGTTCGGTGATGTCGCTGCGCGAACAGACGCACACTAATCTGCAACTGATCGTCGTGGACGACGGCTCGACCGACGGCATGGGTGAAGCCGCCGTCGCACTGCTGCAGCACGGGATGGTCGACAACGTGTTCCGTTGCGGCACGCGCGGCGGGAAAGTCTCCGGACTGAACCTCGCGCTGCATTACTGCAAGCACGACATCATTCTGGTCCTCGACATCGATACATCGTTCGACCGCGATGCTGTGTCGCAACTCGTTTCCCCGCTGGTCGCCGACCCGCGCATCGGGGCAGTCAGCGGCAACCTTCAGGTGCGCAATCTGGAAGAGTCGCTGCTGACGCGCATGCAGGCGATCGAGTACTACAGCAACATCACCGTGGGCCGCCAGTTCACCTCGATGATGAACTGGCTGATGATCGTTTCGGGCGCGTTCGGTGCGTTCCGGCGTCAAGCCATCGATCAGGTCGGCCGCTGGGATGTCGGTCCGGGTGACGATTCGAACATCACCGTCAAGGTGCGCCGCGCCGGATGGAAAGTGGTTTTCGTGCCGGAAGCCTGGGCCTTGACCAAAGTGCCGGCGACGCACGAAGCGCTGTGGCGACAGCGCATGCGCTGGAGTCGCAGCCTGATCCGTCACCGGCTGCGCAAATGGCGGGTGGTGTTCAACCCTCTGCCGGACAATTTCTCTTTCGACGACATGTTCGCGATTCTGAATCTGCTCTGGTTCAACGTCTTCCTCACCTTCAGCTTCGTTATTTATCTGATCTGGGCGGTGACGCATTACGGGCGTTTCGCGCTGATCATCATGCTGTCGCTGTACGCGATCAACTTCGTGTTCAAGTGCATCGAGTTCGGCGTCGCGTGGATGTTTCATGGCCGACCCGGCATGCTCGGCCTGGTTCCCTATCTGCCGGCGCAGACGTTCTACGTCGGCTATTACCAGCGCCTCAACCGTCTGATCGCTTACGTGAGCGAGCTGGTGCTGCGCCGCTCCTATCGCGACGACTATTACCCGCTCAAGGTCCACAACGCGCAAGACCAGTTCTGACAGGAAGACTGTGCCATGAAATACATCCGTAAACCCCAGCGTGTGGATGCCCTGCGTACCGAACCGCGTGTGCGCAAACGCGGGCGCTTCGGCAAATACATCTACATCGGTCTGCTGCTCGGGCTCGGCGCGTGGGCGATCGATCTGACCGCCGGCAGCCTGCTTTATCTGAAGGCCGAAGGGATGGTGACGCGCGAAGCGGCCGCAGTGGCCTCCGAACATACCGCGCGCATCGTTTCGCTCGATGTTTCGGAGGGTTCGCCCGTCACGCGCGGAAGCACCGTCGCGCGACTCTCGTCGCAGGAAATGGCCGACTCGATGGCAAAAATGACCACCGAGCTGGTTCGATATCAGGTGGCATTGGGCGAGATGAAACTCAAAAGCGGACGCATCGACGCGATGCTGCCCGATGCGCGGCGACGCGCGGCTGTCTCCGAAGAAGAGTGGCGCAGGGTGGAGAAATTCAAGGAAGCGGGCATGATCACCATCATGCAGCGCGCGCGCGTGGTACACGACGCTTACGACAGCGTCGCCGATTTGCGCGAACTGGAACTTGAAGCGAAAGTCATCGCAGCGCAAGTGCCGGAACTGGAACGCAGCGTGCAACGTGCACAGGCGAGCCTCGACGATCTGCGCACCGCCTACGCCGGCGGCATCCTGACCTCGCCGGTGGACGGCACCGCATCCGAAGTACGCGTGCAGCCGGGCGCCGTGGTGCGACCGGGCGAGCCGATCATGCGCATCTACCACGGCGAAAGTTATGTCCTGGCGTATGTGCCGACCGGTACGCTTTACACCGTCAAGCCCGGCGATGCGGTACAGGTGCGCACCGGTTTCCAGGTGTTGACCGGCAAGGTCGAGGCGCTGCTGCCGGTCGCTTCGCAACTGCCGCAGGAATTCCAGAAGGCGTTCGAGAGCACGCAGCGCGAGCAATTGGTCCGCATCGCAATCGATCCGGGGCAGGATCTGCCGCCGTTGTTCACCACCGTTGAAGTGGCGTGGGATTTGAGCCCGGTGGCGCTGCTGCTGCGCTCGCTCAGAGGATGAATGAGTCTGGATGAAGCGCGCCGCGTCCGGCGCCTCCTGCTCAAAGGCGCGGTTGCCGGACTATGCGTCGGCATGTGGCCGTCCATAACCTTCGCGCAAGGCGAACAATTTCTCACCTTGCCGAAGGCGGTGTGGGTGTGGCTCAAGTCGCTCGACGAACTCCCGGCGCTGTCGCGCTTCGCGCTCGACTATCGCTTCAGTGCGCTGATGATTCATTTCCGCAAGCCGGCCCGCGCGGAACTGCTCGATCCGGCTACGCCAGCGCTGCGCACTCTGCGCGATCTGAAGTCGCAGGAATGCGCATGCTTCGCCCTTGCCGGCGAGCCGCAGTGGGCCGAGCAAACCCGGTTACCCCGCACCATTGCGGAGCTATTGGAATTACAGCGGCGTCATCTCGTATTCGACGGTCTGCATCTCGACGTCGAGCCCCACTCGCTCTCCCTTTGGCGTCAACCCGGCGGGCGGGCCACCTTGATGCAGGGCGTTGCCGACCTCGCTCGGCGGGCACGGGAAGCGATGCCGCCGAAGATGAGCCTGCAACTCGCGCTGAATCCGAAATACGCCTTGCAGGAACTCGCCGGGGGTGAAGACTTCCTCGGCCGTATCGTGCCGCACGTACAGGAAGTGTCGCTGATGGCGTATCGCGACACGCCGCGGCGCCAGCTTGAGGCGGCCGATGCAGCGGTCGCACGCCTGCAGACTCTGAAGCTGCCCTGGCGCATGGGCGTGCTCAGCAATCCGCCCAAGGAACCCGGCGTTTCGTATCACGGCCTGCAGCCTCCGGCCTTCGAGGCGCACATGCAGAACCTGTGGCAAGACCTCAAAGCGGAATCCTTATGCCGGGGTTTGATTTTCGAGAACTACCACAGCTTGAGCAAGCTGCTGCGGCCGGAGGCCGTATGAGACGTTGAAAGACACGAGCCATTGCGCGCAAACGTTTTTACGGCACCATGAATCGGTACTGAGCGAGGTGAAGCTCATGGCGACAAAGACTGAACTCGAAAGAAATCCGCTGAAGCCTTTGTCGATTCCCATGGCTATCAGAGCGGCCGTAGCAGCCATTCTAGCGATATCGATATTGCTCGAATCGGCTGCGGGAATCATGAACGGGTTCGCCGGTTCGAGTTCGATCGCATTCCTCGCCGCATTGGTTTTGCTGGCGTTCGCAATACTGGATGGATCCTTGGCGTTTCGCACCGGCCTGCGCCTGCCCGCGCGCTCGCTGGAGCCCAGGGGAATCGGCGCAACGTACGCACCCGACGAAATCGAGGCGCTGATGCTCTCCGGCGTTTCGCCTAACGACAAATATCTCAGTTGGGTCGGAAGATGGGCGGCTCGCGCCAGCGACCGCTTCTTTCGACTGCCTGCGCCTTATCAGCGCGTGGTTGAGGTCGCGCTTACCGCCATCGCATTCGGAGCGATAGTCCTGGTCCTCGTTCCGCTGCTTCGCGTTTTCGGCGCGGCAGGCGGCCGCCCGGAAGTGGCCGATGCGGTGCTGTCATGGCTATTTGCGGGAATCGTCCTGCTGGTATATGCCTACTGGCTGGCAATGCTGAAGAACATTTATAGCGCCGCGGATTGGGGGCGCAAGCTCTCCACCGGTCGCATCATCAACACGATTGGCGCTCTGCTTGCCGGCATCGCATTAATGGCTTTTGTCACGCACTTTCTGGGAATGGAAGTCGCCTTGGCGCCGTCGCTTCAGCCGTGGAGCACGATCGCGGTCGTGGGAACGGTGGTCATAGCAGGAGGAATCCTGGTTCTCGCCTGGCTTCGCTCCGATGGGCCGGATGCACAGTTGGAGCGCTCGCGCATTCAACTGAGCGACTCGGCGGCCGTCCACCCTCAGAGCATCATGGATGCGTTCAAAAGCATCCTCGCGCAGACGAAACCGTTCGGGATCTATTCAAAAGTCGGTGACCTGGCCGTAAGCCTCGATGAACAAAGGAGCACGTCCGGCGGCACTTTCGTGGCGCTGGCGGCCGGAGAGTACGGCGCCGTCCTGCAGCAGGTCGGTTCATCGAAGCCGGTTCGCAATTTCGCCGTGATGTTCGGGGTCCTCGGCATTCTTACAGGGGCGATCGGTTATGTGATGCTGTGGCGTGCTGCGCACGAGCCGATACTCGATCATTGGTGGACTTCATTCGCGCTGCTGCTATTCGGCAGCCTTGCATTGCTGGTGGCGAACTTTCCTCTTTCGGAAACGTTATGGAAATCCTGGCTCATGGGTATCCGGGTGGAGGGCAGCTATCAAAGCAGAGGCGCCATGATGGTCGCTTCGAGTGGCCACAACCCCGGTTATGGAAGCATTCTCGTCGACTACTCGCTCGATGGTGGTATCGCAGGCGCTTATAGCGTTTCCTACCTGGCCGCGGCGATGGTGAAGGCCGACGCAGCACGCGTCCTGACGAGCGCCGAGGAAGACGACGCGGAGAGGGAGACAATCCTTCGCGCCCTGCGAGCACATTTGGCTCGAGCCTCCGGTGGCGCGCCATAACGTCGTTGTACCGCTGCCGTTCCAGCGGAGTTGCTCGTGTAGAGCATCGACACCGAACGCGAACCGGGAGGCCGGCGATGGCCATATATCTCGATCACTTCATCGTGCCGACACACGACAAGGTTGCATCGGCAAAATGCCTGGCGGAACTGCTCGGTGTTGCATGGGCGGAGACCGGCATGGGCCCCTTTGCGCCTGTCTACCTCAACGACGATTTGACGCTCGACTTCGTCGAAACGCAGGAGCCCTTTCCTGTCCATCACTATTGTTTCCGCGTCAGCCGGGAAACGTTCGATGCCATTCTCGCGCGCATCAAAGCAGCCGGGATCGCGTATCGCAGCGCGGTGCACGGACCCGTGGACATGCAGGTCAATGCCCAATTCGGCAATGTCTACTGGAACGAGCCCGACGGGCATCAGTGGGAGATGCTTACGGTCAGCTACGCCCGCCAGACTGACCGGTTGTTAGAATGAGGTTCGACTTCACCGGCCGCTTGCGAGAATGTCATGAATAAAACCGTACTCGTCCTTGCGCTATTGGTAGTCGCCGCCGCCGGCGCTGCGTTCTTGTGGTGGCAGCGACAAGCGCCACCGCCGGCGGACATCGCCGCGCCCACAACCGAACCGCAAATCGAGCAGCCCGCGCCCAAAGCACCGGCAATCAAGTACCCGATCGAGTCGGTGACGCCCACGGAAAAAGACGCTGCCTCCGCGCCGACGCTGGAGGAAGCGGATCAGCGTATCGATGCCGCGCTCATCGATCTGCTCGGCCGTGACGCGGTCGCTTCGTTTCTGCGCATCAACGACTTCCCCATGCGCGCGGTAGCCACGGTCGACAATCTGGCGCGTAGCCACGCCAGCCCGAAAGTATGGCCGGTGAATCCGGCCCCGACGCGCTTCACCGTGGAAGGAAGCGAAAGCGAGGGCGTGATCAGCGACGAGAACAGCAAACGCTACGTGCCGTTCGTGCATTTCATCGAATCCGTCGACGTGGCGGGCGCGGCCGCGCTCTACAAAAAACACTACGCGCTTTTCCAGCGCGCATACGAGGACCTGGGCTATCCCGACGCCTATTTCAACGACCGGCTGGTCGCTGTTATCGATCACCTGCTCGCCACGCCAGATCCGGCCGGTCCGCTCAAGGTCAAACTGACCGCGGTCGAGAGCGAGACGGAACGGGTACGCCCGTGGGTCAATTACCGCTTCGTCAATCCCGAACTCGAGGCTTTATCGGCCGGCCAGAAGATGCTGCTGCGCGCCGGGCCGGACAACAGGCAACGCCTCAAAGCGAAGCTGCGCGAGATTCGCCGGCACGTTGCTGGCCAGGCGGCGGCGCAACCCTGAGGTTCGATTTCGTCCACAACGTTTCAATGGAAAATGCTCTGGGAATAAGGTTCGCATGATTCCATTTCGCCTCGGCGCAGCGGCGCGGTGCCGGTGTACCGAGTACGGCTAAGGAAGCTCTGATTAAGGTTGTTTGATCGAGGCGATCGCCAGTTCGTTTCGCATAAGCGATTGATTGCTTTGTCCTCGCTCGTACAGCTCGGCACTTGATCAGCCATTCCCTAACTCTTCTTCGGGAGATCGCTATGGGACTCTTGAATGGAATTTTCGGCAACGATGCAGCGTCGCAGTCGTCGGGCCCGTTGGGCGGGTTGCTCGACGGTCTCGGCGGCGAGGACGACAATGATTTGATTACGGCCGCCATGTCCCTGTTGCAGCAGTACGGCGGTCTGTCCGGCGTGCTTGATCTGCTGCGCAGAAAGGGCCTGGGGCAGCAGGCTGAATCCTGGATCGGCACCGGCCCCAACATGGAGGTGTCCGGTGAACAGCTCGAGCAGGCGTTCGGGCCTTCGACGATCGGCGACATCGCATCGCAACTCGGCACACCGAAAAGTGAAACGAGTTTGGCGCTGGCGCGCATCCTGCCCGAAATCGTCGATCGACTGACGCCCGACGGAAAAATTCCGGAGAATCACGACGACCTGATCTCGCGCGGCCTTGCCATGCTGCGCGGCGGCGACAATGCCTGATATGGCGCGCACGACCGGTTGAGCGCCCCGCTCGACCGGTCTCGCCCAATCCATCACCGGAAATGAACACGCCCGCAAAGGATCCCTTATGCGCCTGATACTCGCGCTCTTTCTGCCGTTCTTCGTATTCTTCACCATCGGCCGCCCGATCGCCGGGATCATCTGCCTGATCCTGCAGTTCACGCTGATCGGCTGGATACCGGCCGCAATCTGGGCGGTGTATGCGTTGAGTCAATACAAGACCGACAAGAAAATCGAAAAGGCCTTGGGAACAAAAACCTGAAGGTGGCTTTGCGGCTGTTATCTTCGACGCCTCGCTTCTTTTTGTGCGGCGCCATGTTCGAACTGAAAACGATTTCCCTCTTTGTCGTAACAGCGGTCGCCGAGATTGTCGGCTGCTATCTACCCTATCTCTGGCTTCGTGCAGACAAAAGCGTGTGGCTGCTGATACCGGCGGCGTTGAGTCTGGCGTTGTTCGCGTGGCTGCTGTCGCTGCATCCGACCGCGGCAGGAAGGGTTTATGCGGCATACGGCGGCATTTATGTCTGCGTGGCGATCCTGTGGCTCTGGACCGTGGACGGCATCAGGCCGACGACATGGGATCTGATCGGCTCATCCGTCGCGCTCGCCGGAATGGCGATCATCATGTTCGCGCCGACAGGCGATTAACCGGCGCGGCACCGATCCTGCAGCAAACGCGTACACCATAGCTTGCCGTGCCACCCACAAATTTCATGTCCCTCGCTCCGCTCACTGTCTGGACCATCGGGCATTCGACTCGCACGATCGACGAATTTCTCGCGCTGCTTCGCGCTCAGCGGATCGAACTTGTTGGAGACGTGCGCCGCCACGCGGGATCGCGCAAGTATCCGCAGTTCAATCCGGAACCGCTCGCTGCGTCGCTCGCGCAATCGGGCATTGCCTACGAGGCGTTTGCCGAACTGGGCGGACGCCGGACGGCGAAACCGGACTCGCCGCATACCGTGTGGCGCAATGTTTCCTTTCGCGGCTACGCCGATTACATGGATACGGCGGCGTTCAAGGACGGTCTTGAACGATTCGTCGACGCCGCACGCGCACGGCGTGCGGCGTTGTTGTGCTCGGAAGCGGTCTGGTGGCGCTGTCATCGCTCGATGATTGCGGACGCTTTGAAGGCCGGAGGCACGCAGGTGCTGCACATTATGGAAAAGGGCAAGGCAGTGGAGCATCCCTACACATCCGCTGCGCGCATCGTCGACGGAGCGCTCCGATACGGCGCGACGCAGGCCGGGCTGCCGCTGTGAGGGCCTCGCCGGACTTGCACTTCGCCCGCCGCTCAACGATATGCGCTACGTCAAGGAGAGGTCGATGAAGAAATTGTCCGGAGCCCTGATCGTGCTGTCGCTCGGTTTTGTCGGCATGGCGACTCAATCTGTTGCAGCGAATGTCACGGTCACGCCGCTGGGCAGCCATGACGGCGAATTCTGCCGTTATGACCGCGCATTGATTTTCGAAGACCCAGACGGCACGCGCATTCTTTACGATGCGGGCAGGACGGTGCGCGGCGGCGAACATCCGCGCCTCGGCAAGAGCGATGCGGTGCTGTTGAGCCATGTGCATGGCGATCATCTCGGCGATGTGCATCAACCCGAAGCCAATGCGGGAACCTGCGCGGCACCCGATTTTTCGGTGAAGGTCACGCCGACATCCAATACCGTGAACATCGCCGTCGCGAAAAAAGCGCAGCTGATACTCGGCGGCGAGATGCCGTCATTCTTCGGGCCGAAGTTGAAGGCCGCGGGCGGCGATCCCGCGCAAGTGCAGGGATTGCGCTTCGGTGGTCTGACAAAAGTCGGCGGCGTTGCAATTGCCGGCGTACCTGCGGTGCATAGCAACGGTCTCGATCCGAAATTTCTCGATCACGGCCACGGCGAGGCGCTCGCCGCCAGCGGCCTCACCGCCTACATCGGCCCGCCCGGTGGATATGTATTGATGTTCACCAACGGCCTGGTGGTCTATCTGTCCGGCGACACCGGCATCACCGCCGAGCAGGATATGGTTGTGCGCCGCTTCTACAAGGCAAGCCTCGCCGTACTCAATATCGGCGGCACCTTCACGACCGGCCCGACCGAAGCCGCCTACGTCATCAATGAACTGGTGAAACCGAACGGCGTCATCGCCTCGCATGCGAACGAAGCCGCCACGCAAAACGGCAAGCTGCTGCCCCGGACCAAAACCACAACCTTCAAGGAGGCGACCAAGGTCCCGGTGTACATACCGCTAAGCGGCAAGCCGATGCAGTTCGACAGTAAAGGCCGGTGCGTATTGGGCTGTTGAATCCGGCGCATTGCGCGCACGTCTTTGTCCACCGCGGCGATGCGCCGATATCGAGGAACTTCATGGCACGCACCCTTCAACTGCAAAACAAGTTCACAAACCCGAATCCCGGCTTGTGAACTGCATCGTTCCATCGGTTCCGTGGCGACGCATCGGGCGGTCGCCGGTTCGATGGAGGATGAAGTTTGAAGCACGTTGTGAAATGCATGGCCGCCGCGGCAATCGCGGCGTTTACCTGGTCCGGCGCAGCGAACGCCGCACTGATTACGCAATGGCAGTATTACGATGAAATCGGTTTCTCGGACTACAGCGGAGACGGCATTTCGGTTAGCGGCAATTCCGGCGAAGCGCTGAATCTGCCGACGACGTTGAGCTGGGGTTCGGGCGAACGCAACACCCTGATCGCGGATGGCAACAGCAGCGGCGTCGTTTCGACCTTCGGTTTTGCGCCCGGCTCCGGGCTATTGCACCACAATCATGTCAATCCTTCGGAGTTCACACTCGACACGGTGACACTGCGCAATGTGCTGCGACTGGCGCCCATTGCGCCCAATCCGCCGTTCAATGGCGCTTTTACGCTGAACGGGCCGACGCTGGAGTTCGATCTGCTCTTCCATGAGTCGCCCAATCGACCGGCATCGCGCGTGTGCGCCGACGGCACGTCGATTTTCGATCCGCTCAATCTTCGCGGCTGCCGCGATATTTTCGCGCTCGCGAATCCGGCGGAGTTGCAGCCCATCCAGTTCGCGTTCGACGAGTGGCTTTATACGATTTCGATCATCGCGCCCGGTGTCGTCCCGCTGCTACCGGACGCTTGCCGCGCCGTCGCGCTCGCGCCCGGGTGCCTCGGCATGATGACGCGTGAGAATGCCACCACCGCATTTCAGCCCTATTTCTTCATTTCGGCGCAGCCATCGCTCGCCGTTCAAGCGCTGCTGCAACAGGTGGACGAGCCCGGCCCCACGGCACTGTTCGGCGTGGCATTGCTCGCCTTCGTTTACGTACGTCGGGGCCGCCGGCGCGACTGAGCCCTTTGCATTCAAGTCACGGCGCGAGCGTTCAGAACAGCGACATTCGATTGCGTTAGTCGCGCTTGGTCGAACTCGTGCGCAACTACCGGTTTACGGCGTAGGGCAGGCAAACGTCCCCCCTGCGCCGAAACCTTTACCGTCTCTATTCGCGGAAGCTCAGATCGCGACCGAGCATGGTCAGCGTGACGAACGTGCTGCCGTTGCGATTTTCCGGGGAGAAACGCACGGCGTAGCCGCCGACGTCGTAATCGTGCAGCGAATCGAGCGCGCGCAGCAAGCCGGCGCGGGTCGGATTCGCACCGGCGCGCCTGATGCCCTCGGCAAGCGCCTTCGCCGCAATGAAACTCTCCAGCGCGGTGAACGACTCGCTTCTTTCAGGGGCCACACTGGCGATCGCCTGCTTGAATTCCTTCACGATCCGCACGGAGCCGCGCGATGGTGTCGGAACGACCTGCGACATCAACACGCCAACGCCCTCACCGCCGAGTTCCTCGGCAAGCGCGTTCGCGCCGGCGAACGAGGTGCTGACAAATTGCGCCGCCGAACCCTGGCGGCGCGCGCGCTTGATGAACTCGGCCGTGCCGTCGAAACGCGTCGTGGCAATGACGACCTGCGGCTTGACGTTCAGAATGGCGCTGACCTGCGCCGCCACATCGGTCTGCCCGCGCTTGATCGGCGCAGCCGCAACTGCGGACAGCTTGTGGCTTTTCAGCGCGCGTTCCACTGCGCCAAGGTTCTGCTTGCCTATCGCGTCATCATAGTGAAGGACAGCGAAGCGGCTCATGCCCAGCGTGCTGTAGTGCTCGACGATCTTCTCCAGTTCGTCGGCGTAGCTCGCGCGCAGGTTGTAAACGTATGGATTGGCCTGACGCAGCACATCGGCGCCGCTGAATGGCGCGAAGAACGGCACCTTCGCGCGTTCCACAATACCGAGCGCCGGCACGCTCAACGTCGCGCTGCCATAGCCGAACAGCGCGATCACATTGCGCTGTTCGACGAGGGTGATGGTGTTGGCTTCCGATCTGGACGTCGTGCTCGCATCGTCGAGCGAGATCAATTCGATCTTTTGACCGTTCACGCCGCCCGCGGCGTTGACCTTGTTGAAATAGGCCAATGCGCCGGCGCGTATATCCTGGCCGACTTCCATGCTCGGGCCGGACAGCGGCGCGGATTGACCGACAAGAATCGGCCCTCGCGCGAACGCGGTGCTTGCAACCGCGATGCCGATGGCCGCCGCGGCGCGTAGAACTACAGTGCGAATCATGAAATGCTCCTGTGTTGTTGTTGTTTGAAAATCACGATCGAATCAAGCGCGCTCGCCAGAAAATAGACGAGCGACGAGCGCCTTGCTATTCGGGGAGTAGAACGGAACACCCGTGTCGCCAAAGGGAGGCGGCACCGCACGGTTCGATGCAGCGAGAACCGTGCTTCGACATGCGCCGAAAGGGCGGCGCGATTTTAGCGGCCGCACTGTCGTGCGTCGAATTTAAAAGGCTTAGGGAATGTCCGATTAAGTGCCGAGGATGTCGCGCATCGGTTCGATGCGCGACATCTAGCGCCCCTCGCGCTCGGGCGCGCCGCCGAACCGACGCTGAATCAGGTCGCCGATTTCTTCGAGCTTGCGCAGGCCTTGCTCGACATCGCGCGCCGCTTCCTCGATATCCGCATAGGCGGATTCGTCCTCCGACTCCTCGTCGGATGGAGGCGGTCGTCGCTGCGCCGGCGCGCGCGATGGCGGCGACTGCTCTTCACCGCCCCATCGGCGGAACTGGCGTTCGAGTTCTTCGTACCAGTTGCGGAAGATATTTTCAGTCGGCGGATTGGGGAAACGCATCGACGCGTTGATCAGGCGCGCACGCAAGGCGTGACGATAGAAATCACCCACCACGAGAAGCGCGTTATGACCGCCCTGCCCCCAGTACCCGCTGCGCATATGCACGCGCGGATCGTTGAAGCCGACCCACGCGCCGGCCACGAGTTGGCGATGCATCAGGATGAACCAGCCGTCCGCGTTGCTCTGCGTGGTACCGGTCTTGCCCGCGACGTCGGCGTCGATACCGAATCGGGTGCGGATGCCCTGGCCCGTTCCTTCGTCGATCGCGTCACGCAGAATGTCGACCAGCTCGACCGCGGTTTCCTCCTTCATCGCGACTTCGCTCTCGCGGCTGAACTCGGCGAGCACCGTGCCGTCCTTATCGGTGATGCGCCAGACCAGCCACGGCGCCTTGTAGCGACCCCGGTCAGCGATCGTGGCGTAGCCCGTGACCATTTCCAGCAGTGTGACCGGGCTCGTACCGAGCGCGAGCGACGGCACCGGCGTCATCTTGCTGTCGCGCACGCCCATCTTTTGTGCGAGTTGGACCACCCGCTTGGTACCGATCTCGCGCATCACCTGCGCCGTGATGGTGTTCTTCGAATAAACCAGGCCGTCGCGCATGCTGATTTGTTCGCCGCTCGGCCCGCGCGCATCCGAGGGTCGCCACACGCTGCCGTCCGGCATCGGGATTTCGACCACCACATCGGGAAAAGTCTGGCGCGAAGACATGCCGTCCTGCAACGCCGCGCCATACACGAAAGCCTTGAAGGTCGAGCCGGGTTGGCGCTGCGCGGTGCTGACATGGTCGTACTGATCGGTCGAAAAATCGCGGCTGCCGACCCACGCGCGCACGGCGCCCGAAGACGGTTCGATCGCCACGAAGCCGGCCTGCAACCGCGTCTTGTCGGACTGCAGTCTTTTCATGAAGGCGCCATCCGCGCGCAACTGGGCCAATACCGCTTCTTCGGCGTCGCCGTTGGCGATCGCCTTCTTGTACTCCGGGCTCGCGGCGATGAATTGCGCAAGCAGATCGGCCTTGCTGTTCCAGAAATGTTCGAACGGCGTTACGCGCTTGCTCAATGCGACATAGCGTTGCGGATCGGTGGAAAGCAGACGTCTGGATGGCGAGGCCCATTCCACCTCCGCCACGGCCTGCAGGTAGGTGAGCTGGCGCTCGACCGCCTGATTGGCGAGAGCCTGCAATCGACTGTCGATGGTGGTGTGCACCCGCAGCCCGTCGGCGTAAACGTCATAACCGTTCTGGTCGGCCCAGTCGATCAGCCAGTTCTTGATATGCAGGGCGAAATGCGGCGCCGGACCCATGGCTTCCGTCTGCAGTTCGAAATCGAGCCGCAGCGGTTTTTTTTGCAGACTTGCGGCCGCTGCTTCGGTCAGCACGCCGCGCTTGGCCATTTGCGACAGCACCACGTTGCGTCGCTCCACCGCCCGCTCCGGATGAATGCGCGGGTTGTAGTAATAGGTGCCCTTGAGCATGCCGACCAGCGTCGCGCTTTCCAGCACATCGAGTTGGGCGGCGTGTTTGTCGAAGTAGGTCCGCGCCGCCATTTCGGTGCCGTAGGCGTTGTAGAGAAAAGGCACCGTGTTGAGATAAAGCTCGAGGATTTCCGTCTTGTCATAAACGTACTCGAGTTTGAGCGCGGTGATCATTTCCTTGAGCTTGCGCGTCACCGAGCGCGAGCGCCCCATCTGCTCCGGGTAGAGATTGCGCGCCAGTTGTTGCGTGATGGTCGAGCCGCCCTGCAGATCACCGGAAAGCGTGAGTGCAACGGAGGACAGCGTGCGTCGCCAGTCAATACCGTGGTGTTCGTGGAAGCGATGGTCCTCGGTGGCAATCAGCGCCTTGACCACGTGCGGCGAGATTTTGTCGAGGCTCACCCAGCTGCGATTCATGCGTCGATAAGAGGCCAGCGTCTTGCCGTCGGACGAGAGCAGCACCGAGGGTTGTTCGGTGCTGCCCTTGTACGCGTTCGTCACGTCGGGCGTGAACGGGATGAGCAACAGCGTGTACGCCACCAGCAGCAAGACCGCCGCGACCGCCAGCCTCACCAGCCCGGTGAAGACGGCCTTTATGCGGGTAAGCGCGGGTTGATCCGATGCCCTGGCGATACGCCAAGGTGCGGACATCCGATCAGCGACGGATTTGAGGTATTGAACGAATTTCAATCTTCGCTTTCGTGAACAGACCGCGCATCAGGCCGCGCGCGATTCGCGTTCGGAACGCTCGGGCGAAGATCGTCGCCACAGCGCACCGTCATCGTCGCATTTTATCGGCGATGCGGGCGACATAAGGGGCATCAAAGGGCGAATTGGCGCAGGCTCGGTAAGCGGCCTGGGCCATGCCGAGCACTGTCCGGCAATGCGCCGGGTGAGCCTAGTGCGGGTATCTCAAAGCGACTTCGATAACGCGGCGGCCGTTGCGGCCGCCGCGGTGCGAATACGGCCGGCGTGATCGGCCGAATCGAATTGCAGAGGCGCTGCGCGCCTCCACAATCGATCGCATTCCCTCTGAATTTCGTTTAACTTACTTGCTGCCTGTGCCCATAGCATCGCTGCGCTCGGGGGTCGAGTAGTCGTTTGCCTGTCCGGATTGGGGCATGCTCTGCGACTCCTCTTTTGGCGTCAGTTCCTTGTCCGGGAGCGGCTCGCTCCCCGCTGTGCTGGCCGAGGATCCGGCCGGAGGCGCATCCGGTACCGAGCCGGTCGAGCCTGTCTCGCTGCCAGGCGCGCCGGAACCGGTGACCGCGGGCGCCTCCGTGGCGGGTGCGCCGGAAGAACCGGACGTACCGGGCGCGACAGCAGTCGGGCCGGTGGGGTTCGTTTCGGTATCAGCGCCCTGTTCTCCGCAGCCGACCAAGACAACTGCCGCCAATGAAATAATCCCTACGCATTTGTACATGGACACACTCTCCGTGTTTTTCGATCAATACCTGCTATGACGCAAGCACTGTTCCCGGGGTCCGCGATCCATGCGGCGATACGAGGCCAGCGTCCCCTGTCGGACGCGGGCTTGCGATGAACGATGGAAGAGCGAGGCGCTCGATTCAACCGGACGAAACGGCGCGACTCAACCTGGCGGTGGGGGGACCGATTCCGGGGTGTCCGGAGAGGTGTGCAGAGGCGCTGCGCGCCTCTGCAATTTGACGCGATCTTTGCTTTCGGAGCCGATGGCGCGCTCGCGCCATCGAAAGGCTGCTATTTGCTTTCCGTGGACGGTGACGAACCGCTCGATGTCGCGGTTTCGGAGCCGGAACTCGTCCACACGGAAGGCACCTCCGCCGCAGGCGTGCCGGAAGAGCTGGACGCATCGGCGGCGGGGGCGCTGGCTGTCGAGCTCGGACTGGTCGCCGTCGTATCGGCGCTTTTCTCCCCGCAGCCTGCCAACGCAACGACCATCAATGAAATAATCGCTATGCACTTGTACATGGACCACACTCTCCTTTTGTTTCGGGTAGATACCCGCTTTCACGCAATGACTGTTTTTAACGTCGGCGTGGTCGTACAACAAAGAAAGCTCACCGCCAATGATTGGTCGGCCGATCCATCGCCGCTGCGACCCTTCATTCGGCTTCATGCGCGCACGCATACTACGAAGCGCGGAAGAAGTGCCAAATAAGAGTACGCCGCTCCGGCAAAGACCACAACCGGGACGGGGAAACCGCCCGCCCGGCGCAAACCGGGGGTTTTGTACCGTTCAGGCAAACGGTTACCCGCAGAACCGCACAGACGTTATTCTTCGGGCGACGTCAGGAATAGTTACAAACAGCGGAGGCGTTGCATGGGCTTCACCAAATTGATCGGCATTGCACTGATCGTAGCGGGCGCACTGGGGCTGGCGTACGGCAGCTTCACCTACACCAAGGACACACACGAAGCCAAACTCGGCCCGATCGAGTTTTCCATTCAGGAAAAGGAAAGCGTGAACGTGCCGGTATGGGCAGGCGTCGGCGCGATCGCGCTCGGCGTGGTGCTGCTGCTGGTCGGTCCCAAGCGCTGAGGGCGTCCGCGGCAAGGCCCATGGCCCAATCAGGGCCGCAGGACCACCTTGATGCACTCGTCCTGCTTGTCGCGGAACATCCGATAGCCGTCCGCCACCCGGTCGAGCGAGAGCCGGTGCGTGATGACGAAGCTCGGATCGATGTCGCCACTCTCGATGCGCTCGAGCAGCGGCCGCATATAGCGATGGACATGGGTCTGGCCGGTTCGGATGGTGAGGGAACGGTTCATCAGCGCACCGAGGGGAATCTTGTCGGCGAGGCCGCCATAAACACCCGCGACCGACACCGTGCCGCCATTGCGGCATGACATGAGCGCCTCGCGCAAGGCAATCGGGCGATCGGTCTCGAGCATCATGGCCGTCTTGATGCGGTCATAGGCGCCGACGCCGTCGTGCGCATGGGCCTCCATGCCGACCGCGTCGATGCACGCGTCCGGACCGCGACCGCCGGTCAGATCCTTCAGCGCTTCGGCAATCTCCACTTCTTCGTAGTTCAGCGATTCGGCCCCGTGCTCCCGCGCCGCCATGCGCAAGCGCTCTGGAAAACGGTCTATCGCGATAACGCGCTCCGCGCCGAGCATGAACGCGCTGGCGATGGCGAACTGACCGACCGGCCCGCAACCCCACACCGCGACGGTATCGCCGTTGTCGATGCTGCATTGTTCGGCAGCCATGTAGCCCGTCGGCAGAATGTCGGACAGGAACAGAACCTGTTCATCCTGGAGGCCGGCGGGAATTCTGATCGGCCCGACGTCGGCGAACGGCACGCGCACATACTCGGCCTGTCCGCCCGCATACCCACCGAGCAGATGCGAGTATCCGAATATCCCGCAGGGCGAATGGCCCCACATCTTTTCCGCCATCCAGGCGTTGGGATTGGAGTTCTCGCATAGCGAGTACAACTCCTTATCGCAGAAAAAACATGCGCCGCAGGCGATCGGAAACGGCACCACCACGCGATCGCCCACCTTGAGGTTCCGCACCGCGCTGCCGATCTCCATCACTTCGCCCATGAACTCATGGCCGAGAATGTCGCCCTTCATCATGGTCGGCACAAAGCCGTCGTATAAGTGCAGGTCCGAACCGCAGATCGCGGTCGCGGTGACGCGCACGATGGCATCGCGCTCGTTCAGTATTTTCGGATCGGGCACCTGCTCGACGCGCACATCGTGTTTGCCGTACCAGCACGTGGCTTTCATTGCAGCACTCCTCTAACGAACCCGGCCGAGCGCTCGGCATCGCCAAACGCGACGCACACTCCTGCGCCGCACTAATGAGCGCTGGAATCGACGCCCGCCACGCCTTCCGTGCGATTGGCCCCGGCCGGCTGACCGTATGTCGTAACGACTTCTCCGATTTCCACGAGCTGCTTCAGACGCCGCAGCGCGTCGGTGACATAACGCTCGGGGGCCTGTCCGGCCATGCGCGCTACCGCCGCGCCAAGCGAGCCGGCCGGGGAAACATACTCGAGGTGCACCGCCACCACCGCGCCGCGGCCGCCCGGGGCGTCGCGAAACTGCACGCTGCCGAAATGATTCAATACCTCGTTATGGGTCGAACGCCAGGCGATTTCGCGGCCGGGGTCGTCGCGCGTAACTTCGGACTCCCACACCGCGGCGCGGCCGTTCATCGCCTCGATGTGCCAGCGTGAATGGATTTCATCGAACACTTCGACGCGCGAGACACGCGGCGCGAAGTTCGGCAGGTTTTCGAGATTGCGCCAGAAGCGATACAGCTCCTCACGCGTGGCGTTGATGGTGATGGCCTGGTCGAGCACGATCGTTTCGTTGGCAGTCGCTTCGCCCGGTTCGCGATTCACGCGTATGCCAAGCGGGGTGAACATCGGGTTGTAACCGGTATACGCCTGATAGAGCAGCCAGCCGCCAAGTCCGGCGGCGCCACTGCGCGCGATGCTGCGTCGACGCATCCCCCAGCCGACCAGCGCCAGTCCGCACACCAGATAACCCAAGCGGTCGATCCGCATGAGATTGATTTTTTCGCGCCGCTGCATGGCAGGCCTCCGCTCGGGCGAATGAATGGAAAAGGCAGCAATGCATGTACCGGACGAGCGAAACGTCGGCGCGTGCCGACAAAGGCGGCTCGCGCTTCTTGAATGTCTCACCGCAAGGACTACATTTAGAACGCTCCACCGCCAGGAGGCGCACCATGCAAACCGCCACGTCCGCGCCGCGCAAGTCGATCGACTGCCGGCTTTATCCCAGCGCCAACAACTGCTCGCTCAAGATTTCCGGCACGGAAGACGAAGTGCTGAGCGCCGCGACGCAGCACGCCGTATCGGCCCACGGCCATGCGGCCACGCAGGAATTGCGCGAGGAATTGCGGCAAATGCTCAAGGATGAGACAGACTAGCGCGGATCAAGCGGCGCCGCGGCGGGAATCGCGAACGACCGGGCCGCACCGTTAGCGATAGGGAATGATGGTGATGCCGCCGTTCACTTCGAGCACCGCATACTTGATCTGATCGATCCGCTCGATGCCCTGCAGACGGCGCGCGGCCTCCATCACGTCGTCTTCGTCCACGCGCGCTTTCTTCATCAGTTCGGTCAGACAACGGCCATTGTCGACCACGATGGTGGGCACGCCGTCGAGCACCTTTTCCATTTTCTTCGAACGCGATTTCATCAGCGAAAACATCACATCGGCGAACAGCAGCGTGGCGATCACGACGACGGCGTTGGTAACGGAGAAATCTTCGCCGAGCAGCGCCTGCTGCGTGGCCTCGCCGATGATGAGCAGCAGCACGAAATCGAAGGTGGTGATTTCCGCCAGCGTACGCCGCCCGGCTACGCGAAACAGAAGCAGGAGTACGAGATAGATCGCGATGGCGCGCAATACGGCATCCATGTCGCCCCCGTCTAGGGATAGATGAACTGCGGCAAGGTCAGCGGCTGTGCGCCTTCGAGCCCGATCGCGACCGAGGCCGGGCCGTAGCCTTGCGGCTTGAGATAGAAGCGCACCGTCGCGGGCGACTCGAAATCAGCCGCAAGAAAGCGCACGTGCATGCCGTCGCCGGCGAGTCGCCATTGTGTCGGCTGCGGCATGATCGTTTGGATCTGGAATTTGTCGGCGAAACCCTCATTCAGCACGAGCCCCACCGCACCGTCCTTTATTGCCGCTTTGTCGATATGGACGGTCAGTTCGACCGGCGAAAGATGCCGATGAAAGCGCTCGTACTCGATGCGCAGGCGACCATCGCCCGACTCCGCACCGCTCAATAAACCTGCCCCCAGCAGTCCGAGCAGGCCGGCCAGGCCGATGAGGCCCATCGCCACCCACCCCGCGCGCTCGAAGCGCCACACCCGACGCTGGAAGTCGAGGTCATCGTTGACATCGAGTTTGTCGTGCTGGGTGCGATTTTCACCGGCGGCTGCTGAATTCATTGAGAGTGTGCACAGCGATACCGGGACATGGTCCCGGTAGTGCATCGCCGAGCGAGTGGAGTCGCCGACCTCTGTGCAAGGAAAGGGCCGATCGGCACCTTATAGCGGCGCATCTAGCCACGCGCTCCCGCCGGCGCGGGTGGCTCGAGCGCCGCCGGCTGCGGCGTTGCCACAGCGCGCGGCACCGCGTGCGGCGCCAACTCACGTTGCACGACCACATGCGTAAGAACCAGCAGCGCCATCAGCACATAAGGAAAATCCCAGTACGCCAGGCCAAGGAAAGAGCCGCCGACAAAATAGCCGATCAAACTGACCTGAATCATCGCGGCAAGGTCGCGCGCCCAGCGCAACGCTTCGTTGCCCTTGGTCAGCGCGATGACGCGATTGCCGACCCGCCATGCCGTCACCCAGACACCGATGAACAGCAGCAGGCCGATGAAGCCGTGTTCGCCCAGCATTTCGAACCAGATACTGTGCGCATCGTGGAAATCCTCCGGAATCGGCGCGTATTTGTAGAAATTCTCGCGCGTGAACGCGCCGAAGCCGCCGCCGGTGAACGGACGATCCTGTGCCAGATTGGTGGCGAAGCCCCAGGCGTTGATGCGGCCCATCGCCGAGGAATCCTGCTTGTAGGTCTCGATCGTCGCCATCTTTTCGAACCAGGTATCCGGCATGAAGCTCAGCATGGCCGGGATCATCATCAGCACGATCAGGCTGATGGCGATTTTCTTGCGGCTCTTGAACCACAGGAAAACGCTCATGCCGAGAATGGCGAGCAGACCGCCACGTGAGTACGAGCCGATCACGGCGATCGCGGTCAGCACAATGGCCGCCTTGAGCGCGAGCTTGACCCAGGCGTTGTTCGACTGCAGCGTCAGATACCAAAGCAACGGAACCGCCATGGTCAGCGCCAGCGAGATTTCCGTGTTGCCCTGCGTAAAACCGCCGGGCGGCCCGAGCACATAGCCGCCGCCGCCCATGAGTGTGTAAAGCCCGCCCTTGATGCCGAAAAACGCAATGGACAGGGCCGAGACCCATACCAGCCACTGAATCCGTTCCCTGGTCTGCATCACCATCAGCATGATGAAAATGAACACCTGAATGGTGAACACCTTCTCCCACTGGCCCAGAGCGTGATTGGTATTGATGCTGAATGTGGTGGTGACGGCCATCCAGCACGCCAGCAGAATCAGCGCGATCACCGGCGGCTGCAACGGCAGCCGCTTGGGCTCCCTGGAAACCACCATCGCCACCAGCGTCGCCAGCCCGCTTATGACGCCGAACGGCATGTTGTAGGCAAAGCCCCAGGTGAGCTTGTGCGGGTTCATCAAACCGATCCACGTCCACAGCAGGATGCCCACATGCGGACGCGACAGCGCAAAAGGCAGCACGCTGAGCACAAACAGTACAAGGGTGATGTCGCGTATCGGCATGATCTTCGTCCCCGTCAACCGCCAGGATTCGTCGCAGTCGCTGTTGTTCGTTGGCTTCGGCCGCCGGCCGAACCACCGGAAAGAGGCAATCGCTGCACCGCTCGTTGCAAATTTTTATGGCGCATATCGGTTTCGCTAAAGCCGACGCTGCGGCGCGCCTTGCAGCACCGCCGCCGCATACACTTCGAACAGACGTGCGCGCACGTTCGGCCAGCTGTACGCGGACGTGGCCCATAACGCGTTGGCCCTCAAGGCGGCAGCGAGCAGAGGATCGTGCACCAGCCGCAATGCGGCTTGCGCCATTGCCGCCGGATCGCGCGGCGCGACCAGCAGCGCGGTCTTGCCGTCCTCGACGAAGTAGGGAATACCGCCCACGTTGGTGCTGACCACCGGTACGCCGCTGGCAAAAGCTTCGAGCACCGAATTCGGCATGTTGTCCACGCGCGAAGGATTGAGCATCACGTCCGCCGTGCGATACAGCGCCGCCATGCCCTCGGGATCGAGCCGGCCGGTGAAGCGCACCGCGTCCGCGATATCGAGTTCGCGGCAACGCGCTTCGAGTTGGTGGCGTAACGGCCCGCTGCCCGCAATGCTCAGGCGCGCGTGCGGCGCTTCGGCGCGGATAAGCACCAATGCTTCGAGCGCGGTTTCGACGTCGTAGAGCGGTTCGAGATTGCGCGTGACGATCAGATGCGGGCCGCTCCGTACGGCGCTGCGCGAACGCACAGTCGGAGAGAAACGGGCCAGGTCGACGATATTCGGCACGATCTCGGTGTCGACGCCGTAACGCGCGAATACCGCATGCAGGAAACCGGAGGGCACCGCCACGAAGTTGGCACGGCGCAAAGTCGGTCGCACCCAGCGCGCTTGCGCCTGCAAAAAAATATCGGCGCTACCGCCTCGGTAGTTGACCACCACCGGGGTGCCGCGCAAGCGCGCGAGCCACACTGCCGGTGCGGCGTAAAGGTGCCAGGCCCAGCCGGAGTTGGCCATGACGTGCATGAGATCGACGCTGCCGGCGCAGCGCCACAGCCGCAGTAGATAGGGCAGCAAACGAAAGACTGCGCGCAGCACGCGCACGTGTGCGATCCACGACGGCCGGTACGGCGCATTCACCTGCACCAGTTCGACTTCAATGCCCGCCTCACGCAACAACCAGGCGAGCTGTCGCGTCTGATTCGCCATGCCGCCGGCCGGCGGCGGCAACGGTCCGATCAGTCCGACGCGCCGTGGCGAGCGTGACGCGTTCGCCCGCTCGACATCCTTCTCAGGCTCACGCGGCAGCATAGTGCGGCCTCCTCAGGTTGCGCATCAGACGCAAGGCATACGGCCACGCCGCACGATCCCAGGGCGTGAAACGGGGAATCTGGAATGGATCACAACCGAATCTCGCCGCACCCCAGGCGGTCGACAACGCGGCATCGAAGCCCGCCTCGCGCACCATGCGCACATGCGTCGCGTTGTAGTCGCGCTCCGGCTTGCCGTTCGGATAGGCGAACAGCGTCACCGGATCGCGCACGATCGCTTCCAGTCGACGCCTGCCTTCGTCGATCTCGTGCCAAGCGCGCTCGTTGGTCACGTTGGCGAGGATCGGATGACTGATGGTGTGCGCGCCGATGCCCATGCCGCCCTGTTTGAGCTTGAGCAATTGCGCCGAACTCATCATCAGGTCATCGGGTAAGGCCGCGCCCGATTGTGCGGCCAGCGCGTCCGCAACCACGCCGCGCTGCTCCAGCGCGTAATACTTCAGTTGTTTGACGACGCGCTGGATGGCCGCGGTTCGTTCCGCCGGCGTGGCAATCGGGTGGCTGCCGAGTTGCAGCGTGGTCAGATCGAGTTCGGGGCCGCTCGCACCGCGCACGGCCTCGATGACCGTGTCGTTCCACATGCGCCCGCCATCGAGATAACCAACCGCGATGAAGAACGTGGCGTGCAGGCCGAGCGAGCGCAGGAGCGGCAGCGCCACCGTGCAGTTGTCCGCGTAACCGTCGTCGAAGGTGATGGCGGCGGCGCGCGCGGGCAATGTGCCGGCCCGCAAACTGCTCAACGCATCGGCCAGCGGCAGCACGCGGAACCATCGCCGTATCCAGCCGAGTTGCGCTTCGAACTCTTCCGCGTCCGGCTCGTTGGGAAAGAGTTCATCCTTATGCGGCCGTACGCGATGGAAAATAAGCACTGACAAGCGGCCGCCCTTGCCGGCCGGCGACAACGCATCGAAGGCCCAGCGCAGACTCATGGCGCCCTCGATGCAACAAGCGCGATCGCTGCCGCGCCCGCGCCGAGCATGACCGCCGACCATAGGGCAAAGCGCACACTGCGTCCGAGGTTCACCAGCGCTTCGACCGCCGCGCGGTTGCCGGCGGTGACATACACGCGAATGCCCGGCGATGCGCGAAACAGCATCGCCGCCGCATGCCCCGCCGCCGGATGCAGGCGGATCGCTGCACGCACGATCGGATTGCTTTCGGCGGAGTAAACCGCGTTGCCCCAGATCAGGTACCACTCGCCTGCGCCGCGCCGGTAATACTCCATCAGTTTGGCGTGATGAATGAAACCGGGGCGCCCCACGCCGATCGGTCGCACCATCGCGGGCGCGCGCGTGCCCAATACGCTGTCGCGAAATTCCAGCGCACTCAGCGCACGATTCGATACCGCATCGACGGCGTAGAAGTTGTTGTACACATCGAGCATCAGCCATTTTCCGCGCAGCGAATCCCACACTTCGGTGAGGACGTGGCCATTGCCGCCGAAACCGTTATGCGTGAACGCCCACTGGCGCACGAACAGACCGGCCGCGTGCGCGAGCGCGAGATAGACCTTGGCGAAATCGGCGCAATGACCGTATCCCTCGCGAATGCGCCGATACGTGGTGCCCAGGTCCGACTGAATCGCCCCCCTGTCCTGCGCGCACTCGGTGAGATGCGAGGCCAGCGCGCGCGCCTTGTCCCAATCGCCCAGTCGTTCGATATCGAGACCTGCGACGACCTGCGCGAACAGCGGCGGGGGCGCACGCCGTTCGACCTCGAACGCGGCCGGCACGTGCGCAGGCGTCCAGAAAAAATCGGCGGACGTGCTCGGTTGCAGCAGCAGCGCATTGCGCAACCGCACGCTTTCGATGCGCCGCACGCGCGCGGCTTCAGGCGGCAGCGCGTCGCTCTTGAGCATCATCGTCTCCGCCGGTCTGCGCCTGCCAGCACAGCCCGACATAACGGCCGCGCAAGCCGGCACGATCCGCCAGGTGCACCAGATCGAGAATGGTGTGTTCGTCGCGCGCGTGGCGCTTGAGCGATTCCAACGTCTGCGCGTCGTTCAGACCGACGATCAGCAGATCGGATTCGCGCGCCACCGTTTCCAGATCGGGCCGCATGAGCAGACCCAGATGCGGCACCTGCTCTTCGATGAAGCGGCGGTTGGCGCCGAGCAGGCGGGACAGATGCACTTCCGGGTCGTACACCAGCAACTGCATGCCCTCGCCGATGAGATGCTTGGCCAGCAGCACCAGCGGGCTTTCGCGTAAGTCATCGGTGCCGGTCTTGAACGACAGACCGATCAGGCCGATGCGCCGTTTCCCCGTGGCCGCGATCTTGGCGATCGCATGATCGAGATGGGCGCGATTGGACGCAAGGATATTGCCGAGCATCGGCAACTCCACATCGCGCATTTTCGAAAGGTAGTTGGTCGCGCGCAGATCTTTGGGCAGACACGAACCGCCGAAGGCGAAGCCGGGTCGCAGATACGCCCTGGATATATTCAATTGCGTGTCGCGACACAGCAGATCCATCACCTCGAAGGGATCGACGTCGAGCGCCTCGCACAATCGCGCGGTCTCATTGGCGAAGGTGATCTTCAACGCGTGGAAGTTATTGCAGCAATACTTGACCGTTTCGGCCGCGCGCACCGAAGTGTTGATGAACTCGCACGGCAGATGGCCGAACAGCGCGCGCAACGCCGCCGTCGCATCGGCATGATCGGCGCCGACAATGGTGAAAGGCGGCTGGTCGTAATCCCTGATCGACGAGCCTTCGCGCAGGAATTCCGGTTGAAAGCAGATATGGAAATCAACGCCGTCGGTCTTGCCCGACTCGCGTTCGAGAATGGGCCGCAGCACATCTTCCACCGTGCCCGGCACCACGGTCGAGCGAAAAACGAACACGTGCATGCCGATTTTTTCGCGCATCGCCGCACCCAGTTCGGCGGCCATGCGCAACAGCGCGGACTGATCCTGACTACCGTTCGGCGCCGACGGCGTGCCGACGCAGATCAGCGACATCTCGCTGTCCTTGATCGCCTGCGTCACGTCCTGCGTCACCGCAACTCGCCCTGTCGCGACGCCTTCGCGCATCAGGTCGACCATGCCCTCTTCCACCACCGGCGTTTTACCCTCGGCGATCAGGTCGAGTTTGGTTAGATCGATATCCACACCGATGACTTGATGACCGTCGCGCGCAAGGCAAGCGAGCGAAACGGCGCCGACGTATCCCAATCCGAAAATGCTGATTTTCACTGCGCGGTTTCCTTTTCCAGAGTGAATGCGTCCGCGGTGCCGCCGCGCACGCAGCGATCGATGATGCGATCCAGCCGTTGCATTGATTTCGGCCAGGCGTGATGCGACAACATGCGGGCACGGCCGGCGCGCGCCAGTCGTCTGCGTTCGCCGGGGTCGTCGAGCACGCGCAGAATCTTGCGCACGCAAGCGTCAGTGTCGTCGGCGACGAGAAAGTGTTCTTCGTCCACCGCGTCCACGCCGCCGGCGGCGATGCGGCTGGTGACGACCGGCACGCCCATCGCCATCGCTTCGAGAATCTTGTTCTGCGTGCCGCGCGCGATATTGAGCGGCGCGACCATCAGCGCGGAACAGCGTACATAGGGGCGCACGTCGAGCACCGAACCGGTCACCGTCACGCCGGGCAACTCACCCAGACGGCGCACCGCCGGCGGCGGATCGGCGCCGATGATCATCAACTTGATGTTCGGGCGGCGCGCGCGCAACTTCGGCAAAGTGACGGCGCAGAACTCGAACATGCATTCCTGATTCGGGTAGTAGTCCATGCGCCCGATGAAGCTGATGGTGTCCCGGTCGTAGGCGCTGTCGATCGGGGCGAAGTAATTGCTGTCCACGCCGTTGGGGAACCAGTCGGTCGGCACATCGACGCCATAACCGTTGAGCGTCTCCCACTCCGCGCGCGTGGTGGCGGTGCACAGATCGAACTTGCGCGCCAGCCGCTTTTCCTCGCGCACCAGCTTGTGGCCCTCCAGCCAGTAGCCGGCCGAAAGCGGAAAGCGCTTGTACTGCGCGTACTCCAGCCACTTTTGCGAATCCATGTCGCCGAAATCGAGAATTTTCGGGATGCCCTGCACCTGCGCGACGTAGGACGCAACCGACGAGCAGTGCACGAAGATCAGGTCGTAGCGCTTGCGCGCCAGCGTTGCGCGGATTTTTTCCGCCAGTCGGGACGAATAGAAGAATCCGAACGACGAAGGCCGCAATGTCGGCAGGCGCGCCACCATGCGCGCGGCCTGCACGCTATTGTCGACGCGGCCCATTAGAAACTCGGCGCAATGCGCGGCGATGCCGGCGCCTTCCTTCTCTTCGACGT
The DNA here is from genome assembly GCA_036676355.1 of Nitrosomonadales bacterium. Lineage (GTDB taxonomy): Bacteria > Pseudomonadota > Gammaproteobacteria > Burkholderiales > SG8-39 > ZC4RG42. The sequence goes on along the minus strand of JAKFDA010000072.1, from coordinate 103,370 downwards.
CCGATCTCACCAGCGAGGCGACCGTCACGGCGTGCGTCTCGCTCAGATGCCTGATCATGTTGAACGGCCGGATCTTGCCGCCGCGTTTGGGCGGAAAGGGAAAGCGATGGCAGACGTAGAGGATGTTCATGCGGCCGCCTTGAGCTCATCGGCCACGTCGCTCGGACTGCGACGATCCAGATAGATGCGTGACCAGATTTCCAGGTTCAGCAGGGCAAGCAGCCGGTCAGTGCCGTCAATGCGGCTGGCGTCATGCGCAACCATGAGTTCGCGCACCGTGTCCGGTCGAAAAATGCCGCGCGCCTTGACCGCATCGTCGGACAACAGGTGGCGCAATACCGGCGCGAGATCCTTTTTCAGCCACGCACCCATCGGCGTGCCGAAGCCGCGCTTGCGACGTTGCAGGATGTCCTGCGGCAACAGGTCGTGGAGCGAACGCTTGAGCAGATGCTTCAATCGGCCGCCTCGAATCTTCACGCCTTCGGGCATGCGCGCGGCGAGTTCGACGAGTTCATGATCGAGCAGCGGCACCCGGCATTCGAGTGAAGTCGCCATCGACATCTTGTCGGTCAGCATGAGCAGGTCGTCCGGCAGCTGCGTTTCGGTATCGACCACCAGCATGCGGTTGAGCGGATCGTCGGAACAGGCGCGGCCAAAGGCCGCATCGAGCGCGTCCCAGCGCTCCACGCCGTTGATCTGTCGCAGCGTGTACGCCATGTCGGGCGAGAACACCTGGATGTAGGAGCGATAGCGGTTTTCGAACGACTGTTCTGCGCCGGCCAGAAAGCCCTTGGCATAACGGCTGAGATTGAGCAGCGGGGAGTGCCGGTCAGCGGGCAGCCGGCCGGCAGCGGACACCGCCGCACGGCGCGCCCACGCCGGCAGACGATCGAAGTAACGCTGATAGCGGTGACCGAGATAGCGTCGATAGCCGCCGAACAGTTCGTCGCCGCCGACGCCGGACAGAATCACCGTCACATCGCGGCGGGCGAATTCGGATACCAGATAGGTGGTGATGAATGCGGTGTCGGCGATCGGCTCGTCCATATGCCACATCAGTTGCGGCAGCAAACTCACCACATCGGGGCGCACGAGAATCTCGTGATGCTCGGTGCCGAAGCGCTGCGCAACCCGGCGGGCATAGGGCAGTTCGTTGTAGAAGTTTTCCGCGCCCTCGCCTTCGAAGCCGATGGCATAAGTCTTGATCGGCCGCTCGCTGTGCCGCGCCATGAAGCCGACCACGCCGCTCGAATCGACCCCGCCGGACAGGAACGCGCCGATCGGCACGTCGCTCACCATCTGCATGCGCACCGACGTTTCCAGTTGCGCGCGCACGGCGTCCGTCCATTCGTGTTCATCCAGACTGCGATCCATCTGCTGCGGCATCTGCCAATAACGCCGTGCCGTCACACGGCCGTTTTCGATGACCATCAAAGTTGCCGGAGGAAGCTTCTCGATGCCGAGAAACATCGATTGCGGCGCGGGCACATAGCCGAGGTGCAAGTAAGAATCGAGCGCGGCGGCATCGATATCGATTCGCATATCGGGCAGCGCGAGCAGCGCTTTCGCCTCGCTGGCGAAAGCGAAGCGCCTTCCCTCGCGACAAAGATAGAGCGGCTTGATGCCCAGTCGATCGCGCCCGATGAGCATGCGTTGGCGGCGTCCGTCCCACAGCGCGAAGGCAAACATGCCGTTGAGATGGCACACGAAGTCGTCGCCGTATTCCTGATACAGCGCGATCAGCACCTCGCAATCGGTTTGCGTCTTGAAGCGATAGCCTTTGGGCTCGAGCGACTGACGCAGCGCGCGATAGTTGTAGATCTCGCCGTTGCATACCAGCCAGATGCGCTCGTCCGAGCTCGATAGCGGCTGATGGCCGCCGGTCAGATCGATGATCGACAGACGCCGCATGCCGATGGCGCAACGTCCGTCGGCGTGCATGCCTTCATCGTCCGGCCCACGATGCAACGTGGCCGCACCCATGCGCGCGAGCAGTTCGCGCGGCGCCGCGTTGTCGTCGAGCTGATAGATGCCGTAGATGCCGCACATGACCGGTATCCGCTCCGCTACACCGCCAGCGGCGCGCGTCCGCGCGACGGCAGCTGACGGTAAACATGAACATAGCGCGCCGCGCTGCTCGCCCAGGTGCGCTCCGTTTCCACATAGCGGCGCGCCTTCGCCCGCACGCCTTCCCAGTTCGCGCGCTGGGCCAGAACGGCTTCGATCGTCGCGGCAAGCGCGTAGACATCGCCGGCGCGAAACATGAAACCCGTTTCGCCGTCGCGAATCAGTTCGCGATGCCCGCCGACATCGGAGGCGATCAGCATGCGTCCCTGCGCCATCGCTTCGAGCGGCTTGAGCGGCGTGACGATTTCGGTCAGCCGCATCGCGCGGCGCGGATAGACCAGCACATCGGCGAGATCGTAGTAATGCTGCACTTCAACATGCGGCACGCGACCGGTGAAAATGATGCGGCTTTCGATGCCCAGTTCGCGCGCCTGCTTGCGCAACGCCGCTTCCTGCGGACCGCCGCCGACCAGCAGCACGCGGATATCGGGACGGCGTGCTGCGAGTTGCGAAACGGCGTCGATCAGCAGATCAAGGCCTTCGTAGGAGTAGAACGAGCCGGCGAAACCGAGCACCGTTGCGCCGTCGAGTCCGAGACGTTTGCGCAGGGTCAGATCCGGCGCGCCGCCGAGTTGAAAGGCGCGCGGATCGACCGCGTTGGGAATCACGGTGACGCGCGCCGGGTCTATACCGCGCAGCGTGATGTCGCGACGCAACCCTTCGCAAATCGTCGTGACGTGATCGACATGGCGCAGCGCATAGCTTTCGAGCGCGCGCGATATGCGATAGCGCACGCTCCCCTGTGTGGTCGTGCCGTGGTCGACCGCGGCGTCCTCCCACAGCGCGCGCAGTTCGTACACCACCGGGATGCCGTGTCTGTGTCCGACGCGAATCGCCGGCAGCACGTTCAACACGGGCGAATGCGCATGCAGTACGTCGGGTTTGTAACGCCGCACCAGTTCGTCGATGCGCCTGGCCGTGGCGTACATTTCGCCGACGTACAACGCACCCGGCAGCTTGTGCCAGCGCCTCGACAAGCTGTTGGTGCGATGAAACTCCCAGCCGTCGACGTCTTCCACCGCCGTGCTGGGCACGCCATGACGCGGCGTGGTGAGTTGGATCGTTTCCCAGCCGCACGCCCGCTGTTCGCGCAGCAGTGAGATGGTACGAAACGCATACCCGCTGTGCAGCGGCAGCGAGTGGTCGAGTATGTGCAGGATGCGCATCGTCAGGCCTCGCTCGCGATCGCATCGGCCGGACGCGCAACCGGCTGCGGGGGCGGGGTTTGCACGCGCGTCACCACGTAGGCGTATTTGCCGCTCGGCTCCGGTTCGATCCGTTCGACGAATTCCACTTCGATGTCGACCGGGCCGAGGAAATGACGGAAGCGGCGCTCGATGTCCGGCAACGCCCGCGGCGCATCGAATTGCGGCGTCACCGCGAGTTGCAGACGGATGCGCTGGAGCGTCTCCTGGATCACCTTGAACGCCAACATGCCGGGGAGTTGGCGCAGGCCGGCGGAAAACGAAGTGGAATGCACGCGCGCGCCGTTCAGCGCGTAGACCAGCTCCGCACTACGGCCCTGCACCTCGCGGATGAGCGGCAAACCGCGTCCGCACACACACGGCGCATCGTCCAGCACCGCAATGTCGCCGTTGCTGTAGCGCACGAAGGGAAAATCGTGCGAGTGCAGATGCGTCACCAGCACCTGGCCGGCCTCGCCCGGCGGCAGAACGCGCCCCTGTTCGTCGACGATTTCGACGATGATGTCCTCGGCGGTGATATGCATTCCGCCATGCGGGCATTCATGGGCGATGAACCCGGCATCGCGGCCGCCGTAGCCGTTGGCCACCGGGCAACCAAAGCCGCGCGTGATCGCGTCGCGCTGATATGGATCGAGCCGCTCGGCAGTGACGAATACCACCTTGATGCCCTGTCGCGTGAGATCGACACCGCGCACCAAGGCATGCTGCGCGATGAGCGTCAGCGACGAGGTATAGCCGAACAGCATTCTGGGGCGCACGGCGCGGATGCGTGCGACGATCTCGTCCAGTCGCTCCGGCGTCAGCGCCATGGTGGACAGCGTCATGCTGCGCAGCAGCGCGTCGCGCACATCGCGCACACGGTCCTGCGCCTTGATCTCGATCGGCGAACTCCAGCACACCAGCTCGCGATCACCGATGTCGACATCCCACCAGCGCGTTGCGCGCCATTTCGCCGCGACATCCGCGCTTTTGCGTCCGATGCCGGTCTTGAAACGCAGCGGGTCGCCGGTCGAGCCGGTGGTGTACCGCCACGGCAGATCCGCTGCCGCGGCCGTGCCCATGCGGTCGCCTTCGTCGCGCATCACATCCTTGGTCAGCAAGGGCAGGCGCGCAAGCTCGTCGAGCGACGTCACGCGCGACGGATCGAAATCGAGGCGCGCGAAAGTGTCGCGGTAGTACGGCACGTTTGCGCCGGCGAAGACAAGCAGATGGCGCAGCCGCTCGATGCGCAATTGCGCCAGCCGATCCGCATCGTGCCATTGAGACTGCATCAGTTCATGCAGCATCGCCACGCTGCGATGGCCCTTGGCACGCTCGTGCAGCGGGAAAATCACATTCGCACACAGTCTGGTGTAGAAGTCGCGCATGTTTTTTCTTGTCCTCAGCTTGCGTAGCGCAGCGGTTGGTCGTGAATCGCGACATCGGTTTGACGCACGAAGGCTTCGAACATCAGCAGCGACCACAGCGCGGCGCTGTGGTCGCGAATACCGGATTGATGCTGGTCGATCAGACGCTGCAACTGCAGCGGATTGAAGATGCCGGTATCGAGCAGGCGCGGTCCGAGCACCGATTCGCGCACGCGCTCGCGCAACGGACCGCGGAACCAGCGCGCCAGCGGGACGGCGAACCCGCGCTTGCGCCGATACAGGATCTCGTCCGGCAGGTGCGGCGCCATCGCCTTCTTGAGCAGGTATTTGCCTTCGTGCCCGCGCACCTTGAGCGCGGACGGCAGGGTCGCCAGCCATTCCACCAGCGGGTGATCCATGAGCGGTTCGCGCACCTCGAGCGAATGCGCCATGCTCGCGCGATCGACCTTGGTATTGATGTCGCCGACCAGATAGGTCTTGAGATCGAGGTATTGCACCAGCGCGAGCGGATCGTCAACGTCGGCGCGCGCGGCATGACGATGAAACACTTCCGCCGCGGAGTAGCCGCCCAGTTGCGCGCGAAAGGCGCCGCTGAACAGTTCGCGACGCGCGTTGTCGCGCACGATCGAGACGCCGGCGAGATAGGCTTCGACCGCATCGCGCGACAGGGCTTCGAACGTGGCTTTGGCGCGTAGCACGCGCGGCGCCCAGTCCGCTTTCGGATACATGCGCCCGAGCAGTCCGAATACCGATTTGCGCAACGCCAGCGGCAAGGCCCCGCGCATGCGCTCCTCGGACAGATGCAGGCGGTAGCGCCGATAACCGGCGAAATTTTCATCGCCGCCGTCGCCGGACAACGCAACCGTCACGCGCTTGCGCGCAAGCTGACAGACGCGATAGGTCGGAATGGCCGAGCTGTCGGCATACGGTTCGTCGTACAGTCCGGCCAGCGTATCGATCAGATCGAAATCATCGCTGCCAACCTGCTCGACGTAATGGCGGGTGCAATAGCGTTCCGCCACCTGCCGGGCGTATTTGCTCTCGTCGTACACCGGGTCGTCGAAGGCAATGGAACAGGTATTGACCGGCTCATTCGATACGCCGGCCATCATTGCAACAACCGCGCTCGAATCCACCCCGCCGGACAGGAAGGCGCCGAGCGGTACTTCGGACATCAGCCGCAGTTGTACCGATTCCTTCAGCCGGGCTTCGAGTTCCGCGAATGCGTCCGCATCGCCGATGCGATTGTCGAGCGTGAAGCGCACGTCCCAGTATTCGCGCGGCGCCGGGATCGGTTGTCCGCGCCGGATACAAAGCGTATGCGCCGGCGGTAGTTTGCAGACGCCCTTGAAAATCGTGCGCGGCTCGGCCACGTAGCCGAGCGCGAAATATTCTTCCACCGCGCATGGATCGATGTCGCGCTTGAGCGAACCGTGCGCGAGCAGCGATTTGAGTTCGGATCCGAACAGCGCCATGCCGTCCGGCAACACCGCATAGTGCAACGGCTTGACACCCAGGCGGTCGCGCGCAAGGAAGAGCGTTTCGCGATTGCGATCCCAGACGGCGAAAGCGAACATGCCGCGAAAACGTTCGACGCATCGTTCGCCCCATGCTTCCCATGCATGCACGATCACTTCGCTGTCGCTGCGCGTACGGAAGACGTGCCCGAGCGCGCTCAGTTCGGCAATCAGCGGCAGGTAGTTGTAAATCTCGCCGTTGTAGACCACCGCCACGGTGTGGTCCTCATTGAATATCGGTTGCCGTCCCGAGGACAGATCGATGATCGACAAGCGTCGATGACCCAACCCGAGTCCCGGCTCGACATGCAGCCCGCCTTGATCCGGACCGCGATGCAGTTGCGATTCGTTCATGCGATGCAGCACGGAACGCGCAATGTCGCGCTTTCCGCGTGTATCGAAAATGCCGACGAGGCCGCACATGATCGGGTTCAGTTCCTCAGGTGGTTTTGAGTCCGGCGCGACTCATTGCGCTCGCGCCGAACAGGCTCGTGTAGAGCGCTTCGTAGCGATGCGCCATGTAATCGAGACTGAATTTGCGTTCCACGCGCGCGCGTCCAGCACGACCGTGATCGCGCGCGAGTTCAGGCAGTGCGTAATAGCCGTTCATCGCGGTCATCAACGCAACAGCATCGCCGGATGAAATTAGTGTGCCCGTCAGCTGATCGAGCACCAGTTCCGGATTGCCGCCGACGCGCGTGGCGATGACCGGCAGTCCGCACGCCATGGCTTCGAGGATGGTGTTGGAAATCCCCTCGGCCAGCGAGGGCAACACAAAGCAATCCATGGCGCGCATCAGTTCGGGCACATCGCGGCGTTCCCCGGTGAGCCAGGCGTAATCGGTCGCACCGCTTGCACGCAGCATCTGCTCGGCCTCGGCGCGCAGCGGTCCATCGCCGACAAGCATGAGGCGCATCCGCGCCTTCGCATCGGGCACGGTTTCGAGCGCATGCAGAAACGCCCGCACCAGCGTGAGTTGATCTTTCACCGCATGCATGCGCCCCACCGTGCCGACGACCCATAGCGCGGGATCGTTGAACGGCGAGCCGTCGATCGGCGCGCGCCCCTGTGGCGCCGGCCGGAAATGCACCGTATCGACGCCGTTGTAGATTTGCGCCACGCGATAAGGGGCAATACCGACACGATCGACGAGGTAGCGTTCGAGATCGCACGACAGCGCAACGTAGCGATGCACAAAAGGACTGAAGGCACGCCGCATCCAGCGATACTTGGCGCTCGAACCATCGAGATCCGCGACATCCCGGCCGTGCTCACTATGGATACGCACCGGCACACCGGCCAGCGCGGCGGGCACCGATGCTTCGAGCGCCGACAGATTGCGCGTGTGCACCACCGCCGGCCGCAGTTTGCGAAACAGACGAATCAGCGCCGGATACAGGCGAATCGCGTGACCGGACGGCTTGTTCAACGCGATGTACTGCACATCGTCGTGATCGATGCGATCCTTGAATTCTGTAATCTCGGTCATCGCGACGATGGCGTGGCGGAATGTGCTCCGCGGCATGCGGTTGATCAGATTGACCACGCCGTTTTCCAGCCCGCCAACGGCGAAGCGATGCAGCACATGCACGACCAGCGGCCGCGTATCGGAGAAGAACGGCGTGGTCGGATTCATGGCGTCTGCGCGTGCGCGCGCTGCAAAGTGGCGACAAGCTGCGGTGACATCTCGGCAAGCAAATCCGCCAGGCGCGGGTCGGCGGGATCGGTCGTATCGCGCTTGCGCGTATAGAGCACGATGGCGGCCGAGTCATCGCCCTGTTGCGTCAGCTTGGCCCAGGCGAGGTAGGCCTTGGCGGTGTAGGCGTTGGCGGTCATGTGCCCGCCGACCCAATACCAGCGCCAGGCCACCACGCGCTCGCGCGGATGAACGAATTCCGTGCGCACGGCGCTCACGCGGTCAGCGCCGATCGCAAGCGGAATGCGCCGCGTACTGATCAACCGCCATTGCCGATCCGCGCTTTCGACCAGGTCGCCCTCGCCACTCACCGCCTCGGACTGTTGGGTTTGCTCCCGGTAGTACGCAACGAGCAATGCGACCTCGGCATCGCCGTTGCGAAATGCCTGATGCAAAGACGCGCTCGGCTCATCGAATGCCGGCACCCATTCGATCGACGGCCGCGCCGTCGCGGTCCAGTCAGCGGTCGATGTGATCGGTTGCAGCGCAACACTGCTCTGTCCGGTCGGTTCGTTGAGCGCGTAAGCCGCCGGCTTCCACAATCCGATCAGCGCTGTCGCCAGGATGATCACTGCTATGCCGGAGCGCGACACGCCGTATTTTTCCGTTTCCACCTCGAGCACCGGTTTGCGTACCGGCTGCGTGTCGTCCAGATCTTCGCGCCACTTCGCGCCGATCCAGAACATGATCAGCATCACGAGCCCGAAGAAGACCCAGCCGTAAATCAGGTGATCCACACCGGTTGCGAGCCGGTTGTCGCTGAGATGGCCGAGCATCACGATCAGATAAGCGCGCAACCAGTTGGCGATCAGCGGCACGACAATGGACACGCCGACGAACAGCAATCGCCGCCGTGGCGAGCGATAGGTCAAATAGGCGTACAGGGCGCCGACCATGATCGACGCGATGAGATAGCGCAGGCCGCTGCACGCTTCGACCACCGACCATGCGCCGGTGGGAAGAAAGAACATCATCCCTTCACGGTACACCGGCACGCCGCTCAACCGCACGGCGGCAACGGTGAAGTCGGCCGTCATCTGCATCAGCCAGGGCAACATGAAACCGCCGAAGGGCACCGCGAAGAAAAGGAAAGCGAGCGGAAAGGCGAGTGCGCGAACCGCCGCGACGCCGAGCAGCGCGCACACCGCGAGCGGCACCATCGCCACCATGGCGAACTGCGACACACCGATGGTCGCGGAAAGATCGCCGAGCATCCAGACGAAACCGGCAAGCGCCAGACCGATCAGCGCAGGTGCGTGAGGGCGCACCGTGACCGCACCGAGGCGATCGCGATCGCGCCACACCAGATAGCCGAATATCGGCAAAACGAGCAGACCGTGGGCGAAAGTCTCCGTACGCCACCATGTCGTCGCCATGGAATAGAAGGTTTCCCAGTGCCAGGCGAAGATGGCGATGAGCGACAGCGCGACGATCAAGATCAGGCCGGCTCGCCTGGGTCGCAGCGCGAGCGCCAGTTGCGCTTCGATCTGCCGTTCAGCATGCACGGCGTGCTCCTCGATCATTAGCGATGCCGATCATGTCGCTCATCCAAGCCCGCGCACCAGATAAGGGCCGAGTGCGTTGGCGACCGGCGTCGGCAATCGTCGCCATAACGCGATCAGCGCGCGATATTTCGGATTGTTCGGGTTGTGCTGCGGCACCTCTTCGCACCGATAGAGGCGATATTCGTAGAACAACGGCGTCGGCTCGAAGCCCCAGTTCTTCTTGAAATCGAACGAGCCGCTGTCGCGCTTGCTGCGGCCGTAATCGAACACCTTGCAACCGCGCTCACACGCGCGGCGCATCAGTTCCCAGTACTTGAAGTCGTTCGCGGCCACAGCGCGCGCACGCACGTCGTCGCCGGCGTAATAGGGCAGCACTTCGTCGCGAAAATAGAACGACAGCACACTCGATAGCGGCACGCCCCGCGCGTCCGTGACGGTCAGCACTTCGCAATCGTCGCCGAACACGCGCTGCAGCGTTTCGAAATACCTGCGCGACAATGCCGGCGTGCCATGCCGCCTGACGTTGTCCGCATACAGGCGAAAGAAACGATCGATCGACGCATCGATGCGACCCGTCAGACCGTGCCGGATGCCCTTGCGCACCATTGCGCGCTGCTTGCGCGGTATGGCGAGCATGTTGGCTTCCACGTCGGGCAGGATGTCCTTGCGAAAGGTGACGTATAGCTCCTGCCGCGGCCAGGTCTCCTCCCGCGGCGCGCGATTGCGCAATTCGAGATGGGATACCCCGCTGCGTTCAGCGAGGTCCTGCGCGGCTCGATGCAGCGCAGAGATTGCGCCGGCCTCCGTCGCCGCCACGCCGCCGTACACGCCGAAGGGCAGAGACGTGAAGGCGTGACCGAACAGCAAGGTCTTCACCTCGGCCAGCGGCAACACGCCGACGATGCCGCCGTCGCGCTCGGCAATCAGGTAATGCGTGCGATGGCGAAACACTTCGTCCAGCACGGTCTTCCAACCGATGCGATGAAAGAAGGTCGCGTCCGGGCAGCATTCGACGAACGCTTCCCAGCGCTCCGCATCGTCGGGCGTATAGGCGCGCACGCGCATGGCCGCTTCGGTGGACACACGCGCGTCGGCCGGCTTCATGCGTACGCTCCCAGAAACACCTTGTCGACACGATCCCAGTTGAAATCGCGCAATAGACGGCGCAGGCGCCGCTCGGTATGGTGCAGATTGACGTAATGACGGAACCGCGTTTTGGCGCCGATGCCTTTGACGCGCGGCTGTTCCGGATCGATTTCCCAAGGATGAAAATAAAAAATGGCCGAACGTCTGTCCTGGTGATTGACGCGATTGATCAGCCAACGCGAAACGCCGTAAGGCATGAGACGGAAATAACCGCCGCCGCCGCCGGGAAAATTGGCGTTGAACATTCGCACCGTGGTGATCGGCACTTCGAGCAGGCCGACGCGCGCTTCGTAAGGAAAGCGCGGCGCATCGGGCATGCCGTAGTGATCGTGGCGAATCGGATAGACGCTCGAGCTGTAGCGATAACCCGCTTCGGCGATGCAGTCGAACGCCCATAGATTGCTTTCGCCGATGGAGAAGCTCGGTGCTCGATAGCCTTTCACTTCCACACCGGCGGCGTCTTCCAACACGATCTTGGCGAGCTGGATATCGGCGCGGAATGCTTCGGGCGATTGATCGCTCACGCGATGATGGCCGTAGCCGTGGCTGGCGAGCTCGTGCCCTTCTTCGACAATGGCGCGGATCAGGCTGGGATAACGCTCCGCCACCCAGCCCAGCGTGAAGAAGGTCGCGCGCGCGCCGTTCTCGCACAGCAGTTCCAGAATCCGTTCGACGTTGCGCTCGACACGGCACTGCACCTGTCCCCACTCGCTGCGCGGGATGTAGGGCGCCATCGCGGAGACCTGAAAATAGTCTTCGACGTCGATGGTGAGTGCATTGACGAAATCTTCCGCACGGACGGGTAGCATGGCTTCATGCCCCCGCGTATACCGGCTGTCTATGCAGCCACCGTGCAAGATGCGCGGCAATCCGCTCGGCCGCATGGCCGTCCCACAGTTCCGGTACGCGCCCGCGCTTGCCGCCATCGCGCAGAATCGCCGCGACGCTGTCGAGCACGAGCCGGCGATCGCGTCCGACCACGATGTTGGTGCCCTGCTCGACCGTGATCGGCCGCTCGGTGTTTTCGCGCAACGTCAGACACGGCACCGACAAGGCCGTGGTTTCTTCCTGCATGCCGCCCGAATCGGTCAGCACCATGGTTGCGCACGATTGCAAGCCGAGCATTTCGAGATAGCCCTGCGGCGGCAGCACCGCGAAGGTCGGCCCTGCGATCAGCTCGCTCAAGCCGAAGCGCTCGATGTTGCGGCGCGTGCGCGGATGCAGGGCGCATATCAGCGGCAATCGTTCGCTCACCTCGCGCAGGATATCGAGCGTGTCGCGCAGCGCTTCGGGTTGATCGACGTTGGACGGGCGATGCAGCGTCACCACGCCATAGCCGGCGGGATGATCGAGCACGGCCAGCGAGGCGCCCGCACGCGCGAGCGTCTGACTCGCCGGCACCGCGCCGGCGCGATGCGTCATGAGCGAGTCGATCATGACGTTGCCGACGAAGTGGATGCGCTGCCCGTCGATGCCTTCCGCGGCGAGGTTGGCGTGCGCATCGCGCTCGCTCGTATAGAGCAGATCGGCGATCTGATCGGTGAGGACGCGATTGATCTCCTCCGGCATGCGACGGTCGTAACTGCGCAATCCCGCTTCGACATGCGCGATCGGCACGTTTTTCTTCGATGCCACCAGCGCGCAAGCCAGCGTGGAATTGACATCGCCCACGACCACCACGCAGCAGGGCTTCAAATCGTCGAGCACGGGTTCGAAGCGACGCATGACCTCGGCCGTTTGTACGGCATGCGTCGCCGAACCGACTTCGAGATTGAGATCGGGGTGCGGCAAACGCAGATCGTTGAACAGTTGTCCGTTCATCGCCACGTCGTAATGCTGCCCGGTATGCACCAGCAACGCGCGCGGCAGGGTCGGCTCGGCGGCGATGGCGCGCAGAATCGGCGCCATCTTCATGTAATTCGGCCTGGCGCCAACTACGCACACGATCGGACCGGGGCCGCGTCCGAAATCGCCCATCTCAATGCCTCTGATTTTCTGCGGTGGTCTCCGCCGATTCGGCGCGCACCTGCGCAAGTTGCTGCAGCAGCGACAGCGTGGCGTGCAGCGTCTGCTCCAGATTGGTGATGCGCCCTTCCAGACCGGAAAGCACGCTGCCGCTCAACAGTTGCTGCGCGCGATCGGCGTGCGCCGCATCGACCGCAAGCCGGCCGCCATTGAACTCGCTCGCCTGCGGCACGCGCGGGAAGCCGTTGTGCATCGACTCGGGTGCGGGGGCGATCGATGCCGGATAGGCGCGCGTGGACTGCCCATCGCTGGCCGGCGCCAGTTCGACGCCGAGTTCGTCCTTGATTTCCTCGGCCACGGTGAGCACGTCGCCCGCCTCGAAACGATGCGTTTCGCCGAGGTAGCCCGACATCATCAGGCGGTTGCACAGCGTATTGATGCGGCGCGGAATGCCTTTGGTGGCGCGATGTATTTCCTCGAAGGCCTCGGTGTCGAAAGCCGGATCGCCTTGCCAGCCGACACGCCGCAGGCGGTGTTCGATATACGCCCGCCCTTCGTCCTGATCGAGCGGCCCGAGGTGATAGGACGCGAGCACACGCTGTCGCAGTTGCTGCATGTGCGGGCTGCGCATGGTTTCGCGCAATTCCGGCTGACCGATGAGAAAACTCTGCAGCAGCGCGTGATTGTCGAGCTGGAAATTCGACAGCATGCGCAACTCTTCGACCGCGCGCGGCGTGAGATTCTGTGCTTCATCCACGATCAGCAGCGCGCGCTTGCGCTTGGTGGCGAGCATGACGAAATAACTTTCGAGTTGCACCAGCAGTTGCGCTTTCTCCGCCGATTTGATCGGCAGACCGAACGATGCGGCGACCGCCTTGAGCATGTCGTCCGCGTCCAGGTGCGTACTGACCAATTGCGCCGCGACGACTTTGTTGCTGTCGAGTTGTTCGAGCAGACCGCGCAGCAGCGTGGTCTTGCCGGCGCCCACTTCGCCGGTGATGACAATGAAGCCCTCGCCCTGAAACAGACCGTATTGCAGGTAGGCGAACGCGCGCTTGTGACCGCGGCTGGCGTAATAGAACGCCGGGTCGGGGTTGAGCTGGAACGGTTTGCCGCTGAGGCCGTAAAACGATTCGTACATTAGAAGTGTCCTGTTCCGCTAATCACCTAGAACCTGTGTGTGAATCCGGCGAACACAGCCGCCTCGCGATAGTCGTGAAACGAGCCTTCGTCGCCATCGAAAATCACGTAGCGTGCGCCGACGTAGGCATTGGTCTTGGGGCCGAGCGCGGTGTTGATGCTCCCGCGCAGCGTGTGCGCGGTGGATTCCCGGCTGAACGGCTCCTTTTCCTCCACATGGGTGCGATAAAGACTGAGGTTGGTGCGCGTGCGGCCGGTGAGCTTGTGCGTCCAGCTCACCTGCGCTCCGCGCTGCTCGATGTGACGACCGAACAGCGCGTCGAGCTGCACCGCCTCGTCGTCGTCGCCGGAAAAGTTTTCGTTCTCGCTTCGATACACGGAGAACACCACCGTGTTGCGGGCGCCGGTCAGCGCGATCGACGCATCCTGGCGCTCGACGATCTGAATCTGCTGGCTGTAGAACGGCACGCCCACAAGCAGCGTCTCGGGTAGCTGGCCGTCCTGGATCAACCCCTGGATCGCGGCCTCTCTTACGAGCGGATCCGGCCACTGCGATACGAATTGCGGGACGTTCATGTACAGATCGATCGGCACCGCGTTTTCTTGCAACGTGAACAGGTTCTGGTTATAGGTCGTCAGATCCTTTGACGCCCGCATGCGGAAAGTGGCGAGCGGACGCCGGTGCGCGAAATTGAAGGAATAGCCGGTGCCAAACACGCGCTCTTCGGCGAATGCTTCGATCGAAGTGCGCGGCGAGGGGAACCACTGGAAGCCCGCGCCGTAGATATCTTCCGAGCGGTCGCTGAACACCGAGTCCACTTTCTCGTAACCCGCCCGCGCATTCAGGATGAACTGCGGATCGATCCGCCAATAGCCGATGGCCCTGGCGATTTCGGTGGACAGTTCCTGTATGCCTTTGTCGTACTCGGTTTCGCTGCGATCATAGGTGAGACCGAGTCCGAAGGTGCGGATCGGCGTGTTGAAGCGGCCGGTCCACTGCTTGGTGTACGCGTCGTCCAGCACCGAACTCTGACCCGAGTTGGTCCAGATGCTGCTGTGACGCAGCAGATAGGTGGAGTCGCCGAAGAGCCTGCCGCGCAAATACGGCGCGACATAATACGAGTACGCGGTGTAACGGTTATCGGTGTCGCTGGTGGAATCGATCGGTACCGCACCGAAGGGGGACTCGAACTGCTCGGTGGCGGTGGCGCCGGCATCCACATAAAAGAGGTCCTCTACCGCTTCATAGGTGCCCTTGCCATTCAAGCGATGACTAACGCGGTTGCGATCCATGTCATCCAGGTACAACAACCCGAGCGCCCGATAGTCGAGCGACATATTGAGCCGGTCGCCTTCGCCACGGATGAAGATGCCCGGTTCCACTTCGGTAATGAAATCCCATTCTTCGTCGCCGGATTCATCCAGCCCCACGTTGTTGGTGAACGTTTCCTGCACGCGAATGGACGGCTCCAGCGTCCATTTCGCCGCGTGCGCAGGCGAATCGATAAACACCGAAGCGACCGCGAGCGCTGCGATTGCACGCTTAAGCCGAGCGCCGGCCGCGCCCCTTCTCCGTCGGGCGAATTGTTGTCCCACAAGATCCCTGAGCGTTATTGATATTGATAGGCGCATGCGCGCTCAGGAACCCGCCGGACGTGACAGCGACGTCCATGGCGGCGTTTCCGGAGCGATGAAGCTTCGACTACTCGTCGGCGCTTCCTCAAGCTTGCGTTGCACGCGAGTAACCGTAATAGCCGTAGTACTGCGCAACCTCGGATCGAACGGCTTTGTTCAACATCGTCATGACGACCGGGCAATCTTCCAGATGTCCCAGCGCCTGTTTCAGATTGCTGTGCGTGGTGGTATCCGCCTCGACCACCACGACCACCTGACCCATATGCGTGGCGAGCACGCGCGACTCGGTGGTTGGCAGCAGCGGCGGCGAGTCGAAGATGATGACGCGATCGGGATAGCGTGCCGCCATTTCCGCGACCAGTTGCGCCATCACATCGCTTGCCAGAACTTCAGTCGCGCGTTGATGATGGGTACCGGCCGGCAGGATCGAAAGCTTCTCGACGCTCGTGCGAAGAATGACATCGCTCAGGGTTACTTCATCGCTGGTGAGCACATCCATCAATCCGCGCGCCGGCGGCAGGCCGAGCACTTTCAACAGATTCGGATTGGCCACATCGGCATCGACCAGCAACACCGTGCTGTCCAGTTCCATCGCAATGCTCATGGCGAGATTCAGGGCGCTGAAGCTCTTGCCTTCGCCCGGCAGCGCGCTCGTCACCATCATCAGATTGCCGTTCTTCACCGGCACCGCCGACTTGCCTTGTGCATTGGCAAGCAGCGGCCGCTTGACCACGCGAAATTCATTGGCGATGGGCGAATGCGGCGCCTCCGGCGTCACCATGCCCATGGCGGCAAGGCGCGACAGATCGAAGTCGACCTGTCGACTGTATTGCACCGGGCCATCCGCTTCCTCGACCGGCGTAGCCAGCAAAGGCGTGTACTCCGGCTCGCCGCCGCTGTCGTAATGCGCAATATCTTCGTGCTCGACGCGCTCGGCGGTCAGATCGTCCGGCACCGCGACACCTGTCCGCTTCAGTTCTTCAAGCCGCTTGGCTGCTTTCTCAATCAGACTCATGCCACACCTCTCAGATACGCGGACCACCGATGGTGAGCAGCATCAGCGCCGCTCCGTACACCGCAAACAATCCGGCCAGTCCTCCGGCGAAGAGCGCGACATTGCGCCGTCGCTGGCGGTTCATGGTTGCATTCGTCAACAGGGAAACCGTGCCGAGCACAGGGCGCGCGGCGATTTCACGCAGCGTGCGGGCATCGTGGAAAGTCGGCAGCGCCTGGCTGATGATGAAGGAGAAGAACAGCCCGGCGCCTAGCGCGACGAACAGCACGGCGGGCAGCATCAGCAGGCGGTTGGGGGCGACCGGCGTCGCCGAGACCGAGGGCGGATCGATGATGCGGAAATCGGCAACGCCGGCGGCCGCATCCATTTCGCCCGACATGGTCGCGGACTCGCGACGCTGGACGAGCGTCTGGTAATTCCGCTTCTGCACGTCGTAATCACGGTTGAGCGCGGCGTATTGCGCTTCGACTTCGGGAAGCCGCTGCGCCGCCGTTCTCATCTTCTCCACGCGCACTTGCAGTTCATCGGCGCGCGCTTGCAGCGCGGCGACGTTGGCCTCGGACTCGGCCAGCGCCACCTTCAGCTGCTGGAACACGGGATTGGTATTGAGCGGCCGCGCGCCCGGCGTGCCGTCGACCTTCTGCACCGACGCCTTGGTTTTCTTCTCTTCCTCCAGTGAAGCGATCACACGGCGTGTGCCGACTACATCCGGATGAGCATCGGTATAACGACGCAGCAGTTCGTCCATGTTGCGCCGCAGCGCTTCGATCCGCAGATCGATTTCAGATGCGGGGCCCGTCGGCGCGAGCGCCGTGCCGTCCGGCATATAGACCGCTTCCTCGCCGCCCAACTCGTTCTTGTACGAGTCGCGCGCCTGTTCGGCTGCGCGCAGTTCGAGCAGGACGCGGTTGTGTTCTTCGTTGAGGCGCTGCATCTGGGAGAAGTAGTCGTTGCCGTCACCGCCGGTCATGCCCATGTGCGCGAGCTTGAATTCCTTGACGCGGTTTTCCGCTTCCTTGAGTTTGGCCTCGTAGGTCTGAATCTGATCGTCGATGAAACGCCGCGCGGTATCCGTGCCTTTGCGCTTGTCGCCGATACCCGATTCGACAAACAACGAAAGCAGCGCCTGCACGACACGCTTCGCTTCGGCGGGATTGGTGTCGCGATAAGTGATGGTGTACAGATTCTGTCGATCGCTGCCCTTGAGTTGCAGCGTCTTCATCAGATCGTCGATCAGGCGCTCCTTCTCGCGATTGGTCTGGACGTTGTGATCCAGGTCGGCCATGCGGATCAGTTTCTCGACGTTGGGACGGCTGATCAGCGTGCGGCTCAGAATCGAGATCTGCTGATCGACGTTGGGCTGTACGGCGAGCCCCGACATCAGCGGCTTCAACACCGACTGGGTGTCGACGTATACGCGCGCGCTCGCTTCATATTTGTCCGGCATCTCGAACAGCGTGAACGCGCCGACGATGCCGACGATCCAGGCCACGGCAAGGCCGGGCCAGCGGCGGCGCCACATGCCGCGCAGGTATGTCATGAGTTGTTGCAGCAAATCGTCCATGAATCCACACCTCTTGTTTCGTTGCTTACGGCACTTACTTCAACTTCACTCACCCGACAAGCGGGCTTCGATGAAGACTTCTCGACCGGCGCTTTCGCGGGTGCATCACCCATAGGACGTCGGTTGCTTTGTCGTCGCTCGTACAGCTTCGCGCACTCGCGACCATCCTTGATACTCGGCCAGCCTTCTTCAAAACCAGCTTTGCGGAATGATCAGCACGTCGCCCGGCTTGACGTCCGCGTTGGCCGTCACGTCGCCGCGCTTGATGAGATCCTGCAAGCGCACGGTGTACTGCTTGCCGCCCTCCGCGGTACGCAGCAGTACCGCGCTGTTGCCGTCGGCGAAATCGGTGAGGCCGCCGACGGCAATCATCACGTCGAGTAAAGTCATGTTCTGGCGGTACGGCAGCGTCTGCGGTTTGCCGGCCTCGCCGATCACGCGGATCTGCTCGCTGTACGGTCCGACGAAGTTGGTGACGATCACCGTGACGACCGGATCGCGGATGTATTTGCCGAGCGCCTTTTCGATATCGCGGGCGAGCACGGTCGGATCCTTGCCGGCCGCGGGCAAGTCCTCGACCAGCGGCGTCGTGATCAGACCGTCCGGACGCACCGGGACGGCAAGCGATAGCTCCGGATTGCGCCACACGATGATGCTGACCTGATCACCGGGACCGACGACGTAACGGTAATCCGGCGTTGCCGCGGCCGTGGGGGCCGGCGGATAACCGATTCCGGTACCGCATGCGGTCAACAACGCGCAACAGAACATTGCAAGCAACAGGAGCGCGCGACGAAATACAGAGTCATAAACAACGGCCATCAAACATCTCCCTTTGTGCGGATCGCTCATTGGTATTTTCGAGAAGCGCCGACCTTTAAACTCAAGCCTTCGGATATTGATCGCGCACTCGATTGACGTTGCGCGGGCAGTGAAGCGGAGCCGCGAGACTAACTCCGCCGATTGTGCAAATGCGCGAAGTTGACAATCTTTAACCCGACCCTCGACGCCCGCCAAAGTGCGTTGCGACAGCGGTGAACGCGACATCGAATACAGCATTCCCCAAAGCCGTCGACCGAGTTGTTAAATGTGATGAAGACTGCGGCGTGCGCTGTCGCGGCACCGCGTTACGCGGCAGCGAGCGCACCTAACCGGGTTCTCAGCGCAGCGCGAGCGCGGCGGGCGCAGGACGACCGGCGCGGACGATCGGCGGGGCGGCATGCCCCAGTCTGAACACCATCACCGGTTGCGCGTCGGGCATGAGCTTCTGCCAGGCGCGCACCAGCGCGGCGCGCGCCGATTCCTCGAGCGCGCCGGGTCCCGGTCGCGCCAGCGCGACCGATGCTGCGAACGGTTGCACGGCGAGATTGAGCTGCGTCGCGGCGAGCCATGCGCGTTCCATCGCGCGCCCCGCTTCGATCATGTCGCCATTCGTATCGACCGGTGTGCGCGATGCCACCACGCACACATGCGGCGCCCAGCGCGCCGGCATATAGCTCGCCCGCCAGGCGATGCCGCGATGCAGACCGAAGCGCGCCAGCGTGCGCACCAACGGCCAATGACGCAGCGATGCGAACGCGGCGCGCATTCCCGGTTCGATTTGCAACGCCGCGGGCGGCAGTCCTTCGCTCGCACCGCTACGCCAGCCGATATCGAATCGAATGCCGTCGAACATCGCTTGATGCAGTTGCGCGTTGGCGAAGCGATGCGTCTCGGCTTCCGCCATCAATTCGCACAACGCGATACGCGAACGCCTGTCGTCGAACCAGTGCACGCGCCAGCGTTCGCCGAGCGGCGCGAGCGACGCTTCGATCGCGCGCTGCTCCGCCGCGTGCAGACGCGGCCCCTGGAAAACCGGACGACGGTTGGTGTGTCGTTGCTTGATGTACTCGGCAAGCTCATCGGGCGATTGCCGATCGGGTCTGAACGTCACGACCACGTCGGCAGCGGCGCCGCTATCGCCGCGTTGCCAGTCGACATCCAGTGCATGCATGCCCGCTGCGAGACGCATGTTCTCGATCACCGCCCCGATCGACAGCAGCGCCACGTAATACTGATCCGCGTTGACGCGTGCAAGGGCAGGATCCAGATGCAGCCGCACGCTCGCGCCCTGCACGCTGTGGCGGAACACATGGCGATTCTCGGCAGACGGCGCCCACACGCCGGCTTCGAGAATGTCGTGCATCGCTTCCTCGGTCAGCACGCGTTTACTTTCGCTGTTATCGATAGTGCGAGCCTCTTCATCAGCGCGTCTGCCTGAGTTGACGCGCGATGATCCACATCAGCACTTTCTGCAGCGGATTGGCATTGCCGCCCGGTCGCCAGGTGCGCATGTACCTGCAGCGGTAGGCATCGAAATGCAGACCGCGCGGGACAGCCACGACGTCGCCGCGGCGAAGGATGATCTTGAGCGTTTCGGTCGCCGCAACACCCGCGCACAACTGACACGCCATCGGCGTGGAAGGTCCGGCGCCACGCGCGAGGCGAACCGCTTCGCGTTGCATCAGATACGTCCGCTGCAGCATCGACGGGGTTAGGCCGACAAGGAAACGGAGTGCCATCTCGGCTTCCGACAGGCCGTCGAGGCGAAAATAATCTTCGAAGCTCATGCCGCCCGGCATGAAGTTCAGCAGCGCGACGCCCATGCCGATCGGCGCGGCCGTCGTGGCCGGCACGCGCAGACGCGTGCAGGCGCCGAAGGTCAGCCGGCGAGCGGCGAAAGCGAAGAAATCGAGTCCATCCACATACACATCCACGTCGCGCAGAAAGTCGTCGGCGTTGTGCGGTTGCACGCCTTCCGGAAAAGTACGTATGTCGAGTTCGGGGTTGATATCGCGTGCCATTTCGATCATCACCTCGAGCTTGGGCCGCCCCAGCGTGGAAACCATCGCGCCGGCCTGGCGATTGAAGTTGGCCAGCCCGAAGCGATCGAATTCCGCCAGGTTGAACGCGCTGATGCCCAGCCGCGCAAGCGTGAGTAAGTGAAAACCGCCGACGCCGCCCAATCCGGCGATTGCCACGCGCGCACGGCGCAGCTTTTGCTGCTCGGCCGGGGTGACCCATCCTATGTTGCGCGTGAAGGCGGTGTCGTAATCGAATGCGTTCAAATGAAATACGCTCGCAGAAAGCGTCGGCGATTGGCGGTCTGCCGGCCGATGCTAGTATCGTGCCGACCACGCCCGCCATCGTGCGCAACGCCTCCCTGATTGCCCCTGCACCTTGCTGACCGATCTTCATATCGCGCTTCGAAATGTGCTGCGGCATCGCCGTCGCAGCCTGTTCGGCATCGCATCGATCGCCTTCGGCGTGGTCGCACTGCTGGTGGCGGCCGGGTTCGTCGAATGGGTGTACTGGGCGATGCGCGAAGACACGATCCGCTCGCGCCTGGGACATATACAGATCGTGCAGCAAGGTTATCTGGAAGGCGGGCAGGCCGATCCGTTCGCCTACCTGCTGCCGGAAGAATCGCCCATTCTGCGCGACATCGAGCGATTGCCGAACGTGGTGGCCGTTGCGCCGCGATTGAGTTTCTCGGGACTCGCCAGCCGCGGCGATACTACGCTTTCGTTCATCGGCGAGGGCATGCTGCCCGCACGCGAAGCTTCGCTCAACCGCGGCACCATTATCACCGGCGGCAGCGATCTCGCACCCGACGACATGCAGGGCATGGTGCTCGGCCACGGCCTGGCGCAAAACCTCGGCGCCCAGGTCGGCGACACAATCGTGCTGATCGCCAACACGCCCTCGGGCGGCATCAACGCGGTTGAGGGGCCGGTGCGCGGTACATTTTCGACGGTGGCGAAAAGCTACGACGATTCGGCGCTGCGCCTGCCGCTTGGCATGGCACAGCAACTATTGCGCGTCGAAGGCGCGCATAGCTGGATCGTCGTGCTGCAGGACACCGCGCACACGGACCGGACGCTTGCGTTGTTGCGTGCAAAGTACGGTGGACAGGCCAGTCAGGGAAAAACCAACCTCAAGCTGTCGTTCGTGCCGTGGTACGAGTTGGCCGATTTTTACAACAAGACCGTCAGCCTGTTCTCCAAGCAGGTCGGCGTGGTGAAGCTGATCATCGCGATCATCATCGTGCTCAGCATTTCGAATACTCTGACCATGAGCGTGCTCGAGCGCGTCAGCGAGATCGGCACCTCGCTCGCGCTCGGCTCCACGCGGCGGCAGATTCTGCGGCAATTCCTCGGCGAGGGCCTGGCACTGGGCGTGATGGGCGGTGCGATCGGACTGGTGTTCGGCATCGCGCTCGCGCTACTGATTTCCAAAATCGGCATTCCGATGCCGCCGCCACCCGGAATGGCGCGCGGCTTCACCGGCGAAATCCGCGTTACGCTGCCGTTGGCGTTCGATGCCTGGTTGCTCGCGGTGGTCACCACGCTGGCGGCGAGCATCTATCCGGCGTGGCGCGCGTCGCGGCTCGAAATCGTCGACGCGCTGCGGCATGCACGTTAAGGATGCGCCGTGACCGGCCGGATTCTGACCTTATCCCTGCGCAACATCCTGCGGCACAAGCTGCGCACGGCAATGACCCTGGCCGCGATCGTGATCGGTGTCAGCGGGATCATCCTCACCGGCGGCTTCGTGCAGGATATCTTCGTGCAGTTGGGCGAGGCTTTCATCCATTCGCAAAGCGGCCATGTGCAAGTGGCGAAACCGCAATTCTTCGGCGAAGGCTCGCGCCGACCCGAAGAGTTCCTTATCGACAACCCGGATGAACTGAAGCAACGCATCGCCGCCCAACCCGGCGTCGCCTTCGTCATGGGGCGGCTGAATTTCTACGCCCTGCTCAATAACGGTCGCACCGACTTCGCAGTGATCGCCGAAGGTATCGAACCCGAACTTGAAGCGAGGCTGGGCACGTCGCTGCGCTTCGTCGCCGGCGGACCATTCAAGCCGGATGAGGCGAACAGCATCGTCATCGGCGAAGGCGTCGCGCAGACCTTGAAGCTCGCCCCCGGCGACCCGGTCACGCTCGTGGTCAGCACGCCGGGCGGGGCGATGAACACGCTCGATTTCAATGTCAGCGGGGTGTTCCAGTCCTTCTCCAGGGACTATGACGCCCGCGCCGTAAGACTCTCGCTCGCGGCGGCGCAGGATCTGCTGGCAACGCCGGGGGTGAGCGTTGTCGTGGTCAGTCTGCATCGCACCGACGACACAAGCTCGTCTGCCCGACACATTGAAAATGCGGTAAGACAACAAGGGCTGGCCGTTCGCACATGGCAGCAGTTGAACGATTTTTACGAGAAGACCGTCGCGCTTTACGACCGCCAATTCGGCGTGCTGCGTCTCATCATTCTGATCATGGTTCTGCTCAGCGTGACCAACACCGTGAACATGGCGGTATTCGAGCGCCAGGGCGAATTCGGCACATTGCGCGCGCTCGGCAATCGCGGCCGCGATGTGTTTGCACTGGTCGTGACGGAAAGCCTGCTGCTTGGCCTGATTGGCGCGGCAGTCGGCACCGCGCTTGGCGTGCTGCTGGCTGTGCTGATTTCAGCCATCGGCATCCCGATGCCACCGCCGCCCAGTTCCAATGTGGGCTATACCGCGTTTATCCGGCTGGTGCCCGAAGTCATTGCCGGAGCCGGAGCGGTCGGAATTCTTGCCGCGCTGCTGGCAAGTCTGCTACCCGCCTGGAAGGTTGCGGACACCCCGATCGTGGATGCGCTCAGACAAAACGTCTGAGCGGCGGCGGCGAACCGCTGACATGCGATTCGGCCAATAGAGCCGGGCACGCCGCGCGTTTTTGCTAGACACCGTTTGTCTATGTCGCCATATGACGACTGGGCAAAACACTCTCGAAACAATCGCTTACTCAATCAGCCCGCTCTATCGTCTGGTCATCCCGACGTAATATTTCCATCTTCTCTCTAAGACCATCCGTAAGTGACTGAACCGCATAACATTTTCAGGGTGGCCCATGCCTTGCTCTACCAGCCCGAGCAGTATTTTTTACAACGAACCAGAGCAGGACGAACCACATGCATATTTTTCCCCTTGCCGAGGCAGGTAGCGCCGACATCCATTCCTATAAGAAACGCGCGAGCGCGGTAAGCGAACTCTGGAACAAGGGGAAACCGGTACTTCTGACCCCGGCCTCATTCGCCAACTGCGTGCTGGAGGATGTGCGCTCCGGCTTGTGCGCAAGCATTGCGAGTGTCCACGCCGAGTTCGCTGCTGCGCGCGAACTGGTCGCACAGCGCTATACCGCACGCGGTTATCAATCAATGAGCGATGCGGGACGCCCGGACAAGGAAACGCATGCGGTCACGATCCTCGCAACACAAAGTGGTCACACGGTCGGCACGATGACCCTGCGCTTCGATTCCATCGCCGGCTTGAATGTGGATGAAGCTTACGGCCACGAAGTGGGTATGGTTCGCGACAGCGGCGGCGTCGCTTGCGAACTGACCTGCCTCGCCGTCGCGCCGGAAGCGAATTCGCAAGCCACACTCGCAGTCCTGTTCCGACTCGCTTATTTCATCGCCGATCAGCTAGGCGTCACGGATGTGTTCATCGAAGTGAATCCCCGCCACGAGCGCTTTTATCGCCGCGCGCTTGATTTCACCGTCGCGGCCGGGGAACGCCTGTGTCCGCGTGTTCAAGCCCCAGCGGTGTTGTTGCATCAGGATATGGTCAAGCTTGGCGAGCGCCTGGGCGGCTTTCCTCCTCCGACCCGGCACGGCGCGAGCGAACTGGCCGCAGCCTAGCGAAGTGCGATCGAGCGCCAAGTAGGGTTGCCAGGGCAAGCGATACGACGTGCCCCGCCGGCGATGCCCTTAACCGAAAGGCCTTGATCAGCCACTTGCCTAACGCTTCCTCGCCGTTCGCGATCGGGCAATCGCTGGAAACAGCGATTGCCCATTTTTTTGAATGCAATCCGACCCAGCCGACTCAAAAGTCGTAGCGCAATTCCGTATAGATGCGATCGCGATTGCCGTAGCGCCCGAAAAAGCCGTCATCGGGGCCGGCAAAAATATCCACCCCGAACGCGAGCATCGTGTTCTGGGTGACGTACCAGTTCAGGCGCGGGCGGATCATGCGATCGCCGCCGTGCGACAGACTCTGTATCCACAGCAGTTGCGGCTCGAGTGTCGGCGTGATTTTTGTGCTCATCAACACGCTCGCGCCAAAGCCGTCCGACTTCGGCACGATGTCGCCGTCGTCGCCGAAAATCATGCGATGGAAGCCTTGCACGTTCAACCGCGTATCGCCGCTCATGGCGATATCGAAGCTGAGGATGTAGTCGAGACTGTTGCGCTTCACCACACCGTCGACATCATCGAGCGTATCGACGCTGTACTTCTGCCCGTGCGTATAGACCGCTTCGCCGCGCAATACGAACGGCCCGAAATCCTTGCTCAACGTGCTGCCCGCCTGCCAGATGCGTTCATGGCGCGGCGTGAAAATCGCCGTCGGCACGCCACCGCTCAAATCGATTTCACGATGGAAGGTCGGCGTGGCGCTGTGGCTGCGATAGTAGAACGCGGCGAGATCCCAGCCGGCGAGCAGCGTGTTCATGCGCACACCGTAGGCCGAGTTGGAAATGTTGCGCGCCGGCCGATCGTCCGAGGCGAACACCGCGCCGGGCGTGTCTTCAGCGATCAGGCCGGCGGGATAGAACTCAGCGCCCGGTTTGCCGATTTCGTCATAGCTCTGATACGGAATCCACACGACTTCGGTGTGGAAGTTGTCGCCGAAGTATTCGGCGCGCGCCGCCCATTGCGGGATACGAATGATGTCGAAGCTGGGGAGTATGAATTCGCGCTGATCGCGCGCGGAGACCACATCCGCGAAAAACAGGCCGACTACTTCACCCCATACGATGTGCTGACGACCGACGCGGAAGTCCAGATCGCCCGCGGCGAAGTCGAGATAGTTCTCGCGCAGGAAGAAGTCGAAGTCCTGATCCTCGCTGACGCGCTCCGGATAGAAATTGCTTTCGTGGTAAAGCGGGTCGAGGTCGGCCCGCGCCGAGATCTTGTACTTCACACCGGGCGCAAGTTCACCGCGCCCTTCCAGTTGCAGGCGCGACACGGCGCGCGACCAGTGACCGGGGCTGGCATAGGTATAGGCGATCTCTTCGTCAAAGAAGCCGCTCCATCGAATGCCGCGCGCCGGCTCCCGCTGCTTCGCGGCATCGAGCCCGAACAGTCCTTCGCGCGATGCATCCCCCTTATCGGTCGGGGCAGGCGCAGGCGTAGTGCCGAAGAGCTCGTCTCGCGAACCCGGCGCGGTCGACGGAGTCGCCGGCTTGGTCGGAGCAGGTTCGGTTGCCGGCGCCGGTGTCGTGCCGAACAACTCGTCACGCGATTGCGCGACACGCGTTGCCTCATCGGCGACAAGCTCTGCGCCGACGACGGGCAGCGCGGCAAGCTGCAACACGAACCATGTCGCGCTCAGGGTTGTGATTTTCATTCGTCGCATTCTCCCTTCGATCAAGCTTTATCCGCCTTGCCGCTCCCGACGGCGCATTTCATCTACCATCAACCATCGGCTGCGCCGCACGCCCAGTGCACGAATCTGCCCGTCCTCCACGCGCACCAGCCGGTCGGCCTTGGCCATGACCTTCTTGTCGTGCGTGGAAAAAATGAATGTGGTCCTGAAGGCCAGGTTGATGTCTTTCATCAGCGCGAGAATGCCTTCGCCGGTCTTGTGATCGAGATTGGCGGTCGGTTCGTCGGCAAGGACGATCTTGGGTTTCGTCGCCAGCGCACGCGCAATCGCGACGCGCTGGCGCTGTCCCCCGGAAAGCTGATTGGGCCGATGGTCCGCAAATTTGGACAGCTGCACGACATCGAGAAAGTGGGCGACGCGCTGACGACGCTCTTCGCGCGACAGATCGCGGAACTGCAGCAGCGGATATTCGACATTCTCCGCGGCGGTCAACACGGGCAGCAGATTGAAGGTCTGAAAGACGAAACCGATACTGCGTGCGCGCAGGTGCGCCAGTTCGTCCGGCGTACGGCCGCTGACATCCTGACCGTCGATCAGAATTTTCCCGCGACTGGGCGTATCTATACAGCCTATGAGATTCAACAACGTCGATTTGCCGCTGCCCGACGGCCCGGCAATCGCCAGAAAAACACCGGCCTCGATACTCAGGCTCACATCGCGCAGCGCGTGCACGCGCTGCTCGCCCAGATCGTATTCTTTTGAAACGTTTTCAACGCGGACCAGACTCATAAGAACCGGCGCACCACTGGACCACTGCAAAGATGAGGAAATAACCCGATGCGATTGACACAACTGCTGACCGTCGGCGCCGTCGCGCTGGCATTGACCGCCGGTGCGTATGCCGCACCGGAAAAAGCGCCGTCCGAGGTCGACGCGCAAACCATTGTCGAGAAAGCCGACGAGGTTCGTTTTCCCGACCACGGTTTCGAAGTCGAGGTGGATATCGATTCCCAGCTTTCCGGCGGCAATTCGGAAGCGCGCAAATACAAGGTCTTGTCCAAGGGTAACGAAAACACCGTGGTGATGGTGGTGGAGCCGGCGTCCGAACGCGGCCAGATCATGCTCATGAAGGGTCGCGATCTATGGATTTTCCTGCCCAACGTGTCGCAGCCGGTGCGTCTCGGCCTGGCGCAGCGACTGACGGGTCAGGTGGCGAACGGCGATCTCGCCCGCGCCAACTTTGCCGGCGACTACAAACCCAAACTGCTTCGTACCGAAGAAATCGACGGCCAACCCCACTATGTACTGGAACTCATCGCAGCGGACCGGGGCGTCACGTACGGCAAGGTGATGTACTGGGTGCGTAAGTCTAATTTCTGGCCTCACAAAGCGGAGTTTTATTCCTTATCCGGCCGCCTGCTGAAAACGGCGCACTATCGCGACTTCCAGCAAATGGCGGGCCGGGTACGACCGACCGAATTGTTGATGGAGGATGCGCTGCGCAAGGGCGAGCAATCGACCATGGCATACAGCAACATGAAGCCACGCGAACTGCCCGACAAGATTTTCACCAAGGACTACCTGAAACGGCTCGAGTAAGGCACGAGCGCCTTTTGCGCTTATTTCCGTTCGGTGCCGCGTTGCGCGTCGAGTTCGCGCAGGCGCTCCAGAATGCCGTGTTCTTCGTCGGGTGAAAAACCGAAGGGAAACAGCGAGCGTTCGCTTGCCGCGTGCTCGGCCTTGCCGCCATGATCGGCGACGCCCTTGCGGATGGTTTCGAAGGGGACGGAGAGCAATATCGCGGGCGCGTCGACGCGCTTGTTCACGCGCTCCGGCCCGATCGGCTCAAAGCCCAGCGCACGCCGATAAAAAGCAACGTGGCGCGGATTGACTTCGATGACCGCATAGCCGTATCCGCGAATCGCCGAGGCATACAGATACGCAGTGTGGAAAAGTCCGGCGAGCACGGGCTTGCTCGCGGTCTTCACGTCGACCGCAAGCCGCGTGAACTCGCAGACGCGGCAGCCACTACGACGCAACTCGTCCAGCTCCGCACGATAAAGATCGTCGGCGGACAGGCCGCGCTCGGAGTCCAGACGAATGCTGACCGTGCCGACGATGTTGCCCTCGTCGTAAGCGAGGAAGGAATACAGGTGCGGATCCTGCGTGGCCGCTGGAACGAGATAGCCACGATCGTTGTAACGTCGGCCGACGAGGCCGCCCGCTTCGCGGCGAAAGCCGGCCGATCTAGCCAGGCGAATCTTGAATGCGGGTTGCAGATCCGTGTCGAGCGACAATTCCGGTTGATCCGCTTCGGGCACGAGGAGGCTGCGAAAACGCAGCGCCGGATCCATCGCCTCCGCACTGAACACGGTTTCACCGCTGCGACCGGCGCCGGGTGCAGGCTTCGCGCGCGCTTCGGTTTCTTCCCTGGTCGATTGCGCCGCGGCCTGGCGTCGTTTACCGAACCATTTCAGCAGTGTTTCTTTCATTCCGGCACGATCCCGCTCACGCCGACGCGCCCCTGAGCCGGCCGTATGCCCGATTCCCGCCCCAGCTGCGCACAAAACCTGTCGGACGTCATGCCGTGCACGAAGCAAGCAACCGGCCGGGACTGCCGGCCCTGCGGCAGACGCTAGGCGGACGCAACCTCGTTCAATCGCGACCAGTACACGCCCACCTCTTCCGCCGCGCGAATGAAGTCGTCGAACTCGAGCGGCTTGACGACATAACTGTTCGCGCCGAGACGATACGCCGCTTCGACGTCACGCGGCTCGTCCGACGACGTCATCATGACAACCGGAATCGTACGTAGCAACGGATCGGCGCGCACCTGCCGCAATACCTCGATACCGCTCATTTTCGGCATGCGGATATCAAGCAGGATCAAGCGCGGCGGGCGTTGCGCATTGCGCCCGACATATGCACCGCTCGCATGCAGGAAGTCCAAGGCATCCGGTCCATCCAGCGCCCGATGTACCCGCGCGTCCAGCCGTTGGCGCTTGAAGGCACGCAGTGTCAACTCGCTATCCGTGTCGCTGTCTTCCACCAGAAGGATGTCGATCTCGCCAGTATTAGCCATCGTGAGTTCCTCCGTGTATGGGCAGCGCAAACATGAAGCGCGCGCCTTCGCCCAGTTTTCCCTCGGCATGAACACGGCCTTCATGTCGGTCGATAATGCGTTTCACGATTGCCAGACCAACTCCTGTCCCCGGGAAGTCCCGCGCGTGATGCAGGCGCTGAAAGACCTCGAAAAGTTTGTCGGCGTATTGCATATCGAACCCCGAGCCGTTGTCCTCGATCGTATAGATCGCCCAGTCATTATCGGAGTTTCCCATGATACGAATCATCGGACGCTCGTTCTTGCCTGTGTATTTCAGCGCGTTATCGATCAGATTCAACCAGACGTGATAAAGCAGGCCATGATCGCCGATCGCGCACGGCAACTCGCCGATGTCGATGTGCGCGCGTATGCCATCAGGCGCCTCGACGCGCAAAGAAGCAATCACTTCCTCGACCAGCGCCGTCATATCGATCGCTGCCGGCGACATTGATTGGCGACCCACGCGCGAAAATGCGAGCAAGTCATCAATAAGACTACCCATGCGTTCGGCATTGTCTCGCACCACGCCGAGCAGCCGTAAGCCCTCCGCATCGAGCGCGCGGCCGTACTCCTGTTCGAGAATGTGGGCAAAACTCGAAATCGCGCGGATCGGCGCACGCAGATCATGCGAAACGGAATAGGAGAAATCCTCCAGCTCCTTGTTGATCGCCTGCAATGCGTCGGCGCGCTCGTTCAGCACGCGGTTCAGGTCCATGATCCGCGTCTGGGCACGAATACGCGCCTGTGCTTCGCGGTGAAAATACAGCAGCGAAATTGTCAGCACCAAAAGACCGGCGCCGTAGCCGAAGGCGATGGCCGCGCGGATGAACGTCCCGGCCGCCTCGGATTCCTGCCGGCGCCGTTGCAGGATATCGTGTTGCTCTTCGACCAATCCGGACCGCAACTCACGGATTTGCACCGCCGAAACCTGCAGCGCGTCGAAGGCCTCGTTCTGGCCGTTCAGCGCATGATTATCGTCGCGCTCCGCGGCAAGATCGTCGAGCCGGGACAAATCCGCATGCACCGACTGTTCGAGCGTTAACAGACGTACCCGCTGACCGGGCTCTTCGATCAGAGCTTTCACGTGTTCCATCTGTTCGCGCACCCGCTCGGATGCGGCATGGAAGGAATCCAGGCGCCGTCCGTCGCCGGTTGCCATATAGCCGTACCAAGCGCCGCGCGCCTGCGCATGGTTCGCCGACATCTGCTCGATATTCGCCAAAACATCATGCGAGCGCGCGACCCAGCGCATGCGTTCTTCGAAGCCGACGATGCTCTGGTAGGACGCAATGGCGATCAACCAGAGCAACCCGACCGCACAGGCGATACCGGCGATGGCGAACTGGCGGCGAGGCGGTACCCAGGCCATGACGGACCGCTCGCCGTTCGAGCGTAACCAGCGTCGGGAAGCGGGGCGCGACAGCGACACGGCGCTACAGGGTGCTGAAGAATACGGGCCGTAGCCGCCGCACACAGCGATGCGGCCCAACGGACCGCACGCCGCGTGACACCACGACGGTAACGCTGCCGCCAGAGCAGCAGCAGTAGCCGGACGTTACGGGCGAGTCATTCGACAGTGACGGATTTGGCAAGGTTACGTGGCTTATCGACATCGGTTCCGCGCCTGAGCGCGACATGGTAAGCCAATAACTGTAGCGGGATGGTATGCAAAATGGGCGACAGCAGGCCTGCGTGATCGGTCAGCGTAATGACATGCAAGCCGGCTTCCGCCGAGACCTGCGAACCCTGGTCGGCGACGACATACAATTCACCGCCGCGCGCGCGCACTTCCTGCAGATTCGATTTCAGCTTTTCCAGCAGCGCATCGTTCGGTGCGATCGCGATCACCGGCATGTCCTTGTCCACCAGCGCGAGCGGCCCGTGCTTGAGTTCTCCGGCCGGATAGGCCTCGGCATGCACGTAGGAAATTTCCTTGAGCTTCAAGGCACCTTCCATTGCGATCGGGTAATGAATGCCGCGCCCCAGAAACAGCGCGTGTTCGCAGGTCGTGAAACGATCGGCCCATTCCTCGATGGCCGGTTCGATACCCAAGACCTGCTGCAGCGCCGCGGGCAGGTGGCGCAGCGCGCCCAACAGTTCGCGTTCGCGCGCCGCGTCGAGTCGACCGCGCTGCTTGGCCAGCACCATGGTCAGCAACACAAGCGCGCCAAGTTGCGTGGTGAAAGCCTTGGTCGATGCGACCCCGATCTCCGGTCCGGCACGGGTGAGAAAGCGCAGTTTCGAATTGCGCACCAGCGCGCTCTCCGGCACGTTGCAAATCGCCAGCGAATGCACATGCCCGAGCGACTTGGCATGCTGCAACGCCGCGATGGTGTCCGCCGTCTCGCCCGATTGCGAGACGGTGACCACCAACTGGTGCGGATTCGGCACGCTGGCGCGATAACGATATTCGCTCGCGATCTCGACCGTGCAAGGCATCCCGGCGAGCGACTCGATCCAGTAGCGCGCCACCATGCCGGCGTGATAACTCGTGCCGCACGCAAGGATGAGGACGGCATCGACATGCTCGAACACCGTCTGCGCTTCGGCGCCGAAAAGCTGCGGCGATATGGAATGCGCATTCGCCACCAGTTCGAGCGTGTTCGCCAGCGCGCCCGGCTGTTCGAAAATTTCCTTTTGCATGTAATGACGATACGGACCCAGCTCGACCGCGGCGGAGGTCAATTCGCTGACGTGCACCGTGCGCTCGACCGGGTTGCCGGCATCGTCAACCACGCTGTAGCCGTCCAGCGTCAGTTCGGCCACATCGCCTTCTTCGAGATAGATCACGCGCTGCGTCACCTGCAGCAATGCCGATACATCGGACGCCGCGAAGTATTCGCCGTCGCCGATGCCAAGCAGCAACGGCGCGCCTTTGCGCGCGACGATCATGCGGGTGGGGTCGTTCTGCGCGACCGCGGCAATGGCATAGGCGCCTTGCAATTCGGCCACTGCGGCGCGCGCGGCCGCGAGCAGATTCGGCTGCGTCTTGAGCTTGTCGTTGAGCAGATGAGCGATGACTTCGGTATCGGTGTCCGAGTTGAACTCGTAACCGCGCTCACGCAATGCGCGTCGCATCGCTTCATGGTTTTCGATAATGCCGTTGTGCACGATAGCGAGACCGCCGCTGACATGCGGGTGTGCATTGCGCTCCGAGGGCACGCCATGCGTCGCCCAACGGGTATGCGCGATGCCGACCTCGCCGCTGAAACTTTCGGCTTTCGCAAGCTTTTCCAGTTCGGCCACACGGCCTGTTGTACGCAACCGCCTGAGTCCACCGTTCAGCACGGCCATGCCGGCCGAGTCATAGCCGCGGTATTCCAGGCGCTTGAGACCTTCAATCAGCACGGGGACGATATTGCGCCGGGCCACGGCGCCAACGATGCCACACATAGTTTCGATTACACCGATAAAGCGGTTGATGAACGGACTGAGTACAACGTAGCGTCGCAGACGTCGATGTTCGTACTTGTAGCACGATTGCCGGCCGACGCCATGTGCCCGAAGGTGCTCATTTCTTCGATGCTTTGGCCGGACGCTTCCAGCTGGGAACCGATACCTGTTGCACGCGCGAAAGCGTGAGTTGGTTCTCCGGCGCGTCCTTTGTCAGCGTGGTGCCGGCCGCAAGCGTCGCGCCGCGACGCACGCGCACCGGCGCAATCAATTGCGTATCCGAACCGATGAAGACGTCGTCCTCGATCACGGTGCGATGCTTGTTCACGCCGTCGTAGTTGCAGGTGATCGTGCCGGCGCCAACGTTGACGTTGCGGCCGATTTCGCTGTCGCCGATATAGCTCAGATGATTGGCTTTGGAATTGGCCCCGATGGTGCTGGCCTTCACTTCGCAGAA
Source organism: Nitrosomonadales bacterium (assembly GCA_036676355.1). GTDB lineage: Bacteria > Pseudomonadota > Gammaproteobacteria > Burkholderiales > SG8-39 > ZC4RG42. The sequence continues at coordinate 70,126 of JAKFDA010000072.1, read as the reverse complement.
GTTGCCGATATGCACCGCTTCGGCCAGTTGCGCACCGGGGCGCAACCGGGCGTACGGCCCGACGCGGCAGTTGCGTCCGATGTCGGCGCTGTCCAGATGACAGAAAGCTTCGACACGCGTGTCCGACTCGACGCGCACATTGCGCAGCACGCAGTTCGGGCCGATGCTGACGCGATCGCCAAGCACCACATCGCCCTCGAACACACAGTTCACGTCGATGGCGACGTCGCGTCCGCATTCCAGCGTTCCGCGAATATCGATTCGCGCCGGGTCAGCCAGCGACACGCCCCGCTCGAGCAAGGCCGTTGCCCGGGTGCGCTGAAGAATGCGCTCGAGTTCGGCGAGCTGCCCCTTGCTGTTCACGCCCAGCGTTTCCCACAACGCCTCGGGCTGGAGCGCCCGAACCGCGATGCCCTGCGTTACTGCGAGCGCGATGATGTCGGTCAGGTAATACTCGCCTTGCGCGTTATCGTTCTTCAGCGCGCCCAGCCAGCCGGCGAGATGACGCGTCGGTAACGCCATGATGCCGGTGTTCACTTCGCGCAGCCGGCGCTGTTCCGCGGTTGCGTCCTTATGCTCGACGATGCGTCGTACGGCGCCGCCTTCACGAACGATACGGCCGTAACCGGTCGGATCGTCGAGTTCCACCGTCAGCAATGCGAGGCTGTCGTGCGCCGCCTCGACCAGGCGACGCAAGGTTTCCGGCTGCGTCAGCGGGACGTCGCCATACAGCACCAGTGTCGCTCCGTCCGCATCCAGGAATGGAAGCGCCTGCTGCACAGCGTGGCCGGTGCCCAGTTGCGGACTCTGCCTGGCCCAGCGCAAATCGGCATCCGGAATCGCCTCACGCACCGTTTCGCCGCCATGTCCGTACACCACACAGATGCGGTCGGGCTCGAGTGCGCGCGCGGCCGCGATGACATGTGCCAGCAATGGGCGGCCTGCCAGTTCGTGCAGCACCTTGGGCCGGTCGGAGTGCATGCGCTTACCCTGTCCGGCAGCGAGAATGACGACGTTCATTACAGTATCAGGACGATGAAAGTTGGATGGCCGCAGCGACGCAGGATGGTAGCACGCAGTATTTTCGATGCCCTTCGACGCGGCACGCGCTTTGCCTCAACATGGACAAACCGCACTTTGTGCGCCTTACCGTCGTCGGAGGCATCCATGCACAATCGCCTTACCCGGACTCCTGCCTCACTGCTGGTTGTGAGTGTGCTGAGTTTTGCGTTTGCTGCGCCAGTCAGTGCAGAAATTTACAAATGGACCGATACGCGCGGCGTCGTGCATTACACGAACACACGCCCGGCGAACCAATCGGTCGAGTTGGTGCGCGAAAATCAATTGAGTATCGTGGCGCCGCTAAAGCCTTCCGCCGAAGAAGTGCGTGCGTTGAACGAACGCCTGCTCAACCGTCGCATCAGCCGGCTCGAGGAAGCGCTGCGCGCGCAGCGCGGCGCGCCGACCGTTGCGTACGCGCCCCCCGCTGATTCGGGCGTCTACTATCCTTCGGGCGGTGGCTTTTACGGTCCTTCCGATGCGCCGCTGGGCGAAGTCGTGATCGATCGCGATCTGGAACGGAACGGACGCAGCAGCAACACCAGTATTCAGTTCATTCCCCGCTACGAAGTGCGGCCCGGTCCCTACGGTGTCGGCGCGCAGGCCGTTCCGGTTCAACCGCGCGAACGACGCAGGCTGGAACGGCGGCTTCCCTAGCGTTGTCTAGCGTGGCAGGGTGGAAGCGCCGATCAGATATTCGTCGACCGAACGGGCGCATTGGCGCCCTTCGCGTATCGCCCAGACGATGAGCGACTGACCGCGCCGCATATCGCCGGCGGCGAATATTTTCGGATCCGAAGTCTGATAGCAGCCGGCACCGTCGGTGCTTGCGCGCACGTTGCCGCGCGCATCCGTGGCGACGCCCGATTGCTCGATCATGCCGGTGTGCACCGGGCCGACGAAACCCATTGCGAACAGCACCAGGTCGGCCGGAATCTCGAACTCGCTGCCCGGCACTTCAACCATTTTCATCTGCCCGGTCGCTTGGTCTTTTTTCCATTCGACGCGCGCACCGACCAGTTTTTGCACCTTGCCGTTGGCGCCCTTGAACGCCTTGGTCGTAACGGCCCAGTCACGCTGCACGCCTTCTTCGTGGGAAGAGGAGGTGCGCAGCTTGAGCGGCCAGTAAGGCCAGGTCAATTCCTTGTTTTCCTGCGCGGGCGGCTGCGGCAACAATTCGAACTGGGTGACCGATTTCGCACCGTGGCGGTTCGACGTGCCCACACAGTCGGAGCCGGTATCGCCGCCGCCGATCACGATCACATGCTTGCCGGTCGCCATGATCTGCTGCGGCACCTCATCGCCGGCAACGGCCTTGTTCTGCTGCGGCAAAAACTCCATGGCGAAATGCACGCCGTCGAGTTCGCGTCCCGGCACCGGCAGATCGCGCGGTTGTTCGGCGCCGCCCGCCAGCACGACCGCATCGTATTCGTCCACCAAGCGCTGCATCGGGATATCGCGCCCGATGTGCTGATTGACGCGGAATTCGACGCCTTCTTCGCGCATCTGCGCGACGCGGCGATCGATGTGATGCTTCTCGAGTTTGAAATCGGGAATGCCATAACGCAGCAAGCCGCCGATGCGATCCGCTTTTTCGTACACCACGACATCGTGTCCCGCGCGCGCCAGTTGCTGCGCCGACGCGAGCCCCGCAGGACCCGATCCGACCACGGCGACCCGTTTGCCGGTCTTGTGCTTGGGTGGCATCGGCACAACCCAGCCCATTTCCCAGGCCTTGTCGATAATGGCGTGCTCGATGGACTTGATGCCGACCGGGTCGTTGTTGATGTTCAGCGTACAGGCGGCCTCACATGGCGCCGGGCACACCCGGCCGGTGAACTCGGGAAAGTTGTTGGTCGAGTGCAGACTGTCGATGGCTTCATGCCACTTGCCGTTGTAAACGAGATCGTTCCAGTCCGGGATGATGTTGTTCACCGGGCAGCCCGTCGTACAGAACGGCGTGCCGCAGTCCATGCAGCGCGCGCCCTGCACCTTTGCTTCCTCGTCGGTCAAATGCAGGATGAATTCGCGATAGTGCCGGACGCGTTCGCTCGGCGGCTCACTCGCTTCCTTGAGCCGCTGAAATTCCATGAACCCGGTAATTTTTCCCATCGCTATCTATCCAGTTCGTTGTGACTTGCGGGCCGCACCGACCCGATCGGTCGAGGGTGATGCGCACCCTGACCCGCTGCGAGCAATTGAATCGTAATCAGGCTGCCAGTTTGCGTCCCTTGGACGCCACCTCGCCCAGCGCACGGCGATATTCGTTGGGGAACACCTTGACGAATTTCGCGCGGTAATCAGGCCAGTCGGCAAGAATTTTCTTCGCCTCGGCGCTACCGGTGTAGCGCGCGTGCTTCTCCACCAGTTCCCGGAGGATGGCTTCGTCGCTGCGTCCCAGATGCCAGATTTCCTGCGGCACCTTCGCTTCCTGCTCGACCTCGCTCAGCACCGGTTCGAGTTGCACCATGGACGCATTGCAGCGGTCCTTGAACGTGCCGTCCTCGTCCAGCACATAACCGATGCCGCCCGACATGCCGGCGGCGAAGTTGCGTCCGGTCCGACCAAGAACTACGACCGTACCGCCGGTCATGTATTCGGCGCCGTGGTCGCCCAGTCCTTCCACCACTGCGGAAGCCCCGGAGTTGCGCACGCAGAAACGTTCGCCGGCGACGCCACGGAAATAGGCTTCGCCGCCGATCGCGCCATACATCACCGTATTGCCGACGATGATGTTGTGTTGCGGATCGCCGCGGAATTTGGAGGACGGTTGCACCACAATCCGGCCGCCGGACAATCCCTTGCCGACGTAGTCGTTGCCCTCGCCGATCAATTCGAGCGTGATGCCATGCGCGAGGAATGCGCCGAAACTCTGTCCCGCCGAACCGGCGAAGCGCAGACGGATGGTGTCATCCGGCAGACCGGCATGGCCATACTTCCTCGCGACCTCGGCCGACAGCATCGTGCCGACGGTGCGGTTCACGTTGCGAATCGGCATCTCGATGGACACCTTCTCGCCACGCTGAATCGCCGGCTGCGCGAGTTCGATGAGACGATGATCGAGCGCCTTGTCCAGACCGTGGTCCTGCATTTCGACATGCGAACGTGCAACGCCGGCCGGCATGACCGGTGAGTGAAAGATCTTGCTGAAATCCAGCCCCTTCGCCTTCCAGTGCTCGATGCCGCGCTTCATGTCGAGCAAGTCGGTGCGGCCGATCAGGTCCACGAATCTGCGAATGCCCAGCGCCGCCATGTGCTCGCGCAGTTCTTCGGCGACGAAGAAAAAGTAATTGACCACATGCTCGGGCTGGCCGGTGAATTTCTTGCGCAGCACCGGATCCTGCGTCGCCACGCCGACCGGGCAGGTGTTGAGATGGCACTTGCGCATCATGATGCAGCCTTCGACGACCAGCGGCGCGGTTGAAAAACCGAATTCGTCGGCGCCGAGCAACGCGCCGATCAGCACGTCGCGGCCGGTTTTCATCTGACCGTCGGCCTGCACGACGATGCGGCCGCGCAAACGGTTGAGCACGAGCGTCTGCTGCGTTTCGGCCAGACCCAGTTCCCACGGCGTACCGGCATGCTTGATCGACGACAGCGGCGATGCGCCCGTACCACCGTCGTAGCCGGAAATCGTGACGTGATCGGCCTTGGCTTTCGACACGCCGGCGGCAACGGTGCCGACGCCCAGTTCGGATACCAGCTTCACGCTGATCGACGCGCGCGAATTGGCATTCTTCAAGTCATGAATGAGTTGCGCCAGATCCTCGATCGAATAGATGTCGTGATGCGGCGGCGGCGAGATGAGGCCGACGCCGGGCACCGAAAAACGCAGTTCGGCAATGTATTCGGACACTTTGTGACCGGGAAGCTGACCGCCTTCGCCCGGCTTCGCGCCCTGCGCCATCTTGATCTGGATCTGATCGGCGCTGGTCAGGTATTCCGCGGTCACGCCGAAACGGCCCGAAGCGACCTGTTTGATTTTTGAGCGCAGCGAGTCGCCTTCCTTGAGCGGAATATCGACCTCGACGCGGTGATGGCCGAGTTTGCCCATCAGCGATTCGCCCGCTTGCACGGGCGTGAAGCGAACCGGGTCTTCGCCGCCTTCCCCGGTGTTCGACTTGCCGCCGATGCGGTTCATCGCGATCGCCAGCGTCGAATGCGCTTCGGTCGAAATCGAGCCAAGCGACATTGCGCCGGTAGCGAAACGCTTGACGATTTCCTTGGCCGGCTCGACTTCCTCGATCGGCACGGGCGTGCACTGATCGGTGCGCAACTCGAACAAACCGCGCAATGTCATGTGGCGCCTGGTCTGATCGTTGATGAGCTGGGCGTACTCCTTATACGTCGAATAGCTGCCGGCGCGCGTGGAATGCTGCAGCTTGGCGATCGCATCCGGCGTCCACATGTGCTCCTCGCCGCGCACGCGGAACGCGTATTCGCCGCCCGCGTCAAGCGCGTTGGTCAGCACCGGATCGTCGCCGAAAGCCGCGTTGTGCAGGCGCAGCGCTTCTTCCGCCACTTCGAACACGCCAATGCCTTCGACATTGGAGGCGGTGCCGGTGAAGTACTTCTCGACCAGCGCTTTCGACAAGCCGACCGCCTCGAAGATCTGCGCACCGGTGTACGACATGTAGGTCGAGATGCCCATCTTGGACATCACCTTCATCAGGCCCTTGCCGATCGCCTTGACGTAGTTGTAGATCGCTTTCTTGCCTTCGGCATCCGCGGGCAGCACGTTCTTCAGATGCAGCAGCGTTTCGAGCGCGAGGTAGGGATGCACGGCTTCGGCGCCGTAACCGCCGAGCAGGGCGAAATGATGCGTTTCGCGCGCCGAACCGGTTTCGACGACCAGGCCCGCGCTGGTGCGCAGACCCTTGTCGACCAGATGCAGATGGATCGCCGACAGCGCCAGCAGCGCCGGGATCGCGACGTGGTCGCGATCGACCTTACGGTCCGAGATGATCAGGATGGAGTAACCGCTGCGCACCGCGTCTTCGGCCTGCGCGCACAAGCTCGCCAGTCGCGCTTCGATCGCATCCTTGCCCCAGGCGACCGGATAGCAGATGTCGATTTCGAACGAGCGGAATTTGCCGCTCGTATGCCGCTCGATCTGGCGGATCGTCTCCATCCGATCGAAGTCGAGCACAGGCTGGCTGACTTCGAGCCGGATGGGCGGATTGGTTTCGTCGATACCCAGCAGGTTCGGCTTCGGCCCGATGAACGAGATCAGCGACATGACCAGATCTTCGCGGATCGGATCGATCGGCGGGTTGGTCACTTGCGCAAACAACTGCTTGAAGTAGTTGTAGAGGTTCTTGTCCTTATTCGACAACACCGCCAGCGGCGAATCGTTGCCCATCGAACCGACCGCCTCTTCACCCAGCGTTGCCATCGGCGACAGGATGAACTTGATGTCTTCCTGTGTGTAACCAAAGGCCTGCTGGCGATCGAGCAGCGGCGCATTGGCGCCCTCGCCCGGCTGCTTGCCCGACGGCAGGTCGTCGAGCTTGATGCGTATACGCTGCACCCAGTCGCGATACGGTTTCGCACTCGACAGCGTGTCCTTGAGTTCCTTGTCGTCGATGATGCGACCTGCTTCCAGATCGATGAGGAACATCTTGCCCGGCTGCAGGCGCCATTTCTTGATGATTTTCTCTTCGGGCACGGGCAACACGCCTGCCTCGGACGCCATCAACACCATGTCGTCGTCGGTCACCAGATAACGCGCCGGACGCAGACCGTTACGGTCGAGCGTGGCGCCGATCTGGCGGCCGTCGGTAAAGGCGACGGCCGCGGGACCGTCCCAAGGCTCCATCATCGGTGCGTGATATTCGTAGAACGCGCGGCGCGTCGGGTCCATGAATGTATGTTTTTCCCATGCTTCGGGAATGAGCATCATCATGGCGTGCGCGAGCGAGTAACCGCTCATGACCAGCAGTTCGAGCGCGTTGTCGAAGGACGCGGAGTCGGACTGACCGTCGTAGATCAGCGGCCACAGCTTATCAAGATCCTTGCCGAGCACCGGGCTGGAGATCGCCTGCTGACGCGCGCGAATCCAGTTGACGTTGCCGCGCAGCGTATTGATCTCACCGTTGTGGGCGATCATGCGGAACGGATGCGCAAGTTCCCAGGTGGGGAAGGTGTTGGTCGAGAAACGCTGATGCACCAGCGCGAGCGCCGACACCACGCGCGGATCCTGCAGATCCTTGTAGTACTTGCCCACCTGACCGGCGAGCAGCATGCCTTTGTACACCACGGTGCGCGCCGACATCGACGGCGCGTAGTACTCCTTGCCGTGCGCGAGTGCGAGCGCCTGAATGGCATGACCGGAGGATTTGCGAATGATGTAAAGCTTGCGCTCGAGCGCATCGGTCACCGTCACACCCGCGCCGCGACCGATAAATACCTGGCGCATGAGCGGCTCGATGGCTTTGACCGACTCGCCGAGTATGGAGCTGTCGACCGGCACGTCGCGCCAGCCCAGCAGCACCTGACCTTCGTCCTTGATGGCGCGCTCGATCTCGTGCTCGCATGCCAGGCGGGAGGCCGGCTCCTGCGGCAGGAACACCATGCCGACGCCGTATTCGCCGACCGGCGGCAGGGTCACGCCCTGCTTGGCCATTTCCTCGCGGAAAAGTTGATCCGGAATCTGCAGCAGAATCCCCGCCCCGTCTCCGGCAAGCGGGTCAGCGCCGACCGCGCCGCGATGGGTCAGATTCTTCAGAATCTGCAGGCCCTGTTCAACGATATGGTGTGATTTTCGGCCCTTGATGTGGGCGATGAAACCAACGCCGCAGGCGTCGTGTTCGTTGGCAGGGTTGTATAACCCTTGCGCGGGGGGTAGGGCCGAAAACTCCACGATTCTTACCTCGTCCGAGGCCGCCGAGGGCCTAAAGTGCGACGCGCACGCAAAGGTGAACGGCGCTCGCCCCTCGGCGCGTGGGGGAACGAATATACGCTTCGAGCCCTAGGCGCTCAAGCGTTAATTCGTGCCGCGCTCAGGCAGAGCGCGCGGTGCACGCGGTCAGCGTGGCGCGCACGGCATCACCGGGCGTTTCGCCATGGACGAATCCGCGACCAAGTGCTTCGAGCAAGACAAAGCGCAATTTGCCGCCTTCGGCCTTCTTGTCCACGCTCATCAACTCGATATAGCGGTCTTCACCGAGCGCCGGCCCGGCAACCGGCAACCCGGCGCGCCGAATGAGCTCGCGAATGCGCCGGCAGTCTGCGGCGTCGATCAATGCCAATCGCTGCGACAAATCCGCCGCCATCACCATGCCTGCGCCGACTGCTTCGCCGTGCAGCCAGGTGCCGAACCCCAGCCCGGCTTCAATGGCATGGCCGAATGTATGGCCGAAATTCAGCAACGCACGCAGACCGGATTCGCGCTCGTCAAGCGCGACGATTTCCGCCTTGATTTCGACCGAGCGAACGATTGCGTGCGCCAAGGCGTCGGCGTCGCGGGCAAGCATGCGCTCGATGTTGCCTTCGAGCCATTCGAAATACGCGGCGTCGCGAATAGCCCCGTGCTTGATGATTTCGGCGATACCGGCCTTTAATTCATTATCGGGCAACGTCGACAGCGTATCGATGTCGGCCAGCACCGCCAGCGGTTGATGAAAGGCGCCGAGCATGTTTTTGCCGAGCGGATGATTGATGCCGGTCTTGCCGCCCACCGAGGAATCAACCTGCGCCAAGAGCGTCGTCGGCATCTGGGCGAAAGGCACGCCGCGCATGAAGGTGGCCGCGGCAAAGCCGGTGATGTCGCCGATGACACCGCCGCCCAACGCCACCAGGGCGGTCTTGCGATCGCATTTGTGCTGCAGCAGCGCATCGAAGACCAAGTTGAGTGTTTGCCAATCCTTGTGATCCTCGCCATCCGGCAGCACGATCGGCACGACCTTGACGCCTTGCTTTTCGAACGCGCTTATTGCCTTGGCGAGGTAGAGCGGCGCGACGGTGGTATTGGTCACCAGCGCAACGCGAGGCTGCGGCAGGTGAGCGGTGATCAGACCGATCTGCTCGATCAATCCCTGACCGACATAAACGGGATAGGCGCGCTCGCCGAGCGCTACGCGGATAGTTTGCATTCTTCAGGCAGTAACAGCAGGAGGTCACGCAACAAGGACACGACACTCTGGCGGCCGGTGTCCATAACAAGGTCGGCGGTCGCCCGGTAGAGCGGGTCGCGGACTTCATACAATTCCCTCAACTTCGCCAGCGGGTCGGCCGTGCGGAGCAACGGACGGGATTTGTCATTGCGGGTGCGCTGCCACAGATCGCGCGGATGCCCGTGCAGGTAGACCACAAATCCGCGCGAGCTGAGCCGCTCCCGGTTGAGCGGATCGAGTACCACCCCACCGCCGGTCGCCAGCACGATATTGTCCAGTCCGGTCAGGCGCTCGATCGCATCCGCCTCGCGCGCACGAAAACCCGCCTCTCCTTCGATCTCAAAAATCACCGGAACCCTCACACCCGTGCGCGCCTCGATCTCCTGATCCGAATCGTAAAAGGGTTTTTCCAGCCTACGGGCAAGCTGTCTCCCGAGGGTCGTTTTTCCGGCCCCCATCAATCCCACCAGGTAAATGTTGCGGCTGTTGCGCATGGCCGCATTGTAACGGGGCAAAGGCAGAAAAAAAGAAAGCCGGGCATTGCCCGGCTTCCGTTGGGCGCTGCAGGCTCAGCGCACGCTCACCCGCTCCTCGATGATGCGCGGCGTGAGGAACACCAGCAACTCGGTCTTATTGTCCTGCCTGAAGGTGTTGCGGAATAGATTACCCACGCCCGGCAGATCGCCGAGCAGCGGCACCTTGTTGACCTGATTGCGCTCCTCCTGGCTATAGATTCCGCCGATCACGACCGTGCCGCCGTTTTCCACCAGCACCGAGGTTTTGACGTGCTTGGTGTCGATGGCAAAGCCGGCGGAAGTCTGGACGCCAACCGCATCTTTGTTGACGTCGACTTCCATGATCACGTTACCGTCCGGCGTGATCTGGGGCGTGACTTTCAGGGCCAGGTTCGCTTTGCGGAACGACACACTCGTCGCGCCGCTGGACGTCGCCTGCTGATAAGGCAGTTCGGTGCCCTGCTCGATCAGCGCCTCGACCTGATTGGCTGTCACGACACGCGGACTGGAAATGATCTTCCCTTTGCCGTCCGACTCCAAAGCGCTCAGTTCGAGGTTGAGGAAGCGGCTCATGCCTTTGTTGAACAGCACGAAGGAGAACTGTCCCGCCTGGGCGCCGGATTCCACGCCGGTCGCGGGCAGATTAACGCTGAGCGAATCGCGAATGAAGTCCGGTTCCGTCGCAGTCTGCCCAGTATGGAACCCCGTGTCGGCCAACGCACCGCCGAGACGGCCTTTGCCGCCGGCTGTCGGCCCGACGTGATAGCCCAGACGCGCGCCCAGCGTACGACTGAATTTATCGTTCGCCTCCACGATGCGTGCCTCGATCATCACCTGCCGCACCGGAATATCGGTGACCGTGATGATCTTGCGGATTTCTTCGAGTCGGGACGGAATATCTTGGATGAAGACAATATTCGTGCGCGGATCCCATACCGCGCTGCCGCGTTTCGACAGAATGCGCTGCTTGTCGTCTGTCAGGATTTTCGACAGCGCTTCGGCCTTGGTGTAATTGAGATGGAACGTCTCTGTGCGAAGCGGCTCGAGCTCCGAGATCTGCTGCCGCGCTTCATGCTCCAGCTTCTCTTTCGTGGCCAGTTCGTCGCGCGGCGCGATCCACACCACGTTGCCGTTCTTGCGCATGTCGAGGCCGCGCGTCTGCATGATGATGTCGAGCGCCTGATCCCACGGCACGTCCTTCAGCCGCAACGTCAGATTGCCTTGCACCGTATCGCTGGTGATGATGTTCAGATCGGTGAAGTCGGCAATGACGTTGAGGACGCTGCGCACTTCGACGTTCTGGAAATTGAGTGAGAGTTTCTCGCCCTTATAGCCGCCTTTGGTGCCTTGCACGAGCTTGTTCGGGTCGTACTGCACCGGCTTGATCTCGACCACGAACTGATTGTCGGTCTGATAGGCGTTGTGTTCCCACAGACCGGTCGGCTCGATCACCAGGCGCGCGTTGCCGCCCTGTTCGAAAGCCTTCACGCTCGAAACCGGCGTACCGAAGTCGGCAACATCGAGGCGTTTGCGCAAATTGTCCGGCAGTGTCGTTTTCAGGAAATCGACGACCACACTGTTCCCCTGCGTGCGGATATCGATCCCGGTATCCGCATCGGATAGATCGACGACGATACGGCCTTCGCCCGCGTTGCCGCGTCGGAAGTCGACACCCTTCACTGCATGCTTGGCTGCGCTGGTGCTTTCGGCAAAGCGCGCCGCGGCTTGCGAGGTCGGTTTGACAGTCGGCGCAAGCGCGATACTGAGCGTCTTGCCATCGACCCGCGCCTGCTGCGTCATCGCGGCGCCGAGATTGAGCACCATGCGCGCTCGCTCGCCGACCTGCACGATCGTATAACTGCGCAGATCGCCCTGATTGACTTCCTGATTGTTTGCCGGGAGCGTGCTCCCGGTATTCGGGAAATCGAACGCAATACGAGGCGGCGACACGACACTGAAGCTCGCGGGAAGCCGGTCGAGCGGTTGTTTCATCGTCACGCGGACCACCAGGTTGCCGCCGTTGTTCACTACATCCACGGCGTCAATGCTGTTCTGGTCGCTGTTCGCGGCAGCGGCGAAAGGCAGCAGCACCGAGGACGCGAGCGCGATCAGGAACGCTTTGGTTAATGTTACGGCCTTCATTTGTTGTTACCCTCCGCTTCCTGCAGTTGCAGGCTACTTTCGCGTTCGGTCCAATCACCGGCCGCGTCCTGTACGAGCTCTTTCAACGTGATTTCGGTTTCGTTGATCGCTGTGATAAGGCCAAAATTCTGGCCCATGTAATTACCGGGGCTCACTCTGTAGAGACCCGCATCGGCTTTAACCAGGGCAAAGGTTCGTTTTTGCTGCCGCAGCACCCCGACCATCTTGAGTGTCTCGATGGCATACGACTCCAGCGGCTCCTTGGGGCGATCCAGATCCGGCTGAATGCCGCTGCTGGCACCGCTCTTGGCATTCGTCGCCAAAGCGATCTTCGCCGGCCCGAAAGGATCTGGCAGTTCGAAGGCCGCATACGATGCCGGCTCGTACGGCTTCACCACCGGCAGAGGCTGCACCTTTCCACGCAGATCCTTGCTCAACCCATCCAGTTCCGCCTGCAACTGACGCTGCTCGCCGCCATCGCATCCAAACAACAGAAGCGCCGCCAGTAAGATCGAAAGCTGTTTCATTTTTTAGCCTTCTTTTTGGTTTTGGCCGGCTTCCGCTGCGCAGCAAGCTCTTCATCATCCAGGTAACGAAATGTCTTGGCGATCGCGTCGAGTTTCAGTCCACCGGCCTTATCCACCGCAAGCACCAGGTTGTTGAGCGTCACGATGCGCGACAACTGACTTACGTCGCTCGCGAACGCGCCCATGTCGTGATACTGACCGGTCACTTTCACGGTAATCGGCAACTCCGCATAGAACTCCTTCACCGTTTCCTGCGGCGCCGGCTTGAACAACTCGAACTGCAGACCGCGACCCAGACCCGCCTGGTTGATGTCGACGATCAACGCTTCCATCTGCGACTTATTCGGCAACTGCTTGAGCAGGGCGCCGAATGAGCTGTCGATCTCGCGCAACTGCTGGCGATAGAGTTCGATGTTGACGGCCTGGCGCTTCTTGTTGACGTAATCCTGTTTGAGCTGCGCTTCCTGCTGCTTGCCGGCGTCGAGTTCCTGGATTTGCCCCTGCCAGTCGAGGAAGTAGGCCAATACGAGAATGCCGGCGAGCAGGCCGAGCAACAGCACCACCTTGGGCGCCGTCGGCCATGTGCCCGGATCGCTGGTATCGAGATTCTGAAACTGATCTAACAAGGCTCTCATCGTCGTCAGCCCTTCTTCGCCGCTGCCGCAACCGGCTTCGCTTCTTCGTCGGCCACGGCGCGTTTCAGCGAAAAATTCAGATTGAATTCCGCCAGGCGTCGGCTATTCACGGTGCTTGCCTTGATTTCGACCAGTTGCGGCGAAGTGGCCGAGTTCTCGACGATGTCCGTCGCCTGAAGGTTGCGCATGAACATGGATACGCGCGCGCTCGACTGTGCGTAGCCTGTGACGTTCACCTTCAAACCGTCCTGCTTGAGCGATTTGAGATAAATGCCGTCCGGCGTCTGCTTCACGAGCTGTTCGAGCAGCAGTACCGGGCGCGTACGGTCGCTCTGCAGCGTTTCGATAATCTGCTTGCGCGACAGCAGCGCCTGGATCTCGTCCTTCAGCCGCTTGATTTCGGAAATTTCCTTGTCGAGGCCGGCGTTGGCGCGTTTGAGATAGTCGTTACGATCGTTCTGGACCGATAGATAACCCGCTATGACACCGTGGATCAGCAGGGTGAGCGCGACGCCGACGCAGACCACGCCGACGGCGAGCACGCCGAGTTGCCGGCGCTGCGCCTTGCGTCGCTCCTCGCGGTGGGGCAGGAGGTTGATACGTATCATGCGTCGAACCTCCGTAGCGCCAGACCGCAGGCGATCATCAGCGCCGGCGCGTCTTCCATCAGCTTTTTGAGCTGTACGTGCGGCGAAACCTGCATGTTCGCGAACGGATTGGCGATCAGCGTATTGACGCGGGTACGGGAGCTGACGACTTCGTCCAACCCGGCCAAAGTTGCGGTACCACCGGTCAACAGAATGTGTTCGATGCTGTTGTACTGCGTGGAAGTGAAGAAGAACTGCATCGCGCGCTGGATCTCGCCCGCGCAGTTTTCCATGAACGGACGCAGCACTTCCGCTTCATAACTGTCCGGCAGACCGCCTGTTCGCTTGGCGACCTCCGCTTCATCGGTCGGCAACGCGTACTGGCGCGCGATATCCTGGGTCAGTTGATTGCCGCCGAAAGCCTGTTCGCGCGCGTAGACTGCTTCATCATTGCGCACCACGGTGATATGCGTAACGAGCGCGCCGATATCCACGACCGCGACGTTCTGATCCAGTCCCTCGTTCGGCAACTGCTGACGAATCAGATCGAAGGCGGTTTGCAGCGCGAAGGATTCGACATCCATCACGGTGGCCTTGAGGCCGGCCGCCTCGGCGACCGCGACGCGATCCTCGACCTTCTCCTTGCGCGAGGCGGCGATCAGCACTTCCACCTCATCCGGCCCGGACGGTGCCGGGCCGATCACCTGGAAGTCGAGATTCACTTCCTCCAGCGCGAAGGGGATGTATTGGTTTGCCTCGCTTTCGACCTGAATTTCCAGTTCCTGCTCGCGCAGGCCGGCGGGCACGATGATTTTCTTGGTAATGACCGCGGCGGTCGGCAACGCCAACGCACAGTGTTTCGTGCGCGTAGCCAGACGTTTCCAGGCTCGTCGTACGGCTTCCGCGACCGCTTCGAGATTGGCGATGTTGCCGTCGAGCATGGCATCGCGCGGGAGGGGCTCGATCGCGTAGCGTTCGACACGCCTGCCACCCTTCGCCACCTCCGCCAGTTCCACCATCTTTACGGATGATGAACTGATGTCCATCCCGAAGATCGGCGGAGCCTTTGGTTTAAAGATATCGAGTCGCAAGCGAAATCCCCTTATACATCAAACAATTATGTGTGATTTATATAGTTTGGTTTAAATCCTAGCAACAAGCACTGGATCGGTCGCTGCAGTTTTTCACGTTTACCCACGATCCCGCCCGCCTATAATCCGCCCTCGCCCTCGAACGAAAGAACTGTCCATTGAAGTGGTTACGTTGGGTCGGCTTTCCTCTGGCCGTATTGGCCGGACTCGCAGCAGTAGGAACGTTGATCGTGTTGTTCATATTGCTGCTCGCCTATCCCAATCTGCCGTCCATCGAGGCCCTCGCCGACTACCAACCCAAGGTGCCACTGCGCGTCTACACGTCCGACGGCGCCCTGATCGGCGAATTCGGGGAGGAGCGCCGCGCCTTCGTTCGCATCGACGAAGTGCCTGCGGTGATGAAGCAGGCAATCCTGGCTGCCGAAGATGAACATTTCTATACCCATAGTGGGGTGGATTATGTTGGCGTCATAAGAGCCGCGTATAGCAACCTTGTCACAGGTGGCAAGCGACAGGGCGCCAGCACCATCACGATGCAGGTCGCCCGGAACTTCTTCCTTTCCAGCGAGAAAACCTGGACGCGCAAGCTGTACGAGGTGCTTTTGGCCTTCAAAATCGAATCCGGCCTGAGCAAGGACCAGATCCTCGAGATCTACCTGAATCAGATTTACCTCGGGGAACGTGCGTACGGATTCGCCTCCGCGGCACAAACCTATTTCGGCAAGTCCTTGAAAGACATCTCGATCGCGGAAGCCGCCATGCTGGCGGGAACGCCCAAAGCGCCGTCGAGCTACAACCCGGTGGTGAACTTCAAGCGCGCCAAGCAACGCCAGCTCTATGTACTGCGACGCATGCACGAACTGCGTTTCATCGACGACGCGCAGCGTGCTCAGGCCGAGCAGCAGACACTCAAGGTGCAACGCAACGTCGACGAATTCCCGGCCGACGGCGAATACGTCGCCGAAATGGTTCGCCAGGTGCTGTACGAGCGCTATCCGGACGATGTCTACACACGCGGCTTCCGCGTTTACACCACGCTGGATTCGCACGCTCAAAGCGCGGCCGTCGCGGCATTGCGCCAAGGGCTGCTGGACTATGATCGTCGCCACGGCTACCGCGGCCCCGAGGCCTACGTGGAGTTAGCGCAAGGGTCGGGGGACGAAGCGCTCGACGAAGCGCTGCAGAATCATGGCGACAGCGGTGGGTTGCTTGCCGCAGTCGTGGTGCAGGCGAGTCCGAAGGGGGTGCGCGCGTATCACCGCGGCGGCGAGACCGTCAGCATCACCGGTGACGGGCTGCGGTTCGCCCAGGCCATGTTGAGCGCCAAGGCGCCGGCCAATAAGAAAATCCGGCGCGGCGCCATCGTGCGCATTTACAAGGACCACAAGGGCACATGGCAGCTTGTCCAGTTGCCGGAAGCGGAGGCGGCGTTCATATCGGTCGATCCGCAGTCGGGAGCGGTGCGTTCACTGGTCGGCGGTTTTGATTTCTGGCGCAACAAGTACAACCACGTCACGCAGGCATGGCGTCAGCCCGGTTCCGCATTCAAGCCGTTCATTTACTCCGCCGCACTGGAAAAAGGGTTTACCCCCGCAACCATCATCAATGACGCACCCGTCGTCGTCGATGCGACCATGACCGGCGGCCAGGCCTGGGAGCCGAAGAATTACGACGGCAAATACGAAGGGCCGATGCGCATGCGCACCGCGCTCGCCAAATCGAAGAACATGGTGTCCATCCGCATTCTCCAGACGATCGGACCGCAGTACGCGCAGGATTACATCCAGCGTTTCGGCTTCTCGCCGGAGCGGCATCCTCCGTACCTCACCATGGCGCTGGGCGCCGGCTCGGTCACGCCCTGGCAAATGGCGCAGGCTTACGGCGTCTTCGCCAATGGCGGCTACCGCGTCGAGCCATACTTCATCGAAAAAATCGTCGATGATCGCGGCAATGTGCTGGCAGAAGCCCAGCCCAGTCGCGCCGGCGACGAATCGCTCCGGGTCATCGATAGCCGCAACGCTTTCCTGATGACTTCGATGCTCGAGGAAGTGGCGCAGCGCGGCACCGGCGCGCGCACGAACACGCTCAAGCGTCGCGATCTGGCGGGCAAAACCGGCACCACCAACGACAGCGTGGACGCCTGGTTTGCCGGCTTTCAGCCGAATCTGGTCGGCGTCGCGTGGGTGGGGTTCGATCAGCCGAAGAAGCTGGGCAGCCATGAAACCGGCAGCGTGGCCGCCTTGCCGATCTGGGTCAGCTATATGCGTGAAGCGTTGAAAGGCGTGCCGGAAGCCGAACGGCCGTTACCCGAAGGCGTCATCGCGTTATCGATCGACCCCGAGACCGGCTTACAGGACGGCACAAGCACCGTGACGGAATATTTCTACCAGGAAAACGTGCCGCCCGCTAAACAGGTCGTGCCTGTGGAAGCGCCCGGCTCGCGCAGCATCGAGGAAATCCTCGACCAGTTGTTCTGAAAGTTTATTAAGCAAGCCGGACGGGCACGCCGGCTTGCTGGCCGATGTAGCGCTCCAGCGCCGCAAACAATTCCTCGCCGTCGCGCGTATTGCGCCAGGCACCCTCCACGCGGCGAAAGTGGTAGCCGCCCGATTTCGCCGCGACCCAGATCTCGCGCGCCACGGCATGCCGGTTGATGATGATCTTGCTGCCGTTCTCGAATTCCAGTTCCAGCACGCCGCCATCCCTCAGCTCGGTATCGATCTCTACCTCGCACGCTTCGACGCTCCGTTCGATCCGCTCCAGGGTTTCATCGGCAATGTCGCTGAACTCGCTTTCGGTCATGTGTATGATTCCGCCTTTTGGCAACGCCGCCATGCGCCGCATTCTGATCATTGTCCTGCTTGCATTGAGCGCTCAAGCGTGCGGCTCTAAGGGCTCGCTCTACCTGCCGCCCGCGCAGGCGCCGCAGCAGCAGGACGATCATAAGACAAAGACCCGCTGATGCCGCAATTTCAATATCGCGACGGCTCGCTTCATGTCGAGTCCCTCAACCTCAACGCGGTTGCCGAGCGCTACGGCACGCCGTGCTATGTCTATTCGCGCCGCGCGTTGACCGAGGCTTATCGAGCGTTCACCGCGCCGCTTGCCGGGCACAATCACCTCATCTGTTATGCGATGAAGGCGAATTCCAACCTTGCGGTGCTGGACGTGTTCGCGCGCCTGGGCTCCGGTTTCGACATCGTTTCGGGCGGCGAGCTGGAGCGTGTGCTCGCGGCGGGCGGCGATGCCAGGAAAGTCGTTTTCTCCGGCGTCGGGAAAAGCGCTGCGGAAATCCGCCGCGCAATCGAAGCCGACATTCTTTGCTTCAACGTGGAATCGGCCGGCGAATTGCATCGCATCGAAGAGATTGCCGCGGCGATGCAGCGCGTGGCGCCGGTTTCATTGCGCGTGAACCCGGATGTGGATGCGAAAACGCATCCGTACATCTCCACCGGGCTGAAAGAAAACAAGTTCGGCGTGCCGTATGACGAAGCGGCGGCGCTCTATCGCCACGCCGCACAGTCCACGCATCTGGACGTCGTTGGCGTCGACTGCCACATCGGTTCGCAACTCACCGAGACCGCACCATTTGTCGAAGCCTTGAAGAAGGTATTGCAACTCGTCGACAGCCTCGCCGCGGAGGGAATCGCGTTACATCATCTCGACCTCGGCGGCGGCCTGGGTATTCGCTACCGCGACGAAGTGCCGCCCGAAACAGGCGCATATATCGCCGCGCTGCTGGAAGGGTTGCGCGGCCGCAATGTGAAGTTGCTGCTCGAACCCGGTCGCGCGCTGGTCGGCAACGCCGGCGTTCTCCTCACTCGCGTGGAATATCTGAAACACAACGTCGACCGCGCTTTCGCCGTGGTCGACGCAGCGATGAACGACCTGATGCGACCGGCGCTATATGAAGCGTGGCACGATATTCTGCCGGTCACGCCACGTGAGGGTTCGACGCGTCAGTACGACGTGGTCGGCCCGGTATGCGAAAGCGGCGATTTCCTCGGCAAGGGACGCGATCTCGCGCTCGCCGAGGGCGACCTCCTCGCCATCATGTCCGCCGGCGCGTACGGGATGTCGATGAGTTCCAACTACAACACGCGTCCGCGCGCCGCGGAAGTGATGGTCGACGGTGAGACCATGCATCTCGTGCGCGAGCGCGAACCCGTCGCTACACTGTTTGCCGGCGAGAAGCGCCTGCCGCGTTAGCCCGTCCGCGTGTCGTCGCGCCTGTGGACGCGGCGCGGCGCCGCGCATCCCACAGTCGGTAACCTAAGAGCAGCGCCAGGATGACCGCGTATATGGCCGGCTCGGTGATATCGCGCTTCACCATCATCCAGAAATGCGTGACGCCGAGCAGGGCGATCACATAAACGAGTCGATGCAAGGCGATCCAGCGATGCGCACCCACTCGTTTGACCATGCGGTTGGTGGACGTCACGGCCAGCGGCACGAGCAACAGCAATGCGATGAAGCCCAGCGTAATGAACGGCCGATCCAGCACGTCTTTCACGATCTCCGCCATTTCGAAGACGTGATCAAAGGCGATATAGCAGCAGAAGTGGACCACCGCATAAAAGAAAGTGTACAGCCCGAGCATGCGGCGAAAGCGCGCCAGCCAGGGCCAGCCCAGCAGCTTCCGCACGGGCGTCACCGCTAGGGTCAGCAACAGAAAACGCAGCGTCCAGTCGCCCACCGAACGGGTAATGAATTCCGCCGGATTCGCGCCCAGCGCATCGATGTGCCAGATCGCACTGTAGGCGAGATGCGCAATCGGGATGAGCGCCGCCGCGAACACCACTGCCTTGAGCAGGGTAATAGCGCGCGGCGAGAGCGATGCGAGCGGCGTGGGCATCAGTAGTACTTGCGCAAATCCATGCCGGCGTACAACTGCGCGACTTGATCGGCGTAACCATTGAACAATTGCGTATCGCGCGTGGCGAAGAAGCTCGGCAACCGTTTCTCTCGCCCCTGACTCCAGCGCGGATGGTTCACGTTCGGATTCACGTTCGAATAGAAGCCGTATTCCTGCGGCGCCGCTTTTTCCCAGGCGGTGCGCGGCTGCTGTTCGGTGAAACGGATACGGACAATGGATTTGCCGCTTTTGAAACCGTATTTCCACGGCACGACGAGGCGTAGCGGTGCGCCGTTCTGATTCGGCAGCACGCGGCCATACAATCCCACCCCCATGATGGTGAGCGGGTGCATCGCTTCATCGATGCGCAGCCCTTCGACGTAAGGCCAGTCCAATACCTGGCGCCGCGTACCGGGCATGTTCTCAGGCTGCAGCGCCGTGGTGAACTCCACGAACTTCGCTTTGGACGTAGGTTCCACCATTGCTGCGAGCTTGTTGAACTCAAAACCCACCCATGGAATGACCATCGACCACGCCTCGACGCAACGCAAGCGATAGATGCGTTCCTCCAATGGCAGCTTCAGCAATTCTTCGATGCCGAAAGTCCTCGGCTTGGCTACTTCGCCGTCAACCACGACATTCCACGGGCGCGTCTTCAATCGATGCGCGTTGTCGGCCGGATCGCCCTTGCCGGTGCCGAACTCGTAATAGTTGTTGTATTGGGTAATCGCTTCCCAGGTATTGAGTTTTTCCGGCGTGCTGAACCGACTCTGCACGATCGGCCCTTCGAGTGCGGCCGGTCTGGCATCCGCTGCCCGGGCGCCGGATACCGGCCACCCTGTCGCGGCGACGATGGCTCCGGCAGCGGCTGCCTGCATGAATTCGCGGCGACGCCGATAGATCGACTCGGGCGTGATCTCCGAGGGCGGTATGCCGCTGGGACGTTTGATCGACATGATGGCCTCGCTAAGGATCGGGCACCAAATCGCATGATACGAACGAATGGCGATTACGGATGCGTTGTTTGCATGGACCTCATGCAAGCCGCAGAGTGCGGTGCTACAAAAGAAAAGGGCGGCCGAAGCCGCCCCTGGAATGTGCTGAGTGCGCTTAGCGCAAGCCGGCGATGTAATCGGACACGGCGTGAATTTCCTTATCGGAAAGCTTCGTTGCGGTCGTGCTCATCATCTTGTTCGCGTCGTTAGCGCGCTCGCCGCTTCTGAACAACTTGAGTTGCGCTTCGGTATATTCGGCGAACTGACCGGCTAGGCGCGGGTATTGCGCCGGGATGCCCTCGCCTGCGGGACCGTGGCAGCTCGCACAGGCCGGCACGCCTTTTTCAGCGATCCCTGCGCGATAGATTTTCTGGCCCAGTTCGATCAGGTCTTTATTCTTCGCCGCTTCGGGCTTGATGCGCTGCGTACCGTAGAACGCCGCGACATCACGCATCATTTCAGGCGTCAGGCCAGCCGCCATGCCGTTCATGATCGCATTCTTGCGCGCGGGCTCCTTGCCTTCCTCAGCCTTGAAATCATGCAACTGTTTTTCGATATAGGCGGGGATCTGCGCAGCGAGTTTCGGATTGATTGGTAGAGCGCTGTTGCCATCGGCGCCATGACATGCGGCACAAACGGTTGTTGCGGTGGTTTGACCCTTGGCAGGGTCTGCCTTCGACGGCGGCTCGGCTGCGATAACCAGGCCGGCGGTCAGCGATGCGACAACGCCCCCGGCAAGCAGCGCAAGGCGGAAATTCATGGGCTCCCTTTCCAGCAAGACGGCTTAAAAAAGCTGGTATTCTAGCTCGGTTTAGCGCCACTTAGCGACGCGATGTCCTTGTTTAGAAACGCGCGCTTCGTGCGCTCCGTGCACGATTTGCGCGACCTCCCCCCGCCCGAAGGTCCTGAAGTGGCCTTTGCCGGTCGCTCGAATGCAGGCAAATCGAGCGCCATCAATACACTGGCCGACCATACGCGCCTGGCGTTTGTCAGCAAGACGCCGGGGCGAACCCAACTGATCAATTTTTTCGAGCTTTCGAACGGCGGATGTCTGGTGGATTTGCCCGGCTACGGCTACGCTAAAGTGCCCGAGGCGATCCGCAAGCATTGGGAGCATACGCTGGCCGGCTACCTGCAAACGCGCGAGTCGCTACACGGACTTGCACTGGTCATGGATGTGCGCCATCCGCTTACGCCGCTCGATCGCACCATGCTCGAATGGTTTCGGCCCACCGGCCGTCCGGTTCATGTCCTGCTCACCAAAGCCGACAAACTGTCGCGCGGCGCGGCGATGAACGTACTACAGCAGGTACGCGGCGAACTTGCGGCCTATGGCGCGAACTTCAGCGCGCAGCTTTTTTCGAGCCTGAAAGGTACCGGTACCGCGGAGGCTGAAGCGGTCCTCAGTCGCTGGCTGGGCTTGGCGACCGAGGATCCGGAAATAAAAAAGCCCCAGGCTAAAGGGGAAAGCCCGGGGCTTAAAACGCCTTAACAGGATTAAGGCACCCGCTCAGGGAGGAGAAGCGGGAGACGACCGAAATCGTCTACTTATCTGACCTGACCGACCTTCAAAAGGTTCCGAGAACCCGATATCGTTTTTAACGAAGCACGAAGCACTTAATGTCACTCAAACTTTTAAACTCACTATGAATGTCTACGGCAAATTCCCGGCAGTCCGGATGCGTCGCATGCGGCGCGACGATTTTTCGCGCCGGCTGATGCGTGAGCACACTCTCACGCCTGATGATCTGATTTATCCGGTCTTTGTCGTGGAAGGTAAAGGTATCGTGCAACCGGTTCCGTCGATGCCCGGCGTGGCGCGTCATTCGGTCGATCGATTGCTGCAGGTTGCGGAACAGGCGCTCGAACTCGGTGTGCCGTGCCTCGCCCTTTTCCCGGTGATCGACCCGGCATTGAAAACGGCGGACGGTATCGAAGCAACCAATCCCGATGGGCTGGTGCCGCGTACGGTCCAGGCCCTGAAAGCGGCGCTTCCGGAACTCGGGATCATGACCGATGTGGCCCTCGATCCGTATACCAGTCACGGGCAGGACGGCATCATCGACGACAGCGGTTATATCCTCAACGACGAAACGCTCGATGTGCTGCGTAAGCAGGCACTCACTCAAGCACAGGCCGGCGTCGATATCGTTGCCCCGTCCGACATGATGGACGGCCGCATTGGCGTGATCCGCTCGGCGCTGGATGACGCCAAGCTGAACCATACGCGCATCATGGCTTATTCGGCGAAATACGCCTCGGCCTTCTACGGTCCGTTCCGCGACGCGGTCGGTTCCGCGGCGCAACTCGGCAAGGCGGACAAGGCGACCTATCAGATGGACCCGGCCAACAGCGACGAAGCGCTGTGGGAAGTCGGTCTTGATCTGCAGGAAGGCGCCGACATGGTGATGGTCAAGCCGGGCATGCCTTATCTGGACATCGTGCGGCGGGTGAAAGAGAAATTCCGCGCGCCGACTTACGTTTATCAAGTGAGCGGCGAATACGCGATGTTGAAGGCCGCGGCGCAGAACGGCTGGCTTGACGAAGAACGTTGCATGCTCGAATCGCTGCTCGCCTTCAAACGCGCCGGCGCCGATGGCGTTCTCACCTACTTTGCGCTAGATGCGGCACGCGCTTTGAAAACGGCGCGCGGCTGACTATTCCGGCCGCGCCGCCGCGCTTGGCGGCGTGTCGGCCGGCACCATCGACGACTCGCGCAGCACCTGATCGAGCATGTAACCGTTGCGGTTAAGCGTATAGATGCGCGCGGGCAGAAAGCCGCGCCGCGGATCGAGCCACACTTCCGTGATCGCGCCCTCTGGATCCTGATATTTCACATGCACCGTGCTGACCGGCCCGGCCGCCGTCAGCACCTCGTCCTCCCCCATGTTCTGAAACAGCATCGTCTCGGCCTTGCGGGTCGTCGCGACGTTCATCAGCAGGCCCGGCGCGAGCGGACGCAAAAAATACAGCTGATGCACTGCGGACAGCGGATCTTGCATGCCGGCGGCCAGCGCAGCCTGGCGCTCGGTACCACGCCGATCGAACCGCACCGCGCCGGCGCCCCAGTCGAAAATGGCGCGCTCCGGCTGTTCGCGACGGCGGTCGCGTGAAGTGTAGGTATGCGGCACGAAGCCGTCCGGGCCGAGCGTACCCTCTGAGCGCTGCACATAACGACCGCCGAGGAACAGCGAAATGAAACCCACCGCTTCGGCGGATGATTCCGCCACGTAGTGATCACCGTCCAGTTCCCACGTCTGCACCACCTCGCCGACCAGAGTCTTCGATTCGCCATAGTAGAGATCGAACACCAGGCGGGCCGAACGAATGGGATAGGCGAGCGGCGCCCGTTCTGTCGGTTGATCGCTTGCGCCGCTTATCGTGTCGCCTGTGACATTCGGCGCAGCGATTCCATCCTCATCCGATTGCACAAGGGCAGGCGCGTCCGGCGACACGGTTTCGCGTTGGTCGACTGCATCACGCGACGGTCGGGGAGGCGGCACTGCCTGCGGCCGCGCAGGCACCTTGCGCGCCTTCGGCCTGGGAGCACTCTGCTCCGCCTGCGCCGACGGTGCAGGCGGTGGCGCGACGATTTCCACCCGCAGAGGTTGCGGCTCGAGCTCCGCGTGCAGCCAGGTGAAATCGAAATGCGAGGTGCCGATCACAGCCGCCACATGCAGCGCAATCGAAATCGCCACCGCAATGAATATCCATCGCCGCTGCATCGCGGCGGTTCTGGACAAAGGCCACATGCCGCAGCCGTCGCTCGTGAAACGCATGGATGCCTGGATTATAGGCAGCCGGAGAGACACGGTTGCATGGGCTACCATGCAGCCTTCGATAAGAGTGGAATGCAATGCTGTACGTCGATCACGGGGCCGGCGGCCCGGCCAGCGCGATGCGGCTGGTGGAAGGTCCTCGACCCTCTCTGCACCTCGGTCATGTCCTGATAGAAGTGCACTACGCCGGGGTCAACCGCCCCGAGTTGTTTCAGCGCGCCGGCCTCTATCCGCCACCGCCCGGCGCCTCGCCCATACTGGGCCTCGAAGTGTCCGGTCGCATCGTCGAATGCGCGCCGGACGTCACGCGATGGCGCGTCGGCGACTGGGTCTGTGCATTGGCGCCCGGGGGCGGCTACGCGGAATACTGCGCGGTGCATGCTGCGCACTGCCTGCCGATTCCAGAAGGGTTGTCGCTCATTGAAGCGGCGTCCCTGCCGGAAAATTTCTTCACCGTGTGGGCCAACGTATTCGATTCCGCGCGCCTGAAAGCGGGCGAAGGCTTTCTCGTTCACGGCGGATCGAGCGGCATCGGCCTCGCCGCGATCCAACTCGCCAAGCTGCGCGGTGCGACCGTGTATACGACCGTCGGCAATCGCGACAAGGCCGAAGTTTGCCGAAGCATGGGCGCCGATGTGGCCTACAACTATCGCGAAGACGACTGGGCTCAAGCGCTATGGCACACCACCGGCAAGCACGGCGTCGATGTCATTCTCGATATGGTGGGCGGCGATTACTTCATGAAAAATCTGCGCTCGCTTGCGATCGAGGGCCGACTGGCGTTGATCGCGTTCATCGAGGGCAGCAAGATCGCCAACTTCGACGCCATGTACATCATGATTCGCCGCCTCACCATCACCGGCTCGACGCTGCGCGCGCGCAGCGTGGCCCAGAAGGCGGCCATCGCCGACGCTTTGCTGCGACACGTGTGGCCCCTGCTCGAGAGTCGGCAGTTGCGGACCTTCATCCACACGGTGTTTCCGCTACGCGAAGTGAGCGCGGCGCACGAGTTGATGGAATCGTCGGCGCATATCGGCAAAATCATGCTCGAAGTACGGCCGGCAGCTTAACTAGCCGCTCAACACGCCGTTCAACGTTTGCTGGAAACGCCTGGCGGGCTGATAGCCGATCACGCGCACCCCGTCTACTTCGCGCCCGGCCGCGTCGAAAAAGATGATGGCCGGCGGGCCGAACAGGTTGAAGCGTTTGAGCAGCGCCTGATCGGCCGGACTGTTGCGCGTCACATCGACTTGCAGCAGGGTCATGCGCGCCATCCGTTCCCGAACCCGCGGATCGGTGAAGGTGAAGGCCTCCATTTCCTTGCACGAGACGCACCAGTCCGCATAAAAATCGAGCAGAACCGGCTGCGTCGCCGATGCAAGTCGTGCTTCGAGTTCGGCCAGATCGCGTACGCGCTCGAACGCCACGCCGCGCGGCTGCGCAATCGCTACATCGCCGCGCAATGCGTCCAGCGGACGCAACAAACTCTGCCCGCCGGACAGCGCGCCGAGCAGCAACGATGCGCCGACGAGCAGCGCAATCACGCCCACGCCTTTCCAGAAACGCGCGGTGCCGTTGGCCTGTTGCGGCAGCGGATCCATCGCATGCAGGAACATCGCGCCGACGATCAACAGCGCGGCCCACGCAATCATCTGTACCGCCACCGGTAATAGCGGCGAGACGATCCATACGGCGACACCCAGCAGCAAGAAGCCGAAAAACTTCTTGACCGCTTTCATCCAGTGCCCGGACCGGGGCAGCAATGCACCGCCTGTCACGCCGACGGCGATCAGCGGTACGCCCATGCCGAGCGCCATGGCGAACAAGGCGCTACCGCCCAGCAGCGCGTCGCGCGTCTGGCTGATGTACAACAGCGCGCCGGCGAGCGGCGCGGCGACGCAGGGACTCACGATGGCGGCCGACAGCATGCCCATCATGGCCACGGCGCCGATACGCCCGCCCTGCAGCTTGCCGCTGGCGACGATCGCGTGGGTTTGCATGAACCCGGGCAACTCGATATTGTAGAAATCGAACATCGACAGCGCGAGCGCAACGAAAACCAACGCGAACGCACCCAGCACCCAGGGGCTCTGCAGCGCCGCGGAGAGGAAGGAGCCGGACAATGCGGCAGCAACGCCGATCGCCGTGTAAGTCAGCGCCATGCCCAGCACGTATGCAACCGATAGGATCGTCGCATTGGCGCGATTGACTTGTCGTCCTTCGCCGATGATCAATCCCGACAGGATCGGGACCATCGGCAACACGCACGGTGTGAAGGTCAATAACACGCCGGCGACGAAAAACATGCCGGAAATCAACGGCAGGCTGCCGCTATCGAGTGCCGTCGCGAAACGACTTTCATCGCTGACGATGGCGGGCACGTTGCGGACTTCGCGCGCCCCGAGCAGCGGGTTGTCGACCGCGCCGCTCCTGTCGTTTGATGTCGCTGTTGTGCCACCTGATCCGGCAGCACTCGGATCGGCGCCGGACAAAGCCGCCGCGTTGAACGCTTTCACCTGCTTCTGCGGCGGATAGCAGACGCCGATATCGGCGCAGCCCTGCGAACTCACGCGCAACTGGGCGCGCGCCGCCTGCCCTGTCACGGGAACGCGGATGGCGATATCGCCGCGATAGATTTCGACCTTGCCGAAGAACTCGTCGTGCGTGACTTCACCTTGCGGATACACCGGCGTGCCGAGCACGAGCGTCGCCGGCATCGCCTCGAAGGCGAATTTGTCGCGATACATATAGTAGCCGTCGGCGATCTTGTAGCGCACCTCCACCGCGGACGGGCTTACTGCGCGCACGCTCAGGCGGAACGCCTTGTCGGGCTCGAGCAATTCCGGTTCGGCGTGCGCGAAGGCGCTCCACACGCCCAGCAACAACAACAAAATCCTCAGCATCTAATTTTCCGCTCGTGTTTCGGCCATCACCCATTCGAGATAAGCCGGGAGACCGCTCTGAATCGGCAGCGCGATGATCTCCGGCAACTCGTAGGGATGCAACTCGCGCACGACGCGCTCCACCAGTTCATAACGGTCGTCGGTTGTCTTGATAAAAATGGGAATCTCCTCGGCCCGCTCCACCGCACCCTTCCAGCGGTACACCGACATACACGGCGACATGATGTTCACGCACGCGGCAGCCTGCCGCTGCACCAGCGCTGCGGCGACGGTTTCGGCGGCGGCGCGATCGGGCAGGGTGGAAATGATCAATACGTTCTGCGGCGACATGATTTCCTCACGGACGTAATGGCGACGGCACGCCGTCGCGCACCGTCGGATAGCGAAAGCGAAAATCCAGCTCCTGCTTGATCCTGCGATTCGACAGGCGGCGCGATTCGCTCATGAACGACAGCAGCGCAGGCGGCACGCATTGCGCGGCTTGCACGCGCGACACGCGCGGCGGTCGGGCCAGACCGAAACGGTCGGCGACGAAGTCGAACCACTCGCCCATTTTCATTTCGCTGTCGTCGCTGACGTTATAGACGGCGCCGGCCGGCGCGCGTTCGAGCGATGCGACGATCGCGCTGACGAGATCTTCCGCATGCACATGATTAGTGTAGACGTCGTCCTTGGGTCGCAGTACCGGCGTGCCTCGGCGCAAACGTTCCAGTGGCAGGCGATCGCTCGCATAAATGCCGGGCACACGCAGTATCACCGTCTCGACGTCCCAGTTCGACAGCACCAGTTCGGCATCCACGCGACGGCGCGCCCGCGCGGTCTGCGCGTTGAGGGGCCGCGCTTCGTCCACCCACTCACCTCGGCAGTCGCCGTACACGCCGCTCGTACTGATGTATACCACCCTGCGTGGTAACATTCCCTGCGATAGCGCTGTAATGAGATTGCGGGTTCGTTCGTCGCGTTCGCCGTCTGCGTTCGGCGGCGCCAGATGCAACAGGCCCTCCGCCACGCCGGCCAATGGCAACAACGTTTCCGGCCGGTCGAGATCGGCCAGAATGGGCACGACGCCTTGCTCGCACAACGAAGCGACGTCCCGTTCCGAACGTACCAGGGCGCGCACCGCATAACGCCCGCGCAGCCGCGGCAATGCGCGGCGTGCAATGTCACCACAGCCCACGATCAACAGTCGTTCCATTTGGCAATTCTAGGGAATGTTTGCATCCCGGGCGGCGCTCGTCGGCAATTGCCGTGCTTTTGAACGCCGGACGGACGCGTGTGGCGCTGACGCCGTTCCTTTTTAATGAGTCTTACACCGGACATGAGCTACCGAATCACCATTCAACCCAGCGGCAACAGCTTCGAAATGACAGAGGACGACACCGTCCTGCATGCCGCGCTGAATGAAGGTTTTCATTTGCCTTATGGCTGCCGCAACGGCGCCTGCGGCTCGTGCAAGGGCAAACTGCTGCAGGGCGAAATGGACTACGGCACCTATCAGAACAGCGCGCTCTCGGATGAGGAGCGCGCCGCCGGCTTCGCCCTGTTCTGCGTCGGCCGTCCGCGCTCCGACCTGGTGATCGAGAGCCGCGAAATCGGCGCGGTGAAAGACATTGTCGTCAAGAAACTGCCTTGTCGGGTGCAGAAAATCGACAAGATCACCGATGACGTCGCGGTGCTGCATCTATCGCTGCCGGCCAACGAGCGCCTGCAGTTCCTGCCCGGCCAGTACATCGAATTCATTCTGAAGGACGGTACGCGCAAGAGCTTTTCCATGGCGAACGCGCCGCACGACGATGCTTCCGTGCAGCTGCACGTGCGGCATGTGCCGGGCGGGAAATTTACCGAGCATGTGTTCAACACCATGAAAGAGCGCGAGATCATGCGCTTCGAAGGACCGCTGGGTTCCTTCTTTCTACGCGATGACAGCGACAAACCGATCGTCTTCGTCGCCGGCGGCACCGGTTTCGCGCCCATCAAGGCGATCCTCGAAGCGGCTTTCCAGAAATCAATTCAGCGCGACATGGTGCTGTACTGGGGCGGCCGTCGCCCCAAGGACCTGTACATGGCGGACCTGGCCGAGCGGTGGGCGGCCGAGCACGCGAACTTCCGCTTCGTCCCCGTCGTTTCCGATGCGCTGCCGGAAGACAACTGGGGCGGACGCTCCGGATTCGTTCATCGCGCGGTGATGGAGGATTTTGCCGATCTATCCGGTCATCAGGTTTACGCCTGCGGTGCGCCGGCGATGGTCGATGCGGCGCGGCATGACTTTCATCAGGACTGCAAGCTGCCGCTGGAAGAATTCCACGCTGATTCCTTCACCACCGCGGCCGATCTGGCCAAGGGCAAGCACGCCGGCTGATCGATCTTAAGGAAGCTCTGATTAAGGTTGTTGGATCAGGGCAATCACCAGTTCGTTTCGCATAAGCGATTGATTGCTTTGCCCTCGCCCGTACAGCCATGTGCCGGCGCGCGAAAGCAGGGGCCCCTTCAGCGGACGCGAGCGCAAAGGCACACAAAGGAACGCGAACGAATCGGCCCATCACAGTCCGCTGCGCGGTCCCGCACTCGTGACCACCCCCGGCACTTAATCAGACATCCCTTAAACGCTTTCGCCTAGGTAGGCCGCCCGCACTTTCGGTTCGCACGCGAGCTGTCTGGCATCGCCGGACAGCGTGATCGACCCGCTCTCCATGACGTAGGCCCGCGCCGCAAGTTGCAACGCGAGTTTTGCATTCTGCTCCACCAGCAACACGGTGGTGCCGGCCTGATTGATGTCATGCACCACCTCGAATATGCGCTGCACGAAAATCGGCGCCAACCCCATGCTCGGCTCATCGAGCAAAAGCAATTGCGGCCGGCACATCAGCGCGCGACCCATGGCGAGCATCTGCTGCTCGCCGCCGGACAAGGTACCGGCCAACTGCGTACGCCGTTCCTTGAGGCGCGGAAACAGGCCGTACATGCGCTCGACGTCGCCCGCGATTTCGCGTGTGTCGCGACGACTGAAGGCGCCCATCGCCAGATTTTCTTCCACGCTCAGGCGTGCAAAAACACCGCGCCCCTCGGGCACCAGCGTCAGTCCGTGATACGCCAGGCGGTGCAAGGGCAACGTCGCAAGATCGTTATCCTCGTAGCGCACCGTGCCGCTCTTCCACGGCAGCATGCGCATCAGCGCCTTGAGCGTGGTGGTTTTGCCTGCGCCGTTGGCGCCGATGAGCGCCACCAGTTCGCCGCGATGCACATCCAGATCGATCCCTTTCACCGCCTGGATGCCGCCGTATGCGACGCGCAAACCGCGTACGCTAAGCAGCGCTGCCTCGACATTACGCGCCTCATCGGCGCCGCGCCGGCACGTCGACGTCATCCGACCACCCCGCCCAGATAGGCTTCGATCACAGCGGGATCGCACTGCACCTGCGCGGGCAGACCTTCGGCGATTTTCTTGCCGTAGTCGAGCACAGCGACGCGATCGCATAAACCCATTACGAGCGCCACGTCGTGCTCGATCAGTAACAAGGACACGCCATCGCCGCGAATCGTGCACAACAGGGCACGCAGCCCTTCGCGCTCGGTCGCGTTCATGCCCGCCGCCGGCTCGTCCAGCGCCAGCAGCTTCGGTTCGGTGGCGAGTGCGCGCGCAATCTCGAGGCGGCGCTGGTCGCCGTAGGACAAATGCCTGGCCAGCTCGTGTCGTCGCGCCGAGAGGCCGACATAATCGAGCAGCGCCAGCGCACGTTCGTGGATCGCACGCTCTTCCGCGCGTGCACGGCGCGTGCGGAACACCGCGCCCAGAACACCGGCATGGGTGCGCACATGACGGCCGACCATGACGTTCTCGACCGCGCTCATATTGGCGAACAGGCGGATGTTCTGGAAGGTACGGGCAATGCCGTGCTTCGCGACCTGATGCGGCGCACTCACATCCAGCGGTGCGCCATCGAACAGAAATTCGCCGCCGTCGGGCTGATACAGACCGGTGAGGCAGTTGAAGAACGTGGTCTTGCCGGCGCCGTTCGGCCCGATCAGGCCGTAGATCTGACCGCGCTCGATCGACAGCGACACATCGCTCAACGCCTGCAAGCCGCCGAAACGTTTGACGATGGTGCGGGCTTCGAGAAACAGGGTCACCGCGCAAGTTCCCGCTTGCGCACCTGCGAGGGCCACAATCCAGCCGGTCTGAACAACATCACCAGCACCAGCGCAAGACCGAACAACAGCGTGCGCAGCACTTCCGGATCGATGACCTGGTGGCCGAACAGATACTGCTGCGCGGGCATGATGGTGTAACGCAGCAGATCGGGCAGCGTCGCAAGAATGATCGCGCCGATAATGACGCCGGGAATGTTGCCCATGCCGCCGAGCACCACCGCACATAACACCACGATCGATTCCATCAGAATAAAGCTCTCCGGGCTGACGAAACCCTGAAAGCCGGCGAACAATCCGCCCGCCACGCCGCCAAACGTCGCACCCATGGCGAACGCCAGCAATTTGATGTTGCGCGTATTGATGCCCATGGCCTTCGCCGCGACTTCATCTTCGCGAATCGCCACCCAGGCCCGGCCGATGCGCGAGTCTTCCAGTCGTATGCAGATAAAAATCGTGAGCAGCGCCAGCAACAGGAAAAAATAGTAGTGCCAGTGCACGCCCGAGATGGTGATGCCCCAGAACGTCTGGCTTTTGCTCAACGCGAAATCGCCGATCGTCAGTGGATCGATACGCGAAATACCCTGTGGGCCGTTGGTGATGTTGACCGGTGCGTTGAGGTTGTTGAGAAAGATGCGGATGATTTCGCCGAAACCAAGCGTGACGATGGCCAGGTAATCGCCGCGCAGACGCAATACCGGCGCGCCGAGCAGCACGCCGAATATCGCGGCGATCACAGCGCCGATGGGCAGCAGCGCCCAGATCGGCAGATGCAGGCCGAAGTGCGGTGACGCCAGCAGCGCATAGCTGTACGCGCCGACCGCATAGAAAGCGATGTAGCCCAGATCGAGCAGGCCGGCGAAGCCGACGACAATGTTCAGGCCAAGCGCAAGCATGACGTACAGCAAAGCAAAATCGAGCACGCGCACCCATGCCGGTCCGCCGACCTGACCGACGGCGAAAGGCAGCAGCAACAAGGCCGCCGCAACGAGCAGCAATCCCGCCCACTTGGCGAGCGGATGGCGCTTGAGGTGATCGAGCGTCTCGTTCACAGCGCTCGCTCGTAATTTTGATTTCCGGGCGAACGGCTGCGCGCCTTGACTTTGCCACCCCGGAATACGCTCGTGCACCCCCGGTTGGCGTGATGTCCGACCGCGCTCATGCGCGCTCACCTTCATCATGCCGGAGCAGGCTCATGCGCGCTCGGTCTTCGTTACGCTGGAGCGCGCTCATGCGCGTTCCGCTACACGTTCGCCCATCAGTCCCGATGGCCGGAAGGTGAGCACGATGATGAGGACGACGAATGCGAGCACGTCCTGATAGTGGCTGCCGAGGAAACCGCCGGTGAAGTACCCCATGTAACCGGCGCCGAGGCTCTCGATCAATCCGAGCAACAGGCCGCCGAGCATCGCGCCCTGCAGATTGCCGATGCCGCCCAGTACCGCGGCGATGAACGCTTTCAGTCCCAGCACGAAGCCCATGTAGTAATGCGCGATGCTGTAATTGGCTGCGACCATCACGCCGGCGATGCAACCCAGCGCCGAACCGATAATGAACGTCAGCGAGATGATTCCATTTATGTTCACGCCCATCAACGCGGCGACCGGCTGGTTCTCCGCCGTCGCACGCATCGCGCGGCCGAGACGCGTGCGATTCACCATCAGCGTGAGTCCGGCCATGAGCGATGCGGCAAGGCCTACGATGGCGATCTGCACGGGCGTGATGGTGGCGCCGAAAACATCGATCGGGTTATGCGGCAGCAACTCGGGAAAAGTGAAGTAGTTGCGCCCCCAGACCATCATCGCGGCGGCCTGCAGCACCATGGAGATACCGATGGCGGTGATGAGCGGGGCAAGGCGCGGCGCGTTGCGCAGCGGCCGGTAGGCGACGCGTTCGATGGTATAACCCAGCGCCATGCAGACAGGCGCGGCGCCTGCGACGGCGACGAGGAGCACCAACGCGTTCGGCATGCCGGGCGCGATGGCCTGCAGGGCCGTCGCGATGGTGAGCGCGGTCATCGCGCCGATCATGACCACGTCACCGTGAGCAAAATTGATCAGACCCAGAATACCGTACACCATGGTGTAGCCCAGCGCCACCAACGCATACACGCTGCCCAGCACGATGCCGTTAATGATCTGTTGCAACAGAATATCAAACTGAAAAATCATGTTTTCGAGTGTTCGGTTGAGTCGCGACGCGCGGTGCGCGGCGCCCTTTGCCGTAAAACCTCGCTGAGCGCCTTAATAACGCGCGAACCGGAATGAGGCAAGCAAAGGACCTCGCGCTCCGCACACGTCGCGCTCATTCTTTTCGTTCGGACAGCGATCGTGGATAAACAAACGGCACCCGCAGGTGCCGTTCTGGCAAAGGGCGGTATTCATCAAGGTTTGGCCGCCGCCGGCTTGACCGTGCCACCCATCGCGCGCACCGCGCTGTCGCCGACTTCCTTTGCAGCGTCCACGTTTGCCTGCACCGCCGCTGCCGCGTGTTCGATCGCTCCGCCGCCGGCGATTTCGCGCACGGTGAGCTTGCCGTCACGCACTTGATACACCGTTACGGCACCATGGCGCAAATCGCCCTTGCCATCGAACTCGATCTTTCCGCTCACGCCCTCGAAATTACTCTTGCCGATTTCGGGCAGATATTTCACCGGATCGATCGAATTCGCGCGCACCATCGCGCCGATCAGCACCTGCACCGCGTCATAGGAATACGGCGCGTAGATCTGCACCGGGCTGTTGAACTTCGCCTCATAACGGCGCGCGAAGTCGGCGCCCTTGGGCATTTTTGCCAGCGGCAGCCCGGTCTGCGAACAATAGGCGTTTTCCGCCGCGTCGCCGGCGAGCTTGATGAACTCCGGCGAGCAGCCGCCGTCGCCGGACATGAATTTGGCGTCCATGCCGAGCTGGCGCATCTGTTTGGCCATCGGTCCGGCCTGGGCGTCCATGCCACCGTAAAACACGACATCCGGAGCGTGCCCCTTGATGCTGGTGAGAATGGCGCGAAAATCGGTTGCATCGTTGCGCGTGAATTCGCGCGCAACGATTTCGGCGCCGGCCGCCTTCGCGGCCTTCTCCACCTCGTCGGCAAGACCCTGACCATAGGCGGTGCGATCGTCGATGATGGCAATTTTCCCGGCGTCGAGGCCCTGCACCGCGTAGGAGCCGAGTACCGAGCCCTGCTGAATGTCGTTCGACATGACACGAAACGCGGTTTTGAATCCCTGCTGCGTGTAGACCGGATTGGTCGCCGAAGGCGAAATCTGCGGGATGCCGGCGTTGGCATAGATTTGCGACGCCGGGATGGTCGTGCCCGAGTTCAGGTGCCCGACCACGCCGACGACGTGCGAATCAACCAGCTTCTGCGCCACGATGGTCGCCGTTTTCGGGTCGGCCTGATCGTCTTCGCCGACCATTTCGATCTTGAGCGTCTTGCCGTCGATCTTCAGGCGTTGCGCGTTCAGATCATCAACGGCCAGTCGCGCGCCGTTCTCGTTGTCCTTGCCCAGATGCGCGATGTTGCCCGTCAGCGGCGCAACGTGTCCGATCACAACGGTGATCTCATCGGTGCCCGCATCGCCCTGCGAAGCTTCTTCTTGCTGGCCGCAGCCGTACAGTGCGAGAACGCCCGCAAGGGCCAGCGCGGCGGCTTTGAAATGCTTGTGCATAAAATCTCCGGGGCGTGAAGCCGAAAGTGGCGCCAGCGTGATCGCGGGCGACGATTATGGGTAGCGCTTTCGCGCATTGTCAATTTGCCGGAGACCGCTGTGATTATTGTTTTCGTATTCGCGGTCCGTCACACGGATCCGTGGTGTTGAACCATCACGCGACAGTGCACAAAAAAGCCTCGCACGAGGCGAGGCTTGCGTTGTCGGCCGGGCGATTACTTCAACGAAAGGATGTATTTGACCATCGCCTGGATGTCTTCGTCCTTCAACTGCGCGTTGGGCGGCATCGGCACAGGACCCCACACGCCGGAGCCACCCTTCTTCACTTTCTCGGCCAGTTTCGCTTCGATGCCTTTCTGGCCGCGGTATTTCGCTGCAACATCCTTGTATGCCGGGCCGACCAACTTTTTGTCGATGGCATGACAGGCCGTACAGCCGCTCGACTTCAGTAATTCGTCCGGGCTCGCAGCCACGGCGTTACCCGTCCACATTGCTGCGCACAAGGCGCCGGCGGCGATCGCGGGGATCATTGCTTTCATTCTTGAGGCTCCTGCAAAAAAAATTATACAAGGCGCGATGCTACTGGATTTGTCCGGTCTGCAAAACGGCACGCAGCGCTTCAAGCGAGTACACCGGCGCGAGACAGGATACACCGCGGCACACGTACGCCCCGACACCCTTTTGAGGCAGCGGCTTGGCCAATATCGGCGGCAATGCACGCGCCTCGCCCAGCGCGACAAGCGTCATGGTCGTGGGGCGGTATTCGGTCGCCAGCGCCGTCCGCCATTCGGATGCCTGGGACGGGTCACCGCGCAATACCACCATTGTGGGCGGATCGAGCTGTTCTTCCAGCGCCATCGCCAGGCTGGCAAAGCCGGCCGGCTGCTGCTCGACATTGCCGTAGAAGGTCCGCAGCGTGCGCTCGGCGGCGTCGAGCAAACGCGTGTCGCCGCCTATGTGGCCCAGGCGCTGCAAGGCATATGCGGCAACGCCGTTGCCGGACGGCATCGCGCTGTCGTGCGACGGCTTGGGCCGATGAAAGAGTGCTTCGTGATCGTCACTGGTGAAATAAAAGCCGCCGCGATCGGAATCTTCAAAGTATTCGAGGAGGATTTCGGCGAGCGATTCGGCAAATTCCATATCCTCGGCACGGAAGTCGACCTGCAGGAACTGCACGACCGCGGCGAGCAGGTAGGCATAGTCGTCAAGATAGGCGTTCAAATGCGCACGGCCGTCCTTGTAGGTGGCCAGCAGCCGTTCGTCGCGCCACATGGTCCGGCGGATGAAATCGAGCGCGCGGCGCGCCGAATCGAGCCAGTCGGCACGATCGAACACCGCCGCCGCACGCACCATGCCCTGGATCATCAACGCATTCCAGCTGACCAGAATCTTGTCGTCGCGCCCGGGCCGCACTCGCTTTTCGCGCGCGGCGAACAGCTTCTCTCGCGCGCCGGCAAGCCGCGCTTCGCAAGTCGCCGCATTGAGACCCAGGCGCTCGCCGACGTACTTGAGCGGACGCGCGACGCGCAGATGCCAGGCCCTGTCCTCGAAATTAGGCGGCTGGTCGAGCCCATAGTATTTCGAAACGAAGTCGTATTCCTCATCGGTCAGCAATGCGGCGACTTCGGCCGGCGACCAGATGTAGAACCTGCCCTCCTCGCCCTCGGAATCGGCGTCGATGGAAGAGTAGTAACCGCCTTCGGGAGATTGCATTTCGCGCATCACCCACGCTGCGGTTTCCCGCACGACCTGTGCGAAGCGCGGATTGCCCGACACGCACCAGCCGTCGGCATAGAGCCGCAACAGCGGGCCGTTGTCGTACAGCATCTTTTCGAAATGAGGAATGGTCCAGTTCGCATCGACCGAGTAGCGGCAGAAGCCGCCGCCAAGATGGTCGTAAATGCCGCCCTCTGCCATTCGCTCCAGCGTCAGCAATGTGATATCGCGCGCCTCTTCATCGCCCGTCGCGGCATGGCGCCGCAAGGCGAATTCCAAATCGGTCGGATGCGGGAACTTCGGCGCGCCGCCGAACCCACCGTTGGCCTTGTCGAAGTTCGCCTTCAGTCCATCGAGTGCGACATCGAGCGCGACCGGCGAAAAATCGGGACGATGCGCGGTGGCGGCCGGATAGAAACGATCAAGCGCAGCCTGGACCTGTCCGCGGCGCTGCCCGATCTCCTCTTCATGCTCCGCGTAGTACGTCGCGACCCGTTCCAGCAATTGCGGAAAACCGGGCAGACCATAGCGCGCAGCCTTCGGAAAATACGTGCCGGCAAAAAACGGCATCTGCTCCGGCGTGAGAAAAATGGTCAGCGGCCAGCCCCCCGGACGCTGATTGAACAATTGGTGTGCGGTTTGATAGATCTGGTCGATGTCCGGCCGTTCTTCGCGATCAACCTTGATATTGATGAACAGCCGGTTCATGACTTCGGCCACGGACTCGTCCTCGAACGACTCGTGCGCCATGACGTGACACCAGTGGCAGGCGGAATAGCCGATCGAAAGCAGAATCGGCTTCCGTTCCGCACGCGCACGCGATAGCGCTTCCGGCCCCCAGGGATACCAGTCCACCGGGTTGTGCGCATGCTGCTGCAGATAAGGGCTGGTCTCGCCGGCGAGGTGATTTGCGTGTGCGGACTGCGGTACTTCGTGGCTCGACATGATGAAACTGGTCTACGGTGAACAGTCGTTGTTGCAAAACTCAAGCCGTACAGTCAAGCACCGACAGTACCCGCGCGCAACCGAAACCGCATGCGGCGCTTCGTTCAGCGTGCGCGCACCCAATCCAGTATCGGACCCCACATCGCGGTTTCGCGCTCGGCGAGATAGGGCGGCTGATCGAAAATCGATTCGCCATTGAACGCGGCGTTGGGATACAACTGCGTGTCGCGCAGCCAACCGACCAGCGGCATATCGTGCTCGCGCAGAAAAGTGATGAGCTGCGTCGCGGCGCGCGTGCGCGGATCCACGCGCATGCCGATGACCCCGATGGAGGTGTTTTTGCGCAGCGCTTTTTCTTCGGCGAGTTCGTTCAGAAAATCGCTCGAAGCGGCAATGTCGAACAGCGACGGCTGTATCGGCACGAGCACCTTGTGCGCCTGCCTGAGCAACTCCCCCAGGCGTTTGCCGTGCAGCGCCGCCGGCGAATCAAGCACCAGCCAGCCAGCCTTGCGCGGCGCCTTGTCGCGTTCGTCCAGGCGCGCGATGGGCGGCAGATGTAGCGCGCGGCGTTTCAGCCACTGCAGGGCCGAATGCTGCCGATCGAGATCCCACAGGCACACGCCTTCACCCGCATGCGCCAGACCGGCGGCCAGATTTACAGCCAGCGTCGTTTTGCCCGCGCCACCCTTCGGATTGATCACCAACACCGACTGCAACATGCGCTGCCCTCCCCGGTCCGGTGCGCGCCGCGACGCTATCGCGTTATGTGCGCCGTTCTGCTCGCGCAAAGTCGCCAAT
Source organism: Nitrosomonadales bacterium (assembly GCA_036676355.1). Taxonomy (GTDB): domain Bacteria; phylum Pseudomonadota; class Gammaproteobacteria; order Burkholderiales; family SG8-39; genus ZC4RG42. The sequence continues at coordinate 31,649 of JAKFDA010000072.1, read as the reverse complement.
GTACTGCGCTTGCGCGCGCGCGTCAGGCCTGCCTGGGACAAAAAGGCGGCAATATGCGAAAAAATTGTTATGCGCCAGAGGCTTGCCCTTTATCGGGCGCATTTATTGCGAACTTCTCTCTCGTATTCCACGCTGGGTCGCTTTTGAAATGAAACAAGTTTTGATCGTCGATGACGAGTACGACACCCGTGCGGTGCTCGAAATCATTCTCTCCGCCGAGGGCTATGAAACCTGTTCCGCCTCGCATGGCCTCGAAGCACTCAAAATGATCGAGCAGAGCGCGCCGGATCTGGTGCTCACGGACGTGATGATGCCGGTGATGGACGGCATCGAACTGTGCGCGGTGTTGCGCACACGGCAGCGCACACGCGATATCCCGCTGGTGCTGATCACCGCTTCGCACAACGTCCCCAATCGGCAGATATGGGACGGCTACGTGCCGAAGCCGATCGATATTCCGAATCTGGTGCGAACGGTCGAGGCGCTGCTGCCCGCCAACGCCTGACCGCCCATCATCGTCTTCAGTCGGCGTCCGTCACCGCGCCCTTGCTGGCGGTCGAGACGAGCTTCACATACTTGGCCAGCAGCCCACGCGTGTAACGGGGTGCCGGCTGCTTCCATGCGGCACGGCGCTTGGCGATCTCTTCGTCGCTGACGTTGAGCTGAATGAGTTGCCGGTGCGCGTCGATGGTGATCGAGTCGCCTTCCTGGATCAGTGCAATGACGCCGCCCACAAAAGCCTCCGGCGCCACATGCCCGACCACCATTCCCCAGGTGCCGCCGGAGAAACGCCCGTCGGTGATCATGCCGACGGACTCGCCCAAGCCCTGCCCGATGATCGCAGAAGTAGGCGCCAACATCTCTTGCATGCCCGGTCCGCCCTTGGGTCCCTCGTAACGAATGACGATCACATCACCGGCCTTGATCTGCTTGGCCATGATGGCGTCCATGCAGGCGTGCTCGGAATCGAAGACGCGCGCCGGGCCGGTAATGACCGGGTTTTTCAGGCCAGTGATCTTCGCGACGCAGCCTTCGGGGGCCAGGTTGCCTTTGAGAATTGCCAGGTGACCGTGCGTGTAGAGCGGGTTGTCCCACTGGCGGATCACTTCCTGATCGGCGCGCGGCGCGTCCGGCACATTCGCCAGTTCTTCGGCAATGGTGCGGCCGGTGATGGTCATGCAGTCGCCGTGCAGCAGGCCGTGCACGAGCAGCATTTTCAGCACTTGCGGTACGCCGCCGGCCTTATGGAAATCGGTCGCGACGTACTTGCCCGAAGGCTTGAGGTCGCACAATACCGGCACCTTCTGACGCATGCGTTCGAAGTCGTCGATGGTCCATTCGACCTCGGCGGCGGCCGCGATGGCAAGATAGTGCAGCACCGCATTGGTGGAGCCGCCGGTCGCCATGATCACCGACACGGCGTTCTCAATGGACTTGCGCGTGATGATGTCGCGCGGACGAATCTGCTTGCGAATGGCGTTGACCAGCACTTCGGCCGACGCCGCGGCGGAGTCGGCCTTCTCGGCGTCGGGAGATGCCATCTGCGACGAGCCGAGCAGACTCATGCCCAGCGCTTCGAAGGACGAGGACATGGTGTTGGCGGTGTACATGCCGCCGCAGGCGCCGACGCTCGGACAGGCGTGTTTCTCGATGCCGATGAAATCCTCGTCACTCATCTTGCCGGCGGCGTAGGCGCCGACCGCCTCGAAGGGGCTGACGATGGTGAGGTCCTGCCCCTTCCATTTGCCCGGCTTGATGGTGCCGGCGTAAACGTAAATGCCCGGCACATTCATGCGCGCCAGGGCCATCATGCCGCCCGGCATGTTCTTGTCGCAGCCGCCGCAGATCAGCGCGCCGTCCATGGACTGGCCGTTGACCGACGTTTCGATGGCGTCGGCAATGACCTCGCGCGAAACCAGCGAATATTTCATGCCTTCGGTGCCCATGCCGATACCGTCGGTCACGGTCGGCACACCGAACACCTGCGGCATCGCGCCGGCGGATTTCAGCGCCGCGATGGCGCGGTCGACCAGCGGCTGGATGCCGGCGTTGCAGGGGTTCATGGTCGAGTGGCCGTTGGCCACGCCGACAATCGGTTTGTCGAAATCGTTATCGCCGAAACCCACGGCGCGCAGCATGGCGCGATTCGGCGAACGCGCAACCCCCTGCGTAATGAGCTTGGAACGCCAGTTTGCCGGCACGCCGCTGTCTTTCTTGTCCGCCATGGTGTTGTCCTCGGTGATAGTTGGATGGGGCGCATGCTAAGACCGTCCGGCCATACCGTCCAATACATTAAAATGTCAGCTGCCATACCCGCCGAGCATGACTACTCCGGTAGCTATATATGGAACTGCGCCACCTGCGCTATTTCGTCACCGTCGCCGAAACGCTCAACTTCAGTCGCGCCGCGGCGCTGCTGCACATTTCGCAGCCGCCGCTGTCGCGCCAGATTCACGCGCTGGAACAGGAACTCGGCACGGCGTTATTCGCGCGTACCGCGCGCGGCGTTCAACTGACCGACGCCGGAACGTCGCTGTTGCCCGAAGCGCGCCGTATCCTGCGCGATGCCGAAGCGCTGCGCGTCGGCGCGCGCCACATCGCCGCCGGCGAGATCGGCAAACTGAGCCTCGGCTTCATCAGCACGGCGGCATACAACGTGCTGCCCGAACTGCTGCCGGCGTTCCACCGCGCTCATCCGCGCATCAAATTGCAATTGCGCGAAGCGACCTCGGATGTACAGTTCGGCGCGCTGCGCGACGGCGAATTGGATATCGGTTTCGTCCTGCCGCAACCGGTGGAAAGCACGCTGCGCTATGAGGCCGTCTATCGCGAGCCGCTCATCGCCGCGCTGCCCGCAACGCGCCGGTGGCCGGCCGTGCTGTCGCTCGCCGCACTGGCCGATGAACCGTTCGTGCTCTTTCCGCGCAAGGTCGGCAGCGCCCTTTACGATCTGGTGCTCGGCTATTGCCAGCGCGCCGGCTTTACGCCGCGCATCGAACAGGAAGCCATTCAGATGCAGACCATCGTCAGCCTGGTGGCCGCCGGCATGGGCGTGGCGCTGGTGCCGGCTTCGCTCATGCATTTGAAGCGCAGCGGCGTGGTGTATCGACCGCTGCAGGAACGCAGCCCGCTGATGGAAATCGGCCTGGTGTGGCGCGCCAACGACGATTCACCCGCGGTGGCGGCCTTTGTCGCTGCGGCAAGCTCCTGCGCCCGCACCATGCGCGGCAAGCCTTGAGTCCGCGGCCGGCTCGCCCGGGACGGATCGCTGTGATATATCGATAAGACATTGCGCGCTGACTTTTCTCTTGCGCGTCATGCCCAAGGACGTCGTTGATGCTCGTGTACCCGCAATTCGATCCCGTCGCCATCCAGATCGGCCCGCTTGCCGTGCGTTGGTACGGGCTCATGTACCTGATCGGATTCTTCGGTGCCTATCTGCTCGGGCGCCTGCGCATCGCGCGCGGACGCGGCGGCGTCGTGACGGTGGCGATTCTCGACGATGTGCTGTTCTACGCCGTGCTCGGCGTGGTGATCGGCGGACGCCTCGGTTACGTGCTGTTCTACAAGCTCGGCCATTATCTGCAGCATCCGCTCGAAATTTTCGCCGTGTGGCAGGGCGGCATGTCCTTTCACGGCGGTTTCCTCGGCGTGCTGCTGGCGATGTGGTGGGTGACACGCAAACACGGCGTGCGCTGGCTCGCCGTCACCGATTTCATCGCGCCGCTGATTCCGGTCGGGCTGGCCACCGGGCGCATCGGCAACTTCATCAACGGTGAATTGTGGGGTCGCGTGGTGGAAAATCCGGCCAATGTGCCGTGGGCGATGATCTTCCCCATGGCCGGCGACGCGCCGCGTCATCCCTCGCAGCTCTATCAGTTCGGCCTGGAAGGCGTCGCGCTGTTCGCCCTGCTGTGGTGGTATTCGGCGAAGCCACGTTCGATCGGGGCCGTGTCCGGCATGTTCCTGATCGGTTACGGCGTGTTCCGCTTCGTCGCCGAGTTCTTTCGCGAGCCGGATAATTTCCTGGGCCTGCTCGCGCTTAACATGAGCATGGGACAGTGGTTGTCCGCACCGATGATTATCGCGGGCATTGCGCTGTGGTGGTGGGCGTCGCGGCACGCGCCCGCACGCGGCAAGGCATGAGAGGGAACCGATAGCCATGAACGACAATCCCGAGTTGTCGCTGCAGGAACGACTCGTGCAACTGCGGGTCGAGCATCGCGAACTCGACGAAACGATCCACCGGGCCGCCGCAGAGCCGGGCTGCGATCAATTGCAGCTTCAACGTCTGAAGCGCAAAAAGCTGTCGCTGAAGGATCAGATCGACTGGATCGAACGCCAACTCGACCCCGACGTTCCGGCATGATTTGCCCTATAGCTATCGGATGAATGCGTACACCTACTTCGCGCGCGCCTTCGCGCTGCGCCTGCCCGAAATCATCATCGAAAGCGATTGCGGGGAGCATTACACCTACGCCGATCTGGAGCGCGAAAGTGCGCGCCTGGCGGCATATCTGACCGGACTGGGCTTGCGACGCGGTGATCGCGTCGCGACGCAGATCGACAAAAGCCCGCACGCGCTGTTCCTTTACCTCGCATGCCTGCGTGCCGGTCTTTGTTATCTGCCATTGAACACGGCTTACCAACACGCCGAGTTGCGCTACTTCCTACAGGACGCGGAACCGGGCGTGGTGGTGTGTCGGCCCTCGGCGCGCGAAAGTTTTTTGCAGCTTGCGCGTGAAACAGGCGCCGCGATCGTGCATACGCTCGGCGACGATGCGACCGGTTCGCTGATCGACGGCGCGCGCGGCGCACCCGAACGTTACGATGATGCCGCGCTCGACGACGACGCGCTGGCCGTCATCATCTATACCTCCGGCACCACCGGGCGCTGCAAAGGCGCGATGGTGACGCACGGCAATCTCATCTCGAATGCGCAGGCATTGACCGATGCGTGGCATTTCACGTCGACCGATGTGTTGCTGCACGCGCTGCCGATCTTCCATATCCACGGCCTGTTCGTCGCATTCCACACGGTCCTGCTCTCCGGCGCACGCATGCTGTTTCAGCGCAAGTTCGATGTGGCGGCGGTGCTGCGCGCGTTACCGGGAGCAACGGTGTTGATGGGCGTGCCAACCTTCTATACGCGCCTGCTCGACGAGACGGGGCTGACGCGCCAGGCGGTCGCGCACATGCGGCTGTTCGTTTCGGGTTCCGCGCCATTATTGCCGGCCACCTTCGAGGCATGGCGCGAACGCACCGGCCACACCATTCTGGAGCGTTACGGCATGTCGGAAGCCGGCATGATCACGTCGAATCCGTACGCGGGTGAGCGCCGCGGCAGCACGGTCGGCAAACCGTTGCCCGAGGTGAAGGTGCGCGTGGTGAACGACGCGGGCGAAACGGTTTCGGCCGGCGCGCCCGGGCAAGTGCAGATCACGGGGCCGAACGTGTTCGCCGGCTATTGGCGTATGCCGCACAAGACGCGCGAGGAATTCACCAGCGACGGCTGGTTCCGCACCGGCGACATCGGCCGGTGGGACGCTGACGGTTATCTGTCCATCGTCGGCCGCGCGAAAGATCTCATCATCAGCGGCGGCTACAACGTCTATCCGAAGGAGATCGAGCTCGCGATCGACGCGCTTCCCGGCGTCGTCGAGTCGGCGGTGGTCGGCATTCCCGACGCGGATTTCGGCGAAGCGGTAACGGCCGCCGTGGTGAAGGAGGCGCACTGCACGCTGGACGAAGCGGCGATCGTGGCAAGCCTCCGGACCCAGATCGCCGGTTACAAAGTTCCAAAACACGTTCACTTCGTCGCCGAACTGCCGCGCAACGCGATGGGCAAGATACAGAAAGACGCCCTGCGCACGCGTTTCGCCGCAAGTTGAAACAACGCATCGCTACCGATTGTCGGACGCCTCGGCCCGGAGAATTCATTAGGCCTTCTTCGTTCGGGGTGGCGTAGGCGCGCCCATTGCACCGAATTCCGTATCGCTTCCCGTCCGAGTCCGGCCATGAAGCACCGATCATCGATTTTCATCGCCGCCGTCATCGCGACAGCGCTGCTCGGCGGGTGCGCTATCGCGCCGGCTGCGCCGACCGCGCAACTGGCCGCCGGCCGCACTGCAGTCGATCAGGCGCGCATGGCGGGCGCAATGGAAGCGGCTCCTATCGAATACGACGGCGCGCGCGCAAAACTCCTGCGCGCCGAAGGTGCCTATCAGGCGCAGGACTACACCCTTGCCACGCGACTGGCGCGTGAAGCGGAGGTCGATGCGCAGTTGGCTCAGGCGCGCACGAGCGCCATACGTTCGCAACAGGCCCTGGTCGAGATCAACGCCAGCATCCGTGCGCTGCAAAGCGAAATCGATCGGGCCAGGCGCGGAGGCTGAGCATGCGAAACTCCACCTGGACATGCGGTATCGGCGCGCTCTTCGTATGCGCCGGCTGTCAAACCGTGTCGCTGCCCAATCCCGAACTCGAAAGTGCGCGCGAAAGCTATAGGACCGCGCAAGCGGATCCACGCGTGCAGCGCTACGCGCCGGTCGAACTCAACCGGGCGCGCGAGACGCTGCAGCATGCCGAAGCCGAGATGCGTGAGAATGGCAATACTGCGTTGGCGGCTCACCTCGCTTACATTGCCCGCCAACGCGCGCTGATGGCAACCGAGTTGGGCGTGCACGGTTACGCCGAGGAGCAGATCAAGACGGCCAACGCGCGGCGCGACGAATTGATTGCGCAGGCGGGCCCGCGAGACTCGGGCATCGTGCAAGGGCCGTCTGCCGATACGCGGACGCAGCCATTGACCCCTGAACAGCGCGCCGCGCGTCTGCAAGCCGAATTGGCCGCGCTGCAGGCGCGCAACACCGATCGCGGAATCGTGGTGACGCTATCGGATGCGGCATTCGATGTGGATAGCGCGCGGCTGCGCTCCAGCGCCGACCCCACACTCGACACGATTGCAAATGCCTTGCGCGAAAATCCCGAGCGACGCGTGATGATCGAAGCTTTTACCGACAGTCAGGGGCTCGATTCACACAACCTCGAGCTCTCGGCGCGCCGCGCCGGCACCGTGCGCCAGGCGCTGGTGGATCGCGGCATCAGCGCGCAACGCATCGAGGCACAGGGGTTGGGAGAAGCCTTCCCCATCGCGACCAACTCGACCAGCGCGGGGCGGCAGTCGAACAGACGCGTGGAGATCCTGTTCTCCGATACGCAGGGCCGCCTGGTAAGCCGCCCGATGCGCGGCAGTTACGGCTCGCGGCCGCAGCGCTGATCCATCACCAAACTAACATCAGCATGTGTCCGGCGAGTATGTAAAGCAGCACGGCGAAGACACGGCGCAGCACTTGCGTCGGCAGGCGATGCGCCATGCGCGCACCCAGCGGCGCCATCAGAACGCTGGCCGCGGCAATGCCGATCGCGGCCGGCACATCGACATAGCCGATCGCCGTGGCGGGCAGACCGTCGGTATGTAAACCGGTCCATACATAACCGACCGTACTCGCAAGCGCGACCGGAAAACCAATCGCCGACGACGTGCCCACGGCGTGGAGTATCGGCACCGCGCACCACACCAGAAAGGGAACGGTCATCATCGCGCCGCCGATCGCGATCAGTGCGGAGAGCGAACCGATGAGCAGACCGGCGACGGCCATGCCGAACGCGCCGGGCACGGTGCGCCCGGGCGCCGGCTTGCGCCTGATCAGCATGTTGGTCGCCATGATCACGACGAAAACGGCAAAGAACAGCGCCAGGCCGAAGGACGAAAACCACCCTGCCGCCAGCGCGCCGAGGAAGCCGCCCAGCAGAATGCCGGGCACCATTAATCTTGCAAGATCCCAGCGCACCGCGCCGCGTTGCGCATGCGCCCGCACGCTCGATACCGACGTGAAGATCACCGTCGCCATCGCGCTCGCGACAGCCATATGGACAATGTGCTCGCGCGGATAATTCTGCAATGTAAACAGCCAGACGAGGACCGGCACCATCATCCCGCCACCGCCTATGCCAAGCAGCCCAGCTAGGAATCCTATGACGACGCCGAGCGCGAAATAGGCCGGCACGACAGACCACGCGATATGCGGCATCCACTCCATATCAATGCAACGCGATGCGCAGGCGCGCGAGCAGACGGTTCATGAAGGGAGTGTCGTGATAAAGGCCGAAGCCTAACCGTAGCCGGTTTCCACGTCGGTCGGCAAGGATATCGTGCGCGCGAAGTTGCGCTTCGACCGCTGCCGCATCATTCAATTCGAAACCCAGAAAGTTGCCGCGCGGCAGGCCGAGCGGCGGCGTCAGCGCCGCAGGCGGCAGCCGTCGCAATTCCATCTCCGCCAGCCCATCGAGGAAATCCGCCTGTAGTCGTACGGCGTGCGCATGGATGTCGGCGGGCCCGATGCCGAGTTCGTTCTGCCAGCGCATGACCGCATTGAATCGATACAAACCGCCGGCGTCGAAGGTCGCACCAGCGAAGCGATGCGCATCCGGCCCGTACTCGACGCGGGCGCTCTCACCCTGTATCGCGCTCTCGGCAAACCAGCCGGTGTAGATCGGTCGGAGCGTGCAATTGCGCGGCAGGCTCACGAAGCAGACGCCCTCGCCCGCCTGCGCGTACTTGTAGCCGCCGGCGAGGTAGTACACGCGCTCGGCAATGCGCGACAGATCGACCGGCAAGGCATTGAAGGCGTGATAGCCGTCGATGCAGAACAACGCCTCCGGATGCGCCGCTGCGACGATGCTTTCGAGCGCATCGACCACGAATGCCGAGTCATAGAACACATGCGACAGATAGACAAAGTCGTGTCGTTTTGCGACGGCGGCGGAAAAACGTTCTACGAAGCTTTCATAAGGCTCGACCGCGACGCGCGTCACCTGCACGCGACCGGTTTCTTCCAGGCGCTGCGTCTGGCGCGCAAAACTGGCGAACTCGCGATCGGTCGTCAGCACGCGCAGCGGTCGCGACCAGTCGAGGCACGAATACAGACGTGCGACGAGTTCATGCGTGTTCGGCGCGAAGGCAATGCGTGCGGGCGCATCGATGTTTAGCAGGCGCGCCACATGCACCTGCGCCTGCGGAATCACTTCGTCGTAAATCTTCTGCCATTTGCGCTCCGCCAGACGCGCAGAATCCTCCCAGTAGGCCAGCTGCGCCTCGCGCGTCACATCGGGCCAGGGATGGTGACTATGCGCCAGCACATGCAGGCAGTCACCGATCGCTTCGTGGAAGGTCTGGTAGTGCGCGCGTAACATCAGAACCAGCGTTCGCCGCTTTGCACCACACGATGCGCGAACAGAAAAGCGGCGGCATTCCAGGATTGGCCGTCCATGCCGCTCGGCGCGAGCGTCTGGCCATGCAGCCATTCGTTGAACGCCCAGTTGCCGACCTCGTTTGCGCGCGCGACCTTTACCAACTCGCGCTGCGCGACCTCGTGCAGCCCTGTCGCGGCCAGCGCGGCAACCCAGAAGCCGCCGACAAAAGGCCAGATGCCGCCATTGTGATACTGCCAGGCGAAGTTCTGCTGGTGGCGCGACATATACGGGCGCCACAAAAAACTCGCTTCGAGTATCGGGTCGCACACCGCGCGCACGGGATATGGCGCATGCACCTGCGCCCGCTCGAGCGCTCTGAGAATGCGATGCGCGGCGGACTCGTCGGCAAGACCGAACAGAATCGCCAGTACGTTGCCGAAGACGTCGCCCTCATCCCCGTAAAAAGCGAAGTTGACAAAACTGAGATAGAGATCGTGATTGCGCGCATTTCGTCGCGCGTAATGCACAAGCAGACGCGCGCGTCGATACTCGTCGATATTGCTGGTGAAAGGATGAAACAGGTTATTGGCATTGCGGCGCGTCTCGTCCGCGTACGGGAGATCGTACAGCTTCTTGGTCAGGTACCATAGTGCATTGCTGTACAGCACGAAGCCCGAACGCGGCATGATGTCCGCCCAGTCACTCGCCTCGTTCTGTTGCAGCAGACGAAAACGCGGATGCTCCTGACACTGCAGCCAGGTCAGCGCCTGCGCGATCTGTACGCCGAGGCGCTTGCGCAGCGCGCTGCCCTGCAATTGATCGAGCAAGGCGACGGCGACGAGCCACCACAGGGTGGCATCGATACAGCCCAGATACCAGAAGTCCGCTTCGTTGCGTTGCACATCGACGAACTTCGCGATCTGACCATTCTCCGCCTGATGCGCGGCGAGGGTCATCATGCCGGTCGATGCCTGGCGTTCGAGCGCCGGATCGCCGGAGAGCGCCATACCGATGGCGCAGATCGCGGCATCGCGCGCGAAAATCGCCGTGTAGCTGCGCGACTCCGCGCGCGCGCTCGGCGTCGCCGCGAGAATGCCGGCCGGCGACAGGTTGCGCTTGAGCAGCGCAACGGCTTGCATGCGGCAGTGTTCGACCAGCGCCGAATCGGTGTCGGAAAGAAAGTTCATATACGAGCCCCGACTCACCCGTATACGAGGAGCGCAGCGCTGAAGTGAGCGAAGACGGCCGCGAGCGGCAGCTTGCCGTCGCTTGGGGCGAGCATCTCGCCGGTGAGCGCATTGGTCAAGCGCGCGCCGGGCGGCAGGAAGCGCAGGTCGAGCGTGGTGTCGCCCCATACCGCCGGGCCGAGGGGCAGTTGCCCGGCTTCGAGACCGAGCGAGGCGTACAGCCGGCCGGTTACGACCACGATGCCGCCACCGTTGTGTCGGCGTGCGAAGCTCAACACATGGCGCACGGCCCCGCCCTCAGCGGCCACGGCGAGGTAGTCGCTCTCCCGGAACAGCGTCTCGTGCTCGCGCCGCAGTTGTAGCGCGCGCCAGGTTGTCCACAATTTGGCACGACCGTCGTGTACATGTTCAAGCAGCTCGCGCACAGCCAAGGCAAGATCGTTGCGTGCCGCAAGCGATTTCAATTCCTCCAGCATGGTGCGCCGGCGAGCGTAATCCACCGGACGCCGGTTGTCCGGGTCCACCAGGCTGAAGTCGAGTGTTTCGTTACCCTGGTAAGTATCGGGCACGCCGGGCGATGCAAACTTGACCAGCGCCTGCGCAATGCTGTTCAACGCGCCGTACCATGCGAGCGGTTGCGCAAGCGCGCGGAAATCGTCGAGAAAGAGATTGTCCTCCAGCTTGCCCAGCAGGGCGTGCACGAATTCCAGTACGGCTTGTTCATAGTCGCGATTTTCGTTCATCCAGCTCGTATAGGATTTCGCTTCGCGCATCGCCTTGATCATGTAGCGTTCGATGCGCTCGCGATAAACGGCGAGCGATTGCGCATCGAGCGGCTCAGTCGGAAAACTGCCGAGCAGAATCTGGTAGAGCAGATACTCGACGTTGCGCGAGGGCGCCTGCCGCCCGTCGATGCGAACGCTTCTGGCGCGATTGATGCGGCTCCAGCGTCGCAATGCAAGGCGCCAGTTGGCCGGCATTTCCGACAGCACGTTGATGCGCGCACGTACATCCTCCGAGCGCTTGTTATCGTGCGTGGACGAAGCCGCCATGGTGTGCGGCCAGTGCAGGGCCCGCGCTGCGCTCGCGCCGTGAAAGGCCTTGACCGTCATGCCGAATTGGTGCGGATCGCCGCCCACTTCGTTGAGAGAGACCAGACGGTTGTAGCGATAGAACGCCGTGTCTTCCACGCCCTTCGCCGTCACCGGCGAGGTGTATTGCTGGAAGCGCATGGTCAGCGAGCGAAAGCGGCCGACCATATCGGCCGGAGCGTCCTCCGGCGGTTGCAGCAGCAAGACGTCGCGGATGAACTCGAAAATGCTGTCCTCCGCCGCCGGAATTCGCCGCTTGGCCTGCGACACGGCCCAGTCCACGTAGCGTCGATCCTGCACGCTCGCGCTTTCGGCGATGTAGGTGCGATAGACCGGAAAGCAGGCGACGACCTCGGCCAGCGCCTGTCGCAGCGTATTGAGTGTGAAATCGCGCGTGCGTCGGTCGGCGCGCGCAATACGCAACAGGCGGTTCGACAGCACGGTGAGTTCCGCCGCCAGCGCGGTGTACATGATGAGTCGCTTGCCGCGGTACGCGCTTTCCTCGAAAGGGACCGCTTCTTCGCCGACGAAGGCCGACCAGGTGCGGGATATCGCGCTGTTGGCCGTAGTATCGACGAACACGCCGTTCAACACATTGGCATAGCGATAGCCGGTGGTGCCGTGCACGGGCCAGTGTTCCGGCAGATCCTCGTGCGGCGCGGTGATTTTTTCGATCACCACATACAGCGGTCGGACCGCGGTCGCGTCATCGGCAACGGCGCCGGCCAGTTGGGCATAGCGCGTCTGCAGGCGCGCGAAATAACCCGCCGGATCGTACAGGCCGTCGGGATGATCGATGCGCAACCCGTCGACCTTGCCCTGCGCGGCGAGCTCGAGCACGAAGCGGTGCGTCGCATCGAACGTCGCGACATTCTCCATGCGCAACGCTGCGAGATCGTTGATATCGAAAAAACGCCGGTAGTTGATTTCATCGGACGCCACGCGCCAATAGGCGAGGCGATAGGCCTGCGCCTCGAGCAGTTCGTCGAGCGCGTCGAAGCTCGCGCGCTCGCCCACCACACCGTTGTACCGTCGCAACGCACGCTGCACGGCATCCGCAAGCGGTGGCTGGGCGCGCACCAGTTCGGCCAGCCGCGCCTTATGCACGTCCTTGTCGCGCTGCCGCGTAGTCAGCGCCGCGGGGTCGGCGCTGTCGCGCGGCGGCAGATAACCGAACATCGCCGTCAGCGCTTCCCACTCGGCTTGCGCCTGCGGCGCCAGCGCGTTTGGCGCGAGCAAGTGCGTGGCCGCCTGCAGCAACACCGGGTATTGGTGCGGATCGATGGGAAAACGATGCTCGTAGTAATGGAGCGCAAAGCCACCGTTATCGCCATCGAATGCGAGCTGCAGTTCGCCGCTTTCGAGCACGCTGCCGTAATGATCGCCCAGTACCGGCACCAGTACCTTGCCCTGCTGCGTCGGGTCGAGCGGATGCCAGTCGATGTCGAAGTAATCGGCGTAGAGCGAGGCGGGCCCGTTCTCGAGCACATCCAGCCACCACGCATTATCCCCACCCATGACACCCATATGGTTCGGCACCATATCGAGGATCTGCCCCATGCCATGCGTTTTCAGCGCATCGACAAAGCGCTCGAACGCTGCGCGGTCGCCGATTTCCGGATTGAGCGCGTTGTGATCGATGATGTCGTAGCCGTGCGTGCTGCCCGCGCGGGCACGCAGATAGGGCGAACAATAGACATGGCTGACGCCGAGATCGGCGAGGTAGGGAACGATGCGCGTGGCGTCGTCAAAATTGAATCCGCTATGCAGTTGCAGTCGGTAGGTTGCGCGCGGAATGATCGCCTTGATTTCACTCCGCGCCACCGGCTTTGGGCGCGGCGCGCTCCGTTTGGCGTCGACCGCCGATGCAAGATCGATGAAGCGCGCGTCGTCGCGCAGGCGCTCGATCGTCAACGGCAGCTTGCGTCGCCAGTTGGGACACTCCTCGGTGGTGCCCGGCATATTGGCCTGGTCCACTACGTTGAGCACATCTTCCAGCTGCACCACCAGCACGCGCGAAGGCGTTGCGGCCAGGTAGGATGATATCGCGCGGATGAGTTCGGGCGTCATACGCGACACGGAGGCGGGATCGGCGCTCAGTTCCGCCGGCAGCAATCCTTCGCGTTCGAGCGCGAGCAGCAGTCGCGCGCGATCCTGCGCACGCGCCACCACCTGGTTTTCGCGCATCGCCTCGTCGGGAAAGAGGTGCAACTCGGTGCGTAGCGCGACATCGCGGCCTTCCCACCAGCCGGTCAAGGTCGGCAGATCGTGCGTATTGGCTGAAACGATCGCGTCGCGCGGATATTCGCCGGGCGCCTTGAAATCACCACCGTCGCGCCGTTCGAAATACAGCAGGCGGTAGGACAGCACGCAGTGCGCGGCAAGCGCTGCGCGCACCTCGTCCGGAACCGTGCCGAGATCCTCGCCAATGACCAGGCAGCGATGACGATGGCTTTCCAGCGCGAGGATGCCGAGGAGATCCTGGAACGGATAGCGCATGTATGCGCCCTGGGTCGCATCGCGACCGGGCGGCACCCAGAACAGGCGCGCCAGCCCCATGACATGATCGATGCGTACCGCCCCGGAATGGCGCATGTTCGCGCGCAACGTCGCAATGAACGGGCGATAAGCCGCCGCACGTAGGCGTTCCGGAATCAGCGGCGGCAGCCCCCAGTTCTGTCCCTTCAAATTAAAATCGTCGGGCGGCGCGCCGACGCTTGCCGTCAACGCATAGAGCTCCTGATTGGCCCAGGCTTCCGCACCGCCGCGATCGATCGACACGGCGAGGTCTTCGTACATCCCCACACCGAGATGCAGATCGCGTGCGCACGCGCCGGCCGCGGCAAGCTGCACGTCGGTCTGCCACTGCAGGTAGGCATAGAACTCGACGCGTTCGATGAACTCGCGCTCGAATTGCGCCACGACCGAAGCGGTGGGATCACGATAGGGTTCCGGCCACACCGGCCAGCCCCATATGTTCGAATCCCGATGATGAAAGTGTTCCTGCAATGCTTCGAACAGCGTATGACGACGCAGGTCTATGCCACCGATGCGCTGGAATTCGCGGAAGGCCATCGCACGCTGCGTGCCGTGCCGCAAATGACGTTCTCGAAAATCGCTGTAGAGCTGCTCGAGCACCTTGAACTTCACTTCGGCGACGCCCGGATAGTCGACCTCTTCGGCATCGCGCAAGGCATTCAGGCGCGCCTGAAATTCAGGCGCACGCACGAGCGCGATTGCCGCCTCGCACGCACGAAAATCCTCCACCGCTTCGACGTCGAGGTACAGCACGTTCTTGAACAGCCGACTGGATGGGCTGTAAGGGCTGTTGTGCCAGGGGTTATGCGGGAACAATGCGTGCAGCGGATTGAGCCCGATAATGCCGGCGCCGCGTTGACCCCACTCCTCGATCAGCGCCAGCAGATCGCCGAAATCGCCGAGGCCCCAGTTGCGCTCCGAACGCACGCCGTAGAGTTGCAGGGCGGCCCCCCACACCCTGCCGTTATCCCGCAGCGCTTCGGGCATATGGCAAGCCATGGGCGCGACGATGAACGCCATCTCGCCAACTGAATCATCCCCGCGCGACACACGCAAGCGGTGATAACCGAGCGGCACAGCGACATCGAGCGTCAACTCACGCGCCGTGCAAGCACCGTCCGGCCTATCGACCCGTTCCAGTTCCGACAACTGCGAAGGCGTGAACTCGCCGCTGTGCGCGTGACCGTCCTCTTCGATCAACGCCCATTGCAGCGGCGTGTCATGCAACGCGGCCGATACGTTGAGGCGAATGCGCCATGGCTGCTGTGGCGCGCGCACGACTTGCACCGGCGGCAACAATGTGTCCCAGCGCTCGTGCATCGCGCCGGCCAGCGCCGCGTCGATCGCCTCGTGCGAATCGGCCGTTACATCGATGGCGCCCAGCAGCGCGACGAGCGCCTCGTCGCTGACATGATGACGCTTGCCCCAGATGTCGTAGTACTCCGGCGCAATGCCATGCAGCACAGCAAGCCGGACGAGCGCTTCACGCATCGCAAAAGCCTTTGTTTGAGGAAACCTGATCAAGTGCCGGGCACGACGCGAGTGTGCGCACCTGCGCTATACGAGCGAGGACACAGATCAATGCCTTACTCGCCTCGAGTTCTCGATGTCCCCGGCCGAAATCCCTTAATCGGACGTTCCTTGGTTGTTCATCGACTATCGCGATGAAGGGTCCAGATCACCGACCACGGCGGCAGCCGGCCATCCGGCAGCCGCGCATCGGCAATGTCAGGCGTCGCATACAGCACCTCGCCAATCGGCGCGGCCACATCCTCCGCTGGCGCGGCGCGCAGGTTCGCCGTGAGCTGCAGGTGGGCACCGTCGCCCAGCGTCCAATGCACCAGTAAGCCGGCGCGTTCATGCGCAACGTAGGCGCCGCTCGGCGCCATGCCGTACAGGCGCGGCACGATATGCTCGTGTCGCAGCGCGAGCAGATGTCGATAAAGCGCAAGTCGGGCGGCGTGCGCCGCTTTGCCTACTTCGTGCCACCGCAACTTAGAGCGCTCGAAGGTTTCGAGCTCGACCGGGTCAGGGATGGTCGCCTGCACCTGCGGATCCTGGAAGCGCGCGAAGCGACCGAATTCGCTACGCCGTCCCGCAGTCACGCTCGCGCTCAAATCCGGACCGAAATCGCAGAAAAACAGAAACGGCGTGGAGGCATCGAACTCCTCACCCATGAATAGCAGCGGAATGCTAGGCGCGAGCAGCAGACAGGCCGCCGCCGCCTCCACCGCTTCACGCGAAGCGAGTTGACCGATCCGTTCGCCGAACGCGCGGTTACCGACCTGGTCGTGGTTCTGAATAAAATTGACGAAGGCGGTGGCCGGTAGATGCACGCTCGGCTCACCTCGCTGCGCGCCGCCGCGGTAGCGCGATACGTCGTTCTGATAGGCGAAGCCTTCTGCCAGGCAGCGACCGAAACGCGCCAGCGGCTTGTCGCTGTAGTCGTGGTAATAGCCGTCGCTCTCGCCGGTCAGCAGCACGTGCGCCGCATGGTGAAAGTCATCGTTCCACTGCGCGGTGGCGATAAGGGGCTGGTGACCGGCGTCGCGTCCAAGCAGGCTCGCTTCGTTGCCGTCGTTTTCCAGTACCAGGTGTACGTCGCGCTCACATCCCGGGCCGGCGCGAATCGCTTCGGTCAGTTCATGCAGGATATGCGGTTGCGTGTCGTCGGCGATGGCATGGACAGCGTCCAGACGCAGTCCGTCGAAGTGATATTCCTCGATCCAGTACAGCGCATTGTGGATAAAGAAGTCGCGCACTGTGCGCGACTGCGGGCCGTCGAAATTGATTGCCGCGCCCCACAGTGTCTGATGGCGCGGGTTGAAAAACGGTTGTGCGTAGGCGTGCAGATAATTGCCCTCGGGCCCGAAGTGGTTGTACACGACGTCGAGAAAAACCATGAGGCCGCGCATGTGCGCCGCCTGCACGAAACGCTTCAGATCATCGGGCTTGCCGTACGAAGCATTGGGCGAAAAAGGCAGCACACCGTCGTAACCCCAGTTTCGTTTGCCGGGGAATTCAGCCAGCGGCATGAGTTCGATAGCCGTGACGCCCAGCTCAACCAGATAGTCGAGCTTCTCCATTGCTGCGGCATAGGTGCCGAGCGGAGTGAAGGTACCCACGTGCAACTCGTACAACACCGCTTCTTCCCAGGCGCGGCCGCGCCAGTTCTCATCCCGCCAATCGAAGGCGAGCGGATTCACCACCTCGCTGGCCGCGTGGACGTCTTCCGGGTTGAAACGGGTCGCCGGATCGGGCACAGACATGCCACCGTCAATGCGATAGGCGTAACGCGCGCCGACGCGGGCGTTGGCCACCACGGTCTCATACCAGCCGTCTTCGACCGCGCGCAGCGGAAGCTCGGCACGCCCGCTGTCCATGGTCAACAGCAGATCGACATGCTCGGCGCTCGGTGCCCATAAACGAAAGCGCACTCCACCGCCATCGAGCAGTTGTGTACCGAAAGGCATGACGTGGTGCCGTTTCATACGACAGGAGGCCGTCGGTGCGCCTGGATCAATAACGCCAGCGAGCGAGCACGTAAAGGATATTGCGCACCGCGCTCATAGACGGTGCCCTCGCTGTTGCCAGGGATGCTGGAGTCCACCAGCACACGCCACTTCAACGACTCGCCAAAGTGCGGCAACACGAATGGCAGCTCTTCGTGATGGGCGTTGAACAGAATGAGGAAGTCATCATCCTTCAGCGTCCGACCGCGCCCATCCGTCTCGGTCATGAACTGCCCTGACAGGTAGACGCCGAGGCAGCGGGCGAACTGTTGTTGCCACTCTGCGCTGGTCATTTCGGTACCGTCCGGCTTAAGCCATACAATGTCCTTGGTTTCGCCGTGCAAGGCGCGACCCTGAAAAAATTCGCGCCTGCGAAATACCGGATGCGCGCGCCGAATAGCAATCAAGCGCCGCACGAATTCGAGCAGCTGCGTGCGATCGGGACGGGCTTCCCAGTCGAGCCAGCTGATTTCGTTGTCCTGACAGTAAGCGTTGTTGTTGCCATTCTGCGAACGCCCGAATTCATCGCCTGCAAGCAACATCGGTACGCCTTGCGACAGAAAGAGTGTCGCCAGCATGTTGCGCTTTTGCCGTTCCCGCAGCGCGATGATCTGCGGATCGGCCGTTGGCCCTTCGACGCCGTGGTTCCACGAGAGATTGTTGTCGTGACCGTCTCGATTGCCTTCGCCGTTGGCGTCGTTGTGTTTGTCGTTGTAGGAAACCAGGTCGTGCAGCGTGAAGCCATCGTGCGCGGCGATGAAATTGATACTGGCGTAGGGACGCCGGCCGCTGCGGCCATAAAGATCGCTGGAGCCGGTGATGCGTGTGGCGAATTCGTCGATGACGCCGCCGTCACCTTTCCAGTACGCGCGCATCGAGTCTCGGTATTTGTCGTTCCACTCCGCCCAACCGATGGGGAAGTTGCCCACCTGATAACCGCCCTCGCCGAGGTCCCACGGTTCGGCAATCAGCTTTACCTGCGACAGCACGGGGTCCTGACGGATGATGTCGAAGAAGGCGCCCAGTCGATCGACTTCGTGCAGTTCGCGCGCGAGCGCGGAGGCTAGATCGAAACGAAAGCCGTCGACGTGCATTTCCGTGGCCCAGTAGCGCAGGCTGTCCATGATCAACTGCAGCGAGCGCGGATGCTGCATATCCAGCGTGTTGCCGCAGCCGGTGTAGTCGTTGTAGTAGCGGCGTTTGTCCGACACCAGACGGTAGTACGAGGCGTTGTCGATGCCGCGGAACGACAATGTGGGTCCCAGTTGATTGCCCTCGGCGGTGTGGTTGTACACCACGTCGAGAATCACCTCGATGCCGGCCGAATGAAGCGTCTTCACCATGGTTTTGAATTCGGACACCTTGCCGCTGGCTGAATAGCGCGCCTCGGGCGCGAAATAACCGATGGTGTTGTAGCCCCAGTAATTCGACAGCCCCTTTTCCACCAGATAGCGGTCGTCGACGAACGTATGCACCGGCATGAGTTCGACGGTGGTGACGCCGAGACGCTGGAGATGATCGATCACCGGGGCAGTAGCGAGACCCGCATAGGTGCCGCGCAAAGGCGGGGGGACCTCGGGATGCTGCATGGTGAAGCCGCGGACGTGGAGCTCGTAAACCACCATGTCATACCAGCGAATGTCCGGCCGACGATCGTCGCCCCAGGTAAACGCGGGGTCGATGACTTTGCACTTGGGCATGCCGCCGGCGCTGTCGCGGCGATCGAAAGAAAGGTCTTCGCGCTTGTGGCCGACGGTGTAGCCGAAAAGCGCATCGCTCCAGCGCAAACCGCCGACGATATTGGTGGCGTAAGGATCGAGCAGCAGCTTGTTGGGATTGAAGCGATGCCCTTCATCCGGCTTGTATGGACCGTATACGCGATAGCCGTACAACATGCCCGGCCGCGCCTCGGGCAAATAGCAATGCCACATCTGCTCGGTGCGTTCCTTCAGCACAATGCGCTGCACTTCGCGCCGGCCCGCGGCATCGAAGAAACACAACTCGACTTTTTCGGCGTGCTCCGAGAACAGCGCGAAGTTGACACCCTCGCCATCCCACGTCGCCCCGGGCGGATAAGCCTTGCCCGGCCAGATCGCAGTGATGGGCTGGACAGGGACGCGCGTACTCATTCGTACGCGTCGGCGCGCGAAGTGATCTCCGCCATCGGCACAACGACGAGGCCCGATTCGGTGACGTGATAGCGCTCCACGTCGCACGCGCTGTCATAGCCGATGCGCTCGCCGGCACCGATGATGTTGTGACGATCGACAATCGCCCGCCGGATTTGCGCACCCTGCGAAATGACGCAGTAATCCATGATGATCGAATCCTCCACGACGGCATCGTCGGCGATACTGACTTCGCGCCGGATAATCGAATTACGGATGGTGCAGCGACCGTAGCGGCCGCCCGCCCCGATGTGGCTGTTTTGCACGCGCGCATCGAACAGACTGGCGGGGGGACCCTGATAGTTGCTCGACCGAATCGGCCACTGCCTGTTGAACAACTGCATGCGCGGCTCGGCACCGAGCGTATCCATGTTCGCGTCGTAGTAGGCATCTAGCGTGCCCACGTCGCGCCAATAGCTGGCCTCCTCGTAGTGACGCACGCCCGGCACGCGGTTCCTGGAAAAATCGTAGGAATAAACGCGATGCGTCTTCATCAGGCTCGGGATGACATCGCGCCCGAAATCGCGCTCGTTGCGCTGGTGGGCGGCATGCAACGCATCGATGAGCACGTCGGCGTCGAAAATGTAATTGCCCGTGGATGCGAGCGAATAACCCGGACGATCGGGCATTTCTGGCGGATCTTGCGGTTTCTCGACCCAGCTTTCGATACGGCCGTCGCCGGCAACGCCCATGACGCCGAACCCGCTCGCTTGCTGGCGCGGCACCGGCACGGCCGCCACGCTGACATGCGCGTTGCTGGCGCGGTGCGCATCGATCATCTGGCGCAGGTCCATGCGGTAGATATGATCGGCGCCGAAGACCGCGACGATCGTGGCGCGCGCATCGCGAATGAGATTGATGTTCTGATAGATCGCGTCGGCCGTGCCCTGGAACCACTCGGGACCTTCGCGCATCTGCGGCGGCACCACTGTGACGAAGTGGCGCGGAAAGATCGGCGAAAGCACCCAGCCGTTGCGGATATGTTCGATCAGCGATTGCGAGCGGTACTGCACCAGCACATAGATCGAAAAGATGCCGGAATTGACCAGGTTGGACAGGACGAAATCGACGATGCGATAGCGCCCGCCAAAGGGCACGGCCGGTTTCGAGCGCGGCGCGGTCAGGGGCGACAGCCGCGTGCCTTCGCCGCCGGCCAGAACCATGGCCAACACATTTTCGTTTCTCGTCTCCATTGCCGCTCTCCTCTCGCACAGTCGTTATGACAACCTACACCTCTGCTGGAGGCCGTGATCGAAAATGTTTGTCGGCACTCCCTTCAGTCTTTAGCCGGCGCAGATGCGCCCGCGAGCTCCAGCAGTCCGCCGATCGGCACATCGATCCAGTCCGGCCGGTGATCCATCTCGTAGCGCAACTCGTACAACGCCTTTTCGATCACGAACAGTTCGAGCAGATCGCGCAAGACAGCCGCATCCCGCGGGACCGAGGCAATGTGACGCGTCGTTGCGCTATAACCCTCGATAAATGCCTCGGTGACCACGCGGCGCCATTCCCGCGCGGCATCCGCGATGCCGGTCTGGCGCTCTGCCGCGCCGGTGCCGAGACGGGTGAGGACCGTCCGCGCCGCATAATCGGCCGAGCGGATCATGCCGGCCACATCGCGAAGCGGCGAATGCTTGTGACGCCGTTCTTCCAGCGGCCGACTCGGTTCGCCTTCGAAATCGACGATCAGATAGTCTTTGTGCGCGATCAGCACCTGGCCGAAATGCAGATCGCCGTGATAGCGCGTCTTCATCAGACCCTCGGCGCGCACCTGCAGACCGTCCAGCCGCTCGATGAGCTGTATGCGCACGGTGAGCAGCCCATCGGCCAGCGCCCGCATCGCCTCAGGCATGTTTGCGCGTCGCCGTTCAAGCATGTCGAAGGTTGCGATCAACTCGTCGCGTACGCTGTCGCGCCAGTTCTCGCCGTCGGCCGGGGTGACCGGCTCGGGGTCGAAGGCAGGGTCGCCCGTCGACGCGGCAAACGCACCGTGGAGTTCGCCCACCCGCCGGCCCAGGCGGCATGCCTGGGCGACGAAGAATGCGTGCAGATTCGCCGCGTCCTTACCGTCCGTCGTTGCCCGCGCGCCGAAGGTTGCGAGGTAGCGCTCTAGATAGTCGAGCGAGTAGTCCCACAGGTTGCCCTGGTTTTCTATGTACGGTTGCAACAGCGCAAGGGTGACACGCTCGCCGTCTGCGGCAACGTATTCGAGCGCTCCGGCCATTGGTGCGGTATGCGTAAACGGCGAGCGCGTGGTGAGGAAACGACCGATTTCGAGTTCCGGATTCACACCCGACTGTAGCCTCCGATAACCTTTGAGGTAGCCGCGATTGCCGAAAAACACACCGGTATTGGTCTGCTCGGTGGGCGGCGTACGCACCTCTTCGTCGAAGCCGTCGGCGATTTCCTCGAACACCGGCGTGGTGGAGAAACTGAGGCGACCATGGCCAAACGCGATTTCGCGGTTTTCTCCCATCGCACGCGCCAGCGCGCGGCAGAACCCGGGATCGCCGAAGGCGCTATAGAGAATGCCGGTTTTGGCTTTCTGGCGCACGCGTGCGAGCGCGGCACCGCCATACTCGGCGGCCGGATCGTAGCCGCGCTCTTCCCAGGCGATGCCGAGCGGCAGGAAATACACTTGCGCCGGCGCATCTTCCAGCTCCACCCGCGCGAAACAAAACAGCCAGGCGCCTTCGCCGGCGCGCCACTCGCCTTCTTCGATAATGCTGACGTCGGTGATGTGATGACCCTTGGCGGCAAACCAGCGTCGCGTCATCAAGTGCGGCAACAGGATTTCGCGCATCAATTGTTCACGGCTGCGCGACGAAATTGCGCGCCGGACGTCGCTGGCACCGCCGCCGCCCATGAAAAAAGTCCGCCATCCTTCGAGCAGCACGAGCGTGGGCAAGTCGCTCTGTACGAGTCGCGATTCGTGCCATGCCGGCGGCGGCGCGTCCTGCGCGAGACGAAAAACGTAATAACCGTAACCCGGCAAGGTAAGGAGATAGGGCAACTTGCCGACCGGCGGGAAGGAAACGCGCCCGAGTATTTCCACCGGCACGCGATTTTCGAAATGCGAAAGATCCAGCTCTGCCGCCTGCGGATAACGCGACAGATTCGTCACACAGAGAATCGCTTCGTCGTCGTACTCGCGCAGATAGGCGAGTACCTTGCGGTTGCCCGGCTCCAGGAAATTCAGATTGCCGCGGCCGAAGGCCTTGAAACCTTTGCGCATCGCGATCATGCGCCGCGTCCAGTTCAGCAGCGAAGAAGGGTTGCGCCCTTGCGCTTCCACGTTCACCGCCTGAAAACCGTAAAGCGGATCCATGATCGGCGGCAGATAAAGACGCTGCGGATCGGCGCGCGAAAAACCGGCGTTGCGATCGTAGCTCCATTGCATCGGCGTGCGTACGCCGTTGCGGTCGCCCAGATAGATGTTGTCGCCCATACCGATCTCATCGCCGTAATACAGGATGGGCGAGCCGGGCATGGTGAACAACAGGAAAGACATCAGTTCGATCTTGGCGCGATCGTTGTCCATCAGCGGTGCAAGGCGGCGGCGGATCCCGACATTGATGCGCATACGCGGATCGGTGGCGAAGATCTCATACATGTAATCGCGTTCGCGATCGGTCACCATTTCGAGCGTCAGCTCGTCATGGTTGCGCAGAAAAATCGCCCACTGGCAGTTGTCCGGAATATCCGGGGTCTGCCGCATGATCTCTAGCACCGGATAACGGTCTTCCTGCGCGATGGCGAGGAACAGTCGCGGCATCAGCGGGAAGTGGTACGCCATGTGACACTCGTCGCCGTCACCGAAGTATTCGCGCACGTCCTCCGGCCATTGATTCGCCTCGGCCAGCAGCACCTTGTCCTTGTAGAGCGCATCGAGCTGCGCGCGGATCTTCTTGATCACCGCATGCGTTTCGGGAAGGTTTTCGTTATTGGTGCCGTCCCGCTCGACCAAATACGGGATGGCGTCCAGCCGGAAGCCGTCCACGCCCATGTCGAGCCAGAAGCGCATGGTGCGAACAACCGCCTTCAACACGTTGGGGTTGTCGAAATTCAGATCCGGCTGGTGACTGAAAAAACGATGCCAGTAATGCGATTGTGCGACTTCGTCCCATGCCCAGTTGGACGCTTCGGTGTCCGTGAAGATGATGCGCGTGCCGCTGTACTTGTTGGGATCGTCGGTCCACACGTAGAAATCGCGCTTGCTCGAACCCTTCGGCGCACGACGTGCCGCCTGGAACCACGGATGCTGATCCGAGGTGTGGTTGACAATCAGTTCGGTAATCACGCGCAGTCCGCGTCGATGCGCTTCACGCACGAAATTGCGAAAGTCCTGACGCGTGCCATAGT
Organism: Nitrosomonadales bacterium; assembly: GCA_036676355.1. Lineage (GTDB taxonomy): Bacteria > Pseudomonadota > Gammaproteobacteria > Burkholderiales > SG8-39 > ZC4RG42. The sequence goes on along the minus strand of JAKFDA010000072.1, from coordinate 7,536 downwards.
CCGGATGGACGTTGTGATAGTCCGAGACATCGTAGCCGTCGTCGCGCATCGGCGAGGGGTAGAACGGCAGCAGCCAGATGGTGTTGACGCCCAGTTCCTGAATGTAGTCGAGGCGCTCCGTCAGGCCGCGGAAATCGCCGATGCCGTCATTGTTGGCGTCGTAGAATGCCTTGACGTGCAGTTCGTAGATGATGGCGTCCTTGTACCAGAGGCCGTCATCCGCGTCGGTCGCGGGCGTCGCTTGCTGCAGGAGTGTAGGGTCCGGTTGATCCACGCACTACTCAAAGAAAGTAATCGAAATCCTGTTCCCGCCGCACACGGCGCCGCACACGGAAAATGTGCGCCGGCGTGCGCTGTGGATCGAGGCTGACGTAATTGCGCGCACCGTGCCACAGGTAGCGCGCGTCGGTCAGCAGTTCATGCATTTGGTACGCCGCGGACGCCTCGAGGCCGATCGATGCCATGTCCAAAGTCACCCACCCCGATTGCGTATGGTGGTAATCGAGGTTGACGACTGTGACGATCAGATTGTCGTTACCCTCGCCGCTTTTCATATACGCGATCAGGTTGTCGTTATCGACGTCGAGAAAACGCAGGCCGCGATTGCCATGCAGCGCCGAATTTTCCCGTCGCGTCAGATTTACCCGGGCGATGAATGCGGACAGGTTGTCGGTTCGCTGCAGATCCCAATAGCGCAACTGATATTTCTCCGAGTCCAGGTATTCCTCGCTGCCCGCTTCGCGGGGGTGATGCGCCATGTGTTCGAACGCCGGGCCGTAGATACCGTAGACGCTCGACAATGTCGCAGCAAGCACCAAGCGCGCCATGAACGCGGGGCGTCCGCCGTATTGCAGATGCTCGGGAAGGATGTCCGGCGTGTTGGGCCAGACGTTCGGCCGGAAATAATCGGCGCCCGGCCCATGCGCGAGCTCAGTGAAGTAGTCGATCAGTTCCTGCTTGGTATTGCGCCAGGTGAAGTAGGTGTAGGACTGGGTGAAGCCCAGCTTGGCGAGCCGATGCATCACGCGCGGCCGCGTGAAGGCTTCCGACAGAAAAACCGCTTCCGGATGCGTGCGCTTGATTTCGCCGATGCACCATTCCCAGAAGGCAAAGGCCTTGGTATGCGGGTTATCGACGCGAAAAATGGTGACGCCCTCATCGATCCAGAAACGGAAGATGCTCAGCAGTTCCAGCCACAGACCCCGCCAGTCGGATGTTTCAAAATCGAAGGGATAGATATCCTGGTACTTCTTCGGCGGATTCTCCGCGTATTGCACGCTGCCGTCGGGTCGATGCCGAAACCATTCCGGATGTTCCCGCACATAGGGATGATCGGGCGCGCACTGAAACGCGATATCGAGCGCGACGCGAATGCCGTGTTTACGCGCGCGCGCGACCAGCCGTTTGAAATCTTCCAGGGTGCCGAGTTGTGGATGTATCGATTTGTGTCCGCCCTCATCGGCGCCGATCGCCCACGGGCTGCCGACGTCGTGTTCATCCGGCGTCAGCGTGTTGTTTTTGCCCTTGCGGTTGACCCGGCCGATGGGATGGACGGGCGGCAGATACAACACGTCGAAGCCCATGTGCGCCACATAGGGCAGGCGTGCTTCGCAATCACGCAGCGTGCCGTGACGTCCGGGTTCTGGCACGGCCGAACGCGGGAAGAGTTCGTACCAGCTGCTGAAAGAGGCATGCGGCGGATCAACCATCAGCCGCAGCGTATTGCTGGCGCAGGCGAAGCGCCGATCGGGATGGCGTTGGGCAAGCGCCGCAAATGTTTCGTCGAGCCCGAGTACCTTCAGTGCCTGCGGTGCGTTGCCGGCGCGCAGTCGGGCCGCCCAGTCGAGCAATACATCTCGGTCGCCGCCGTCGGCGCGCCGCGCGGCCGCATCCGCAAGGTCGGCGCCCACCAGGGCGGCAACGCGGATGTCGTCGCCGTCCTCGCGACGCGCGAGATCGCGGCGCCACGACAGGAAGTGGTCGACCCAGGCGACCACACAATATTCATAGATACCCAGCGCATCGACCGCGAAATAACCGCTCCAGCGATCGTTGCCGAGCGACGCCATCGAAATTTCTTTCCATTCGCGCTCGCCGGCGCGACGCCAGCGCAATACCACCGCGAGCGCATCATGCCCGTCGGCAAAGCAATCGGCTTCGACATCGACGAGATCACCGAGCACGCGCTTGGCAGCGAAGCGACCGCCGTCGACTTGCGGCGTGATCGATTCGATGACCGCGCGCGCGCGGCCGTCTCGTTCCGGGAAGGGAAGGGCATTTGCTGGCAAAGCGCCTCCTTCAATCCGAAGGATTACAACCTGCGACGCGTAAGGGCTGCGGATGTTTCAGCCGATGCGCACCGCGCGTAACTCCGCCGTCAACCGTCACCGCCCTCGTAGCGCAGATACACGGCGGACAGCGGCGGTATCGACAACGTGATGGATTGCATGCGGCCGTGCGCCGGCACCGGTGAAGTGGCGACACCGCCGAGGTTGCCGACGCCACTACCGCCGTACACCTGCGCATCGCTATTGAGAATTTCATGCCAGTAGCCGTGGTGCGGCACACCGATGATGTAGTTCGCGCGTGGTACGGGCGTGAAGTTGCAGACGACTACGACCGGCTGACCGGCATCGCGCGGCTTGCGCACGAAACTGAATACGCTCGCCTCGGAGTCATTGGCATCGATCCATTCGAAACCCTGCTCGTTGAAATCGACCTGGTGCAGCGCCGGCTCGGTGCGATGTACGCGATTGAGGTCCGACAGCCATCGCTGCAGACCGGCGTGCTCGGGGTTTTGCAACAGCTCCCATTGCAGCACCGTGTCGTGATTCCACTCGCTGCGTTGGCCGATCTCATCTCCCATGAACAGCAGTTTCTTGCCGGGGTGGCCCCACATGTAGCCGTAGAGCGCGCGTAAGTTGGCGAATTGCTGCCACAGATCGCCGGGCATCTTGTTGAGCATCGAACGTTTGCCGTACACCACCTCGTCGTGCGAAAGCGGCAACACGAAGTTTTCGTTGAATGCGTAAATCAGCGAAAACGTCAGCTTGTTGTGATGGTATTTGCGATGGACCGGATCCTGCTGGATATAGGCAAGCGTGTCGTGCATCCAGCCCATATTCCATTTCATGCCGAAGCCCAGCCCGCCGACGTAGTTCGGCCGCGACACCATTGGCCAGGCGGTCGATTCTTCCGCGATGGCTTGTGTATCGGGGAAGTCGCGATACACCATTTCGTTCATGCTGCGCAGAAAGTGGATTGCATCGAGATTCTCGCGACCACCGTAGCGGTTCGGTATCCACTCGCCGTCATTGCGCGCGTAATCGAGGTATAGCATCGAGGCGACCGCATCGACGCGCAGGCCGTCGATGTGATAACGATCGAGCCAGAAGCGCGCGCTCGACAGTAGAAAGGCGCGCACCTCGTTGCGCCCGTAGTTGAAGATGTACGAGCTCCATTCCGGATGAAATCCCTGGCGCGGATCGGCGTGCTCGTACAGATGGGTGCCGTCGAAGTAGGACAGGCCGTGCTGATCGCTGGGGAAGTGCGACGGCACCCAATCGAGAATGACCCCGATGCCGTGCCGATGCATGATGTCGACGAAATACATGAAGTCCTGCGGCGTACCGTACCGCGAGGTCGGGGCGAAGTAGCCGGTGGTCTGATAGCCCCATGAACCATAGAACGGATGTTCGGTGATGGGCATCAACTCGATGTGAGTGAAGCCGAGTTGGGTGACGTACTCGGCCAGTTGATGCGCGATCTCCCGGTAGCCGAGAAATTCGCCGCCCGGCGCTTTGCGCCACGAGCCGAGGTGGACTTCGTAAATCGAAAACGGCCGGTCCAGCGCGTTGCGCTCATGACGCTGCGCCATCCACTCGCCGTCTCCCCAGTCATAGTCGAGACGCCATGCCCGCGAAGCGGTCGCGGGCGCGTGTTCGGCGTACACCGCGTATGGGTCGGCCTTGTCGACCACGTAGTCGTGCTCGCGCGAGTGAATGCGGTATTTGTACGGCTGGCCCTGCTGTACGTCCGGCACGAAACCTTCCCAGATGCCGGAGTAATCCTGTCGCGGTTCGAGCGGATGCGCACTCGGATTCCAGCCGTTGAAGTCGCCGACGACATTGACCTTCTGTGCATTGGGCGCCCACAACGCGAAATGCGCGCCGCGCTCATCAAGATGGCAGCCGAGCTTTTCGTACAGACGATCGTGCGTGCCCTCCTTGAACAGGTACGCATCGTGGTCGCTTAGCGTGATGTTCCGCGTATCGGGCGTTCGCGTTTGCATTAGCGCTCTATCGTGCGTGGACTGCATGGATGCGTGCTCGGCGTTCGGGATTACGAATAGGCCAGGTCAACCCAGAACCCGGAAAAACGCAATCGAGAGGCACATTACGCGAACATTGTGCCCCCGCCTCGTCTGGAGTGTAAACCGGCGATGGGGAACAGGTAGCAATCGACGCGCCCGTCGCCGTTCGCGATAAAGAAGGCGGCCACGCGCACGCGGGCAGTGTGCGGGGTTCCCGCTTGCGGGACGCGAACGAGCGCGAGTCTCGCGCAAAGCCGCGCATGCGGGCATCCGCTTCAGCGGTCGCACCCCTACTACTATAGGGGCCTTGCTCCGCGCTTGCGCGGCGCGCCGCCTCTGCGGGCTTCAGAGAGAGGGAAGATTATTTTTTGTTACGCAGTTTGCGAATCGCAGCGAGCTGCGCGGCAAGCGTTGCGAGTTCCGCTTCAACAGCGGCGATTTCGAGCTTGTCTTCCGCCCGTGCGCGCGCTTCTTCGGCGCGCTTCAGCGCTTCCTGCGCCTTCGCTTCGTCGAGGTTCGCGCCACGAATGGCGGTATCTGCAAGCACCGTCACCACTTTCGGTTGCACTTCCAGAATGCCGCCTGCAACAAAAATCAGTTCCTCATCGCCGCCGTCGGCCGGCGTGATGCGCACCGAGCCGGGACTGATGCGCGTGATCAACGGCGTGTGGCGCGGATAGATACCAAGCTCGCCGGCTTCACCGGGCAGCGCGACGAAAGTCGCTTCGCCGGAGTAGATCGACTCTTCGGCGCTGACGACATCGACATGAATGGTGTTGGCCATTTGGTAGAAGCCTCAAATACATAAACGTAGGGTCGCGAGTGCGCGCAAGCTGTACGAGCGAGGATCGTGCCCGACGAAGCGTTTCCCGCCCGCACTTGCGATAACCGTAACCATAAAAACTGCGACGAAGCCCTCGATCTCTCGGTCTTATTGCAGCGTCTTCGCTTTTTCGAATGCTTCTTCGATCGCGCCGACCATGTAAAACGCCTGCTCGGGCAAGTGGTCGCATTCGCCGTTGACGATCATCTGGAAACCCTTGATGGTGTCTTTGAGCGGAACGATCTTGCCGGGCGATCCGGTGAACACTTCAGCCACGTTGAACGGCTGTGACAGGAAGCGCTGAATCTTGCGCGCGCGCGACACGGCCAGTTTGTCTTCGGGCGAAAGTTCGTCCATGCCCAGAATCGCGATGATGTCGCGCAATTCCTTGTAGCGCTGCAGAATCGACTGCACGGCGCGCGTGGTGTTGTAATGCTCCTCGCCGATGACGTGCGGATCGAGCTGGCGCGAGGTGGAATCGAGCGGATCGACCGCAGGGTAAATCCCCAGCGAAGCGATATCACGCGACAACACGACCGTCGCGTCCAGGTGGCCGAAGGTCGTGGCGGGCGACGGGTCGGTCAAGTCGTCGGCGGGCACGTACACGGCCTGGATCGAAGTGATCGAACCCACTTTGGTCGAGGTGATGCGTTCCTGCAGCTTGCCCATCTCTTCGGCCAGGGTCGGTTGATAACCCACTGCGGAAGGCATGCGGCCGAGCAGCGCGGACACTTCGGTTCCGGCCAGGGTGAAGCGATAGATGTTGTCGATGAACAGCAGGATGTCGCGGCCTTCGTCGCGGAATTTTTCCGCCATGGTCAGGCCGGTCAGCGCCACGCGCAGACGGTTGCCCGGCGGCTCGTTCATCTGGCCGAACACCATCGCGACCTTGTCGAGCACCTTGGACTCTTCCATCTCGTGATAGAAGTCGTTGCCCTCGCGCGTACGCTCGCCCACACCGGCGAACACCGAGTAACCGCCGTAGCTCTTGGCGATGTTGTTGATCAGTTCCATCATGTTCACGGTCTTGCCGACACCGGCGCCGCCGAACAAACCGATCTTGCCGCCCTTGGCAAAGGGGCAGATCAAATCAATGACTTTAATCCCGGTGGGCAGCAGCTCGACGGAAGGCGACAACTCGTCGAATTTCGGCGCAGCCTGGTGAATCGCGCGACGTTCCTCGGTCGCGATCGGGCCGGCTTCGTCGATCGGACGGCCCAGTACGTCCATGATGCGGCCAAGGGTGGCGGTGCCGACGGGCACGGAAATCGGCGCGTTGGTGTTTTGCACGGTCATGCCGCGACGCAGGCCGTCGGAGGAACCCAGTGCAATCGTACGCACCACGCCGTCGCCCAGCTGCTGCTGGACCTCGAAGGTCAGACCGGTTTCGGCGAACGATGCGGCGTTATCCGTCGCGAGCGTCAACGCGTCATAGACCTTCGGGATCGCATCGCGAGGAAACTCGATATCGACCACGGCGCCGATGGACTGAACGATGGTGCCTAGTGCTTGTGCCATGAGGATTTCCTAAACTTTAATAATCGAATTCTCGGAATTCTTAAACCGCCGCCGCGCCGGCGACAATCTCCGACAGCTCTTTGGTAATCGCCGCCTGACGCGCCTTGTTGTAGACCAGCGTCAATTCGTCGATCACGCTTGCGGCGTTGTCGGAAGCGGACTTCATCGCCACCATCCGCGCGGACTGTTCGGACGCCATGTTCTCGGTCAGCGCCTGATAGATGATCGCTTCGATATAGCGCGTCAAAACCTGATCCAGCACGGCGCGCGCATCGGGTTCGTAAATGTAGTCCCAGTGGCCTTCCGGCGCGCCGATCTGCTCGCCCGACAACGGCAGCAACTGCTCGGCGACCGGCTCCTGCTTCATGGTGTTGAGGAACTTGGTATAGAAGATCACCAGACGGTCGAAGCGGCCCTCCGTGTAACCGTCGAGCATGATCTTGATCGCGCCGATCAGCTTTTCCAATTGCGGCTTGTCGCCCAGTTGCGTGACGTTCGAAACGACGTTCGCACCCAGACGTTGCATGAAGCCGAGGCCTTTGTTGCCGATGGCGCAGATCTCAAACGATTCGCCTTCGGCTTCCCATTCCTTCATCCGGTTCATCACCAGGCGCTGGATGTTGGTGTTGAGGCCGCCGGCCAGACCCTTGTCGGTGGTGACCAGAATGATGCCGATGCGTTTCACGTTGTCGTGCGACGCCATGAAAGGATGGCGGTACTCGGGATTGGCGTGCGAGATGCGCGCGATGACATTGCGGATTTTCTCGCCATAGGGACGGGCGGCACGCATACGCTCCTGCGCCTTGCGCATTTTCGATGCGGCCACCATTTCCATCGCCTTGGTGATCTTGCGCGTGTTCTGCACGCTCTTGATCTTGGTGCG
>JAKFDA010000071.1:0-95280 GCA_036676355.1 Nitrosomonadales bacterium | reverse complement strand
CGACGCAACAACTCCACCTGCAGGTGATTGAGCGGGTCGATGTACGGCACGCGGTTGCGGATGGAGCGCGCGAGTGAAGGGTTGCAGGCAAGCAGTTCACGCTGACCGTTGATGTCCAGCAGCGCCTTGCGCGTCCACTTCCACTCTTCCGAAATCCGGTTGAACACCTTGTCGCGCAGTTTCTTGTCGGGCACCAGCGCCGCATAACGCGACGCAAGAGCGAGATCCGTTTTTGCCATCACCATATCGACGTTCGAAATCAGTGTCTGGAAGAAGGGCCAGCGCTTGTACATGCGTTTGAGCAGGGCGGGGCCTTTCTGCGGTTCGGCTTGCAGATAGGCGTGCACGGCGGAGCCGAAGCCGTACCAGCCCGGCAGCAGCACCCGGCTTTGTGCCCAGCTGAATACCCAGGGGATGGCACGCAGGTCCTCGATGCGACTCGAGGCCTTGCGCGAGGCCGGACGACTGCCGATTTTCAGTTCCGAAATTTCGCTGATCGGCGTGGCAGCGCGGAAGTAATCGTTGAAGCCGGGCGTTTCGTAGACCAGCGCGCGGTAGGCGCGATAGGCATGCTCCGAGAGGACGTCCATCACCGCGCGGAAATGCTCGGTTTCGCCGCTTGCTTCCATTTCCAGCAGCGTGGCTTCCATGGTCGCCGCGACGATGGTTTCCAGATTGCGCCGGCCGATTTCGCGGTTGGAATACTTGCTGGCGATCACTTCGCCCTGCTCGGTGATGCGTATCTGTCCCGATACCGCGCCGGTGGGCTGCGCCAGGATCGCTTCGTAAGTCGGGCCGCCGCCGCGACCGACCGTGCCGCCGCGGCCGTGGAACAGCCGCAGTGTCAGTCCCAGCCGTTCGCAAAGTTGCGTCAGGCGGATTTCGGCCAGATACAGCTCCCAGCTTGAAGTGAGGAAGCCGCCATCCTTGTTGCTGTCGGAATAGCCGAGCATCACTTCGATGGTGTCGCGCCAGCAGTCGCGCGCGATGGCGAGTATGCCGGGTTGCATGAGGAAGCGTTCGAGGATCTGCGCGCAGCCGCGCAGGTCGTCGATCGTCTCGAACAGCGGAATGATGCGCATGTTGGTGCGCGGGGGAACGCCGGGCGTATACAACCCCACTTCGCGCAACAGCAATGCGGTTTCGAGCAGGTCGGAAGCGGAAGTGGTTTTGGAAATGATGTAGTGCGGCAGCGCATCTGGGCCGAAGTGTTCGTGAATGCTGCGTGCTTCCTTGAGAATCGCCAACTCGCTGGTGGTCTGCGGCGAATACTGCAGATAGGGCGACGACAGCGGGCGTGCCGTGGCGAGTTCGCGTACGAGCAGCGCTTCGCGTGCTTCTTCGTCGAGGCCGAGATAGTTCGCTTCGACGCCGGCGCGGGCGAACAATTCGGCGATAACGGTTTCGTGGACGTCCGAGTTCTGGCGCAGGTCGAGCGTCGCGAGGTTGAAGCGGAAGGCGCGTGCGGCGCTTATGAGGTGACGCAGACGGCCGCGCGCAAGCACGCCGGAATTGTGGTCGATCAGCGAGGCGCGCACCGCTTCCAGATCGGCGGTGAACTGCTCGGCGGTGTCATACGGCGGCGCGGTCAGAACGCTGGAAACTTCATGTCCGGTGAGGAGTTTGGCGGTGGACGCGAGTCGCCCGTACATCCACATCAGCGCGCGGCGATAGGGTTCGTCGTGGCGATGCTCGGATGCGGCGGGCGCGGCTTCCGCGAGCGCGGACAACGCCGGCGAAACTTCCACCTGGCTGACCGAAATGGGAAGCTCGGAACTCAGCTTCGCCACTTCACGCAGGTAGTGCTCGAAGGCGAGCGTGGCCTGGCGTTGCAGCGCGTGCGCCAGCACGTCGCGGTCGACGAAGGGATTGCCGTCGCGATCACCGCCGATCCAGCTGCCGAGGCGGAGAAAGGGCGGAAGTCCCCACGGCTCGCCGTTGAACTCCGCCGCCACGGCGTCTTCGATGTCCGCATAAAGATGCGGCACCGCCTTGAGGAAGGTGTAGCGGTAGTAGGCCAGCGCATTGTCGATTTCGTCCTCCACCGTCAGCTTCACCATACGCAGCATGCGCGTCTGCCACAGCGTCAGAATTTCGCGCCGCAAGGCATCCAGATTCAATGCCGCTTCATCGGGCGTCATGATGCGTTCGTCGCGCTCGGCCAGCAGGTGTGCGATCTCGATTTCGCGATCGAGAATACTTTTACGCTGCACTTCGGTCGGATGCGCGGTAAGCACCGGGCTGATCAATGCGGTCTCGAAGAACTGCCTGATCTGCTTGGGCTTGATGCCGGCGCCGCGCGCGCGTTCGAGGGCGAGTTCGATCGAACCGTCCTGCGGCGCCGTGCCGCGCATGCGGTGAAAGCGGCGCCGCCGGTTGTGATGCTGATCCTCGGCGAGATTGGCCAGATGGGAGAAGTAGCTGAACGCGCGCACGACCGAAATCGTTTCTTCGTGCGACAGCTTGTTCAGCATGCGGTCGAGTTGCTGGCGGGCCGGGACATCGCCATCGCGGCGAAAGCGCACGGCAGTCTGGCGGATCTCCTCGACGATCTGGTACATCCTGTCGCCTTCCTGCTCGCGCAGGGTGTCGCCGAGCAGGCGGCCAAGCAGGCGAATATCCTCGCGCAGCGGCGCATCCTTTTCCGTCGCGGCCCGTGTGGTCCGGGTGCTGGTTTTTTTCGATGTGCCTGCTGTTGCCATGAGTGCTGCCTTACCTGATTAAGTCTGGTTTCCCGTACGCCGTGCGCGCCGGCGGCGCGGCGACGGCGTACGTCGTCTGAGTCGGAGATGTTCTTGCGCGGAAGTCGAATCGACGCAATTCGGGTGCGTCAACGCAGCCGATTCTGCGATGGTCGGGTGCGTGAGCCTCCGAGAAAGCCTGCACTCCGCATGCTAGAATTGCCGGGCCGATTTACCTCGCACCCATACCTCTTCACTCCCCATTTATTGTGATGCTCGAACGTCTTGTCATCGCCTCGCGCGAGAGCCGCCTGGCGATGTGGCAGGCCGAACATGTGCGCGCGGAAATCGACCGATTATATCCGCGCTGCCCGGTGGAAATCCTGGGAATGACGACGCGAGGCGATCAAATCCTCGATGTTTCGCTTGCCAAAGTCGGCGGTAAAGGCTTGTTCGTCAAAGAGTTGGAGTTGGCGCTGGAAGATGGCCGCGCGCATATCGCGGTGCATTCCGCCAAGGACGTCCCGATGGAATTGCCGCCCGGTTTCACTCTTGCGGCCATTCTGCCGCGCGAAGATGCGCGCGACGCGTTCGTCTCCAACCGCTATGCCGCGCTCGAAGAATTGCCGCCCGGCGCCGTGGTCGGCACTTCCAGTCTGCGACGCGAGGCGCAGCTGCGCAACCGCCTGCCTCATCTGACCGTGCGTCCGCTGCGCGGCAACCTGGACACGCGCATGGCGAAACTCGATCGCGGCGAATACGACGCCATCGTGCTGGCCGCCGCAGGGTTGAAGCGGCTTGGTGCGGGCGATCGCATTCGCAGCCTGATCCCCGCCGAGTCCAGCTTGCCGGCCGCCGGCCAGGGTGCGCTCGCCATCGAATGCCGCGCCGACGACCATGAGGTGATCGCTGCGCTGGCGCCGCTGAACCATGTCGAGACCGCCGCGTGCGTGCGCGCCGAGCGCGCCGTGAGCCGTGCGCTGGCGGGCAGTTGCCAGGTTCCCCTGGCGGCGTTCGCCGAATATGCGCGGGGCCGTTTGCGCTTGCGCGGTCTGGTTGCGCTGCCCGACGGCACGCGCATCGCGCGCGCCGAACTCGAGGGATCGAGCGATGCGCCCGAGGAACTGGGCTTGCGACTGGCCGATGCGCTGCGGGCCGAAGGCGCGGAAGCCATTCTTGCGGCGCTCGCCCATTGATAAGCGGCGCCACCGCCTTGTCGGGACGACGCATCGTGCTGACGCGTCCCGTCGGGCAGAACGAAGCGCTCGCGGCGCGCATCCGCGCGCTTGGCGGCGAAGCCCTGGTGTATCCGGCGCTGGTCATTCGCGACATCGACGATCTGCAACCGCTCGAACGCGCCACGGGGCAACTGAACTCCTACGATCTGGCGATATTCATCAGCCCCAACGCGGTGGAACGCGCCATGCGTTTCATCCTGGCGCGGCGCTCGTGGCCGACCGCGTTGCGCGCCGCGACGGTCGGACGCGCGAGCGCCGCAGCATTGCAAGCGCATGGCGTGACGGAAGTGATCGCGCCGCAAACGCGCTTCGACAGCGAACACCTGCTGGCGCTGTTGCCTGCGGAGATGCGCGGCGAGCGAATCGTCATTTTCCGTGGCCAGGATGGGCGCGAATTGCTCGGTAACACACTGCAGGCGCGCGGCGCGCAGGTCGACTACGTGCCCTGCTACCGGCGCGAGCGGCCGGCCGCCGGCGACGAAGCAGCACTCGGAGCGCCGCAAGCGCAGATCGATGCTTTTGTCGTGACATCGAGCGAAGGCCTGCGCAACCTCATGTCGATGTTGGGGGCGGCGCGGCTTGCCGCAGCCGAATTATTCGTGCCGCATGCGCGTATCGCCGAGCAGGCCAGAGCGCTCGGATTGGAACGGATCGTTGTAACGGCGCCCGGCGATGACGGTCTGCTGTCGGCGCTGACGCAGTTTTGGGCTAAAGTCTAGCCCCACACAAGCCTATAGCCATGACAGAACAAGCGAATTCAACGACGCTGCCGCCCGAAACGCCCGAGCGAATCGCCACCCCGTCGCATGCCCGTCGTCGCGGAGTGGGCGTACTGGCGCTCATCACCGTCGCGCTGGCGCTGGCACTGGCATGGAGCTGGTGGGATACGGGCCGACAACTGGAGAACATGCGTAGCGAAGTCGCGGCGCAGCTGCGCGACAATCGCGATGAAGCGAAAGCGGCGCGGGTCATTGCGAGCGACGTGCAGGAGGCGTTGCGGGCATTGCAAGGCACCACCGCCGGCATCGAACTCAAACTGCTGGAATCGCAAGGCCAGCAGGATGCGCTGGAGTCGCTTTATCAGGAGATGAATCGCAGTCGCGACGACTGGCTGCTTGCTGAAGCCGAACAAACGCTCAGCATCGCCGCACAGCAGTTGCAACTGGCGGGCAATGTGCGGGCGGCGCTGACCGCGTTGCAGACAGTCGATGCGCGCCTCGCACGGCCCGATCGGCCGCAGTTTCTGGCTGTACGCAAAGTGCTGGCGCGCGACATTCAACGCTTGCAAGCGGCGCCGATGCTTGATGTGACCGGCATGACGCTGCGGCTGGATCAGATGCTCGAAAACGTCGATACCATGCCGATCGTGGTCGAAGCGCATCCGCATGAAACACCCGGTGCCCAGACAACCGCCGCGGAGGGGGTTTGGTGGAAGGACGCGCTGTATTCGGGCTGGGCCGAAATCAAGCAATTGATCCGCGTTGAACGACTCGATGCGCAGGATCCCACGTTGCTCGCCCCGGATCAGCGCTATTTCCTGCGCGAAAACCTCAAGCTGCGGCTGCTGCATGCGCGACTGGCATTGCTGCAGCGCGACGAGCAGGCGTTTCGCAACGATTTGCAGGCCGGCATAAGCTGGTTCAAACGTTATTTCGACACAAGCGATCAAACGACTGCGAGTGCGTTGGCCGCGCTGGAACAGATGCGCGAGGCGGCGGTGGCGGTCGAGTTGCCTTCCATCGCCGACAGTCTCAATGCCGTGCGCAATCTGAGAGCGCCGCAGGAGCGTCAGCCGTGACGGGGCCGTGTCGATGAGGTGGCTGATTCGTTTCGTCATCGTATTCGCGCTTGCGGTGGCGATTTCGCTCGTGGCGCGATATAGCGACGGCTATGCGCTGCTGGTGTATCCGCCCTATCGTATCGAAGTGTCGGTTCCCGTTCTGGTGCTGGGACTGCTGGCGACTTTTTTCGCGCTGCATGCGCTGTTCCTCGCCGTTTCGCACACCTTGCGCCTGCCGACGTATGTGGCCACGTTCCGGCAACGCCGGCGCGAGACGCGCGGGACCGCGGCGCTGCGCAACGCCTGGGAAGCATTTCTGGAAGGGCGCTTCGGGCGCGCACAGAAATACGCTGCGCGTGCCTATGGAATGAAGGCCGCGCCGGCGCTTTCGGCGCTGCTCGCGGCGCGGTCGGCGCATTCACTGCGCGATTTCGGACAGCGCGATGAATGGCTAGAGCGCGCTGCGCAGGTCCCGGGCGAATCGCGTAACGCGCGCCTGTCGACGCGCGCGGAAATGCTGCTTGACGAAAGACGTTACGAGGAAGCGCGCACCATTCTGCGCGAGATGCACGAAAGCGGCCCCAAGCACGTCGCCACGCTGCGCTTGCTGTTGCGCGCGGAGCAGGGCCTGCAGAACTGGGACGAAGTGCTGCGCCTGTTGACCATTCTGGACAAGCGCGACGTGCGTTCACGCCCCTTTACTCAGCCGTTGCGGGTTACTGCCGCGGTGGAGAACCTCAAGCAAAAGGGACTCGACGCCACGGCGCTGCGCGAGTTCTGGAAACGTCTGCGCCGGGAAGACAAACTGGAGCCACGCATCGCCACGACCGCGGCGCAATTGTTCATCCGGCTGGGCGGTTGCAAGGAAGCGCACCGCATCATCGCCGATGCGCTCAACGCCAACTGGTCGCAGGAGCTCGTACTGTTGTACGGCGAGTGTCAGGATGATGATGCGCTCGATCGCATCCAGTATTGCGAGACCTGGCTGCTCGAGCATCCGCGCGATGCTGCGCTGTTGCTGACGCTCGGTCGGCTGTGCACCTATCGTCAGCTTTGGGGCAAGGCGCAGAGCTTTTTCGAGGCGAGTCTCTCGCAGCAACCCACGCGGTCGGCACATCGTGAACTGGCGCGCCTCTATGAGCGCATCGGACGCGAGACCGAGGCCGACCGGCACTACCGCTTCGCTGCGGACGAAGCCATACCGGCGTGAAGACACAGGCCGCAACGCTGATTCCGCGCATCCGCGAATCGTTGCGGCAACGCTTCAGAATCAGCTTTGCGGATGGCCTGACGTCGCTGCTCGACAATTTGCTGGAGCTCGGCAAGCAATCGCGCACGACTGAAGACCATCGTCTCATTCTGCAGACGCTCGAGCATATCCACCGCAACAAGCGCGGTCTGGCCGAAGCGTTCGAACGGCATCTGCTTGCCTTGTACGAGGAGAAACTGGGCTGGCTCAACGAGGGCGATCGCAAGGGCGGCGCACCGCGCGCATTCGGCGAATTCAATCTGCTCGGCGACGACGAGTTCGCACGGCAGGTCGCGCTCAAGAAGCTGGTGCAGAAGACGCTGGAGGAAATCGACAAGGGCGACTTCGTCGGCATCGAAGCCCGCTTGCGCGATCTGTTCGAGACGTCGGTCGACGGCGCCCGCAATCCGGTCGGACCCGGCACGATCATCAAAGCCGCGCAGCGTGCGTGCGCCACCGACCTCGAAGACGAAGCGGTGCTGGCCACGTTGATCAACGCGCTTCAGCCGCATCTGGCCTTCGGCTTGGGCCAGTTCTATCGTGAACTCAACGGTATGCTGATCGAGGCGCGGGTGCTTCCCGATTACCGGCCGTCCATCGAACGCGATACCTTGAATCGCTTTGCCAAGCGCAACGCGGATGGAAACATGACGGTCAGCCAGGTCATGTCGCTGCGCGATCTGTTGCCCAATCGCACCTCATCGCCACTCGATCTGAAAGAGATTCTCGCCGCCTTGCTGGCCGGCTCTGCAGGCAACCGGCAATACGGCGCGCGCATGCTGGCGGACGAGGAAGGCAGTCTGTATGCCAACGCCATCGATACGCCGGTCAGTGATGACCTGCTGCGCTCGCTGACCGAAAGACAGCGGGGAGCGGCGCACATGGCCGGCGCCGATCATGCACGGGAACTCCATGCCATGGTCGAACACATGGCGAGCGAGGATGCGCATCCGCTCGATCGATTGACCGGCGAACTGGTCACGGTCGTATTCGATTTTCTGTTGCGGGATCGCGCATTGCCCGAGACGGTCAGAAGCGAACTGGCGCGGCTGCAAATCGTGGCCTTGAAAGCGGCGCTGCTTGATCGCAGTTTTTTCGCCCGCCGCGAACATCCTCTGCGCGTGCTGCTCGACGAAATCGTACGACTGGGCAGCGATCCCGCGCTCGATGTAAGTGCAGACGGGCGCTTTGTCTCCGGCCTGCGCGATATCGTCGACGAGGTGCTCACCGCGTTCGAAGCCGATTTGAGCCTGTTCGATATGGCGGCCGCGCAACTGCGCACGATTTCCGCCGAAGCCGCTGCCGAGGACGAGCAGGCCCTGGCCGAAACGACTGCAGCGCTGCTGGCGGAAGAACGGTTGGCGCATGCACAGGACGCAGCGGCCGAAGCGGTCGCCAAGCGCTTGCGTCAAGACACGCCAGCATTTTTGCGCGCCTTCCTTGAACAGACCTGGGCGCTCGCATTGACCGATGCGCGCATGAATCATGTCGGTGACGAGCGATGGGACGAGCGCCTTCGCGTCATGGAAGTATTGCAGAACAGTGTGAAACCCAGGCTCAGGCACGAGTTGCCGCCATTCGTCGCATCGTTGCCCGGTCTGGTGCGCGACGTTCAGGCCGGCATCAGGGCCGCCGGGACGTCGGCCGAGGCCGTGCGGCCGTTCATGGATGAATTGATGGCGACGCACACGGCGATCCTGCAGATGCGCAGCATGGCGGCCGCGCCGCGCGTCGCGCCGACGAAAGACGCGCCCACCGTGGCGTCCGAAACGGTTGCATATGATGTTGCACGCCCCACGAGCGCGTTGCTGCAGCGCGGCGATGTCGTCGAGCTGTGCGATCAGGAGCAGACGCTGCGGGCCAAGTTGATCTGGGTGAGTCCGGCGCGCAGCCGCTATCTGTTCAGTGCGGGCGGTGCGCATTCCCGTACGCTGACGGCGGACGCGCTTTCGAACGCACTTGCCAACGGCGCTGTTCGTCCGGTCGAACGCGACAACGTGCTCAATCGCGCGCTGGCCGCCGTGGCCGGCACGGATAACGAGAAAAAACCGTAGTCGGCGAACTCAGCGCTTGCTGAAGACGATATCCCACACGCCGTGGCCGAGACGCAGACCGCGCGATTCGAATTTGGTTTGCGGGCGACCGGCCGGGCGCGGCGCATAAGCTTCGACGGTATTGCGCAGCGTCGGTTCGGCGCTCAACACGGCGAGAATCTGCTCGGCATAGTCCTGCCAGTCCGTCGCGACATGCAGCGTGCCGCCGGGCCTCAACTTCGTCGCGAGCAACGCAATCAGCGGCGCCTGCACGAGACGTCGTTTGTGGTGGCGTTTTTTCGGCCAGGGATCGGGAAAGAAAATCTGCACACCGTCGAGTGACTCGGGCGGAATCATCTGCAGCACTTCCACCGCGTCGTGCTGGATCACGCGCAGATTGCGCAGGCCCTGCTCCTCGATCTGCTTGAGCAGACTGCCCACGCCGGGCGTATGCACTTCGATGCCGAGGTAATCCTTGTCCGGATTGGCGGCAGCGATCGTGGCGGTCGTCTCACCCATGCCGAAGCCGATCTCCAGAATTTTCGGCGCGCTGCGGCCGAACACGGCGGCGAGATCGAGCGGCCGGCCGGTGTAAGGAATACCGTACACCGGCATCAGCGTTTCATGGGCGCGGGCCTGCGCGTTGGATACGCGCCCTTGGCGCAGTACGAAACTGCGCACGGCGCGATGCGACGTGGTGGCGTCTTCAGTCATGGGAAAGGATGGTGAGCGGCTCGCGTAGTGCGAGCCACGAATGTAGGGAGCGTTAACGCGCCGGCGTGATCAAGCCGCCGGTCGGCGAGCTTGGCGTTGCCGAGTACAGCTTCTTCGGCATGCGACCGGCGCGATAGGCCTCGCGGCCGGCCTCGACCGCTTTTTTCATGGCCTGCGCCATCAGCACCGGGTCTTTGGCCTTGGCAATGGCGGTGTTCATCAAGACCCCTGCGCAACCCACTTCCAGCGCAATGGCCGCATCGGAAGCCGTGCCGACGCCGGCATCCACGATCACCGGCACAGTCGCTTTTTCGATAATCAGTTGCAGGTTCCAGGGATTGAGGATGCCCATGCCCGAACCGATCAGCGAGGCGAGCGGCATGATGGCGACGCAGCCGATATCTTCCAGTTGCTTGGCGATGATCGGGTCGTCGCTGGTGTACACCATCACCTGAAAACCATCCTTCACCAGCGTCTCGGCGGCCTTCAGCGTTTCCAGCACGTTGGGGAACAAAGTGTGCGGATCGCCCAGCACTTCCAGCTTCACCAACGAATGGCCGTCCAGCAGTTCGCGCGCCAGGCGCAGCGTGCGCACGGCGTCATCGGCGCTGTAGCAGCCGGCCGTGTTCGGCAGGTAGGTATATTGCGACGGCGGTACCGCATCGAGCAGCGACGGCTCGTTGGCATTCTGGCCGATATTGGTGCGGCGAATCGCAACGGTCACGATCTCAGCGCCGCTGGCCTCGATGGCGCGACGCGTCTCATCGAAATCCTTGTACTTTCCGGTGCCGACCAGGAGGCGCGAGCCATAGGCCTTGCCGCCGATGACGAGGGCGTCGTTGGCGATTTGAGAGGAAGTAAGCGGTGCGTTCATGGGTGCGGAATCTCGCATGGGGGAGAGCCTGAGCAGAACCGGCGCGATAAGGCGTGCGGAGTGGCCTTGATCAGTGCTCGTTAGCCGCCGCCGACGGCGACGACGATTTCAAGCTGATCGCCCTCGGCCAACTGCGTCTGGGCGTAGTGGCTGCGGGGCACGATTTCGCCGTTGCGCTCGACGGCGACCTTCCTGCCGGTCAGCGTCAGGACGTCGAGCAAGCCGGCGACGTGGATTGGCGCGGGAACCTGTTTGGGCTCCCCGTTCACGGAAAGCTGGATCATTGCAGAAGGGCGGATTTAGGGCTGAAAAACGAACTGCAATCATAGCACCGGCTATCCGGCCATCGCGTTGACGTGGCGCAGCATTGCTGCCGTCACGTGCGCCGTGAAATAAATAAAAAAACCCCGCCGGGCAGGCGGGGTTGTGAACGCGTCGTGCAGTTGCTACGCGGACCGACGCGGTCCCTTGCGGGTCAAACGGAATGCCACCAGAGCGAGGCCGAAAAGCGCCAATGTGCCGGGTTCCGGCACCCCGGGAACCGGGCCCGGGCCGCCACCGCAACCGGGCAGGCTGGGGTCTTCGCCGCAGCCCGGAGGCAGTGGCTCACCGGCCAGCAGGAATATACGGAAATTCTCCAGGGCGTCGGCTTCATCGGCGCTGATGCTGTTCAGCCAGTCGACGTCGCTGACGACGACGAGACGGCCTTCGTCGTTAACGAGATCATCGGTGGCCCACGCCGCACCGACGTTGAAACCGCCGGCTGCCTGAATCGTGGCGAAGATGCGCGCGGGGTCGATATTGGCGAGTTGACCCGGCGCGGAGGTGTCGAAGGTCGTGCCGCGAATATCGTTCGGTTCCAGCAGAATGCTGAGGTCGGGAAAGAGAAACTGGCTCGGCCCGGCAATGGGGCTGTCGCCGGCATCGCCGAACACGATGTCGGAATCGCCGGTCAAGGTTCTGAATATGTCCTGCAGCCAGTCGTTGTGTGCTTCGCAGCACGGGCGTTCCACTTGCCCGTAGAAGCCACGACCGCTGTTGACGAAATCGATTACGCGTTGTGCTTCGGCCGCCCCCGCATTGGCAAAGAAATCCGCGTCCCAGATGATGTCGTAGGTTTGAAGATTGGGAATGCTGGCATACGAGCCGTGTAGCGCGACGGTGTCGCCCAGGCCCTCGAACAGCGGTACGACCTGTGTCCAGCGGTTTGTCTGACCGACAATTGCCACCGATGCCGCTTGCACTGCCGCCGACGCGAGTGTTCCGACAAACAGCGCACTCAGTAACAAGCACTTCATTGTGGGCCTTCTCATGGCGATCACCCTTAATGGTGGATGTGATGGGATTCGCCAAGCGCGAGGCAATGTCTATGCCGCAGCGTTAAATGATTGTAAAGAAATACAAATTTGACTGAGATGGCAATTTTTTAGGCGGAATTGTAAACAACTGCCACATGAGAATTTGGGTACTTCACGAAAGGCACTCTGCTCATCGTCCAATCCACATACGAAAGGGAGCCTTGGAAGGAACTGCGCTTTTCGGATGGCTTGAATGTGATGGGAATGTGAGCGTCTCGCTTGATGCGATCCGCTCATCCCTCGCGGCATGCTGCTCGGGACCGCCAAGTCGCTGGAACGCCTCGGCGTCCAACTGAATGTCCCCCGGACATTCAGTTGTCGAACCGGTGGGTACTTCACCCGTCGTCCTATCCAGATATACAAAGGGAGCCCTGAAGGGCTCCCTTTGTATATCTGGAGCGGGTGATGGGAATCGAACCCACACCATCAGCTTGGGAAGCTGAGGTTCTGCCATTGAACTACACCCGCGACGCGCCGATTCTATGCGACCTGCTCATCGTCCGGCAACGCGGCGGCAATGATCGATCGAAATTATCGCGGCAGGTTGTGCCGCGCGAATACGACGCTCCCGGGTGGCTGCCACAGTTCCAGCGCCATGCCGGTCCATTGCGCGGTGTTGCTGCGCGGCTTGTCATTCTTGAATGCCGTGTGTCGCAAGACCTCGGTGAGATTGAGCGAAACGCCGTAATAGAAGCTTCGCGTCGGATCGTCGTCCGCGTTGGTTTCGTAATTGCGCGCGCCGTATCCGACCACCAGCTCGAGGTAGTGCAACAGGGGGTGAGAGCGTGTTGCGTCGAAGCCGCTGGCCTTGGTAACGAGAAAATATTTCTGTCCGGAGTAATCGCCGAAGGGGTCGATCTTGTCGTTATCGCGCGCGTAATCGGACGGCCAGTAGTAAAAACGAAAATCGAATTTTTCGTCGATTGCCGGATGCGTCTCGGCGAACCAGCCCAGCGCCGCGCCGCCCAGACCCATCAACAGATCTTCGTGACTGAAGCGGTATTTTTCGGAGAAGCCGTCGATCACCTCGACCAGCGACAGCGTGCCGGCGGCCGCCACCATGCCGACGGCGAGGGCGGTATCGTGATCATCTCCCAGCCACTCCATGACGCGGGTGACGACGCGTGTTCCCGCATAGGCGGAATAAAAGTGTCCCAGCTTGTCCGCGCCGCCTTCGACCGTGTGCTGGCTGAACCAGCCTTCACTCTTGCTGCGAAACGTGGTGTTCAGGCCATCGTCCCACCATTGCGAAGCGCCATAGAGCAATACCAGACCGACCGAAGTGCCGAGAAAGAGCTTGGCCTGGCGCCGATCGGCGTGGGTGAGATCGGGATTGAAAGGGTGCAGGCGATAAAGCGGCTCCTGTTGCAAGGTCGAAGTGGCCGGCCGCAGAGGTCCACCGGTTGAATAATCCGCTGTTGCGGCGGTCGACATGGCTGGGCGAGGCGCCGTTGCAAACCAATCCGACGCGGAAACGGGCGTGGCGACGGTCAGCATGGTGGCGATGAGCAGCGTCCGCTGCAACCGCGTTGCAAATCCCATGATTGGCATCCCTCGAAGCCTGCGCTTGCATATATGTCGGCGCGACAGAGACTTACCGGCGTTCCTATCAAGAAAGAGGCCCGCGGGGGTTAAAATGCCACTCGTCCATGAGCGCAACCGATGTTGCGCGTCAATCAATGTTCCATCGCGCGTCACTGGAGCCAGACAACTCAAATGCCCGCCACCTTTGACGGTAAGTTGGTTGTAGCAATCTCATCCCGCGCCTTGTTCGATCTCGAAGAAAGCAATCGCGTGTTCGAGCAGGACGGCGTGGAGGCGTATTTCCAATACCAGCGCGCGCGCGAGGAGGAAGTGCTGGCGCCGGGCATCGCCTTTCCGCTGGTGAGAAAGCTGCTGGCCCTCAACGGCATGCTGCCGGCGCGGCCGCGGGTGGAAGTGATTCTGCTTTCGCGCAACACGGCCGACACCGGTTTACGCATCATGAATTCCATCGAGCATTACAAGCTCGACATTACGCGCGCGGCGTTCACCGGTGGCGAAAGCACTTACTCCTATGTACCCGCCTTCGATGCCGACCTGTTTTTATCGGCCAACCCGGTCGACGTGCGCAAGGCGCTGGACGCGGGGCATGCAGCGGCGACGATTCTGCCTTCCAACGTCGGACAGAATCTCTCCCAGAGCGAACAGTTGCGTATCGCCTTCGACGGCGACGCAGTGATTTTCTCGGACGAAGCGGAGCGCGTCTACAAGCAGGACGGCCTCGATCGCTTTCATGCCGCTGAAGTATCGGCCGCGCACAATCCGCTTACCGGCGGGCCGTTCAAAAATTTTCTTGCCGCGCTGCAGCACATTCAGTCCGAATACCCGCCCGATGCATCGCCGATCCGCACTGCGCTGGTGACGGCACGCAGCGCGCCCGCACATGAGCGTGTGGTGCGCACCCTGCGCGCCTGGGACATTCGCATCGATGAAGCGTTGTTTCTCGGCGGCCTCGAGAAGGGCAATTTCCTCAAGGTGTTCGGTGCGGACATCTTTTTCGACGATCAGCGCGGCCACTGCGAGTCCGCGCGCCTGCATGTTGCAACGGGTCACGTGCCTTTCGGCATTGCGAACGAAAACAAGGACGGCGCATGAGAGTCGTGAAGTGGTTGCTGTGGATCGTAGTGGGATTGGTCGTTCTGGTTGTCGGGGCGGTGGCGTTCATTGCGCTGACCGTCGATCCGAACGAGTACAAGCCGGATCTGATCAAGATGGTGAAAGATCATACCGGCCGCACGCTCACCGTCAGCGGCGACATAGAACTCAAGTTTTATCCGAAAATCGGCGCCGCCGTACAGGGTGTGACGCTATCGGCACCGAACAGCGATCAACGCTTCGCTCAGGTCGATGAGGCGCGTGTGGCGTTGGCCCTGCTGCCCTTGCTTTCGAAACAGTTCATCGTCGATGAAGTGACGCTGACCGGACTTGAAGCCGATCTCGTCAAGTACAAGAACGGCAGCACCAATTTCGATGATCTGCTCGGCGAAAAGACCAAAGAAACGACCAAGCCCAAAGAAGCCGAGCCGACTAAACCCGCCAAGATGCCGGCGATCGATATCGGCGGCATTGCGCTGCGCGATGCCACGGTCGGCTGGCAGGATCAGACGAACGGCACGCAATTGCGCGCTTCCAACGTCAATCTCAATACCGGCCGCATCGCCAGCGGCGTGCCGGGGAAAATGGATTTCTCCGCGCGCGTGGACGGCACCCAGCCCAAACTCGCATTGCAGATCAATCTCCAGGCGGGGTACCGCTTCGATATCGAGAAGGGCGCGGCGCAACTGTCGAACATGGACCTCACGGCCGAAGGCGATGCGGCGGCACTCGATGCGCTGCAGTTGCATGTCAAAGGCGACACTGCCGGCTTCGATCGGAACGCCGGGCGGGTGGATCTGACCGGTGTCGAAGCGACCGCCAGATCGGGCGACATGCTCGACGCGCGCTTCACCGTGCCTAAACTGCTCATCTCACCGGATCGTTCGGAGAGCAAACCGATTGCCGTCGATCTCAAGTACAAGACGCCGGAGCGTGCCATCGAGGCGCATGTCGTGCTGTCCGCGCTGAATGCGGCAGGTAAGCAAATTCAGTTTGCGAGTG
Source organism: Nitrosomonadales bacterium (assembly GCA_036676355.1). GTDB lineage: Bacteria > Pseudomonadota > Gammaproteobacteria > Burkholderiales > SG8-39 > ZC4RG42. The sequence continues at coordinate 79,714 of JAKFDA010000071.1, read as the reverse complement.
CGGACATCGACATGCAGCTGAAACAGGACACGCTTGCCGTGACCGGCAAAATCGGCTCTCCCGTCCTGCTTGATCTCGACGCAAAGCGTCTGCAACTGGCCACGATTGTCGGAGACTTTGTCTTCTCGGGGCCGAAGGTGCCGAACAAGAGCGCGAAGCTGCATCTGGAAGGCTCGAAGCATGTCGATTGGGGGCAGGAGACCGCGCAGGCCGATCTGCGCGCACGGTTGGAAGATGGCACGGTAAACGCCAAATTCGCGGTGAAAGGCTTTGATTCGCCGGCGGTGAAATTCGATGTCAACGCCGATCGATTGAACATCGATCGGTATCTGCCGCCCGCCGACAAGGCGCAAGCGGGTGCCGGTTCCTCAGGCGGCGCGAAAGGCGGCAGCGCCGCTTCGTCGCCGGCCGCAAAGGAATCGCCCATCGACCTGGGCTGGCTGAAAACGCTGCAGGCGCAAGGCGGCGTCAAGGTCGGTGAACTGGTGGTTTCGAACATCAAGGCGCAGAACGTCAATGTCAATGTCGATGCCGATAAGGGCCATCTTGCGGTCAGCCCGATTCGTGCGAACCTCTATCGCGGCAGCCTGCAGGGCAGCGCGGTCGTCAACGCGCATCGCAATAGCTACGTCATCAAACAGCGCCTCGTCGGGGTGAACATCGGCCCGCTGCTGCGCGACGTCGCCGAGAAGGATCTGCTCGAAGGGCGTGGCAACGTCGAACTCGATTTGCAAACCGTCGGCACCACGCCCGACGCCTTGAAGCGTGCACTGGGCGGGACGGCGAGCGTGGTGCTCAAGGACGGTGCGGTCAAAGGTTTCAACCTCGCTGAAGCGTTGCGCAAAGCGAAGGCGGTGCTGGGCTCCAGGAGCGCGGCCGAGGAGCAGGCAAAAGGCGGCGAGCAGACGGATTTTTCCGACCTCAGTGCCAGCTTCAAGGTTCAGAACGGTATCGCGCACAACAATGATCTGTTGCTGCGCTCGCCCTTCCTGCGCGTGAACGGCAGCGGCGATGTGAACATTCCCGAATCGAGTCTCGATTACCAGGTGAAAGCCTCATTGGTGAACACATCCACCGGGCAGGGCGGCAAGGGACTGGACAAGGTTGGCAGTATCACCGTGCCGGTCACGATCAGCGGCCCGACGGACAGTCTCAAGTATCGGCTCGACACGCGTGCGCTGGTCGAAGACAGGGCGAAGGACGAATTGCGTCGTCAACTCGAGCGGCGCCTGGGCGGTAAACAGGACGCGCAGCAAGGCGAGGCCGATGCGCCGGCCGATAAGAACGACAAGCGCGGCGGCAGCCTGGGCGAGCAATTGCTGCGCGGGCTGATCAAATAGTCGTCATGGCGCAATTCGCCGAGCGCCTCATCGCATGGCAACGCGCGCACGGTCGTCACGATCTGCCGTGGCAGCGCACGTGCGATCCGTATGCGATCTGGCTGTCGGAAATCATGCTGCAGCAGACGCAGGTCGCGACGGTCATTCCCTACTATCAGCGCTTTCGCGAACGCTTTCCCGATATCCGCGCTCTCGCGCGGGCGGATGACAACGAGGTACTGCGGCTTTGGAGCGGGCTCGGCTATTACTCGCGCGCGCGCAATCTGCATCAGGCGGCGCGTCTGGTTGTCGAACGGCACGGCGGCGTGTTCCCGACTGCGCTGGCGGACATCGAAGCGTTGCCCGGGATCGGACGCTCCACTGCGGCAGCGATTGCCGGTTTCGCGTTCGGTGCGCGCGCTGCGATTCTCGACGGCAACGTGAAGCGCGTGCTGGCGCGCCATTTCGGTGTCGCGGGCTATCCCGGCGAGCGCGCGGTCGAACAGCAACTCTGGTCGCTGGCCGAATCGCTGCTGCCCGCGCGCGATATCGAAGCGTACATACAAGGTTCGATGGATCTGGGCGCAACGATCTGTATGACCAAGCGACCGGACTGCAATCGTTGTCCCGTTGCGGACACTTGTGTCGCACATGCTCGGAATCAAGTGCACGAACTGCCCACGCCGCGCCCGCGCAAGGCCTTGCCCACGCGCGACACGAACATGGTCGTGCTTGTGCATGCCGGCGAAGTGTTATTGCAAAAGCGTCCGGCCACCGGCATCTGGGGCGGCCTGTGGTGCTTTCCGGAAGTGGGCGACGAAGCGGAAGCCCGCCGTATCGGCGAACGTTTATACGGCTGTGAAGTGTCGAGCACACAGCGCCTCGGCCTGCTCAAGCACAGCTTCACGCATTTTCATCTCAACATCACGCCGCTGTTGACGCATGTGTCACGTCGCGTGCCGCGCGCGGCACAGCCCGGCGTGGTTTGGCTGACCGTTGAAGACGCGCTCGCCGGGGCGCTGCCGACGCCGGCCAAGCGCATCCTGCGCGAACTGCACGCTTCAGCGCGAGGCAAGCAGGCCGCGCTGTTCGAGGAAGCGGTGCAGGATCTCTAGGCGTACGACAGGATCGTTCAGTTCAAGCAGTTTCTGCTTGGCGAGCAGCGGTACCGGCAGCGCTTCGGTCAGGCGGTATCCCACCCATGCGGCATCGTCGAAGCGATAGGGCGCGTCGAAATGCACCTTGCTGTCATCGGCAGCAATCAGTCGCAGCAGATTCGCGCAGCCAAAAAATTTCGGTGGTACGGGTGTATTCGACTCGGGCGCGATCGGTTCCGCACTTGCACGCAAAAGTCCGTTTTTGTCTGCCTGTGTCTTGAGTATGCGAAAACGCAAGCCGCCGCATGCGCGCAAGGTCAGCACGCCGAGCTGCTGCATGTCGCACTCGGCGATATGCGCCAGGCAGCCGATTTCTTCCGGCACGGCCACTTCGCCCACTTCCTTGCCCTGTTTGATGAGACAAACGCCGAAAGGCTGTTCGTTGCGCAGGCAATCGCGCGTCATGTCCATGTAGCGCGCTTCGAACACACGCAGCGGCAGGCGGCCGCCGGGAAACAGGACTGCGTTGAGCGGAAAGAGCGGAATATCGAGCGTGCTGCGCTGGCCCATGAAAACGATGGCTTTCTATGCGGAAGCCGAAGCGGCTGCGTCGTCGCCCCAGCGTTGCATGAGTGTGTGCGGAATACGCAGATGATCGAGAATGCGCGCAACGACGTAATCGACCAGCGCCTCGACCGATTGCGGCCGATGGTAGAAACCGGGATTGGCCGGCAGCACGATTGCGCCTGCGCGCGCCAGGCGCGTCATGTTTTCCAGATGCAGCAGGGACAGCGGCGTTTCGCGCGGCACGAGGATCAGCGGCCGGCGCTCCTTGAGCGCGACGTCGGCGGCGCGTTCGATAAGATTGTCGGACAGCCCGCCCGCAACGGCGGCCAGCGTGCCCATCGAGCAGGGGCAGATCACCATCGCATCGGTGGGATTCGAGCCGGAAGCAATCGGCGCGTACCAGTCTTCGCGCGCATACACCGAGAGTTGGCCGGTGCTTGTCTTGAACCGTTCGATGAGCACGTGCAGCGCTTCGTTCGGGCGCGTCGGCAGCACAAGATCGAGTTCTTGTTTGGCGACGATCTGCGCCGCCTGGGTGTAGGCCAGACCGACGCGAATGCGTGCTTCGAGCAGACACTCGATCAGACGCAGGCCGTAGATCAGGCCGGAAGCACCGGTCAGTCCCACGGTGACGGTTTGTACGGGCAAGGTCATCGATGGGCGTTATTTTGGAGGCAGTTGACGGTGGCGGATGAGCACCGGGACTTCTCCCTGAAAACGCGTCGCCAGCCGCTCCACCATGTAGACCGAGCGGTGTTGTCCCCCGGTGCAGCCGATGGCGACGGTGAGATAGGCGCGGTTGTCACGCAGAAAGAGCGGCAGCCAGCGCGCGACGAAATCGCCAATATCCTGCAGCATGCTGCCGACATCGGGAATGGCGTCGAGGAAATCGCAGACGTCGCCATCCAGCCCGCATAGCGGTCGCAGCTTGGGGTCGTAATAAGGATTGGGCAGGCAGCGGACATCGAAGACCATATCGGAATCGAGCGGGATGCCTTCCTTGAAACCGAACGACTGGAACAGCAGCGTCGTGCCCGATCGATCGATTTCCACCAGTTCCTTGATCCATGCGCGCAAACTGCTCGGCGCGGCATCGCTCGTGTCGATATGGTGTCCCAGCACGCCGATATCCTGCAGCAGATCGCGCTCGCGCGCGATGCACTCTTCCAGCGTTCGCTTGCCGTCGGACAGCGGGTGTTTGCGGCGCGTCTCGGAGAAGCGCTTGATCAGCGTCTCGTTGGTGGCATCCAGAAACAAGAGGCGCACATCGACGCCCTGGCTTTTGAGGGTAAGCACCGCGGCCGGAAGCTCGGATAACGCGCTACCGCTGCGTGCATCGATGCTGACTGCGATGCGGTCGTAGCCGGATTCGCGTAACAGACCCACCGCTTCGAACAGCAGCGGCGCCGGCAGGTTGTCGACACAGTAGTAGCGTGCGTCTTCAAGGACGTTCAGCGCGATACTTTTGCCCGAGCCGGAGAGACCGCTGATGAGAATGAGTTGCATGGCCGGTCAAGCATATCCGATGCGCCAAAGGCGGGCAAAGAATGCCTCCGCGCGAAACGCGCGCATGAAAAAGGGCGCCGCAGCGCCCTGAGGAGGGATGGCATACCGCGACTATGCTTGCTTGTCCTTCTTCAAACACTGGCTCATAAAAGCCTTGCGTTCGTCGCCTTTAAGCTTCTGTTCTTTCGCCTGCTGATTGCACACCTTCATTTTCTGCTGCTGCGCCGTTTGCGCAGGCGACTTGGTGGCTTCGGCATGCACCGTACCCACCGACCACATGACAACCAATACCATTGCAACGAGTGTTTTCATGTTCGCTCCCCAATGATGTGTTGGCCCCAGAACGGGCTGCATATTGTTGACGCGAGGGGAGGCGGCTGCCGATATCTCGGACGGACTAGACCGGCTGATGCGAGACGATGGATGGGTAATTTTGCGAAGCGCGAACGCGTTTCACAAAACCGGCCGGCGCTTAATCCGGTTGTTCCCGATTCATTTCGGCGCGTTGCCGCTGCATGAATTCTTCCGTGCTGTGATAACCACGAAGTTGCAGGATGTAATTGCGTACCGCCGCTTCGATCAGCACGGCGATGTTGCGGCCGGCGGCAACGGGAATGACGACCTTGCGCACGGTGAGGCCCAGGATGTCTTCGGATAGCTCATGCAGAGGCAGGCGGTCCACCGCGGTTCCGCCGGGTTGATTGGGGCGCGCAAGATGCACTATCAGGTGCAGATTCATTTTCGGCCGTACGGCGGTTTCCCCGAAAATGGTGCGGATATTGAGTACGCCCAGACCGCGTACTTCGAGGAAGTCCTTCAGCATGGGCGGTGCACGACCGACCAGGGTCGATGCCGCGATGCGGGAAATTTCGACCACGTCGTCGGCGACAAGACCGTGGCTGCGGCTGATGAGCTCCAGTCCCAACTCGCTTTTGCCCACACCGGAATCGCCGGTAATCAATACACCGAGACCGAGGACATCCATGAATACGCCATGCCGGGTGGTGGATTCGGCCAATGCTTTGGACAAGTGACGACGCAGTTCGTCGATCAGGAGCGCAGCCGGCATCCTCGACCGCCACAGCGGAATACCGCGCGCTTCGGTCATTGCGGTCAGCATCGGATGGCCGGGCACGTCGTCGGCCAGCAGAATCGCGGCGGGCGCGGCCGCGGTGCCGCGCTCGATCAGCCGTTTCAGTCGGCCGTGATCGAGCGCATCGAGATGCGCCTGCTCATGCTTGCCAAGAACCTGGATGCGGTTGGGGTGAATCAGGTTGAGATGACCGACGAATGCTGCCGATTCGGTGGGATCCTGACGAATGAGCGCGGTATCCCCGGCGCGCCCGCCTACCCAGGCAAGCGCCAGTTTTTCGTGATTCGCTTCATAGAGTTGCGCGACGCTGATCTGCAACATGCGGCTGCCAGGCGGTGATGAGCTGATGCAGTGCGCTTGGATCGGTTGCTTCGGCAAGCGCCTGGCGCAGTTCCCGGTCGCTGAACATTTGCGCCAGCTCGGAAAGAATCTGCAAATGCTGTTCGGTGGCCTGCTCCGGAACCAGCAGGACGAAGATCAGATTGACCGGTTGTCCGTCCGGGGCGTCGAAGGGAACGGGGGTGGAGAGGCGCACGAACGCGCCCACCGATTCGCGCAATCCCTTGATACGGCCGTGCGGAATGGCGACGCCCTGACCCAGTCCGGTGGATCCGAGCCGTTCGCGAGCGAACAGGCTGTCGAACACCAAACTGCGTGCAATACCCTGGTGATTTTCGAACAGCAGGCCCACCTGTTCGAACATCCGTTTTTTGCTGCTCACCTCAAGATCGAGAACGATATTCGCGGGCGCGAGCAGCTTTGCGATGAGATTCATCTGCTACTTCCGGTCAGCAGGCTCTGGTCGGGCAGATGCAAGGCCCGAGCCGGCGATTGAAACGCGCGATTATAGCCACTATATCGCGCGTTCCCTAACAGGCGCGTTATTGCTCCACGGTGCGCCGTTTGATCGCTTCGTGCTGATGAGAGTAGGTCCGGTCCTTGTGTTTGAGCAGTTGTCGGTCGAGTTTGTCGATCAGGTCGTCGATGGCTGCGTACATATCTTCCTCATCGCCCGAGATGCAGATGTCTCTGCCGGGAACGCGCACGACGACTTCCGCGCGTTGCCTGAGTTTTTCCACGGAAAGCACCACGTTGACGTCGATGACGTTGTCGGAGTGACGGAGGACCCGCTCCATCTTTGTTTCAATATAGCTTCGGAGAGCCGGCGTGATTTCAATGTGATGGCCCGTGATGTTCAGATTCATCATTCAGCTCCTCGTTTTAAGGACGTACCAACGTACGACCGGCTGCGTGCAACGCTTACAGCCTTGGCATTAAAGCGACTTTCTCAGGCTGACAGGCGGGATGTGCATCGATTCGCGATATTTGGCAATCGTGCGGCGCGCGACCACGATCCCTTGCTGGCCCAGAATTTCCGAAATTTTGCTGTCCGATAGGGGTTTCTTTCCGTCCTCCGCGCTGACCAGTTGCTTGATAAGTGCGCGAATCGCCGTTGCCGAACACGCACCGCCCGTTTCGGTCGCCACATGGCTGCCGAAAAAATACTTGAGTTCGAAAATTCCCTGTGGCGACGCCATGAACTTCTGCGTCGTGACTCGCGATACCGTGGATTCGTGCAGACCCAGCGTGTCGGCGATTTCTCGTAACACCAGCGGTCGCATGGCGACTTCGCCGTGTTCGAAGAAATGACGTTGCCGGTCGACAATGGCTTGGGACACTCTTTGTATGGTTTCGAAACGCTGTTGTATGTTTTTGATCAGCCAGCGTGCTTCTTGTAGTTGAGTGGACAACTGTCCGCCGGCGGCGTTCCGCTGATTCTGCAGGATGTCGGCGTAAATCCGGTTGATGCGCAATTTCGGCATCGCGTCCGGATTCAGGCCTGCCACCCAGACGCCTTTGATCTTGCGCACCGTCACATCCGGCACGACATAGCGCGTTTCGAGCGGGCCATATTCCGCGCCGGGTCGGGGATTGAGGCTCTGGATCAGGCGCTGCGCGATGCGCAGCGCCTGATCGTCGCAGCCGAGCAGTCGCCGCAACCGCATGAAATCGCGTGCGGCGAGCAGGGGCAGATGTTCCTGCACGATCTGGAGCGCGTGCGCGTATCCGGGCGTGTCCGCCGGCAGCGTCAACAACTGCAGTGCGAGGCACTCCGCCGGCGAGCGAGCGCCGACGCCGGTAGGGTCCATATTCTGTAAATGTCTGAGCGCAATGTGCAGCTCATCGGCCTCGACTTCCAACTCTGCGGGAAGCATATCGACGATTTCCTGCAGCGGCTGGGTCAGATAGCCGTCTTCATCGAGCGCATCGATCAGCAGCGCGACCAGGCTGCGGTCGCGCGCCGGCAGTTTGGTGAGCAGCAACTGCTGCATCAGGTGGTCGCGTAGCGTCGGCGATTCGGCCGGCAGTTGCGGGTAATCGCTTTCGTCGTTGTCGTCGCGCGGGTTGCCGCTGCCGCCGTCGAAATTCCAGTCCATCTCACCGCTGCGCGGATCGTCGTAGCTGGGCTCGGTTTCGGGCTTGGCCTCGCTGACCGGCGTCTCCGCTGCGGCGCTGCTGCCGTTCAGCGCGACGATGGGGGCGACGGGCTCATCATCGCCTTCCTCGCGTTCGAGCAGCGGATTGTCAGCCAGGAATTTTTCCAGCTCCTGATTCAGTTCGAGCGTGGATAGCTGCAGAAGACGGATGGACTGCTGCAACTGCGGCGTCAGCGTGAGGTGCTGAGAAAGCTTGAGTTGCAGGGTTTGTTTCATCGATACGGCGGACTGGGGCTTGAGAGGCCGGGGTTGGAGGACCAGCGCTGTCCATTGCGTACGGGCCTCACGCTACAGGCGGAAGTGCTCGCCCAGATAGACCCGACGGACGTTTTCATTATAAACAATCTCATCCGGCTTCCCGGATGCGAGGACCGAACCTTCGTTAATTATGTACGCCCTATCGCAAATGCCGAGCGTTTCGCGCACATTGTGATCAGTAATAAGGACGCCGATGCCGCGCTCTTTCAGAAAACCGATGATGCGCTGAATGTCCAGGACCGCGATCGGGTCGACGCCGGCGAACGGTTCATCGAGCAGAATGAACGCCGGGTGGGTGGCGAGTGCGCGGGCGATCTCGACGCGACGACGCTCGCCGCCGGACAGCGACAACGCGGTGGCGTCGCGCAGATGCGCGATATGAAGTTCGTCGAGCAGATTATTCAACCGCTCTTCGATCTCGTCTTCATCATGGTCCATCAGTTCGAGCACCGCGCGCACGTTTTCCTGCACCGTCAGTCTGCGGAATACGGAAGCTTCCTGTGGCAGATAGGACAATCCCATGCGGGCGCGCTGATGGATCGGCATGCGCGTGATATCGCGCTCGTCGATATAAATACGACCGCCATTGGCGGCGACAAGCCCGACGATCATATAGAAGCAGGTCGTCTTGCCGGCGCCGTTGGGGCCGAGCAGCCCGACGACTTCACCGCTCTTGACTTCAAGCGAGACGTCATGGACAACAGTGCGTTTCTTATAGCGTTTGTTCAGCGCGACCGCCTGCAATCGACTGTTCCGGACGATCGCCGGCGCTTCGGCCAGAGCCAACGTGGGCGCGTTCATGGTGTACCGCCCTGGAGTTCCGTGGATGGCTGCAGACGCACGGCGGGATTCGCCGGCTTTTCGCTGCCTGCTTTCGGCTTCGGTTGAATCACGGCGCGCACGCGCGAATCGCCGCTCGCTTCCGGCGCGGCGTTCTTGTCGCTCTTCACGGTGAAGAAATCCGCGCGTGAATCGTAGGAAATGTAATTACCTCGCACTTCGTCCTTGTCCCGCGTGAGTCGGGCCTTGTCGAACAACTCGACGAATTCCTTCTTGCCGTCATATTCGATGCGCAGCGACTCGCCGTCGATCCACTCGTTGGTGTTTTCGCGCCGCTGGCGAAAGGTGGCCGGATTGCCGTAAGCGGTAGCGTGCTGAAAGCCGCTTTCGTCCTTGCGCACGATCAGCTTGTCGGCGCGCAGGGTGAAACTGCCCTGAGTCAGAATAACGCGGCCTTCAAAGATGGCGATCTGCTTGCTGTCGTCGGCGGTCAAACGATCGGATTCGATATTGACCGGCTGATCGCGATCCGCGGACTGTGCAAACGCAGCATGGACCGACAGGGCGGCAAGGCAGATTGCCACCAGCATGCGAGTGCGGAAACGATTATGTACGTTAAGGACGCGCTGATTAAATCGGCTCAATACGTTTCTTCCGTTCGTCCAGAGCTCTGAGCCCGTCGGAGAGTCGAAGGATGAACGGGCGTCTTGGCCATGTGCCGTCCATGGTTCGACTGCTCGCAAGCTCGCGCTCACCACGAACGGCTCCACGAGATACTTGATCAGATATTCCTTGAATTTTCGCAATGTGCGAACAAGAGGACCCGCCCCTTGTATCTCCCCTAACAGGATGCGCGCGTGGGATTCCTATTGAGCGCTTCCGTCCGATTTCATATAAACACCGGTCACTCTGGACCGAAGCTGAATGTGCCCCGTGCTGCTGTTCACTTCCATGCCGACGCCCTTCAGCCGCGATGCGCCTTCGGTGATCAGGACTTCCTCGGGCGTGCGCGCCAGCTGATCATCCGGAAACACTTGCAGGTACTTCGTTTCCACGCGCAATTCGGGATGCCGTGCCGTGGCAACACGTCTGACGACAACATTGCCGTATAGACGGACCTCTTCACCGGTGCCATTCACGACGCCGCGATCGGCCGTGATATGGATCGGCGGTCGCGTCGGGCTCAGGTGAATGAGATGCGGCCGCTCCAGTTCGCTGGTCTCATCGTCGGGGAAATGTACCATTCGAAGCGCGCTGAGCGTAGCGCCGGGTTGCCCCTGTTTGCCGATTTCCGTTGTCGTGAAGTTCTCGATAATGAAATCGGGATCGTGGCGGAGCGCAGCCTTGGTGTCCTGATCGGGTCCTCGCACTGCGTATTCCAGCCACGCGCTCATCAGAGCGAGTCCAATGACGAGCACCAGCGGAAAGAGGGTGCTGGAGCGAGCTCTCATGCCAGGAAGCGCGCGATCGCCTGATCCAGCTTGCCTTGCGATTGCAGAATGAATTCGCACACTTCGCGCGCCGCGCCGCGGCCGGCCGGCGCTTCGGTCACATAGTGCACACGGGCGCGCACCGTCTTCGGAGCCTGCGGCACGGTCGCGGCAAAACCGCAGCGGCTCAGGATGCCGAGATCGGGCAGATCGTCGCCCATGTAGCCGCACTGGCTCAGTTCAAGACCAAGATCCCGGCGCAACGCGTCGAAAATCTCGAACTTGTGCTCGACGCCCTGATGCAGCCGACCGATACCGAGGTGCTGCGCGCGCAGCGCCACCAGCCTGGATTCGCGACCGGTGATGATCGCCAGTTCGACGCCGTTCTCCTGCAGCAGCTTGAGGCCCAGCCCGTCGAGCGTGCTGAAACCTTTGGTTTCCTCGCCCGAGTCGCTCAGATACAGCGTGCCGTCGGTCAGAATGCCGTCCACGTCGAAGCCCATCAGCCTGATGCCGCGCGCGCGTTCAAGCGCCTCGTTCACGCCCATGCCTAGACGACTTTCGCTTCGAACAGGTCGTGCATGTTCAGCGCGCCGATGAGTCGGCCCGTCTCGTCGGTCACCAACAGTTGATTGATGCGGCGCTGCTCCATCACCGCGACCGCCTCGACGGCCAATTCGTCCGGCCCGATGGTCAGCGGCGCCGGCGTCATGAGCTCGCCGATCCGCGCGCCGCGCAGATCCACGCCGCGCTCGACCGCGCGGCGCAAGTCGCCGTCGGTGAAAATCCCGAGCACTTGCCGGTTTTCATCGACGATCGCCGTCATGCCCATGCCTTTGCGCGAGATCTCCAGGATCGCGTCGGTCAGCGCGGCGCCGTTCATCACCGCAGGCGTTTGATCGCCCGATTTCATGACGTCATGCACATGGGTGAGCAATCGCCGTCCCAGCGCGCCGCCCGGATGAGAACGGGCGAAGTCGTCCGGTTTGAAGCCGTGCGCGTCGAGCAGGGCCACCGCCAGCGCATCACCGAGCGCAAGCGTCGCGGTGGTGCTCGCCGTGGGCGCGAGGTTGAGCGGACACGCTTCCTTGCTGACGTGAATGTCGAGGTGCGCATCGGCCTCTTTGGCGAGCGTCGATCCGGCATTGCCGGTCATGGCGATCAACTTCGCGCCTCCGCGCTTGGTCAGCGGAATGATCCGCAACAACTCTTCGCTCTCGCCGGAGTAGGAAATGGCGATCAGTACGTCGTGCCGGGTGATCATTCCCAGATCGCCGTGGCTCGCTTCGGCGGGGTGCACGAAGAATGCCGGCGTGCCGGTGCTGGCGAGCGTGGAGGCGATCTTGCGTCCGACATGGCCGGACTTGCCGATACCGCTGACGACGACGCGTCCGCTGCAAGACAGAATGAGCTCGATTGCGCGTAGAAATGAATCATCGAGGCGATCGATCAGTGCGGTGACGGCCGCAGCCTCGATTTGCAACACTTCGCGAGCGAGCCGCAAAGCATCTTTCGGCACTTCGACCTGTTGCGTTGGTGGGGCGGCCTTTATCATGCGCAAAAGTATAGCAAACGGCCCCCTCCTTCCCGCTGCCTGAATGCGCCCGCAAGCATGACCGATACCCTGCAATTGGTGCTGATTCTGCTGGCCAGCGCAGTGTTCGTGGTGGTCATCTTTCGCAGTCTGCAGCTGCCGCCACTGCTGGGCTATCTGATTGTCGGTGTCCTGATCGGGCCCAATCTGCCGGGACCCACCTTCGATCTGGAAGAAACGCAGCATCTGGCCGAATTCGGCGTGGTGTTCCTCATGTTCACCATCGGCCTGGAATTCAGCCTCGCCCGGTTGTTCCATATGCGTCGTCTGGTGTTCGGACTGGGCGGCGCGCAGGTGCTGTTGACCATGGTCGGGCTGGGCGGCGTTCTTATCGCCTTCGGCATGTCATGGGAGCCCGCCGTGGCTTTGGCCGCCGCACTGGCGGTCTCGTCCACTGCCATCGTCATCCGCATGCTGTCCGACCGCATGGAGACGGAGACGCCTCATGGTCGCGAAGTCATCGGCGTGCTGCTGTTCCAGGACCTGGTGATCGTGCCCTTGCTGGTGATCTTCCCCGCGCTGGCGGGCGCAAGCGAAAATCTTGCGGGCGTGCTCGGCTGGGCATTCGTGAAAGCCGCGGTGATCCTGACGCTGGTGCTGTTCTTCGGGCAGCGGCTGATGCGCGGATGGTTCAACCTCGTTGCGCGGCGACGCTCGAACGAACTGTTCATCATCAACGTGCTGTTCATTACACTGGGTCTGGCCTACGTCACCGAGTTGGCCGGGCTGTCGCTGGCACTGGGTGCGTTCGTGGCCGGCATGCTGATTTCCGAAACGGAATACCGCCATCGGGTGGAAGAGGACATCCGTCCCTTCCGCGATGTACTGCTCGGACTGTTCTTCATCACCACCGGCATGCGCCTGGAACTGCATTCGGTCGTCGACTATGCACCGATCGTTGCAGCGCTGTTCATCGGGCCGATGCTGCTTAAATTCGCCATTGTCGCCGGCTTGTCGCGATTGCTCGGCGGCACCCCCGGAACGGCTATCAGGTCTGGTCTGTGCCTCGCCCAGGCGGGCGAATTCGGGCTCGTCCTGCTTGCGCTCGGCAGTGATCTGAAATTGTTCGAACCGGCGATAGCACAAGCGGCAATCGCGGGCGTTGTGTTGTCGATGCTCGCTTCACCCTTTCTCATTCAGCATAGCGACCGGATCGCGCTGCGCATTTCGCGCACGGAATGGATGCGCCGGTCCCTGCAGCTGCATCAGGTCGCCGCGACCAGCATCAGCGCCGAGCGGCATGTGGTGATCTGCGGCTACGGACGCACCGGCCAGAGCCTTGCGCGCTTTCTCGAACGTGAAGGTGTCAGCTATGTCGCGCTCGATCTCGATCCGGAACGCGTGCTGGCCGCTTCCGCAGCAGGGGAAAATGTGGTGTACGGCGATGCCGCGCGGCGCGAAACGCTGATCGCGGCGGGGCTCGGTCGCGCACGCGCGCTGGTCGTTTCGTTCATCGACACGCCGGGGTCGATGAAAATCCTGCATCACGCCCGCTCGATCAATCCCGGCTTGCCGGTCATCGTCCGCACGCGTGACGATGGCCCCTTCGACAAGCTGTCGGAAGCGGGCGCCGCCGAAGTCGTTCCCGATACGTTCGAGTCCAGCCTGATGCTCGCCTCGCACGCCATGCTCATGGCCGGCGTGCCGGCGCGTCGCGTGATGAGTCGGCTGCGTGAGGTGCGCGGCGAGCGCTACCACATGCTTCGCGGCTTTTTTCGCGGCACCAGCGACGAGATTGACGACATCGACGACAGCAACCTGCCGCGCATGCACACCGTGACGCTCGACGGCAAGGCCTACGCCATCGGCAAAAGCATCGAAGAACTCGGCCTCACCGATCGCGGCATCGTCGTCACCGCCGTGCGGCGACGGAACATCCGCGCCGAAGAGCCGGGCCCGGAGACGCGCTTTCGGGACGGCGATGTGGTCGTACTGCTCGGCGCACCGGAGGCGGTTGCTTTCGGCGAAACGCGCTTGCTGAAGGGGTAGGGCGGAAATGAAAAAGCCCGCCGAAGCGGGCTCCTCACAAACTCTGACGGCTAACGCGACGATTTTAGAGAGCCATGCAAACGCTGTATGTGTCGTCATCCACGAGTGCAGTAGCGGGCGCGGCGTTTCCTGCGGTGTGATTCTTTGGCACAACCCGCATGGAGCCAGTGTTATGTATACCGTCATCCAAGGTCGCATCAAGCTGTTTGGCATATCGTCCCTGAATGCCGCCCGAACAAACGAGATAGGCGCCGGTCATTCCGCTGATGTAGGACGAAGCCATACTTTGCACGCCAATACGCCCGCCGTCGACGTTCGTCGGATAGTACCCATCGTCGCCCGGGCTTGTTGCGCCGGTGGCTAGACCAGCAAGACGTACATGCTGCCAGAAGCGCGCGGATTCATCGCTGGGGGTAGTGCTGGACCAAATACCCCCGATTTTGCCGTCGCCATCCCCTTCTTTAGCGTCAACACCGGCGCTGTCCTTAGGAAGGTTGGTGTTCGCTTTGATGTCGTCACCAGGCAGCGCCTTGAAGCGATCCTGATAGCCGTAAATATAGAGCGGCACGTTACGAAAGTCGTTGGCCATATTCTTGACTTTCGCGCTATTGATCAACTCCTGCCCCTTCAGCACACCGCCGAGCAGCAGGCCGATGATGACGAGAACGATGGCGATCTCGACAAGGGTGAAGCCCTTCTGACGGCGCTCCATCGTGTAATTGGACATGTTCTATTTCCTACTCGGTTGTCTCGCTCTGATGAGCGGTTTTATGACTGGCGTGAGCAAGCTGGATGCCAGCGGATTTTTGCGTGTTTATCAACGAAATCACGTGTTTCGGGCGACGCCGATGTCGGAGAGTCGACGAAAACGTCGATTTGGCGACATACGTGCATCGCGATCGGCCATCTGTTCAACATCGTCTGCCTTGAGCCATCGTGTTTTTTGCTTTCGCTTCCTCACCGCAGCTTCAGCACATGCAAGCTTAATCAGGATTCATGCCGATTTCATTTATCCGAAAGGCATAGATGACAAGTAGTGCCGCGCGTTGTTCAACGACGCTGGAATAATCGTCGCTTTAGTCACCGCTCAGCACATCGCAATCGGGGAATAGCGTGAGGCAACAAGTCTATCAGTTCGCGGAAAAGGTCTCCGGTCGCCATTGGCCGTCGCTGGTCATCGCCATGCTTGGCTGTCTCCACGTGGCCGCCATGATGGGCGTGGATGATCTGTGGGCGCGCGGGTTGATGGTTGCGCACATCGGACTCTTCATGCTGTGGCAACCGTTCATGCGCACGCAGCAACAACTGCGCATCACGCAGATTCTGCTGATCGCCGTCGTCGCGACCGCGCTGATGGCCTTCCTCAACTGGGCCATGCTCGGTCTGTGGACGGCGCTGCTGGCGGGCATTGTCGGCGGCAAGGTGTTTCTGTTCCGCGCGCGCTGGCAGCGTTTGTTTTACCTGATGACCTTCTTCTACCTCGCCACACTGTTCCTCGTGTGGGTCGTGCCGAACGGTTTCGCCATGGGCGTGCAGGATCCCGCCCTGTTACAAGTCGTGCAGTACGGCCTGCCGCTGCTCTTCGTCGGCATGTGGCTGATGCCGTCCGAGTCGGATCCGGCCGAGCCGCAGATCGTCGATCTGTTCTACGCCGCGCTGCTCTTCCTGCTCCTGCTTGCGCTGGCGCTCGGCAGCTTTGCGTTCATGGTGGTTCAGAGCATCAACTACCCGATGGCGCTGACGTACACGTTGCTGACCATCGCATCGGTATTGATCGTACTCAGTCTGGCGTGGAATCCCCGAGCGGGCGTTTCCGGCCTTTCGATGCTGTTCTCGCGCTATCTGTTGTCCATCGGCTTGCCGTTCGAACAATGGCTGCGCTTTCTCGCGTCGCTATCGCGCGCCGAAACGGATCCCGATCAGCTCTTGAATGGCGCTTGCGAAGATCTGGGGCGTCTGCCGTGGGTCGCCGGAGGGCGTTGGGAAACGGTGCTTGCCGCCGGCGATTTCGGCACGGAAACGAATTTCCCGATCGAATACGAGTGCAACGAGTTTACGGTGCGTCTGTACAGCCGCGTGCGCCCGGGGCCCGCGCTCATGTGGCATTTCAATTTGCTTGGCCAGTTGCTGGCGCAGTTCTATGTCGCAAAATTGAAGGAGCGCACGCTGCGCGAGCAAACCTATATGCACGCCCTGCACCAGACCGGCGCGAAGGTGACGCATGACGTGAAGAACCTGCTGCAGTCGCTCAATGTGCTGTGTTCGGCGGCGGAACGAAACGAAGATCCGGTCGCGCTCAACGCGCTGATACGCCGGCATTTGCCGACCATCGCTCAGCGTCTGCAGGGCACCATGGAGAAGCTGCAGCGTCCCGAAACCGACAGCACGCGCCTGATCCAGGCCGTAGCGTGGTGGGACCAGCTCAAGAAATTGCACCAGACGCTCGACGTCGAATTCGAGGGCGTCGAGATCGGCGCGAACATTCTGCTGCCGAAGGAACTGTTCGATACCGCGGCTGAAAATCTGTTGCAGAACGCGCTGGGCAAACGCCGGCTCGATCCTTCGGTAAGAGTGCAGGTACGTTTCGACTGCGGCGAGCGCGTGCAATTCGCCGTTTTCGATACCGGCGCACCGGTCCCGGACGACATCATGCGCAAACTGTTGCGGGGTCCGGTGCATTCGGAGACCGGATACGGTGTGGGCTTGTATCAGGTGGCGCGCCAGGCGCGTGAAGCGGGATTCGAACTCAGCATCGTTTCGAATTTGCCGGGGCGCGTGTGCTTTCAACTCGCCGGGGCGCTTTCCGTGGAGCGGCACGTGCTCGCCGCCTAAGCAATGCTGGTGAGCGCATGGTGAGGCCGTTGGTGATGAGCCTCTTCGGCAGACTCAGGACGGGTTCGAACCATGAACGAACGGAAGCGTTTTTTTTCCGTTTGTCCTGAGCCGGGCGCGCAGCGCGCGAGTCGAAGGATGGGCGGGGCAAGTATGAATGGTCGCCATCCATTGAATATCGGGGCAAATGGAATGGTCGGGTATTAACCGACCGCCTGCTTTGCCACAGCCTTGCGGCTTATCAACCGATAAACGGCCGTGTCGCCCTTGCCTTTCAAATACACCGTTCGCGGCGAATCGAAATCGAATCGGCTGCGGATGCGGCGATAGGTCGTCGCATCGACGTGGATATTTCCCGGTGCGCCTTCGCCGGTAATGCGGCTGGCGATATTCACCGTATCGCCCCACAGGTCGTAGATGAACTTCTTCTTGCCGACGACACCCGCAACGACCGGTCCGGTCCCGATGCCGATACGCAGTTCGAGGCGTTGATCGTTCAGCGCTGGTTCCTGCGCCAGCACTTCATGCATGTCGATCGCCATTTGTGCGATCGCTTCCGCGTAATCGGTGTCGCCGTCATTCAAGCCGCCCGCGACCATATAGGCATCACCGATCGTCTTGATTTTTTCCAACCCGTGCTTGTCCGCCAGCGCATCGAACGATGAAAACACCTTGTTCAGCATGGCGAAGATCTGATTCGGTGACATGCCTTCCGCGATGGTCGTGAAATTCACGATGTCGGCGAACATCACCGTCACGTCGGCGAAGCCGTCCGCAATCGTGCCGTCCTGCTGCTTCAGTCGCTCCGCGATCGGGCCGGGGAGAATGTTCAACAGCAGTCGCTCCGATCGTTCCTGCTCAATCTTGAGTTTGACGTGCGCATCTGCCAGGCGCGCGTTCGATTTTTCACGCTCGATGGACGCATAGCGCAGCATGAAATAAACGAGGCTCGACATCGCGGCGAAATTCAGCGCGAAGATGATCACGCTCGCCTGTTGTGGAATCTCCAGGGCCGTGGCCGCTGCCGCATCGGCCAGTTGATAGTCGAAGAAGGCCGAAACGGCGATGAGCGCGATGTACGCGACAAACCAGGGAATCGAATCGCGCGCGCTATAAACGAGAATCGCACCGACCGGCGCCAGCAAACCCCACAACACCACGCCGCTGGAGGTAATGAAATTGCCGAGCGACCACTGCAGGAAAAAAGGAAAGAAGAGATAAAGGCTGAGCTGCAGGATGCGGAACAGATCGAAATTCCGCGTGGCGAGATACAGCACCAGCGTCGAAAGCGATACGAGTTGGTACGCGAACGGCACCGTCGCGGAGATCTTCGAGCCGAGCGCCCAGTACACGACCAGCCATGCCACCGGTGCGATGGTGGTCAGCCCCATGGCGAACATCAGCAGCGATTTCTTGAGGCGCAGTTCCTCCGAATCGCCGGGTTCGATGCCCGCGGTACGCAGACGGTTGGCCAGCTCTTGAAGCGTGCTCATATTTTTTGGTGTTGGAATGCCGCCGATCGGTACATGCGATCTGCATGCGGAATCGATTCTACGAAGCCGGATGAGCAAGAACCACGAAATGCTGCCGCAACTTGGCTAATTGTCGGCAGTGCACATTAAGGAATGAGGAAAAAGTCTCAGAGTGCGCCAGCGGCGATCATGCGGCTGTAGAGCGTGTACGGGGAAAGCGGTAGTACAAGATCATCGAACGTGGCGTCTTCGGCATCGCTTACAAAAAAACGGTCGCTATTAGTATTTTCATCGACACCACTAGTCGTCGTCTTGCCGGTCGAGATCAGCACCGCTACCACTTTATCGGTGAGGATCTGATTGCTCCGGTTTTTGATGACTAGATCGGGATCCAGGTTCGATATGCCCAGTGCCTGCATCTTGCCCGATGTTGTGAATGCGTTGCCGCCTTGATCGGTGACCGCATAGCGAATCGGACGTCCCCAGGCATCGATTAGTAGACCGCTCTCAGGGTCAGTAGGGCCAATAGCGAGCGTTGATGCCGGAAAGAATCCGTCAGAGCTAATCGTACAGTTTTCGCTAGCTCTAACCTGTGGTGTCGCCCCGATCCCCGATGCTGTGCAAGGAAGCCTTCCATTGGCTGCGGCAAAGCCTAACAGCGCCTCACGTGCGCGCTCCAGTGTGTCCCGGGTTTCGGCTCTGTTTCGGATTTCCATTTGCGCGGTCAGAGTCATGATGGCCCCACCTAGAAGCAGGCCGACAATTATCATTACGATGGCCACTTCGACCAAAGTGAAGCCGTGTTGCATCAAGGCGCGACGCGGTGGACCTACATTCATGGCGAAACTATGCGCATCTGATCGTTAAATTGAGGCGTCCTGCGATGCTTTTCAAATACACGATCACCGACAGAAGCGTTTTGCCATTCAAAATAGTCGCTGATATCGCTGCTCGGCCTTGTTTGATTTTGAAGCGCGCCACCGGCAGATACCAAGATAGCCTCTGCGTCGGCAGGCGCAGATAAACCGGACACCGTTAAGCAATCAGTTCCCGGCAAACAATTCCCCGACGAGTTGGCTAATCGTTGTGGGATCACTGCGTAGTAAGTAAAGCGATACCACTCATTGTTGAAAAACCACGCAGTTGTCTTTCCCTCCGATAAAGGATATTTGATTCGCAAGGAGTAGATGGGAAAAACGATCCTGGCGGACCCTGCGCCCGGGGGAATTACTCCTGTGTACATCACTTCTAAGTCGCCACCTATAAAAGACTGAGCAATTTCTAGCCCAAGATTTTGGCCCGCATATGGTGCGGCCCCATACTTAATATCACTTAGCTTTATCGGTAAAGCCAAGGTCATTGCAGCACTCTGAACACGTGCGCGGATGACAAACGGTGAGTTACTTCCGCTTCCAACGCTGTAGTCGAATGTGCATACCATGGCAGCCATCCGATCCTCATCTGGTTCAGACGGTGGGACAGACCCCGATTGATCTTGGCAGACTAGGTTCGTAACTCGTCCGGCAGGTTCCGATATTGATGGGTTAGTCCATCTGATGCAGGTTGGCTCTTCGCTAATTGGCAACAGTCCTTCGCTTGGTTGTCCTGCTGGCGGTATAACTCCGCAGAAGTCAGCCACTGTTTGATTGGGATCGGCAGGCGCAGCGAAGGGGAAAATCGGTTTTGCAATGCCGGAAGGTGAGGGCTGTTTCCATTGATCGCGGTAATACCGCAGCATTGAGGTTACCCGGCTGGCGACAGCGTTTTCTACAATTTCGAACAGATCATCTTCTCGTACGGGCATCAATTGGTCGTTAAATGACGCACTTCCGATCGCCGTTTCAAATTGGTTCAATGCATCGGCGTCTGCGTTCGCGCCTTCAAGGTAATGCGCGATGTTATTGAGATTCGCAGCATTGCGATTCTGTCCATCAATTGCTGGGCCGGGCGCGAAAATAATCGCTACAACATCATTCGCTCGCGCAACGCCAGTAATAGTCAGTTGCCCGCGGGTGTTGCTATTGATTTTTCGGCTTCCTAATCGCCGAAAATGGTCCGAAAGAGCGTACCAAAGCGGTTCTCCAGAGACGTCGGTTAACTCGGGCAGCCGCAATGTTCTCCAGGGCAGACGACCAATTCGCCGTGCCGCAGTACTGCAATAACCACCCGCCAAGGCGTTATTGTTACGTGTGGCGTCTTGAGCAGGTGTAGGAGTGGCGTCAAGGACGCTATTCGCTGGCGCTATATCAGTATCCGCGTATCCGTCACCGTTTGTATCCGGGCACGGCAACGCTCCGGGTTGTGATGCATGCGTAGCGGACCAGGCTATAAGAGCTTCTTTTGCTTGAGCAAGTGCTTGTCGGGTCTGTCCTTCTTGCGCGTGCCTCATGTCCGAACTGGTCATGCCTCGTACGACAAACG
Organism: Nitrosomonadales bacterium; assembly: GCA_036676355.1. Taxonomy (GTDB): domain Bacteria; phylum Pseudomonadota; class Gammaproteobacteria; order Burkholderiales; family SG8-39; genus ZC4RG42. Next base: position 58,858 of record JAKFDA010000071.1, on the reverse strand, counting down.
CCAGAGAGCCCATTACCAAGGCGACAACCATCAATATCGCGGTATATCCGCGCTGTTTAACGCGGCGGCCATGTTGCCTAATGTGTCGGTTTGCGTTTGATAACAAGGCTACCTCCCCGCAAACCATCATGCACTTCGCCCGTTCCTGCGTCGATGGATTGACCGACCTTGCTGCGGCGATTCGGCGTGCCAGGGGATTGCGAGTCATAGTCGGGCGTGCCGTTGACCCAGGTGATGCTTTTGCCGTCCGATCGGGTAATGCGTCCATTGATCGTTATGCGTGAATCGGTGGTTGCAGCGCTGTCGTCGACGACTTGGCGCTCCATCGCGACGCGTTGGTCGGGGGTGTAGAACAGCCGCCCCAATCTTTGTTCAGCGAAGGCTTCGGTGAAATAGCCCGAAAGCATTAGTACGAGGGGAAGTGCGAAAAGCGTCACGTTGCGTTTCATGGCGCCTTTTCCTTTCCCTGATCGGTGATCGTGACGAGGTCCAGCACGCAACTGACGTTCAGGCCGGCGCCGGCCGCGGTCGCGACTGCGGCGACCGGCCGATCGAGCGCGCACGATCTGATCAGCATATGGGCCGGCAGTGCGGCGCGCAGTTCGCTCAGCAATCCCAGGAAGCGCTCTTCATGCAGGACGACTGCATCCAGCTTTAGCTGGCTGGTACGTGCGGATACGTCCGCCGTCCCGGCTACGGCGTAATCGAGCGCCTTCTGCGGCGCGATCGCGTAGCGGAGTTGCCGCGCAGGATCGCTCGCGCGGATCTGCTCCAGCGCCTCGATCCAGTCGAGCCTGCGTTCGTCGCCGATCACGCCGCGCGCGACGAGCAGTTCGTACTTCGCCACGCGCAAATCGATTTCCTCTCCCTCGATACGAATCCGCGCGAGTTTTTCTTCCGACTGCTTTCGTTGTTGCAATGCGTTCTTCTGTTCCGCCTTAAGCGCATCGACATAGGACGTTGCTGCGTACAAGGCGGCGACACCTGCGACGATCAGGGCTGCGCCAATTCCCGCGGCGCCGAGAAGATGGAAACGACGGCCGTTCATAGCGCTTTGTTCGCGATGGTGATGGAAAAACGCGCGGCGTTTTCGCGCGCTTTGCCGGTTGCTTCGCTGCTGACCGCTTTCTCGGTGCCGAGATCGAAGGGCAGATCGGCCGCCAGCACGTCGAATCCTTGCGCGGCTTTCAGTTCCTCGGCAAAGGCTTCGATGGAGTTGCCGAGTGTGCGGTAGTCCTTCGCACCGATTCCCGTCACCGTGGCACTGATGTCGGCCGCTTCATATGGGGCGGCGCGGGCAGAGCCGGTGGCGGCGTCTTTTACCGCGGTTTCCATGCGCCAGGCCAGGTGCTCCAGTTTCATTTGAGGAAAGCGGTCGAGTGCCCGGCTGATCCGACTCGCGAACTGCGCGGGATGGGCGTTGATGTTGTTCAACGCATCGTATTGCTGCAGAGCCGCGCGCAGATTCTCCAGCGTGGTCGGCAGCGTCGGGAAGGCCGCGGTAATGGCGTTGTATGTGGAATCTGCCGCCTGACGTCGGGCTTGATCCGACTCGATCTCCCTGCTGAGATCGAATCCTTGTACCAGTTGAATCCCCGCCGCGAACAGGCAGGCCAGGCCGACCAGCGCGCCGGATGCGACCAGACCGAGTTGCAGGTTGCGCGTGCCGTAAAGTGCCTGTGTGGTCCTGGAGGCGTATTGCTGCGCCGGTCGCTTCCTGGCGAGCAGGTGCAGGTACAGTGCTTCGACGCCGAGGTGAGCGGGTGCGTTCTTCAGGCCGATGCGCTTCGCCGCAAAACTTTGATCGACCACTTCGATCCGCAGTTGGGTCGGGGAGCCGATGCTGAAGTCCTGCACGCGCGCGGTTTGCCCGGGTGGTGCGATAACGATCGCATTGACGATCTGGCTGTCGTCGCTCAGTTCGTGCGTGACGCGCAGATATTGATAGAGCCGCTCGGTTTCGCGTTCGAGCGCGGCCATGACGGTCTGCGATGTCGCGACGTCTTCGCCGGCGAATGGGTTCAAGCGGCTGAAGCGTACGCAGCCGCTGTGAACATAGCTCTGACGCACGCCGCACTCATGCACGCCGACGACCAGCATGCGCGGCTTGGCGAGCTTTAACGTGGTCGCAAGCGCGTTCGCCAAGAGGGCAGGCGAGTACACGCCCGAGACCGGCACTTCGGCCTGTTCCAGCGCGCGAAGCCAGGGCTGGATTTCCCCGGGGTTCGTGCACGAGGTCAGTAGTACTCGTTCTTCGCGTCGTTGCGTTTTCTCGTAACCGAGGGAAATGCTGGTCGCCAGGGTGACATCGCGGAATCGTTGTGCAAGACGGCGCTGTATCAGTGCTTTCCGGTCCGTGCCGCGCACGAACGGAATGGTATCGATATGAAAGCCTTCTTCGACGACGTCGACCAGCACGTGAACGACGCTCGATTTAAGTATGCCTACATGGGCCGAAAAACGCGCGAGGCCGGCGTCCGATTGCTCGAAGCGGGCATCTTCGCTCAGCACGCCGGCGCGCCATCGGTACAGTGCGACGCCGGTCGGCGAGAAATAAAGGAGTCGTGTTTGCGCCACGTTGCGTTGCCTAGAACTTGATCTTGCTGATTGTGTCGTAGATCGGCCCGAGCACCGACATCATCACCCACAACATCAAGGCGCCGAGAACGATGGTCATGGCGGGTTCGATCATGGCTTGCGCCTTGGGAATCGCTTCGCGTACCTCGCGGTTATAGAAGTACCCGACGTTCAACAGGGCGCGATCCAGCATGCCGGTGCTTTCGCCGACGCTCACCATGCGAACGACCAGCGGCGGGAACAGCCCCACTTCGCGAAACGCGGTCGTGACGTTCTTGCCGTCGGCGATCTGCTGGCCGACGCGGTGCAGGCCGTCCTGGATGACCGCGTTGCCGGCCGATTCTTCGGCGGCGCGAATCGACTCCGTGATCGTGATGCCCGACGAATACATCAGCGCAAAGATGCTGGCGAAGCGCGACAGAATGATTTTCTCGAGAATCGGGCCGACGACCGGCATGCGCAGCTTCATCGCGTCGACGCGATAACGAACAAGGGGGTTGCGCGCGATGAGCATTTTCAGCACCGCGAATCCGATGATCGGAGCGAGGATGACGAACCACCAGTAGTTGACGAAAAAATCGGAAACGGCGATCAGGATCCGGGTGTGCATCGGGATGGTCTGCCCCATCGTCTTGATGAAGGTCATCATCTGCGGCACGAGGTAGATCATCAGGAAGAACGTCACGGCGATCACCAGCGTACCGACGATCGCCGGATAAATCATGATGCGTTTGGTCTGCGCGGCGAGTTCATCTTCCCACTTCAGGGTTTCGGTCAGGCTGCGCAGCACCTCGGGCAGTCGACCGGTGTCTTCGCCCGCCTTGATGAGCGCTCGCATCACCGGCGAGAAGACATGAGGATAGTTCGCCATCGAACTGGAGAACGTCTGGCCGCCCTGGATCGCTTCGATGAGGCCGGAAATGATTTCGCGAAAGCGCGAGTTGTCGAGGCTGTCGCGCAGATCGGTCAGCCCTTCGATCATCGGCACGCCCGACGTCGTGAGCTGTTCGAGCTGAAAGCAGAAATTGATCAGATCGGTGCGCTTCACGCCGCGACCGCTGCCGCCGCTGCGCCCGGCCGGGCCGCCCACAATGAGATCGAGCCCCATGCGTTTAAGGCGCAACTCCAGATCGACGACGTTCAGCGCGTCGAGCTGACCGACTACCGCCTTGCCGGCGACGTCGATTGCCTTGTAGCTGTATAGCGCCATGAATGGAACGTCGGGAAGATCCGGATGCCTACGTTAACGCGTTGAAGGGAATGGTCAAACCGGCAGAGGCGGACGCTTGTGAAGCCCTTCACCCTTTTCAGCCTGCGGGGCGACGGAACAGACGCCGGAAGCCGCTACATCCGGTCGGTCAGATCCACCACGCGCATGAGTTCGTCCAGCGCGGTCGAGCCGTCCAGCACGCGCCGGACGCCGTCATCCGCCAGGGTATGGAAACCTTTTTCCAGCGCCTTGCGCAGCAGTTCCCGGGCGGTGGCTCGATTAGCCATCATTTCGTCGATTTCCGGATCGATCTTGAGCAACTCCATGATGGCGAGCCGCCCCTTGTAACCCTGGAACTCGCAGTGGTCACACCCGACCGCCCGGTAGATGCGTTGTGAGTTGCCTGGCTGGATGCCGAGCAGCCTGCGTTCGATATCGCTTGGCTCGTGAATCTGGCGGCAGTGTTTGCACAGCCGGCGTACCAGGCGCTGCGCGATGATGCCGATGACGTTGCCGGCGAGCACCTCGGCCGACAGCCCGGTGTCGAGCAGACGCGGGATCGCGCCGATGGCCGAATTGGAATGCAGCGTCGAATACACCTGGTGGCCGGTCATCGATGCGCGAAAAGCCATTTGCGCCGTGTCTTCGTCGCGAATTTCGCCGACCAGAATGATGTCCGGGTCCTGTCGCATCAACGACCGGATGCCGTTGCCGAAATCCAGCTTGGCCGCTTCGTTCACCGAGGTCTGGCGAATCAGCGTCATCGGATATTCGACCGGATCTTCGAGGGTCATGATGTTGACCCCGTCGTGATTGATGTGATTCAGGATCGAATACAGCGTCGTGGTTTTTCCGCTGCCGGTCGGGCCGGTGACGAGAATGATGCCTTCGGGACGCGCGATCATGCGCTTGAGCATGGTGAGGTGCTCTTCCTGCAGACCGAGACCGTCCAGCGGCACGATGCCCTTCTGCCGATCGAGAATCCGCAGGACGATGTTCTCGCCGTGCGTCGTCACTTGCGATGCGACGCGGAAATCGACTTGCCGACCGGTGAGCGAAAGCGAAATCCGGCCGTCCTGCGGCGCACGGGTTTCGGCGATATTCATTTTCGCCATCACCTTGATGCGCACCGCCATCGCCGGCCAGTAGGTCTTGTGCAGTGAGCGGATCTGTCGCAACACACCGTCGATGCGATAGCGGATGCGCAGAAAATTCGCTTCCGGCTCGAAGTGAATGTCCGAGGCGTTGCGTTCCACCGCATCGGCCAGCAGGGCGGATACGAGCCGCACAACCGGTTGACTGTATTCGTCGCCTGCGGCTTGCAGACTCTGGTAATCGATTTCGCCGGTTTCGATCTCGTGCAGGATGCCGTCGATCGACAATTCATGGCCGTAGAAGTGATCGACGGCGCGGGCGATTTCCGACTCGCCCGACAGGCGCAATTCAAGTTCGTATTGACCGCGCAGTTGCGCGCGTACCTGATCGAGCGCGACGATATTGTTCGTGTCCGAGATGGCCAGGATCAGCACATCGCGTTCGCGATCGACCGCGACCGGGAATACGTTGTAACGCTTGGCGAACTCGCGCGGCACCAGACGGATGGCGGTGGAGTCGACCACGATCTGCGACAGGTCGACACTCTTGAGTCCGAGCTTTTCGGACAGTGCGTCGCGCAGCGTTGCTTCCGAGACGAATCCAAGTTGCACGAGCAATCGGCCGACCGGCTGACGCGATTTGAGCTGCTCCAGCAGCGCGATGCGCAACTGATCTTCGGTCAGGATGCCCTGCGAGATCAGTATCTGTCCGATGTGGCGCTTGACGTGCGCCGAAGCGCCCATTGGCAAAATCTCCGTGACATTAGCGGCCGAGTTCACGAATGCGAGCTTCCGCTTGAGAGGGAAGAAAAGTCGCCGGCCGCGCGCTCGAAAGCGACAGCGCCTTCCGATAGTACTCGAGCGCCAGCTTGCTTTGCCGCAGTTGATCGAGGCTCACCGCAAGGTTGAACGCATAATCCGGATTCGCAGGGTCGGTCGAGTAGGCCCTGAAATAGGCTTGCTGTGCCTCGGGCCAGCGTCCCTGAGTCGCATATTGATTGCCGAGCGTGAAGTGCAGGACATTCGCATCCGGTCGTTGCGCGAGCAGATTCTTGATGCGGCTTTCCGTCGCAACGGGATCGCTGCGGCCGCGCAGTCCGATCAGGCCGGCATGTGCGTACGGGTCGCGCGGATCGATTTCCAGCAGCCTGACGTAGCGTGCTTCGGCGCTCGTGTAATGCTGCTCACGCATGTCGATCGCGGCCAGGCCCAGCAGCGCGTCGCGACTGAGCGGATCTTCAGTAAGCGCCGCCTGGTAATGGGTGCGCGCCGCGACCAGATCGCCGCTCTCGAAAGCCGTATAACCCCGTTCCGCCGCTGACGGACCGTGCGGCCTGGATTTGATCAGCGTGATGTGATCGGCGTTACGCGTGTCGCGTTGCGCGGGCGCTGTCGGAGCGGTGAGGGTCTCACGAGGCGCCGGCGTTGCTCGAGATTGAGCGGGACGCATTGGTGGCGTCGGCGGCTCCACCGAAATTGCGGTCGCGTCATTTGCAGCCGCCGTTTCGGGCGATGCCCCGCCGGTTGCGGCTAAAGCATTGCTAATCGATTGAGTGTTCGAGGCGACGCGTGCTTCAGTGGTGCGTTCCACTGCGCTTTGCGGCGGTGTTGTCTTGCGACTCGCGAAAGCGGGTGGTTGAAGCTGATACCAGAAATAGGCGATTGCGCCGACGGCGAAGATGCCCAGCGCACCGAGCACGATGTAGAAGGGCCGACGTGGATCGTAATTCGGCGCCTTGGCTTCGAACAGTTGTCGCGCGGTGTTTCGATCGGCCTGCGCGGATGCGAGCGAGGCGCTCTGCGTGGACTGCTTTGCCGGGCGATTGTCGCTCGATCGCTTCACGCTTTCGACGGGCTTCGCCTGGTGCTGCGGTGGCACTGACAGATCTTCCGGCAGAATGCTCATCGACTGACTGATGTTCGGCAGCTTGTCGCGCGTCATCAGCGGCGGCGGCACTTCACCTTCGCTTACACTGAACCCCTGCTCGTCCAGCGGCGCCAGGCTTAACGGCTCGTTGCCCGTGGAAGTCGGCGACGCTTCATTCGCGTCGCGCTGCGCCTTTTTGGCTTCTTCGGCGCGCTTCAGGGCATCGAGCAGCAGGCTCATCGCGCCGCTTCGCTTCCGAGAGCGGTGCGCGCGCGCGCCGGATGCGGTTGGCGCATGAAGTCGTCGCCGGGCAGCATGGCTCGGTATTCGTTGTAATCACCATTAATGCTTGGATCGCGAATCACGACTGGGCGGAGGAAAATCACCAACTCGGTTTTGGTGTTTGCATTGTTTTTGTTGGTGAAGAGATTGCCGAGAATCGGGATGTCGCCCACGCCCGGCAGCGTATCGGTGTTGTTTGCCAGTTCGTCCTGAATCAAACCGCCCATGACCGCAGTCTGCCCGTTGACAACCTTGAGCATGGATTCCAGTTCCCGCTCTCGTATTTCGGGCACGAAGTTATTGATTTGTTCGCGCGCCAGAGTTGGATTCGGATCGGGGACCATCCGTATCAGTCGGCGGATGGTCGGCTTGACATTCAGCAGTACGGAGTCGTCTTCGCCGATCTGTGGCGTTACGTTCATGATGAAACCGACCGAAACGGTTTGCGGCGTCGTGGTGAAGGTGGTCAGCGAAGTGCTCTCGTTCTGATTGGTTTCGGCAGTGACGTTGAAGTAGACCAGGTTGTCGACGACCTTGAGGACCGCGGTCTGGTTGTTGATGACGCTGATGCGCGGGCTCGACAGCACCCGCACGTTGCCGAAGCTTTCCAGAAGGCGCAGGGTGGCTCTGAAGTTGCTCGAGTTGTACTGCGCGGCTTGCAGGTTATGGGTTGGATCGGCGGGCAGCAGGCCGGTGAGCGGTATCGGTGGTTGCAATCCGGGCGTTGTGGCGGGATCGCGATAAAGACCGCCTTGCAGTAACTGGAAGCCGGCGCTGCCACTCAGCGCCGCCCAGTCGATACCTTGCTGATAATCGTTGCTGAGTTGGACCTCGACAATCGTCGCTTCGATCAATACCTGTCGCTTGGCGCTGACCAGCACCTGATCCAGAAATTCCTGGAGTTTCTCGTGCTGTCGCGCTGTTGCTCGAATCGAGAGTACGCCTGCTTCAGGGTTCGCGATGACAGAGGCTGCTTCGCGAAAAGTGACGCTGGGTTGAGCGGGTGCTGTTGCGGTACCCGTTACTTGGTTTACCAGATTTGAAACCGCAGAGGCGGGGCCCGACGAAGGGGTTGCGCTCGCGGTGGCGGGAGCGGGGAGAATCTTGTCCGTCTCTCGCAGGATGTCGCGCACATTCTGTTCCAGTCGCGACCAGAACTGATTGGTGGATCGATTGGTGATCGTCATGGTGGACGAATTCGCCGTGCTGGAACCGCTCGCCGCGCTGCCCGTCTGGCCGCCGCTCGTGCCGGTGCTGGTAATCTGACCGGATGCGCTTATCTTGCCTTCCGCTTCCCGGCTCATGTTCACGTAATCGATTTTGTAGATGCGCAGAAAGGGCGAATCGGGCATCACCATCAGATTCGGCCCATCCAGTTCGTAACGCATGTCGACCTGCTTTGAAATGCGATCGAGTAACTGCGGCAGTGTTTGATCGAGTGCGTTCAACGACACCGTGCCGGTAATGCCGGGATGGATGTCGACGTTCAGATTGGCGTCGCGCGCGAGCGCGAAGAGCAGTTCCTGCGCCGGCACGTTGTGCACCGTGACGCTGAAGGTTTCGAGTTTCGCTGCGGGTTTGGGCAGAGGCAACGCCGGTAGCGTTTGTACGGGCATGGGAATGCTCGCCGCCGGGGGCGGCGCGGAAGATTGCTCGAGATGGCCGTCCGAGGCTTTCATTGGTTGAAAGCATCCCCCGAGCGCCACGACCAGCCCACAAACAATCAGAGGTCTTAGCATCGAATCCCCATACATCAGGCGGGCATTGCGCCCGCTTGTTGTTGTTTAGCGGCGAGTATAACCATCGACGCTAAGAAATTGTTTTGCCGTCTGAATGTGGATGCGAACAGTTGCCTGTCGAAGTTGCGACTTATTGCGCGTTTTGCCGACGCATCACAACGATGCTGCGTTGGTATGGGCCTTTCGCTCTCAGTGCAGCCGGTAGGTCGCCCATTGCGGCGATGGTCGTCTCGACCGACGGGTACAACCCATAGGCGACGGCGTAGTGCTGTTTACCATCATGTTTCACGCCATAGACGTGGAAGTGCTGCGGGTCCAAAACTTTGCCGCTTTCAGCCAGAAAGTGCTCAAGGCGTAGAGCGCTCGTCGCCGTCATCAGGTGGATGGTGAAGTGTCCGTCCGGCGCGGTATCGAGCCAGGCTTGCGTCGCCTCATACCGTTCGCGGGAAAGCGGCCCGAGTTGCGGTTGATCGTTCGCCGCTCCGACTTGCGCGCCGACGTCGGCCGGCTGTTGCGCAAGCGGCGTTTCGGACGATACGCCGGATGCAGTTCCCGCCGGCGCCACAGCGGGCTCGATCGGGGCGATGTCGGTCGCGGCGGAAGCCGCAATGGGCGTATCGAAGAACCGCATGCCGAAACCGATGGCGATGCCGACGACCAGCGCGGCGATCGCAATGGCCCATGGACCGGGGCGTGGCCGTGGTTTCCGGTAGTCCGAATCCAGAATCGCCGCGCGCGCGTGCTTGGCTGTCACTTCGTGCGTGCCGTCGGCGAAAGCGGCGAGCAGCGCCTTGTCGGCGAGGATGTTGATGCGGCGCGTCAGTCCTTCTGACGCCTCCACGATGGCGCGCAGTGCCGGCGCCGAGAAAACATTCGGTCCGCGAAAACCTGCGGCGCGCATGCGAAAGTCGATGTATTTCTCGATGTCCTGACGGACCAGCGGTTCGAGGCGGAAACTGTGCGTGATGCGTTCGCGCAGCTGCCGCATGTGCGGCAGTGCGAGCTGCTCATCCAGCTCCGGCTGGCCGAACAGCACGATCTGCAGCAGCTTGTGGCGGTTGGATTCGAGGTTGGACAGCAGCCGGATTTCTTCGAGGGTTTCGAGCGGCATGGCGTGCGCTTCGTCGATCAGCACGACGACCCGACGACCCTGAGCGTACAACCCGATAAGGCGCTCCTGCAGCGCGCGCATCCGGATGGTGGTGTGGCTGCTCTCCGATTCGGCCTTGAGATCGGCGGCCAGCACATCGAGGATCTCATCGCGCGAGACGGAGGGGTTGGCGAGGTAGAGCACCTCGACCGATTCAGGCATTCGTTCGAGCAGGACGCGGCACAACATGGTCTTGCCGCTGCCCACTTCGCCCGTCACCTTGACGATGCCTTCGTCGTGGGTGATGGCGTAGATCAGCCCTTCGAGCGTTGCTCCGCGCCTGGCACCTTCAAAAAAGAACTCGGTGTGCGGAGTGATGCGGAAGGGTGGTTCGTCGAGTCCGAAATGCGCCAGGTACATAAGACCACTTAAGACCGCTCAATAAAAGTCGCGCCAGCCTAGCAGATTCGACAGACCGCTCGATCGAATGTCGGGCAGGGCCGCGATCTTACTTTTGCCTTAAAAGCTCAGAAAGCGGTACCTCTATGCGAAAAACTCAAGCCTGCTTTTGCAGCGACTCCATTCGACTGTAGAGCGTGGTTCGGTTGATGCCGAGCAACTTGGCCGCCTGGCTGACATTGCCGCGGGTGAGTTTCATCGCGGCTTCGATATAGCCCTGCTCCCAGGATTTCAGCATGTCGTCGAGATTGAACGCGCGCTCGCGCTGCAAATGGCGCTGCGCCTGTTCGACGATGATTTCCGGATCATTCGGCAGCGCCAGTTCGGGTGCGCCCGACCCCTCCTGATGCTCGACGTCGAGCTCGACTTCCAGTTCGACCGAGGACAAGCGCTGGCCCGCGTACTTCGTCGTCAGGCGAATGACGATGTTGCGCAGTTCGCGCACGTTGCCGGGAAAGTGATAGTGCCGCCACAGTTTCAATGCGCTTTCGTCGAGCATGAACGGCGGCAGGTTCGCGCGCTCGGCGTAGAAGGCGCTGAAGTGCTCGAGCAACATCAGTTTGTCTTCATCCATTTCACGCAGCGGTGGCACGCCGATAGTGAAAACCGACAGGCGGTGATACAGGTCGGCGCGGAAATTCCCTTTTTTGATTTCCTGCCGCAGGTCGCGGTTGGTCGCGGCGATGACGCGGGCGCGGCTGTAGCGACGTTGCGTCTCGCCGACGCGCTGATATTCGCCGTTTTCCAGCACCCGCAGCAGCTTGGCCTGCAACTCCATCGGCAATTCACCGATTTCGTCGAGGAACAGCGTGCCGTCGGCCGCGTCTTCGAAGTAGCCCGATTTGGTGGTCTGCGCGCCTGTGAAAGCGCCCTTCACGTAGCCGAACAGCGTCGGCTCGACCAGCGTTGGCGCAATCGCCGCGCAGTTCAACGCCAGGCAGGGTTTGTCCTTGCGGCTCGACAGGCGATGCAGTGCATTGGACACGATTTCCTTGCCGCTGCCGGATTCGCCTTCGATCAGCGCGGGGAAGGGCGAGTCCGCGTACTGGCCGATCTGGCTGCGCAACTTCTGCATCGCCGCGCTGCGGCCGATAAGCATGCCGGCTTCGACCGCGGCACTGCTCGACACTTCGGCGCTGCGGAATTCGAGCGCATGCAGCAGGATTTTCTTGAGGTGGTCCGGGTCGCATGGCTTCGCCACGAACTCGGCGGCGCCGAGGGTGCGCGCGTGGCGCGCATTGGCGGCGTCATTTTGGCCGGAAAGCACGAGGATCTTGATGCTCGGCGAATGGGCAAGCAGGTCCGCGATGAGCTGAAAGCCTTCATCGGGCCGATGCGGAGTCGGAGGCAGGCCGAGATCCACCAGCGCCAGGTGCGGCGGCTCGTCCATCTGACGCAACAAACTGATGGCGTGCGCGCGTGAATCGCTCAGTGTGACGGCAAAGTCATTGCCCAGCGCGAAGGCGAGGGTATCGGCGATGAGCGGATCGTCATCAACAATCAGAAGTGCCGGTTTTGTAGTGTTGTTAGGCATTTGTGTGAGCCCCTCGCTGCAATACAGCGGGGAGTCCCCCCAGACAAGAACGCGGCAATGGTCGCATAGGGCGCCGAGTCGGCCTGCGAAATACAGCACACCCGGGCGCAAGACCATCAACCGGCGGTGATGACGCTCCCTGTTTCAGCGGATTGGTGATGACCTTTTTGCCCGAAGGGCCAAAGTGCCCGAGCGGCGAGCGATTTCCGTAAGCGCGGCGGGGGTTTAGTCGAGCGGCCGAGTGGAGAGAGACGCGCGCATCCATTACAATGCGGCGTTTTCACAGAGCCCCCGAGTGGACTTGCCGCCTTTAGTCGAGTTTGAAGATGTTTCCTTCGCGTATGGCCCGCGCGCCATTCTCGACGGTATGTCCATTTCCATTCCGAGAGGGCAGGTCGTCGCCATCATGGGCGCGAGCGGCTCCGGAAAGACGACGGTATTGCGCCTGATGGGCGGTTCGTTGCGACCGACGCGCGGGACGGTTCGCGCATTCGGGCAGTCGCTCAATCGCATGCGGACGCGCGAACTCTACGATCTGCGGCGCGACATGGGCATGCTCTTTCAGTTCGGCGCGCTGTTCACCGATCTGAGCGTTTTCGAAAACGTTGCCTTTCCGATACGCGAACGTACGGATCTGCCGGAAGCGATTGTGCGCGATCTCGTGCTGATGAAGCTCGAAACGGTGGGGTTGCGCGGCGCCGCGCAGATGCGTCCGCAGCAGCTTTCGGGCGGGATGGCGCGTCGCGTTGCTCTGGCACGGGCGATCGCGCTGGATCCGCAATTGGTTCTGTATGACGAACCGTTCGCAGGCCTCGACCCGATTTCCCTTGCCATTACCGGCAAGCTGATTCGCGATCTCAACGACGCGCTTGGCGCCACATCGGTCATCGTGACGCACGACGTGCAGGAATCGCTGCAGATTGTCGATCGTGTTTATTTCGTCTCCGAAGGAAAAATCGTCGCGGACGGCACGCCGGATGAAGTGCGCCGCTCCGACATCCCCTTTGTGAAGCAGTTCGTTCAGGCTGAGACCGACGGTCCCGTGCCTTTTCATTACCCCGCGCAACGCGCGTATCAACAGGAACTGCTCGGATAACGATGGGTACGCTGCTGGATTTCGCTGAACGCCTTGGCGCGTACGTCAACCAGCGGGTTTCGCGGCTGGGGTTCGCCGCCCGTTTCCTGTGGGTGATGCTCAAGGTCTCCGGCACGAGCCTGCTGCGCCTGCACCTCACCATTCGCGAGATTTATTTCGCCGGCGTCCTGTCGTTGATTATCGTGTCCGTTTCGGCGCTATTCGTCGGAATGGTGCTGGCGCTGCAGGGCTACGATACGCTGGTGCGCTATGGCGCTTCGGAGGCGGTCGGTACGCTGGTGGCGCTCTCGCTGGTGCGCGAACTCGGGCCGGTGATCGCGGCACTGTTGTTTGCCAGCCGGGCGGGATCGGCGATCACGGCCGAAATCGGCCTGATGAAAGCGACCGAGCAGCTTGCCGCGATGGAAATGATGGCGGTCGATCCGATCGCGCGTGTCGTCGGCCCGCGATTCTGGGGCGGCGTGGTCTCCATGCCTTTGCTCGCGGCGATCTTTTCGGCCATCGGCATTTTCGGCGGTTATCTGATTGCCGTCGTCCTCATCGGCGTGGATTTCGGTTCGTTCTGGTCGCAGATGCGCGCCGCAGTCGATTGGCAAAGCGATGTGGTCAACGGTATTTTGAAGTCCTTCGTGTTCGGCATCGCAGTGTCCTGGATTGCCGTTTTCGAAGGTTACGATGCAATGCCGACGGCGGAGGGCGTCTCGCGCGCCACGACGCGCACGGTGGTTATTTCGGCGCTGGCGATTCTGATGCTGGACTTTGCCCTTACCGCCTTTATGTTTCGGGGGAATTGAAGCGATGATGAGCCGTAAGGCGATTGACGTCTGGGTGGGAATGTTCGTGCTGGCAAGTCTGGCGGCGTTGTTCTTTCTTGCCCTGAAAGTCGCGAGCAGCAGCAACACCTTTACCAACGGCGCGGGCTATCACGTGCAGGCGCGTTTCGAGAATATCGGCGGCTTGAAGGCCCGCGCGCCGGTGCGCAGCGCGGGCGTCGTGGTGGGCCGGGTGGATCGCATCCAATTCGATAACGAAAGCTTCGAGGCGGTCGTCACGCTCAGTCTCGACAAGCATTTTGCCTTTCCCAAGGACACGTCCGCGAAGGTCCTGACGTCCGGCTTGCTGGGCGAGCAATACATCGGCCTCATGGCCGGTGGCGATCTCGCGAATCTGAAGGACGGCGACACGATCAAGATCACCCAGTCGGCGATCGTGCTGGAGAATCTGATCGGACAGTTCCTGTACAGTAAAGCCGCCGGCGACGATGAGCCATCGCCCCAAACACGCTGAGCGCATGGCCGATTGCAACGGCGATCGGTCATAAGGCTTGCGAAGAGAATGAAATGAAGAACAACTTTCTGCAGTTACGATTCTGTGCCGCGGCAAGCCTGATTGCGCTTGTCGCTTTGAGCGGCTGTGCGACGACCGGCGCAGACCCGCGCGATCCGATCGAGCCGGTCAATCGAGCGGTCTTCCAGTTCAACGACACCGTCGATAAAGCGGTGCTGAAGCCGGTCGCACAAGGTTATAGGGCGATATTGCCCGGCCCGGTCCGCACCGGCGTGACCAACTTCTTCGCCAATCTGCGCGATCCGTGGATTGCCCTGAATCAGATCCTGCAAGGCAAGATTGAAGAGGGCGCGACCGATTTCATGCGCTTCGTGACCAATACAACCTTCGGTCTGGCCGGTATTTTCGATGTTGCCAGCGAAGGCGGCATGGAAAAGCACGACGAGGATTTCGGCCAGACACTGGGCGTCTGGGGGCTCGATACGGGTCCTTATCTGGTGCTGCCGATTCTCGGGCCGAGCAACGTGCGGGACGGTGCGGGGCGTGTCGCGGACAGCGCCGCTTATGTCCCCTGGGAAGGGCCGGGATGGGCGGATGCGGGTGATGAAGTGGCGATCCGCAACAGCCTGACGGCGGTTGACACGATCCAGACTCGCGCCGGGTTGCTGGATGCGAGCAACGTTCTGGAAGAGGCCGCGCTCGATCGCTACGCTTTCGTGCGTGACGCCTATCTGCAGCGGCGCCGCAGTCAGGTGTACGACGGCAATGCGCCCTCACTGCGCGACGACGAGGATTATTATCAGGAGGCGCCGGCGGCGGCGCCTGAGGCGCATGGTGCTGAACCAAGTGGCAAGGCGCCAGTCGTACCGCCCGAGACCGACCAGCGTGGCGCGCCGGCACGGACGCGCTAACCTCTTCACCGGAAAGCATATATGCGTATTGCCCTGCTGTTTCTGCTTGCCTTCGGCCTGCTGCCGGCGACTCATGCGCAGACGTCCGCGCCTGATGAACTGGTCAAGTCGGTGACCAACGAAGTGATCGAGATCATCAAGAACGACAAGGACATCCAGGCCGGTGACCCGCGTAAGGCTGCCGCACTGGTGCAGGAGAAGGTACTGCCGCACTTCAATTTCACACGCATGACGGCGCTTGCCATGGGACCGAGCTGGCGCAAGGCAACGCCCGACCAGCGCGCCGCGCTGGTCGATCAGTTCCGTACCTTGCTGGTGCGCACCTACTCGACCGCGCTCACTTCGTATCGTAATCAGGTGATCGACTACAAGCCGCTGCGCATGCAGCCGGAGGACACCGAGGTCACGGTACGTTCGCTGGTCCGCCAGCCGGGCGCGCAGGCGGTCAATATCGACTACAGCATGGAAAAACGAGACGGTGGCTGGAAGGTCTACGACATGTCGGTGGGCGGAGTAAGCTTGGTAACCACTTATCGCGATACTTTCAACACCGAAGTTCGTAATGCCGGCATCGATGGCTTGATCAAGACGCTGTCGGACAAGAACCGGCAACTCGCCAGCAACTGATGCCCGCGCTACTCGACGGCAATCGCCTCATTCTGGAAGGGGATGTCAACAGCGCGACCGTGGCCGCGCTGGTGGGTGTCAGCCTTGCCCATGTACGCAACGGCGCCGAATCGGTGGATTTCACAGGGGTGACCGACGTGGATTCCGCCGCCGTCGCGCTCGCGCTGCAATGCGCACGCGAAGCGCGGGCGCTGAACCGCACACTGACCTTCAGTAATCTTTCTCCCAAGTTCATCAACCTCGCACGGCTGTACAACGTCTCCGATCTGTTCGCCGACGCGCACGCCTAGCGTGGCGCGGCCTTTCGGCAAACACGCTTCATGATTGCGGCAATCGATATCAATGGGCTGGCCAAGCGCTACCGTGCGCTGCAGGCGCTGGCAGGCGTCGATCTGCAAATTCAGGAAGGCGAGTTTTTCGGCTTGCTGGGCCCAAACGGCGCCGGCAAAACCACGCTCATCAGCATCCTCGCCGGACTGGTCAGGCCGACCGCGGGGAGCGCACGCGTCATGGGGCGCGACGTCGTCACCGAATATCGCGCCGCCCGTCGTCTGCTCGGTGTGGTGCCGCAGGAACTCGTGTTCGATCCGTTTTTCACGGTGCGCGAGACTCTGCGCATTCAGTCGGGTTATTTCGGCTTGAAGCGCAATGACGCCTGGATCGACGAAGTGATGCATCACCTCGATCTGACCGACAAGGCGGACGCCAATATGCGCGCGCTGTCGGGCGGCATGAAACGACGCGTGCTGGTTGCGCAGGCGCTGGTTCATCGTCCGCCCGTCATCGTGCTCGACGAACCGACTGCCGGCGTCGATGTGGAGTTGCGCCAGGGACTGTGGGCATTCGTCCGTCAGTTGAACCGTGCCGGCCACACCATCGTGCTGACCACGCATTACCTCGAAGAGGCGGAGATGCTGTGCAATCGCATCGGCATGCTGAAGCAGGGGCGGCTGGTCGCACTGGATACACCGGCCAATTTGATTCGTCGGCTTCCCGGGCTGCATTTGCAGGTACGCATGGAGGGCAAGCTGCCCGATGCGCTGCTGGCGAAGGCGACGCATGACCAAAATGGGCACTATCGCTTCAAGCTCGACGATTATGCCGATGTCGAAATCACGCTCGCCGCTTTGCGCAACGCCGGCTGCCGCATCCTGGAGATGGAAGTCGCCCATCCCGATCTGGAAGAGGTCTTTGTCAACATCATGCACAGCGAGGCGACGCGGTGAATTCCGGCGAGTTGCGCAGCGGGTTCAGCACCTTGCTGTACAAGGAGGTGCTGCGTTTCTCGAAAGTGGGTTTTCAGACCATCGCGGCGCCCGTGCTGACAGCGCTGCTGTATCTGCTTATTTTCGGCCACGTGCTGGAAGATCATGTCGAGGTGTTCAAGGGCGTGGGCTATACCGCGTTCCTGGTGCCCGGTCTGGTCATGATGTCGATGTTGCAGAATGCCTTCGCCAACAGTTCTTCCAGTCTGATCCAGTCGAAAGTCACCGGTAACGTGGTGTTCGTACTGTTGCCGCCGCTGTCCTACCTGGAGTTCTACAGCGCATACATGCTGGCGGCGATGATTCGAGGTCTGTTGGTCGGCTTCGGCGTATTGCTGATGACGTTGCCGTTCGTTCCCCTGCACATTGAACAGCCGCTGTGGATTGTGCTGTTCGCGCTGGCCGGCACCGGCATTCTGGCGACGCTCGGGGTGATTGCGGGAATATGGGCGGACAAGTTCGATCAGCTTGCGGGCTTCCAGAACTTCATCATCATGCCGGCTACTTTTCTGTCCGGGGTGTTCTACTCTATCTATTCACTGCCCGAGTTTTGGCAGAATCTGTCTCACCTGAATCCTTTTTTCTACATGATCGACGGATTCCGGTATGGTTTCTTCGGCGTATCGGATATCGATCCGCGCCTGAGTCTGTGCGTCGTGGTGCTGTTCTATGGCGCATTGACTGCAACTACACTCGCGCTGCTCAAACGCGGCTACAAATTGCGGCATTAGCAAGGAAAAAACTATGGTGCGTCCAGAAGACGTTCAGCGGTATATCGAGCAGGGCATGGCCTGCGATCTGGTGCGCGTGCTCGGCGACGGGCAGCACTTCGAAGCGATCATCGTCAGCGGCGAGTTTCGCGGCAAGAACAAGGTGCAGCAGCACCAGGTCGTCTACAAGGCGCTCGGCGATCGCATGCGTGCGGAGATCCACGCGCTATCGATGCAGACCTACACACCGGAGGATTGGGCCGCTCGTGGATAAACTGGCGATCCACGGCGGCATCCCGCTCGAAGGCGAGGTGCGCATTTCCGGGGCGAAGAATGCCGCGCTGCCGCTGATGTGCGCCGCGCTGCTCACTGACGAACCGCTGCAGTTGAGCAATGTGCCGCATTTGCGCGACATCACGACCATGCTGCGCCTGCTCGGCCAGATGGGCGTCGATGTCATGGTGTGCGACAAGCAGGGTGTGACACTGAACGCAAAGGCGCTGGGCGAACCGGTCGCCTCCTACGAACTGGTCAAGACCATGCGGGCGTCCATTCTCGTGCTCGGTCCGCTGGTTGCGCGCCACGGTCGCGCGCGCGTTTCCCTGCCGGGCGGTTGCGCCATCGGGCAGCGGCCGGTGGATCAGCACATCAAGGGGCTGCAGGCGATGGGCGCCGAGATCCATGTCGAACATGGCTATATCAATGCGACCGCCGCGCGGCTGAAGGGTACTCGGCTCATCATGGACATGGTGACCGTCACCGGAACCGAGAACCTGATGATGGCCGCGGCGCTCGCCGAGGGGACCACGGTGCTGGAGAACGCCGCGCGCGAACCTGAAGTGGTCGATCTGGCCAACTGCCTGATCGCCATGGGCGCACGCATCAGTGGCGCCGGCACCGATGTCATTACCATTGAAGGCGTCGAGGCATTGCACGGCGCGCAGCATCGCATCATGCCGGACCGCATCGAAACCGGAACCTTCCTGGTCGCGACCGCGGCGACCGGAGGCGCGGTGACACTGCGTGACGCGGACCCGTCCATTCTCGAATCGGTGATCGACAAACTGCGCGAGGCCGGTGCGCAAGTTAAAGTGTCCGGCGACAGCATTCGCGTCGAAATGCGCGAGCGCCCGCGCAGCGTGAATTTGCGCACTGCGCCTTATCCGGCCTTTCCGACCGACATGCAGGCGCAGTTCATGGCGCTGGACGCCATCGCCGAGGGCACCGGCCTGATTACCGAAACGATTTTCGAAAACCGCTTCATGCACGCACAGGAACTGGTGCGGCTGGGCGCTGACATCGAAACGACCGGCAATAACGCCGTCGTGCGCGGCGTACCGGCGCTTGCCGGCGCTACCGTGATGGCGACCGATCTGCGCGCTTCGGCCAGCCTGGTCATTGCCGGCCTGGTCGCGCGTGGCGAGACGATTATCGATCGTATCTACCATCTGGATCGCGGCTACGAGGCCATCGAAGAAAAACTGTCGCGACTCGGTGCGCGCATCCGTCGGGTCAATTGAACAGCATCACGCGGTGTGCGCTGACGGGTATCGCGCGCACCGGACAGCGTCGTGCGTGGATACGCTGTTCTCGCCGGGCCGGTCTTTCGTACAGTCTTTCGAGTAGAATCCGTGCATTAGCGCCAGCCGGAGCATTCCGCGGGCTTGTTCGGCGCGCGACGGATCGATGTCGTCGTGAAGGCCTTCCGGCTCACGCAACTGGCGTGCTTGCCATCATTCTTAGCATCTGAACGGATCATTTCAGTGTCCGGCATTACCATCGCCCTGTCGAAGGGCCGCATTTTCGACGAGACGGCGCCCTTGCTCGCCGCCGCCGGGATCGCTCCGCAGGAGAATCCCGAGACCTCGCGCAAACTCATTATCGGCACCAACCGGCCGGACGTGCGACTCGTGATCGTGCGCGCCTCGGACACGCCGACCTACGTGCAATACGGCGCGGCGGACGTCGGCATCGCCGGCAAGGATGTGCTCTACGAACACGGCGGCGAAGGTTTGTATCAGCCGCTCGACCTGGAAATCGCCAAGTGCCGCATGATGGTCGCGGTGCCGGAAGGTTTCGACTACGAATCCGCAGTGTGCCAGGGCGCGCGGCTGAGGGTGGCGACCAAGTACATCCGCATCGCGCGCGAGCACTTCGCCCGCAAAGGCGTGCACGTGGACCTCATCAAGCTGTACGGCTCGATGGAACTCGCGCCGTTGGTGGGCTTGGCCGATGCAATCGTCGATCTGGTCAGCAGCGGGGGGACATTGAAGGCGAACAATCTGCGTGCGGTGGAAGAGATCATGCCCATCAGTTCGCGCCTGATCGTCAACCGGGCGGCGCTGAAACTGAAACGCGAGTTGCTGCAGCCCGTGCTCGATGCGTTCGAATCCGCAGTGACAAGCAATGGTTGATATCAGACGGCTCAATATCGCGCAGTCCGATTTCGATGCGCAACTTGCCGCGTTGACGGCGCTCGAAGCGGCGCAGGACGAAAACGTCGATCGCGCGGTGGCCGGCATTCTTGCCGACGTGCGCAAGCGCGGCGACGCCGCGGTGCTCGAATACACCGAGCGCTTCGATCGCGTGTCCGCGGCTTCGCTCGCCGAGCTGGAAATTCCGCGTGCAGAACTCGCGGCCGCACTCGAGGGGTTGCCGCGCGAGCGTCGCGAAGCGCTGGAGCAGGCGGCCGAGCGCGTGCGCCGGTATCACGAACGGCAGTGTGCCGAATCGTGGAGCTACACGGAACCCGACGGCACCGTGCTCGGTCAGCAGATCACAGCGCTCGATCGCGCCGGCCTGTACGTGCCGGGCGGCAAGGCTGCGTACCCGTCGTCGGTGCTGATGAATGCGATACCCGCCAAAGTGGCCGGCGTGCACGAGTTGATCATGGTGGTGCCCACGCCGGGCGGCGAACGGAACGAACTGGTGCTTGCCGCGGCGGCGATTGCCGGCGTCGATCGTGTCTTCGCCATCGGCGGCGCGCAGGCTGTCGGTGCGCTCGCTTACGGTACTGAAACGATTCCGCAGGTGGACAAGGTCGTCGGTCCGGGCAACGCGTATGTCGCCGCGGCGAAGCGTCGCGTGTTCGGTGTGGTCGGCATCGACATGGTGGCCGGGCCATCCGAAATCCTGGTGATTTGCGACGGCGAAACCGATCCCGACTGGATCGCCATGGATCTGTTCTCGCAGGCCGAGCACGACGAGGTGGCGCAGGCGATCCTGATTTCGCCGAGCGCGGAATTCATCGAACGCGTTGCGGCGAGCGTCGATCGGCAGTTGGCCGACATGCCGCGTCGTGAAGTGATCGCAACGTCGCTTACCAATCGCGGTGCGCTGATCCAGGTGCGCAATCTGGACGAGGCGTGCGAGATCGCCAATCGTATCGCGCCCGAACATCTGGAACTGTCTGTACGCGATGCAGATGTGTGGGCAAAAAAGATTCGCCACGCCGGCGCCATTTTCATGGGACCGTACACCTCCGAATCGCTGGGCGATTACTGCGCCGGTCCCAATCATGTGCTGCCCACCTCGCGTACCGCGCGCTTTTCCTCGCCGCTCGGCGTGTACGATTTCCAGAAGCGTTCGAGCCTGATCAAGGTGTCGCGCGAGGGCGCCGATACGCTCGGCCGCATTGCCGCGACCCTGGCATACGGCGAGGGGTTGCAGGCGCACGCGCGCTCGGCCGAATACCGGCTGAAGGGCAAGTAATGGGCGCCGCCGACAAAACTCCGGCCGCGCTGGTGCGCGAGGAAATTCTTGACCTCAACGCCTATCACGTCGCGCCGGCCGCCGGCATGGTGAAGCTGGATGCGATGGAGAACCCTTACGTGCTGCCGCCCGACATGCGCGCGGAACTCGGCGATCTCATCGCCGACACGCCGTTGAATCGCTACCCCGATCCGAACGCGCCGGCGTTGCGCGCGCACCTGCGAAAGGCATTCGGCATTCCGGCCGACTGCGACGTGCTGATCGGCAACGGCTCGGACGAAATCATCACGATGGTGACGCAGACGCTGGCGCGTCCCGACGCGGTCATGCTCGCGCCGGAGCCTTCGTTCGCGATGTATCGCATGAACGCGATTTACTCGCGCATGCGTTATGTCGGCGTGCCGCTGGCGGACGATTTCAGCCTGGATGCGGGGCGTTTTCTTGCCGCGGTGCGCGAGCACCAGCCGGCGTTGACGTTCATCGCCTATCCGAATAATCCGACCGGCAATCTGTTTGCCGAGCGCGATGTGGAAGCGATTATCGAAGCCTCGCCCGGCTTCGTCGTGGTCGACGAGGCGTATCACGCTTTCGCCGGCAAAAGCTTCATGGACCGTCTGGCGCGTTATTCCAACCTCATGGTCATGCGCACCGTGTCCAAGCTCGGCTTGGCGGGTATCCGCCTCGGCTATGCCGCCGCGCGGCCGGAATGGATACGCGAGTTCGACAAACTCAGGCCGCCGTATAACGTCAATGTCCTGACGCAAGCGATTGCGGGACGTGCGCTGGAACGGCTCGATGTGCTGGATGCGCAGGCGGCGCGGATTCGCGCCGATCGGGCGCACCTCGTAACGGCATTGCGAACCTTGCCGCAGTTGACGCTCTATGCGAGCGAAGCGAACTTTATACTGGCGCGTGTGCCGAACGCTGACGATCTGTACCGCCGACTGGAAGCGCGCAAGGTGCTGGTGCGCAATTTACACGGCACCCACCGGTTGCTGGAAAACTGTTTGCGCTTCACGGTCGGGACGCCGGAGGAAAATCAACAACTGCTGGCCGCATTGCGGGCGAGCCTGTAGCGCCAGGGAGCATTGAAAATGAGAACCGCCCAGATCACTCGCAATACCAACGAAACGCAGATTGCCGTATCGATCAATCTCGACGGCACGGGTATAGGCAAGCTCGCAACCGGTGTACCGTTCCTCGATCACATGCTCGACCAGATCGTGCGTCATGGTCTGATCGATATCGACGTCAGCGCCAAGGGCGATTTGCATATCGATGCCCATCACACGGTCGAGGACATCGGCATCACGCTTGGTCAGGCGTTTGCCAAAGCGGTCGGCGACAAGAAGGGGCTGCGCCGCTACGGCCACGCCTATGTGCCGCTGGATGAAGCGCTGTCGCGTGTGGTTATCGATTTTTCCGGCCGCCCGGGGTTGGAGTTTCACGTGCCCTTCACGCGCGCCATGATCGGCGAGTTCGATGTCGACCTGGTACACGAGTTTTTCCAGGGCTTCGTCAATCACGCGCTGGTCACTTTGCACATCGATAATTTGCGCGGCGTGAACGCGCACCATCAGTGCGAGACGGTGTTCAAGGCCTTCGCGCGCGCGCTGCGTGTGGCGCTGGAGGTCGATCCGCGTGCGGCGGGCGTCGTGCCTTCGACCAAGGGAACACTGTCCGCATGACTTCGATCGCCGTCGTCGACTACGGCATGGAACGCTGCTTGAACAAGGTGGCGATGTCCCCTTGTATATCCCCCGAGTCAGATGCCGGGGCGGCGCCGTTTGACTCCGATATGGATTTCTCAGCATGACCGCTATCGCCGTCGTCGACTACGGCATGGGCAATCTGCGCTCGGTCTCAAAAGCGATCGAGCATATCGCGCCGGACGCGGAAGTCCGCGTGACCGACAATCCGGCCGATATCGCCGCGGCCGAGCGTGTCGTTTTCCCCGGACAGGGCGCGATGCGCGATTGCATGCGCGAAATGGATGCGCGCGGTTTGCGCGCGGCGTTGCTCGAGGCCGCCAGGACCAAGCCTTTCCTGGGAATCTGCATCGGACTGCAGATGCTGTTCGAACATAGCGAAGAAGGTGGGGGTGTGGCCGGTCTTGGCGTATTGCCGGGGCGGGTGCGCCGCTTTCCGGCCGAGGCCATGCATGACGCACAGGGCGAGCGGTTGAAAGTGCCCCATATGGGCTGGAATAACGTGCATCATGCACAGGCGCACGCGCTATGGCGGAATATCGCGGACGCGGAGCGCTTTTATTTCGTGCACAGTTACTATGTCGAGACGAATGTAAAAGAACTCGTCGCCGGTTATGCTGATTACGCTTTTCGCTTTACCTGTGCGGTGGCTCGGGATAACATTTTCGCAGTTCAGTTTCACCCCGAAAAAAGCCATACGGCTGGGTTGCAGTTGCTGTCGAATTTCGTCTCCTGGCATCCCTGAGACCGAACGCACCAATTCTCTGCAAACCTACTAACTTCCTTTCCACTCCCACGCGAACCCTGACGCGATGGTCATCATTCCTGCGATAGATCTCAAAGACGGCCGCTGTGTACGCCTGAAGCAAGGCGATATGGACGATGCCACCGTCTTCTCCGAAGACCCCGTCGGTATGGCGCGCCACTGGCTCGAACTCGGTGCGCGGCGCCTGCATGTGGTCGATCTGAACGGTGCCGTGGCCGGCAAGCCGAAGAACGAGGCGGTGATTCGCCGGATCGTCGATGCGGTCGGCGACGAACTGCCGATCCAGTTGGGCGGCGGCATCCGCGATCTCGACACCATCGAGCGCTACATCGATTGCGGCGTGAGCTACATCGTCATCGGTACGGCGGCGGTGAAGAACCCGGGCTTCCTGCAGGACGCGTGCACCGCGTTCCAGGGCAACATCATCGTTGCGCTCGATGCCAAGGACGGCAAGGTTGCGGTCGAAGGCTGGTCGAAAATGACCCGCCACGATGTCGTCGATCTGGCCAAAAAATTCCAGGATTACGGCGTCGAGGCGATTCTCTACACCGACATCGGGCGCGACGGCATGCTCACCGGCGTCAACGTCGACGCGACGGTTGCGCTGGCGCGTCAGCTGCGCATCCCGGTGATCGCCAGCGGCGGCTTGAGCGATATCGAAGGCGTGAAGGCCTTGTGCGCGGTGGAGTCCGAAGGCGTCATGGGCGTCATTACCGGCCGTGCCGTCTATGAAGGCACGCTCGACTTCGCTGAAGCGCAGGCCGTCGCCGATGCGCTCTCCGGCGAAGACGAGGCCGAAGAGTAGGTCGCCGTGCGACCTGCTGCTCGTATGTCATGAGTCTCGCCAAACGCATCATTCCCTGTCTCGACGTGACCAGCGGACGGGTCGTCAAAGGGGTCAATTTCGTCGAACTGCGCGACGCCGGCGATCCCGTCGAAATCGCACGTCGCTATGACGAACAGGGCGCCGACGAATTGTGCTTCCTCGATATCACGGCGACTTCCGATGACCGCGATCTCATTCTGCACGTCATCGAACAGGTTGCTTCCCAGGTGTTCATTCCGCTCACCGTGGGCGGTGGCGTGCGCAAGGTCGAAGACGTGCGCCGGCTGCTGAATGCAGGCGCCGACAAGGTGTCGATCAATACTTCCGCGGTGCAGAATCCACAACTCGTCCAGGACGCCACCGATCGCTACGGCTCGCAATGCATCGTGGTGGCGATCGACGCCAAACGGGTCGATGATCGCTGGGAAGTATTCACTCATGGCGGGCGCACAGCGAGTGGCCTGGATGCCGTTGAATGGGCGCGCAAGGTCGAAGCGCTGGGCGCAGGCGAAATCCTGCTGACCAGCATGGACCGCGACGGCACGCGCGAAGGTTTCGATCTCGAACTGACGCGCGCGGTCGCGGGCGCGGTCAACATCCCGGTCATTGCCAGCGGTGGCGTCGGATCGCTCGAACATCTGGCCGATGGCGTACAGACAGGCGGCGCGGACGCAGTGCTGGCAGCGAGTATTTTTCATTTCGGCGAATACACCGTGGCGCAGGCCAAGGCGGTGATGGCCGAGCGCGGTATCGAGGTCCGTCAGTGAGCGAGGCGTGGCTGGATTCGGTCGCGTGGGACGCGAACGGTCTCGTTCCCGTTATTGCCCAGGACGACCGCAGCGGCCGGATTCTCATGTTCGCGTGGATGAATCGCGAGGCGCTGGCGCAGACCGCGTCGACCGGCGATGTCGTTTACTTTTCACGTTCGCGCGGCAAACTCTGGCGCAAGGGCGAAGAATCGGGGCATACCCAGCGCGTGCGTGAGATCCGTCTCGACTGCGACAACGACGTGGTGCTGCTCAAGATCGAACAGGCGGGCGGGATCGCCTGCCATACCGGGCGGCCGAGTTGTTTCTATCAGAAGCTGGTGGACGGTGAGTGGGTCGTCATGGACCAGCCGCTGAAAGACCCCGCGACCATGTATCGGACCAAGTAGACGGGCAGTGGCGAATATGAACGAATCGATGAATGTGCTGGAGCGGCTGGCCGATGTGGTGGAGAGCCGCAAGGGCGGCGACCCCGACAAATCCTATGTCGCGCGCCTGCTGACCAAAGGCGACGATGCGATTCTGAAGAAAATCGGCGAGGAAGCCACTGAGGTGGTGATGGCTTCCAAGGACGGCAATCGCCCCGCCATCGTCGCGGAAATGGCCGATCTATGGTTCCACTGCCTGGTCGCGCTGGCGCACTACGATCTGCGCCCGCGCGATGTGCTGGCGGAGTTGGCCCGGCGGGAAGGCCTCTCGGGCCTGGATGAGAAGGCCGCCCGGGGGAATGATGTGAGAGTGGCGAGCGAGAAGCGCTAGGGCGGATGGCATGACGGACGAAAACTGCATTTTCTGCAAAATCGGGCGCGGCGAATTGCCGTGCGAGAAGGTATACGAGGACGATGAAATCATCGCGTTTCATGACATTCGTCCGCATGCGCCTGTACATGTGCTCGTGATTCCGAAACTTCACGTCGCATCGCTTGCCGAATGTGATATTAGCCATCAAGCGGTGCTTGGAAAAATCATGCTTCTGGTGCCCAAACTGGCACGCGAACAGGGCGCTACGGATGGCTTCCGCACTATCATCAACACGGGGCGAATCGGCGGGCAGGAGGTGTATCATCTTCACGTCCACATTCTCTCCGGACCGACCGCACTGCCGCCCATGCTGCGGCGCGATTAAAGGAGTACGGCTATGGGTTCATTCAGCATCTGGCACTGGTTGATCGTCCTGCTGATCGTCATGCTGGTGTTCGGCACCAAGAAGTTGCGGAACATGGGCGCGGATCTGGGAGGCGCGGTGAAGGGCTTCAAGGAAGGCATGCGTTCGACCGACGAGTCGTCCGGCGCAGTCCAGCCGCAAGTCACAGGTCACACCATCGACGCCGAAGTGAAACAGGAAAACAGCAATAAAGTCTGAGGTGCTGTACGCCTCCGTCGACCGCGGCCGGCGTTTCCGTAGCAATCACGAACAAGATGCCGGGGCCGCCCGGCGTCTTTTTTTCGGCGGCGGCCCCCCTTCGACCTGGGTTCCTCATGTTCGATATCAGCTTTTTTGAACTATTTGTCATCGGTGTGGTGGCGCTGGTCGTCATCGGCCCCGAGCGACTGCCCAAAGTGGCGCGTACCGCGGGCCACTTGTTCGGCCGCATGCAGCGCTATGTCAGCGACGTGAAAGCGGATATCGGTCGTGAAATGGAACTCGATGAACTACGCAAGCTGCGCAGCGAATTCGAAGGCGCCGCGCAGTCGATGAAGGAATCGATGAAGCAGGTGACCGACGAAGTTCACGCCGCCGAACACGAAATCCAGAAAGGCGTCGCTTCGCTCAACAGCCCGGACACCGTCGCGCCGAGCGAAAATCCGGACACTACGACTACGCCTGCGGTCAGCGAAGAATCCAAAGCTAAATGAACACCCAGGACGGTTTCATCTCCCATCTGATCGAGTTGCGCTCGCGGGTGGTCAAGGCCGTACTCGCGGTCGCGGTGGTTTTCGTGATCGTGGCATTCGGCTGGCCGGGGTCACAGAAGATCTACAGCATTTTCGCCGAGCCGATGCTCGCCGCGTTACCTCAGGGCGGGCAGATGATCGCGACCGACGTGGTCGGCGTTTTCCTGGTGCCCATCAAGGTGGCGGCCTTGCTTGCTTTCGTGATCGCGCTGCCGGTCGTGCTTTATCAGCTTTGGGCATTCGTCGCGCCCGGTCTGTATACCCACGAAAAACGCCTCATGCTGCCGCTGGTCATCGCCAGCTTCCTGTTGTTCCTGATGGGTATGTCGTTCGCCTACGCGCTGGTCTTTCCGGTCGTCTTCGCGTTCATGAGCGCGGTTGCGCCGGAAGGTGTCGCGTGGATGACGGACATCGAGAAGTATTTCAGTTTCGCACTCACCACTTTCTTCGCTTTCGGTTTGACATTCGAAGTGCCGGTCGTGGTGATCGTGCTGGTGCGCATGGGCATCGTCTCGATCGAGAAACTGAAGTCGGCGCGGCCGTATGTGATCGTCGGCGCGTTCATCGTCGCGGCTATTTTCACGCCGCCCGATGTGGTTTCACAGTTCATGCTCGCCGTACCGCTTTGGCTGCTCTACGAACTCGGCATTCTGCTGTCCGGTTTGATGGGGCGGCCCGTCTCCCGCAGCGACTGGAAGGCGCTGAGCGATGCGGAGATGGAGGAAGAGCTCGATCGCTCGGAGCAGCAATCGAAGTAACGCCGCGCGGCGTCAGCCCACGGTCGAAGTCGATAGACCGAAGTCGAGTATGCGGATCCGCAATGCCTGACTGCTAGCGACGCTCGGCGCTCGCCCGCGGTCGACGCCCAACCACGATTTCCACTTCGAAATCCTTGCCGTCACGACGCAGGCGCATCGGTACCCGGCTACCGGGTTTGAGATCGGCCACGATGTTAAGCATCGTTGTCGGATCATCCACCGGCTGGTCGCCGATCGCGATCAACACGTCGCGCGGCCGCACGCCGGCCTGATCGGCAGGGCCGCCGCCGACAACGCCGGCAATCAACGCGCCCTGCACGGTAGACAGGGCAAACGCTTCCGCCAGTTCGGGCGTAATTTCCTGCGCTTCGACACCGATGAAACCGCGCGTGACGCTGCCGGTTTCGATGATCTGCTCCATCACTTCCTTGGCGGTTGAGGCCGGAA
Source organism: Nitrosomonadales bacterium (assembly GCA_036676355.1). Classification (GTDB taxonomy): domain Bacteria; phylum Pseudomonadota; class Gammaproteobacteria; order Burkholderiales; family SG8-39; genus ZC4RG42. Next base: position 30,230 of record JAKFDA010000071.1, on the reverse strand, counting down.
TCGCGAAGCCGATGCCGAGCGAGCCGCCGGTGCGCGAAAAAATCGCGGTGTTGATGCCGATGAGATTGCCGGCGGTATCGATGAGCGCGCCGCCCGAATTGCCCGGGTTGATCGCCGCATCGGTCTGAATGAAGTTCTCGTACGTGTTGATGCCGAGGTGCGTGCGACCGAGTGCGCTGACGATGCCCATGGTCACGGTCTGGCCGACACCGAAGGGATTGCCGATGGCAAGCACGACATCGCCCACGCTCAAGCCGTCTGTCTGGCCGAACACGATGGAAGGCAGCGCATTTCTCACTTCAACCTTCAGTACTGCGATATCGGTTTCCGGATCAGTGCCGACGACTTTGGCGGCCAGTCGCGTGTTGTCGGCCAACAGCACTTCGATCTCGTCCATGCCTTCGACGACGTGGTTGTTCGTCAGGACATAGCCGTTGCCGTTGACGATGACTCCCGAACCGAGGCTTGCGGTCTTCTGCGGCTCGTCGAAATTGTCGCCGAAGAACTCGCGGAACACCGGGTCGTCCATGAGCGGATGACGCGGCGCCTTGACGGCTCTGGAGGTGAAGATATTGACCACGGCCGGAGCCGCCTTGCGCACCGCTTCGCTATAGGAACTGAGCGGTTTGCCGGTCGTGTGCGTCGCCGGCGCGATCTGATTGATGATCACCTGACCGAGTTCGCGGCCGCCGAGCCATTCGGGGCGCAGGGTGACGACAACGAACAGCGCGCCGAGCGCAATCGTTGCGGTCTGGCAGAAGACGAGCCAAAGACGGTGGAGAGTCATGCGCTGTGTCGGGCAATAAGTGGGGTGGGCCGGAAGCGGGTGCGGGCGTTTTAGTTCGGGTTCATGGCGTGGGCGCTTTCCCGGCGGCTACAATCCCACCTTGAACGAAGTTTTAGGGTGACGGTGGAACGATGCAACGTGACGAGCTTGCCCGCTACTTGGACCAGCTGCTCGATGTCTCCCGTGTGCGGGATTATTGCCCAAACGGTTTACAGGTGGAAGGCCGCGCCGAAATTCGCAAAATCGTTTCGGGCGTGACGGCCAGTCTGGCATTGATCGAGGCCGCCCGGGATGCCGGGGCGGATGCGATTCTTGTCCATCACGGTTATTTCTGGCGTGGCGAAGACCCGCGCCTGGTCGGCGCGCGCAAACGTCGCATCGAATTGCTGCTGCGTGCGGATATCAATCTGTACGCCTATCACCTGCCGCTCGACCTGCACCCCGAACTCGGCAATAACGCGCAACTCGCGCAACGATTGGGTTTGACCGAAGAAGGCCGCACCGGCGAGCAGAATCTGGTGTGCTACGGCACGCTTGCAACGCCCGCCGCGCTGGGGGAATTTGCGCAGGGCTTACAAGCCAAGCTGGGTCGCGCGCCATTGGTGATCGGAGATGCGCAGCGCCCCGTGCGGCGCGCCGCATGGTGCACCGGCGGTGCGCAGGGGTACTTCGACGCCGCGCTCACGCTCGGTGTCGATGCCTATATCACCGGCGAGATTTCCGAACAGCACGTCCATCTGGCGCGCGAATCCGGTATTGCCTTCATCGCTGCCGGACATCATGCAACCGAGCGCTACGGCGTACAGGCCCTCGCTCACCATGTCGCCGATCGCTTCGGCCTCACACATCGTTACATCGATATCGACAACCCTGTATAAGCGGCCGGTTCCGGCGTTGTGCTTCAGCACATGAATCGGGGCGCATGGCTCTGTTGCGCGCGGGTCCGCAGCATCCCGGCGCGGCTCTTCGATTCCCTAGCGCTTTCAGGTATTTACGTTCAAAAACTTGGAATCGTGTGCGGTGCTCCGCTATAATCTTGGGCTTTTGCAGTTCATCACCCGTTTTTCAGCAAAACCTTGGAGCCTCTCCATATGAGCAACTCAAACGACGCGACCCTCGATAGCGGCGGGGTAGGCGAGCCGGCCGACAAGAGCCGCAGAACCATGCTCGTTGCAACCTGTGCGGCGGGTGGTGCAGCGACTGCCGCCGCGGCTTGGCCCTTTATCGCCAGCTTCGAACCCTCGGAACGAGCCAAAGCGGCCGGTGCGCCGGTCGAAGCCGATATCAGCAAAATTGCGCCCGGCCAGATGCAGGTGGTCGAATGGCGCGGCAAGCCTGTATGGGTCCTGCGCCGTACGCCGGAAATGCTCGCATCGCTCAAGCAAGTCGAAGGCGAACTGCTGGATCCGGCCTCGGAAGCACCGAATCAACCCGAATATGCGACCAACGAGACGCGCTCGATCAAGCCCGAATATCTCGTGGTGGTGGGCATCTGCACCCACCTCGGCTGCTCGCCCACCAAGCTGCCGCTAGGCGCGGATGGCGAGGCCGGCTTCCTGTGCCCTTGCCACGGTTCGAAGTTTGACTATGCCGGCCGCGTGTTCGCCAACATGCCGGCGCCGGACAACCTCATCGTTCCGCCCTATCAATATCTGTCCGACACCCGACTGCTGATCGGCGACGACACCAAGGGAGCATAAGGCATGGCCAACGGAACCACCGCTGCAGCCAAGCCCAACAAAGGCCAGCAGCTCCTTGACTGGATCGATGCGCGTTTCCCGCTGACCCTGCTGTGGAAGCAGCAGGCCGCGGACTACTACGCGCCGAAGAACTTCAACTTCTGGTACTACTTCGGCTCGCTGGCGCTGCTCGTGCTGGTGAACCAGATCGTCACCGGCATCTTCCTCACCATGTATTACAAGCCCGATGCGACGCTTGCGTTCGCCTCGGTCGAGTACATCATGCGCGACGTGTCGTGGGGCTGGCTGATCCGGTACATGCACTCCACCGGCGCATCCGCGTTCTTCATCGTCGTCTATCTGCACATGTTTCGCGCGCTGCTCTACGGTTCATTCCGCCGGCCGCGTGAACTGACCTGGATTTTCGGTGTGTTGATTTTCCTGTGCCTGATGGCCGAGGCGTTCTTCGGTTATCTGCTGCCGTGGGGACAGATGTCCTTCTGGGGCGCACAGGTGATCGTGAACCTGTTCGGTGCAATTCCGTTCATCGGCGAAGATCTCGCGATCTGGATTCGCGGCGACTACGTCGTGTCGGATGCCACGTTGAACCGCTTCTTCGCCTTCCATGTCATTGCGATTCCGCTGGTCCTGCTCGGCCTCGTCGTTGCGCATCTGATCGCGCTGCATGAAACCGGCTCGAACAACCCGGATGGCGTCGAGATCAAGAAAACCATCAATCCGAAAACCGGCCATCCTGTCGATGGCATTCCGTTCCATCCGTATTACACGGTGAAGGACATCTTCGGTGCGGCGGTCTTTCTGTTGGTGTTCTCGCTGGTGATGTTCTTTGCGCCGGAAATGGGCGGCTATTTCCTCGAATACAACAACTTTGTTCCGGCCGATCCGCTGGTGACCCCGTCGCATATCGCACCGGTGTGGTACTTCACGCCGTTCTACTCGATCCTGCGCGCCACGACCGAGAACATCATGTGGGTACTGGCGCTGTTCGTCGCCATCATCGCCGCGCTGACTTTCTTCACTGCGAAAAGCAGCAAGGCGAAGATCTCGGCGATCGTCATTGCCGCGATTCTCATCCTCGGCTTCTTCACGCTTGAAGCCAAAGTCTGGGGCGTGGTGCTGATGGGCGTGTCCGTGATGGTCTTCTTCCTGATGCCCTGGCTTGATCGCAGCCCGGCGAAGTCGATTCGCTACAAGGGACCGATCTACAAGATCGCGCTGGCCTTGTTCGTCATCAGCTTCTTCGTCCTCGGCTATCTGGGCGTGCTTAGCGTAACGCCGGGTCGTACGCTGGTCGCGCAGATCTTCATGTTCGTCTACTTTGGCTTTTTCCTGCTGATGCCCTGGTATTCGGCCATGGACACGAGCAAACCGGAACCGGAACGGGTGACAGGATGACTTTCAAAAAACTACTAGCCGTAATCGCCGTCGTGCCGGCGCTGCTTGCGCCGGTTACGGCGCAAGCAGTCGAAACGTTCAAACTGGACAGTCCGGACATCGATGTGGCCGATGTCGTGAGCCTGCAGGCCGGCGCGCGCACGTTCGTCAACTACTGCCTCAACTGCCATAGCGCATCGCTGGTCCGCTACAACACGCTCGAGCGGATCGGACTGACCGAGCAGCAGATCAAGGACAACCTGATGTTCACCGCCGACAAAATCGGTGAGCCGATGGACATCGCTTTCCCGAGCGCGGATGCCAAAGCCATGTTCGGCGTGGTGCCGCCCGATCTGTCGGTCATTGCCCGCTCACGCGGCGCCGACTGGCTGTACACGTATCTGCGCGGCTTCTATCGCGATCCGGCCACGCCGACCGGCTGGAACAACATTGTGTTCCCCAACGTCGGCATGCCGCACGTGCTGTGGACACTGCAGGGCGAACGAGTGCGCAAGGAAGTGCCGGCCATGCGTGACGGACAACCGGTGACCGAGCACGGCCAGCCGGTTATGCACGTCAGCTACGAAACGGTTACGCCGGGCACCCTGTCGACCATGGAATACGACCGTACCGTACGCGATCTGGTGAATTTCCTCGTCTGGATCGGCGAACCGCATCAGAGCCAGCGCAAGCAGGTTGGCGTTTGGGTGGTCTTCGCCCTGCTGATCCTGATCGCAATGACCTATGCCCTGAAGAGTGCCTACTGGAAAGACATTCACTAACGCTCGTATCGCAAAGGCGCGGCGCCGCGGGCGCCGCGCCTTTGTTTTTCTGCTTCCCCAGAAAGGGAAAGAGGTAGCCCCATGATGAACCTGTATTCCGGAACCACCTGCCCTTTCTCGCAGCGCTGCCGCATCGTGCTGTATGAAAAGGGCATGGATTTCCAGATCATCGACGTCGACCTGTACAACAAGCCGGAAGATATCGCGGTGATGAACCCGTACAACCGGCTGCCTGTGTTGGTCGAACGCGACCTGATTCTTTACGAAGCGAACATCATCAACGAATACATCGATGAGCGCTTTCCGCACCCGCAACTCATGCCGGCCGATCCGGTCATGCGCGCGCGGGCGCGACTGTTCCTGTTCAATTTCGAAGTGGAATTGTTCAGCCAGATCGATCCGATCGAGAAGGGCAACCCCAAGCAGCAGGAAAAAGCGCGCCAGCAGGTGATCGATCGCCTGATCGAACTGGCGCCTGTCTTCACCAAGCAGAAGTATATGCTGGGCGACGAATTCTCCATGCTCGACGTGGCGATCAGCCCGCTGCTGTGGCGTCTGGACTATTACGGCATCACTCTGCCGAAGGCCGCCGCGCCGTTGCAGAAATACGCCGAACGCTTGTTCAGTCGCCCCGCCTTTATCGATGCGCTGACGCCTTCTGAAAAAGTCATGCGCAAGTGAATTGCAGGCGCGGCCGCTGGCCGCGCCTGCAATGCCATTCGGTTCCCGCTGTGTCAGGGTCGAATGTAGGAAAAAACCGACGCACTTTTCACTGTCACAGCCTGCAAAACCCGCTGACATCGGTTTGGGCACGGGTTTAAACTGCGTGCTTCGCTTTAATCTATCCAACGCGTGACTGAATCCACCTCCACCAAACCGTATCTCATGCGCGCCCTCTACGAGTGGTGCGTCGATAACGGCTACACGCCGTACGTATCGGTTGTGGTCGATGCCAACACACGTGTTCCGGTGGAATACGTGCGCAACGGCGAGATCGTGCTCAACATCGGACCGCTTGCGGCGAACAAGCTGAAGATCGGCAACGACTACGTCGAGTTCTCCGCGCGTTTCGGCGGCACGGCGCGCGAGTTGATCATTCCTGTCTCACAAGTCGCCGCGATCTACGCGCGCGAGAACGGCCAGGGCATGACCTTCCCCGTAGAGATCGAAAGCGATCTGCCGGACGATCAATCGGTCGAGTCATCCGACGCGCCGGCACCCGCGACGATACAGGGCCGCGAGCCGTCGGCGCAGGAGACGGCCGTCGAGCCGCCCGCACCGCCCGCCAGCGGTGGCAAGCCCACGCTACGCATCGTCAAGTGAGGCCCGTTCGCGTTTCAATACGCCGCGCTGCGTATAATCGCGCCTCGTCGCCGGCTTAGCTCAGCAGGTAGAGCAGCTGATTTGTAATCAGAAGGTCAGGGGTTCGATTCCTCTAGCCGGCACCATAGCTGTCGCTTTGTCCCGATCCCTCGCTGTCGCACCCCTCAATCAAGCAACCACCCTGTAATTCTTGCCAGTCGTTTTTCGTCGACCGTCGCCGAATGCAAACACTGGTGCGGTCCGAACGCGCTTTTACTTGTCATTCGTCAAGCGCGCATGATCTATGACAGTCGCTTCAATGACTGCGCCACACCTTCTGGTTTATAAGGGCAACAACAACGAACCACGCGTCGTGCTCACGCGCGACGAAGAGCTGCTTGCATGACTCCGCTAACGGAAAGCCAGGAACTTGCGATCCTGGAAAGCGATGCGCGCCTGCATCTCGCGCTTGCCGCAGGCCGCATGGGCATCTGGGAATGGGATGCCGCCACCAACAAAGTGGTATGGAACGGCACCGAACATCGAATCTCGGGCGTCGGTGAAGAGCGTTCCATCACGCCTGAACAGTTCTTCAATGTGGTGCACCCGGATGATCGCCATCGCGTCGAGCGCGCATTTCGCGCGGCAGTGGAAACGCAGGCCTCGTTCGAAGCGGAGTTCCGCATTATCCGTTCGACCGGCGAGGAACGCTGGCTGGTCGGGCGCGGCATGCCGCTCGTCGGTCGCGACGGTCGAACATCGAAAGTGGTGGGCGTCAACTTCGATATCACCGATCGCAAGCGCAGCGAACAGGCGCGGCAGCATGCGGAGTCGAAGCTGCGCGAGGCGCACGGGCTGATCAAGGCGATCACCGACAACGCGACCACGGCGATATTCATGATGGACGGCGATGGTGCGACGACCTTCATGAACCCGGCTGCCGAAGCGATGGTCGGTTTCAGTTTCGCCGAAGTAAGAGCGCAACCGCTGCACGATCTCGTCCACCATTTTCACGGCGACGACCGACAGGTGCAGATGGATGATTGCTGCATCGGCAAAAGCATACTTACCCAGCGCGCCGTGCGCGAGCAAGAGGATATGTTTGTCGACCGCAGCGGCCGTACATTTCCGGTGCGCTGCAATGTCAGCCCGATCATCAAGAATGACGAACTCGCCGGAATCGTGCTGGAGGTGCGTGATATCAGTGCGGAGAAGCGTGCGCAGCGGGCGCTGGAAGAAGCCGATCGGCGCAAGGACCGCTTCCTCGCCACGCTTGCGCACGAGTTGCGCAACCCGCTGGCGCCCATACGCAGCGCCTTGCATCTGCTGCGTACCGACGATGCGCCGCCTTCAAGCGTCGCATGGGCGACGCGCCTGATGGATCGGCAGGTCACGCAATTGGTGCGGCTGATAGACGATCTGCTCGATATCAGCCGGATCACCCTCGACAAGATGACGCTGCGACTCGAGTCGGCTCGGCTCGGCGACATCGTCGAGCGCGCGGTGGAGACCAGCCGACCCGGCATTGAAGGACACGGGCATCGCTTTGCCGTCGAACTGCCCGCTGCGCCAGTGTTCGTTTGCGCCGATGCGGCGCGCTTGGCGCAGGTGCTTTCAAATCTGCTGAACAACGCGACGAAGTACAGCGACCCCGGCGCAACGATCAGTTTGAGTGTCGCGGTCGAGGAGACGATGGCTGTCATCTCCGTGCGGGATACCGGCAAGGGGATCCGCCCCGAGTTTCTGCCGCACATTTTCCGCATGTACGCACAGGAGGATCGGTCGGCCGAGCAGGGCAGCGATGGGCTCGGCATCGGGCTTGCGCTGGTGAAGAAACTGGTCCACCTGCATCACGGCTCGGTCGAGGCGCGCAGTGACGGTTTGAATACGGGTAGCGAATTCGTCGTGCGCATACCGCTCGCCCCGGCGGACGGCGTCGCGGTGTCCGAGCCGGTCGCGCAGCCGGCCGCGGATCCGGAAAAGTCACTGCGGGTGCTGGTGGTCGATGACAACGCCGACGCGGCCGACTCGCTCGCGCTTGCCTTGGAAGGCGCGGGGCATGACACCCGCGCGGCGTATTCCGGACGGGAGGCACTCGATCTCGCCATGAGCCTGCAGCCGGATGCCGTCGTGCTCGACATCGGCATGGCGGATATGAACGGTTACGACGTCGCACGCAGCATTCGCCGTGAGCCCTGGGGAGCGAATGCGATATTGATTGCCCTGACCGGCTGGGGACAGGCGGAAGACCGCACGCGTGCCCTGGAGGCCGGCTTCGACCACCATGTAACCAAGCCCGCCGATCCGCTCGACCTGATGCAGCGACTCAGTTCTGCTCGGCGTGGCGACCCCGGCGCGGTACGCGCGTCCTCGCTTGCCGCGCCCTGAGTTGATTCGGCCGCCCTACCATTCGTACTTGTAGCCGATACCGTAGACCGAGTGAATGATTTCCCGGTCGGGCAGCGCGTCGCCGATCTTCTTGCGCAATTTCTTGATGTGGCTGTCCACGGTGCGGTCCGAAACGACCCGTTCGTCGCGGTACATCGCGTCCATGAGTTGATCGCGGGAGTAAAGACGTCCCGGCTGACTCGTCAGCACTTTGAGCAGTTGGAACTCGACCGCGGTCAGCCCCAGATCGCGGCCGTGAATGCTCGCCTTGTAACCGGCCTCATCGAGCGCGAGGCCGGTATCCCGCGGCTCGTCGCCCCGCTTTGCGCGGCGCAAGACCGCCTTGACGCGTGCCACGACTTCACGCGGGCTGAACGGTTTGCAGATGTAATCGTCCGCGCCGAGTTCCAGTCCGAGCAATCGATCGATTTCTTCCACCCGCGCCGTCACCATGATGATGGAGGCATTGCTGAACGTTCGCAGCCCCTTGCATACGTCCAGTCCGTTCTTGCCCGGCAACATGAGATCGAGCAGCACAAGGTCGGCGCCATGATCGCGCATCCACGCTTCCACCGTGTCGCCGCGATTGAGCACTTCGACGTCGAAGCCGTCCTGCACCAGATAGTCGCGCAGCAGCCCGGCGATCTTCGGTTCATCCTCGACGATCAATATGCGTTCAGCCATGGCGCGGGAACTCCAACTGCCACCACAGACCGCCGAGGGCGCTCGGGCGCGCCGTCATGCTGCCGTGATGGGCTCCGACGATCGCTTTCGCGATCGCAAGTCCAAGTCCGGAACCGCCGCCGGCGCGACTGCGCGAACCGTCCACACGATAAAGGCGATCGGTCAGGCGGGCGAGTTCGCTGTCGGCGACTCCGGGGCTCGAATCCTCCCAATGCACGATGATTTTGTCATCGGTGCTTTGCATGCTGATCGCGAGGCGACCGCCCGCGTCGGTGTAGCGGATCGTGTTCTGCATGAGATTGCCGAACACCTGCGCGAGTCGCGCCGCGTCGGCGAGCACGATGCCTTTCTGCAGCTTTGCCTCGATCTGCAGGCCGCGCTCTTCAATGGCGCGCCGGTGCGAATTGACCACATCGTCGATCACCTCGGCGATATCCACCGCTTCGTTGTGGTAGGTGAGCGCCCCGAGATCCGACATGGAGAGCAGGTGCAGGTCATCCACAAGCCGGCCGAGCCGTTCGACCTCATGCGCGAGCGAGGTCACGCTGTCCGGATTGAGTGGCCGGATGCCGTCCTGCAGCGCTTCGATTTCGCCGCGCAGAACGGATAGCGGCGTACGCAATTCGTGCGCGATATCGGCGACCCACTGGCTGCGCGCGCGTCGCGTCGCAGCGAGCGTGGCGGCAAGCTTGTTGAAATCGCGCGCCAGTTGGTCCAGCTCATCGTGACCCCGGGCGGCCAGGCGCACGTCGTAATTGCCTTGTATCAGCGCCGCGGTTGTCGTTGCCAGGGCGCGAATGCGCCGGGTGAGCCACTGCGCAAGACCGGCGCCGAGCAGTAGCGCGGCGCCGAGCATGCCCAGCCCGATCGCGGCGAAACTGCCGTGTTGCTGCACGGAGGACATCCGCGCGACGGATTCGAACAGCCAGGTGCGCTGCAGATAACCGAGATAACCCACGGTATCGCCGCGTGCGATGATCGGCTTCAGTATTGCATCGCCCGCGCGCTCGTGTCGGCCGATCAGGAGACGGCGTTCGGCGTCGAACAGCATCAGGCGCGGATCGATAGTGAGCGGAAACTCGCGCGGCGATGCGGGCGCAACGCTGCTGCGACGGGCGTCGTCGTCCGGGCGCGGCGGCAGGTCGAGCGTTTTGCGGGATCGCTCGGCCCAGCCGGTACGATCGTTGACAATCGCATCCCAGCCGCCTTGGCGATCATAATCCAGTGCCAGCGAGGTGATCAGCGCATCGAGTTTTGCGACGTCGCCGCGATGCAGATAATCGATGAATCCGCGTTCGAAGCTCAGCGCAAACAGCAGATAGGCGACGATCGCCACCACCGCATTGGCACCCGCGATGGCGAGGAACAGCTTGACGCGCAGGCGATCGAACCGTCGTCCCAGGAGGGTGACGCGCGGTTCGGCGACTGCGGTGGCGGAAAGGTCGGTCATGCCGGTCGTCCTTTGTTTTGGGCCGTCCCGGCCGCGATAGGGGCGGGTACGGATGCAGGCTAGCCCGAAATCGCGGAAGCTTTATGGAAGCGCGGCGCATCAAGCCGCACGGAAACGACAGGAAACGAGATTTTCACGTTTGGTGCACAGTTTCTGCCCCATCCTCGACCACAATCCGTTCCACAAAAACTCAATCCGAACACGCATCATGACAGCGGACGTAGAAAACCAGACCGTTTCCCGAATTGCCGCCTCATCGGACAGGGCGGCTTCGCATGGCCGCACGCGGCGCAAGCACGGTGCGCGTCGGCTGGTTTACGCCGTTGGCACGCTGCTGCTGCTTGCCGGGATCGGATTCTATGCGTACACGGCGTGGTTCTCGAACGGCAATCCGGCGGATCGCTACACGACCGCGCCGGTCGAGCGCGGCGATATCGAAGACAGCGTGACCGCAACCGGGACGTTACAGCCGCGCGATTATGTCGATGTCGGCACGCAGGTTTCCGGTCAGCTGAAGGTCGTGCATGTGCAGATCGGCTCGACGGTCAAGCAGGGGGATCTGCTGGCCGAGATCGATCCGACCGTCTATCGCTCGCGGGTCGATGCCAATCGGGCACAACTGAAGAATCAGACCGCGCAACTCGCCGACCGGCAGGCGCAACTGACCCTCGCGCAGCAGCAGCTCAAGCGTCAGCAGAATCTGATGAAGGAGGAAGCGACGACTTCCGAGGCCCTGCAGATCGCCGAGGCTTCGGTGCGTTCGATCACCGCACAGATCCAGGCGCTCAGAGCGCAGATGCAGCAGACCGAATCGACGCTGCGCGGCGATGAGGCGAACCTCGGCTACACCAAGATCTACGCGCCCATGTCCGGTACCGTCGTATCACAGACGGCCAAGCAGGGCCAGACGCTCAACGCCAATCAGCAGGCCCCGATCATTTTGCGCATCGCCGATTTGTCGACCATGACCGTGCAGACCCAGGTCTCCGAGGCGGACGTGTCGAAACTGCACCTCGGCATGGACGCCTACTTCACCACCCTCGGTGGCAACGGACAACGCTGGTACGGCACATTGCGTCAGGTGCTGCCCACGCCGACGGTCACCAACAATGTCGTGCTGTACGACGCGCTGTTCGACGTGCCGAACCCCGATCGCAAACTGATGACGCAGATGACGGCGCAGGTCTTCTTCGTGCTGGCATCGGCCAAGGATACGGTGACCGTTCCCGTCGCGGCGCTGCGGCCGTCGCGTTCGAAGAACGCTGAAGGCAGTGCGGCGCGCACGCCGGCGCGTAAGCAACGTGGCGAGCAGCCGGTGCTCGAATCGCGCGAGGAATTGGCCAAAGAAGCCATGGTGCGGGTCATCCATGACGACGGTTCTGTGGAGGAGCGTGCCGTAAAAGTCGGCGTGATGAACCGCGTCTCGGCGCAAGCCCTGTCCGGATTGGAGCCGGGTGAAGTGGTGGCCGTCGGCTTGAAACAACTCAATCCCGCAGAGCGGGCGCCGCAGGAACGCGAACAACGCAGGATGCGGCCCAGTCTATGAAGTCCGATCTCTCCATTCTCGAAAGCGAGATCGGCCGGCACGCGGTTCCGCTCATCGAGTTGGTCGATGTCAGCAAGACTTATCGCAACGGCGATCTCGCGGTCGAGGTGCTGCATGGCGTGAGCCTGCAGATCTTTCCTGGAGAGTTCGTCGCCATCATGGGCGCGTCCGGTTCGGGCAAGTCCACACTGATGAACCTGATCGGCTGTCTCGATCGTCCGACCAGCGGGCAGTATCGCTTCATGGGGGCGAACGTCGCCGAGTTCGATCGGGACGAACTGGCGCGCCTGCGGCGCGAGGCATTCGGCTTCGTGTTTCAGAGTTACAACCTGATCGGTAACGCGACGGCCCTGGAGAACGTGGAAGTGCCGGCGGTCTATGCGGGCGTGCCGCGTAAAGACCGGCACGTGCGCGCCGAAGAACTGCTTGCTTCGCTCGGCTTGTCCGATCGCACCGAACATCGGCCGACGCAGCTAAGCGGGGGTCAGCAGCAGCGTGTTTCGATCGCACGGGCGCTGATGAACGGCGGCCAGATCATTCTCGCCGATGAGCCGACCGGCGCGCTCGACAGCCGCAGCGGTGAGGAAGTGATGGCGTTGCTGAAGGAACTGAACGCGCGCGGTCACACCATCATCGTCATCACGCACGCCAAGGAAGTGGCGGAGCAGGCGCAGCGCCTCATCGAAATCAAGGACGGTAGCATCGTCGCCGATCCGGGGCCGATGCCGCCCGCATCGGCGAATCCGTTGCATGTCAGCGCGCGTGATGCCGGGGTCGGCCGCTCACTGTTCAACGATGCGGCGGAAGCCGCCAAAACTGCGATCCGCTCCTTGCGCGCCAATCTGTATCGGACCGTACTCACCTTGCTCGGCATCGTCATCGGCGTCGGCTCGGTGATCGCGATGCTCGCGGTCGGCGACGGTGCGAAGGAAGAGGTGCTGAAGCGGATCAGTGCGATGGGCACCAATGTTCTGCTGGTGCGCGCGCAGGCGGGTAATCAGCGCGGTCAGGGCGCCAGTATCGCCACGCTCGTGCCTGCCGATGCCGACGCGTTGAACGAACTGCCGAATGTGCTGGCCGCGGTGCCTGAGCAGAGCGGCAACGTCACGATTCGCTACGGCAATCGCGACTATCAGACTTCCGCCATGGGCACGGCCGCTTCGTTTCCCCTTGCGCGCAACTGGTATCCCGTCCGCGGCACCTTTTTCAGCGGCGAGGACGTGCGTAGTTACGCGCCTGTGGTCGCGCTCGGTCAGACCGTCGCGGATAGTCTTTTCGCGGATGGCATCGATCCGATCGGACAGTACGTGGTGATCAACAACGTGATGTTCCAGGTGACCGGCATCATGGGCGTGCGCGGCGCATCGCCGTGGGGGACCGATCTGGACGACACCATCCTCGTACCGCTCACCACGGGCAAACTGCGGTTGTTCGGTCAGCGCCATCTGCGCAGCATTACCGTCGCGGTGGAAGATGTGAGTCGCATCGACGACACGCAGGCTGCGGTCGAGGAACTGCTGTTCGCGCGGCACGGCACCCCGGACTTCCAGGTGCGCAATACCGCGTCGATCATCGAAATGGCGTCCGAGACGCAGAACACGCTGACCATTCTGCTGGGTTCGGTTGCCGCCATTTCGCTGCTGGTCGGTGGTATCGGCGTGATGAACATCATGCTCGTGAGCGTGACCGAACGGACGCGCGAAATCGGTATCCGCATGGCGACCGGCGCGCGGATGCGCAACATCCTGCAGCAGTTCCTTACCGAGGCGCTGGTCGTGTCCGCGCTCGGTGGATTGATAGGCGTCGCAGTCGGACTCGGCGTGGCAGCGGCGATCGCTGCGTTCGAGACGCCGGTGAAGTTTTCCATCGAGCCGGTGTTGCTTGCATTCGGCTGCGCCTTCGTCACGGGACTTGCGTTCGGCTACATGCCGGCGCGCAAAGCAGCGCGGCTCGACCCGGTGCAGGCGCTCTCGGCGGAGTAGGGAAGATCCTGTGCCAACACCGAGGATGGTCGCGAGTGCGGGGCCGCGAAGGGCGGAGCACGGCTCCATCGGCTTCATCGATGGATGCGACCCCGCAGCGGGCTGGGATGTGCCGGTTCATTCGCGTTCCTTGTATGTGCCTTTGCGGTCGCATCCCCTGAAGGGGCCCTGCTTCGCGCGCCGGCACATGCTGTACGGCTGTACGAGCGAGGGCAAAGGCGAACGAAGCCCACTCGGGACGAACTTGCGACGGCATAGCAATAAAACCTTAATCGGAGCGATTCAAGGAATATGAAACGACACGTCTTGATTGTCCTGGTAGCGATTGCCTTGGCCGGTTGCGCCACGACCAGCGAAATGCTCGAACCGAATGTCGACGTGCCGGCCGCGTATCGCGCCGACGTATCGGGCGCCACGGCACCGCTCACCAGCGAATGGTGGCGTACTTTCGATTCCACCGAATTGATAACGCTGATCGACCAGGCGCTGCGGGAAAGCCCCGACCTCGCGATTGCGATGGAGCGTGTGCGACAGGCCGAAGCGCTGGTGCGGATTGCCGGAGCCTCGCTGTTCCCGCAGTTGGATCTGGGCGTGAGCTCCACGCGCCGCAAAGTGGACAACGACAATGCCGCGTCGGTTACCACGGAAGGGACGACCGCGACATTGAGCGCGAGTTACGAAGTCGATGTGTGGGGCCGCAACGCCTCCGATCGACGTGCCGCCGAAGCATCGCTCGACGCTTCGCGTTTCGATCGGGAAAGCGTTCGTCTCACGACGCTGAGCGGCGTGGCCAACGCCTACTTCCAGGTGCTGTCGCTGCGCGGCCGGCTGCAGGTGGCGCGCGACAACCTGGCCATTGCCGAACGCGTACTCGACATCGTCAACATCCGCGCGCGCAACGGCGTCGTCTCGCAGCTCGACGTGGCGCGTCAGAACAATGCGGTGCTGTCGCAGCGCGCCGCCATTCCACCGCTCGAATTGCAGGAGCGCCAATCGCTCGCGGCGCTGGCGATACTCACCGGCCGAACACCGCAAAGCTTCGACGTGGCGGGAATGAGCGTCAACGGATTGGCGGTGCCGGTCGTCGCGCCCGGCCTGCCCGCCGATCTGCTCATTCGGCGTCCCGATCTGGCGACCGCGGAAGCGCAGCTTGCCGCCGCCAATGCGGATCTCGCCGCCGCGCGCGCCGCGTTGTTGCCGAGCCTGCAACTGACGACATCAGCCGGGCTCTCCAATACCGCGCTGATGTCGCTGGCCAACCCGTCCAGCACGATCTACAACCTCGGTGCTTCGGTCCTGCAGCCGATTTTCAATGGCGGCCGCTTGCGCGGACAGGTCGACCTGGCGGGCAGCCGCGAACGCGAACTGGTTGAAAGCTATCGCAGGGCCATTCTTGCCGCGCTCGCGGATGTCGAGGATGCGCTGGTCGCAACGTCGCGAACCGGGGAGCAGCAGACATTGCAGGCGCAGGCGCGCGACGAAGCGAGTCGTGCGTTGCGCCTGGCTGAGGTGCGCTATCGCGAAGGTGCGGACGATCTGCTCTCGGTGCTGGACGCGCAACGTACGCTGTTCAGTGCCGAGGATCAGCTGGCGCAAACCCAGCTGGCGAGGCTGCAGGCCTCCGTCAGCCTGTACCAGGCGCTTGGCGGTGGTTGGGAAATGCCCGACCAGATGGCCGTCGCCGCCCCCTGAGGTCTATTTCGAGTCTACGTTGTCTTGACGACGCAAACGATAACCATTATCGTTTGCGCCTTTCCTGCCCGGACTCCGGGCAGGGAAACGTCGCGTGCGAGTCAGCCTCCCTGTGTAGCCAGCCAGCCGCTCAAAAAGCTCAGGGAGAATTCGATGAAATGCACGCCTGCGCCGCGCCCATTGAGCGCGGCCATTCAAACGCTGTTCGATGGCAGCCCATCTCCGCAACAGATCAAACGTGGCGTTTTCATACCGGCGGCCTTGCTGTGTCTGGCCATGACGCCGACCGTTTCGTTCGCTCAGTCCGCCGCGCAAGCCACCGTGCTGCCCGAAGTGCAGGTGCAGGACAGCGCGATCGGCGCGGACTACGCGGCCGGCGCATCGAACGTCGGAGCCAACAACCCGACGCCGATTCGCGATATTCCCCAAGTAGTGAACGTTGTTCCGCGCGCGGTGATGGACGCGCAGCAAGCGAATACGCTGACCGAAGCCTTGCGCTACGTGCCCGGGATTACGCTGAGTGCAGGCGAAGGCGGCGCGATCGGCGACAACATCAATCTGCGCGGCCAAAGCGCGCGCACCGATGTCTTCCTCAATGGCTTCCGTGATCGCGGCCAATACACGCGTGACTCGTTCTTTGTTGAGTCGGTGGAAGTGTTGAAAGGCCCGTCATCGCTCTTCTTCGGTCGCGGCTCGACCGGCGGCGTGATCAATCAGGTCAGCAAGGAACCGTCGCTGCGTGCACACAACGAGGTCGGACTTACCGTCGGCACCGAGGACTACTACCGTGGCACGGTGGACATCAACCGGCCGATGACGGACACCAGCGCTTTCCGCATCGCCGCGATGGCGCACACCAACCATTCGACGCGAGACGTCGTCGAGGCGGAACGCTTCGGCGTGGCCCCGTCGCTGCGCTTCGGTATCGGCACACCGACCACTGTCACGCTGTCCAGCGTGCATTTGCGTAGCGAAGAGATCCCCGATCTTGGTATTTCGACCATTTCGTCCGATCCGGCCGCACCGAGCGGAACGAAGGCCAATCCGGCGAAGCCGTTCGACGTGGACCACGACAACTTCTACGGCTTTACCGACGACTATTTCGATCAAGACGTCGACGCCGTCACGGCGCGCATCGAGCACAAGTTCTCGCCCAACCTGACGCTGCGCAACCAGACGCAGTTCAGCAGCACGCGCATCGATACGCGCGCGACGAACTTCAATCGCACCACGCTCGAACGCAGCCTGCGCACGCGCGATATCGACGACACCTCGCTCTACAACCAGACCGACCTCATCGCCAAGTTCGACACCGGCGGCATCAGGCACACCGTCGTAGCGGGCGTGGAAATCGGCCGTGACGAATACGAGCGTACTTCGTTCGGGCCGAACAATACCGGCGTCATCATCGGCGACATCAACAATCCGGTCTACGGGCCGCTGCCGGCCGGTTTCGTGCAGACGCCGACTTCGGAAGTGGAGACCGATGCCAACACACTGGCCGTGTACCTCAACGATCAGATCGAACTGAACAAGCAGTGGAAGGTGATCGGCGGCCTGCGCTACGACCGCTTCCGCGCCGATCAGGAAACGACCACTGTGGCGACGGGCGACGTGGTCAAGTTGGACAGCAGCGACGAAATGCTGAGCGGCCGCGCCGGCGTCGTCTATCAGCCGACCGCAGCGCAGAGCTACTACGTTTCGTACGGCACCTCGTTCAATCCGTCGGCGGAGACGGTTTCGATCAGCAATAACTCGGTTGACGCCAATGACAAACCGCTGTCGCCCGAAAAGAACAAGAGCTACGAAATCGGCGCGAAGTGGGATTTGATGGACAGCAACCTGTCGCTGACCGCGGCGCTGTTCCGCATCGAAAAGACCGACGCGCGTACGGAAGATCCGGTCACGGGTGATGTCGTCCTGACGGGCGAGACCCGTACGGGCGGCGCGGAGTTGGGTTTCACCGGACGCATCCTGTCGAACTGGCAGGTGTTCGGCGGCTATACCTATCTGGACGGCGAAGTGCGTGAGGACGGCGATAACACGCTGGTAGGCAATACCCTGCTCAACACGCCGGAACACAACTTTACCCTCTGGACGACGTATCGCATCACGCCGGAGTGGGAACTGGGCGGCGGCTTCGTGCATGTGTCCGAACGCATGCTCAACAACACGAATACCGCAAAGGTAGACGGCTATACGCGTTATGACCTCACGCTCGCCTATCACCAGAAGGATTACGACATCCGTCTCAATGTCCTAAACCTGGCGGACAAGGAGTATTTCGAAGCGGCGTCGTCCGGTCGGGCAGTGCCGGCTCAGGGGCGCACCGCGCTGGTGACGGCGACATATCGTTTTTAAACCGTGCGGCCGAGGCGGCATGCGTCGCGCCGGCCGATTTGCGAGGACCGATCGTGCTGATCCAGATTCCCGATGTGCTGAGCAAGGAGCAGGTGTGTCAGTGTCGCGAGATTCTGGATGCGGCCGATTGGGTCGATGGTCGTGCGACCGCCGGCTATCAGGGCGCGAAGGTCAAGAACAATCGTCAGTTGCCGGAAGGCTCGCCGGCCGCGCGCGAGTTGGGCGACTTCGTGCTGGCCGCGCTGGAGCGCAATTCACTGTTTATCAGCGCGGTGCTGCCGGCGCGCGTTTATCCGCCGCTATTCAATCGCTATGAAGGCGGCGAGACCTTCGGCGATCACATCGACAACGCCGTGCGCCTCATGCCGGGTGGCGGACAAAAGATTCGCACCGATGTTTCATCGACCCTGTTTCTGTCCGAGCCGGATGAGTACGACGGTGGCGAACTGCTGATCGAAGACACTTACGGGACGCATACGGTCAAGCTGCCGGCAGGCTCCATGGTGGTTTATCCGGGGACCAGCCTCCATCGCGTCACGCCGGTCACGCGCGGCGTGCGCATCGGATCCTTCTTCTGGACCCAGAGCATGATTCGCGATGATGGGCAGCGCACCTTGCTGTTCGATCTCGACAGCGCCATTCAGCGACTCAATCGGCAGCAGGCGGACGAGCGCGCGCTCGTCCACCTTACCGGCTGCTATCACAACCTGTTGCGGATGTGGGCCGAGACCTGAGCGCTCGTCAGAGAGACAAGGACCCGAACTTTCGTGTTGAAGAAAATATGGTTCCAGACGCACTGGCTGCTGGGCATCAGCGCCGGGATCGTGCTGGCCATCGTCGGCGTGACGGGCGGCATGTTGTCGTTCGAGCACGAAATCCAGCGTGCGATCAATCCGGGCGTGATGAGCGTGACGCCGCGTTCGACGGCGACGCTGACGCCCGCCGAACTGTTCGCGCGCGTGCGCGACGCCGTTCCTGACAAACGGATCACGGCGCTCGTGTTGTCCGCCGACCCCACCGATGCAGTGCGCCTGACCTTCGCGCCACAGGGCAAGGAGCCCGCGGGGCGCAAAGGGCCGCGTGGCGAAACGCGTTATGTCGATCCCTACACCGGCGTCCTGCTGGGCCAGCCGCGCGGTGTCGAATTCTTCCGCAGCGTGCGGCAGATGCATCGCTGGCTCGCGGCCGACGACATCGGCAAACAGGTGGTCGGTGCATCGACCGTTGCACTTATCGTGCTGACGTTGTCCGGGCTGTATTTGCGCTGGCCGCGCCGCTGGAGCGATGTGCGCGCCTGGTTCACCTTCGGCTTCGCGCACAAGGGGCGCAGTTTTTTGTGGGGAATGCACTCGGTCGTCGGCACCTGGGTGCTGATTCCCTATCTGCTCATGGCGCTCACCGGGCTGTATTGGTCGTACGACTGGTATCGCAGCGCGCTCTTCGACATCAGCGGAACGTCGCGGCCGGCCGTACAGCCTCAGTCGCGCGCTGGTAACGCAACCGCCGGGGGGCAGGGCGAACGCAGCAACCGGACGCCGCGCGCGAACGAGGCGCTCGATATCAACGCGCTGTGGCAGGTGTTTCGCGGCGAGGCGGGCGCATTCGAGAGCGCGACGCTGCGTCTACCGGAGCGCGCCGGCGAGCCGGTGCGGATCGACTATCTCCCGCTCGGTGCGGCGCACGAGCGCGCGAGCAACCGCCTGCTGCTCGATCCCGCCGGTGGCGCGATCAGGCAGCACGAACGCTATGTCGAAAAAACCGCCGGCGCGCAATTCATGGCGAGCATTTTCCCGCTACATTCCGGCAGCTTCTTCGGTGTGGGCGGCGTGATCGCATTGATGATTGCCAGCCTGCTCATGCCGCTTTTCGCCATTACCGGCTGGATGCTGTACCTCGATCGGCGCAAAACCAAGCGTGCCGCGCGCGCCGCACGCGGTACGCCCTCTCCGGCGTCGTCGGCGCGCAGTGCGACTACGCAGGAATTACTGATCGGTTTCGCCAGCCAGACGGGCTTCGCCGAACAGCTCGCCTGGCAGACGGCGGGATCGCTGCAGGCGGCAGGCGTGCCGGTGACCGTGCGTCCGCTCGCCAGCATCGATCGTGATGGCCTGAGTCGATTCAAACAGGCGTTGTTCATCGTCAGCACTTTCGGTCAGGGCGAGCCGCCCGACAATGCGCGCGGCTTCGCGCGCGGACTCATGCGTGAATCGCTATCGCTGCAGAACCTGCGCTTCGGACTGTTGGCCATCGGCGACCGCCACTATCAGACCTTCTGCGGTTTCGGCCATGCGCTGGAGCAGTGGCTGCAGCGTCTCGGCGCGCAGCCGATGTTCGATCGCGTCGAACTGGATCGGCGCGATACGTCGGCGCTGCGCGACTGGCACAACAGGTTGCGCGCATTCGGTGCGGTCGATGCCCCGGTGCAACCGGCGCGTGTCGAATACGCGCGCTGGCGGCTGGCGGCGCGCCTGCATCTCAATCCCGGCAGTGCGGGCGAGCCGACCTTTCACCTCGAACTGGTACCGGCGGAGTCGGGATTGCCCACGTGGCGCGCGGGAGACCTGGTCGATGTGCTGGTGCAGCAGACGGACGACCATGTCGCAGACTGGTTGGCGCAAACGCCGTTCGACGGCAGCGAAATCGTGCGGCATAACGGACAAACCCGCACGCTCGCCGCAGCGCTGCGGCATTGCGAACGGCCGCAAGCAGCCGAGGTGGCGCCGGACATGTCGGCGCAGACGTTTGTCGATGGTCTGGCCGCTCTCGCGCCGCGTACGTTTTCCATTGCTTCGCTGCCGCAGGACGGACGGGTGCATCTGCTCATAAGGCAATCGCGTCTGCCGGATGGCCGGCTCGGCCTCGCGTCCGGCTGGCTGACGCAGCATCTGCAAGTCGGCGCGGAGGTCGAACTGCGGGTGCGCGCCAACGCCGGCTTTCATCTGCACGACGGCGATGCGCCGCTCATTCTGATCGGCAACGGTACGGGGATGGCCGGCCTGATGGCGCATCTGAAAGAACGCGTGCGCAGCGGACGTCGCCGTAACTGGCTGATTTACGGCGAACGTAACGCCGCGCACGACTACTACTACCGGCCGGAAATCGAGAGCTGGCATGCGCATCGGTTCGTGCAACGCGTCGATGTGGCGTTTTCGCGCGACCAGTCCGAGCGTGTGTATGTCCAGCATCGCTTGCGCCAGGCGGCATCCCACGTTGCGGCCTGGGTCGGCAATGGCGCGTCGATCTATGTATGCGGCAGCCTTCGTGGCATGGCGCAGGACGCGGACAGCGCGCTGCGTGAAATTCTCGGCGACAGACAGCTGGAATGCCTGATCGCCGAAGGCCGCTATCGGCGCGATGTGTACTGAACGTAACAGTGGGACATAAAAACGGAGCTGCGGAATGATTAGCGAA
This sequence comes from Nitrosomonadales bacterium, assembly GCA_036676355.1. Lineage (GTDB taxonomy): Bacteria > Pseudomonadota > Gammaproteobacteria > Burkholderiales > SG8-39 > ZC4RG42. Next base: position 8,771 of record JAKFDA010000071.1, on the reverse strand, counting down.
AGCCTGATTAAGTGCCGAGTAGAGCCGCGCGTGCGCGCAGCTGTACGAGCGAGGATAAAATTCCTCAGGCTGATTCGGATGATGGTCGGCGTACTCGTTGCCTCCGCCGCAGCATGGTCGATGGCGGCGCATGCGGAGCAGGGCGCCGTAACGATCGTGCATATGCTCGACTACGTCGCGGTTGATTATTCCGCCGCTGTCCAGGATGGCAAGGTGGTCAGTGCGGCGGAATTCGCGGAAATGCAGGATTTCACCAGGCAGGCTGCGACGCAACTCGAAGCGCTGCCTGCGCGCCCGCAACAGGCGGCATTGCTCGAGGATGCGCGCGCGCTGGCGCAACGCGTGAACGACAAGGCCGCGCCGAGCGAAATCGCGCAGCGCGCGGGCGATCTGCGACGCAGTGTGATCGCAGCCTATGGCGTCGTTGTCGCGCCGCGCGTCGCGCCTGATCTTGCCGCCGTAGCGCCGCGTTACGAGTCCCTGTGCGCCGGTTGCCATGGCGCGACGGGCAGGGGCGACGGCAAACTGGCGGCGGGACTGGATCCCGCGCCGTCGAATTTCCACGATGAAGAACGCATGCGCGCGCGCAGTGTGTACGGGCTGTACAGCACGATCAGTCTTGGTGTCGACGGAACTTCCATGCCTTCGTTCGCCAACCTGTCGGAAGACGAGCGCTGGGCGCTGGCCTTCCATGTCGCGGGATTGCGCGCAAGCGAACAGGCAGTCGCTCTCGGCAAGGCGCAGTGGCAGGGTGGTGCCGGGCAGGACGTGTTCACGGATTTGCGCGCCGTAACCGTACTGAATACGAACGAAGCGGCCGCGCGTGGCGGCCCGGACATGGCGGCTGTACTCGCTTATCTGGTGCAGGAGCCGGGCGCCGCGGCGAGCATCAAGGGATCGCCCATCAGCACGACGCGTACGGTGCTGAAGGAGAGCATGGCCGCCTATCAGCGTGACGAGCGAGACGCGGCGCAACGCCTTGCCGTCGGCGCCTATCTCGAAGGTTTCGAACTGGTCGAAACGAGCCTGGATACGCTCGATCCGAAATTGCGCGTCGAAGTCGAAGACGCAATGATCGCTTTGCGCACGCTGATGCGCGATGGCGCGCCGGTCGATGCGGTGCGCACGCAGATGCAAGCCATCGACGGCTTGCTGGATCGTGTGGAAGAGCTGCTTGGCGAGCAGGAACTGTCGCCCTCGGCGGCGGCGCTGTCCTCCTTCATCATCCTGTTGCGCGAAGGACTCGAAGCGATCCTGGTGCTGGCAGCGGTGTTCGCATTTCTGGTCAAGGCCGATCGGCGCGATGCGTTGCGCTGGGTGCACGCCGGCTGGATCGCAGCGCTGGCGCTGGGTTTTTTAACCTGGTTCGCCGCCTCGTATCTGATCCAGATCAGTGGCGCCGGGCGCGAGTTGACCGAAGGCATCACCGCCCTCGTGGCGGCGGCGGTACTGCTCTATGTGGGCTTCTGGCTGCACAGCAAGGCGTACGCGCAGGCATGGCAGCGTTATGTGCGCGAAAAGCTGCACGGCGCGCTTACGCGCGGCACGTTATGGGCGCTCGCGACCGTGTCCTTCCTGGCGGTATATCGCGAAATATTCGAAGTGGTGCTGTTCTACCAGGCGCTCTGGACCCAGGCCGGCTCGGACGGCGGCGTTGCCGTCATCGGCGGCTTCTTTGCCGCGGTCGTCGCGCTGGCGATCATTTCTTGGCTGGTGTTCCGCTACGGCGTGCGTCTACCGCTCGGCCCGTTCTTCGCAGCGAGTTCGATCCTGATGGCTTTGCTGGCCGTTGTGTTCGTCGGCAAAGGGATTGCAGCGCTGCAGGAAGCGGGTCATCTGACCATCGACGCGGTCGCATTTCCGCGTATTCCGACACTCGGTATTTACCCGACCAGCCAATCGCTCAGTGCGCAGGCGGTCGTACTCGCGCTGGTGCTGCTCGGTTTCGGCTGGGGTTATCTGAGCGCACGACGCGCGATGAATACAGCCGAGGGCAGAAGCAGTTAGAAAGTTAGAAGAATGGCAGTAGAGGCTCGAGAGCCGAGAGTAAGAGCAGTTGGAAGAACGACCGAAAATGGCAAGGGCGTCGTCGAAACTCCCACCTCGGTTCAGGATTCGAAAGCTCGCTGAGGCGGGGTGCAGTGAAGCAGGGGGTGGTGTTGCTCTCCGCTCTCGACTCTCGGCTCTCCGCTGCCGTTAATGCAATCGCCGCCGATTCGACGGCGCCATGATGAACTGCGGCGTCGTTGCGCTTTCGCCGCCGGCCGGCGGCGTGGTGCGACTGAAGAGTTGATTGAGCAGCGCGACCACTTCGCCGATCTCGCTTTCGCCGAACTGACGCGAAAGCAGGTGGGAGACGTCTTCGATCATCGCCTGGCGCTGCGCTTCGTGAATCGCTTCGGCGGTCGGGCCGACGAACACAATGCCGAATTCATCCTGCCCGTCGTCGTAGTAATAGGTGACTTCGACTTCTGCGGCGCGCTCGGTATAGGGGTTGAGTCCCTGCAGCGCCACTTCGATGGTTTCCCGAAAATTCTGGCCGACGTCGCCGGTCCAGCAGATTTCGAGCACGCGCTGCTGCGCATCGAAACTGATTCCGGGCTCGTCCTCATAGGCGCTGCGGGAATCCGCGAACGTATCTTCGTCGATGTACTCGAGCCACGCGCGCAACGCGGTCTCCAGCTCGGCAAGGCTGACGCCGTGGCGTAGCGGGATCGTTCCGTGGACGTGCACTTCCGTTCGCATCACTTCTCCAATCGGGACCGCGGTCAGACGCGCGCGGTCCGGGTATTTTCCACTTCTTCAGGCGCCGGGAATATCGCCGTGCTACTTGCGGTCGCTCCAGAATTTTCCGCCGGTCGCCCAATCTTCCTTCTGAACTTCGGCAAAGAGAATGTCCACGGCTTCCGCATCGCATTGCAGGATGCGCGACGCTTCGCGCGTCACCGCCTGGGCGAACTCGCGCTTCTGTTCCATGCTGCGGCCGGGAAACATTTCGACTCGAATCAATGGCATAGATCCTCCGGAAAGTGAAAACGAAAGCGTGCCGATGCTCGCAGGAGCGCTGCGCGAGCGACGCAAAAGGGGGAGCTATGATAGCCAAGAACCGCGCCGGAGAGAACGCACATCGCGTTCTTCGGACATTTCAGGCCGCGGTGAACTCCTCGACGTCGATGCGCCTGCCCGCATGATTGATCGTCTCCAGTCGCACCGGGAAGCGCCACAAGCGCGCCAGATGCGCCATCACTTTTGCGCTCTCTTCGGTCAGCGGCCGGTTGCGATGCTGACGGTGCCGCACCGTGAGGGAACGATCGCCGTCGCGGTCGTAGCGCACCACCTGGATATCGGGCAGCAGATGATCGCGATTGTATTGCCCGGCCAGCAGATGGCGCACGCGACGGTAGCCCTGATCGTTGTGGATGCTGTCGATCTCGTAATAGGGATTGTCTTCGTGATCGCCGATGGCGAACAGACGAAATTCGCGAATGAGCCGCGGACTGAGGAACTGGGTGATGAAGGATTCGTCCTTATAGTTGCGCATGGCGAAGTCCAGCACCTTGAGCCAGTCGCCGCCGGCGATATCGGGGAACCAGTGGCGGTCTTCCTCGTCCGGCTGCTCGCAGATGCGTTTGATGTCCTGCATCATGGCGAAGCCCAGCGCGTACGGGTTGATGCCGCCGTAGCCCGGTTCGTCGAAGCCGCGCTGGCACACCACGTTGGTATGCAGGTGCAGAAACTCGACCATGAAGCCGTGGTCGACGAGACCCTTGTCGAACAGTCGGTTGACGATGCTGTAGTGCCAGAAGGTGGCCCAACCTTCGTTCATCAGCTTGGTCTGGCCCTGCGGATAGAAATATTGCGCCAGCTTGCGGACGATGCGAATGAGCTCGCGCTCCCAAGTCTCCAGCTTGGGCGAAAATTTCTCGACGAAGTAGAGCAGATTCTCCTGCGGCTCGGCCGGGAAGACGCTGCGCCCGCCGGCGCCGTCCCGCGCCGGTTTGCTCGGCACGGTACGCCAGATGTCATCGTATTGGCGCCAGGCGTGCGCTTCGCGTTCGCGCATGCGCGCCAGTTCTTCGGCCGCGGAGAGCGGACGCGGATGTTGATAGCGGTCCACGCCATAATCCTGCAGGGCGTGGCAGGCGTCGAGCAGCGCTTCCACCGCTTCGACGCCGTGGCGCTCCTCGCACTGCATGACGAAGTTTTTCGCGAACACCAGGTAGTCGATGATCGCATCCGCGTTGGTCCACTGGCGGAACAGGTAATTGCCCTTGAAGAAGGAATTGTGACCGTAGCAGGCATGGGCGATGACCAGCGCCTGCAGGGTCATCGTGTTGTCTTCCATCAGATAGGCGATGCACGGATCGGAGTTGATCACCAACTCGTAGGCCAATCCGCGCGTGCCTTTGCGGTAGGCCTGCTCGTGCCGCAGATATTCCTTGCCGTAACTCCAGTGGTGGTAGCCGATCGGCATGCCGGTCGAAGCATAGGCGTCCAACATCTGCTCCGAACTGATGATCTCTATCTGATTGGGGTAGACGTCGAGCTTGAACTCGTTCCGCGCGATATCGGCGATCGCATGGTCGTACTCCTGTAACAGCTCGAAATTCCAGTCGCCGCCGGTCGAGATGGGTTTCATGCTTATCTCCTGCTCGATACAGTCAGCGTCGCGCGACTTCCTTGCGGAACAGTTCGCGAAACACCGGATAGATATCCGTTCGCTTCGACACCCGCTTCATTGCGAAGTGCGGCAGGTCGATGCGCTGATACGCTTGCCACAGCGTGCTCGTCTGTTCCAGCCCCTCGGTGGGGATGTCGATGTAGGCGAAGTAGCGCGAGGGCGGCAGCAGCTCCTTCTCCAGGTAGCCGCGGCTTTTCTCCGGGTCGGCGCCGAATGCGTCGCCGTCGGAGGCCTGCGCGCCGTAGATATTCCACAGCGTGGGCGGGTAGCGTTCGTCGATGATTTCCTTCATCAGTTCGAGCGCCGAAAGCACCACCGTGCCGCCGCTGTAGTTGCCGTGAAAGAACTCCTCCTCATCCACTTCGGAGGCGTCGTCCGTATGGCGCACAAAGACCAGGTCGACCGTCTCGTATTTGCGGGTAAGAAAGAGATAGAGCAACGCGAAGAAGCGCTTGGCCAGATCCTTCTTGTCTTCGGTCATCGAACCCGACACATCCATCAGGCAGAACATCACCGCCTGACTGACCGGTTGCGGCACTTTGACGCGATGGCGATACCGTAGGTCCACCTCGTCGAGGAACGGCACGTGCCGTCCGCGCGGCCCCACCGGCGGCGGTGTTGTCAGGCCGGCAAGCGCACCGCGCGCCGCCATGCGCCGCGCGAGGGATTGTTTCAGCGAGCGCACGATATGCAGATTGCGCGGGGTGCCGCTGCGTGTGAAGCCGGCCGGTTGGCTGCGGCTGTCCTTGATACTGCCGAGCACGGTACGCGCCATGCGCGGCAACTCGAGATCGTCCAGAAAGAGTTGCAGGAACTCCTCACGCGACAGCGTGAAGGCGAAACTGTCGATCGCCTCGCCTTCGCCGGCGCTGTTGCCGGAACCTTCGCCTTCATCGTCGTCCGGACGGGGCAGCCGGTCGCCCGGGGCGAAGGTGCGATTGCCCGGGTGCACCATTTCACGGTCACCGCCCTGACCGTGACGAAAGGCGGGCTCGGAAATGTCCTTGACGGGAATCTGCACCTGCCCGCCGGATTCCAGGTCGCGAATCGAGCGTTTGGCGACGATATCGCTTACCGCGCGCCGCAGGTGATCCTTGTAGCGCTCGATGAAACGCTGCCGGTTGACGGCGCTTTTGCGTCGGTCGTTCAGTCTGCGGTCAATGAAGGTTGACATCTAAACCACCCCGAAAGCCTTTACCCACAGAGCGCACAGAGAACACAGAGAAAAACGTGAAAAGGCTTATAAAGAATCTCTGTGCACTTTGTGTCCTCTGTGGTTAAAGATGTTTGCCTTTAAGCCGATTTGCGCACGCGCAGATACCATTCGCACAGCAGTCGCACCTGCTTCTCGGTATAGCCCTTCTGCACCATGCGATCTACGAAATTTTCGTGTTTCGTCTTGTCTTCCGCGGAAGCCTTGGCGTTGAAGGAAATCACCGGCAGCAACTCTTCGGTGTTGGAGAACATCTTGCGTTCGATCACCTCGCGCAGCTTTTCGTAACTGGTCCAGCTCGGGTTCGTCCCGCCGCCCTGCGCCCGCGCACGCAATACGAAATTGACGATTTCGTTGCGGAAATCCTTAGGATTGGCGATGCCGGCCGGTTTCTCGATTTTTTCCAGTTCCGCATTCAGTGATGCGCGGTCGAAGGATTCGCCGGTTTCCGGATCGCGATAATCCTCGTCCTGGATCCAGTAGTCGGCGAAGGTCACGTAGCGATCGAAGATGTTCTGCCCATACTCGGAGTAGGACTCCAGATACGCCGTCTGGATCTCCTTGCCGATGAACTCGGCATAGCGCGGCGTCAGGTGCTCCTTGATGAAGGATAGATACTGGCGCTTGCTCTCTTCCGGCAGATCCTCGCGCATGATGCGCTGTTCCAGCACATACATCAGGTGCACCGGATTGGCGGCGATCTCCGTCTGGTCGTAGTTGAAGACCGAGGACAGCACCTTGTAGGCGAAGCGGGTCGACATCCCGGTCATGCCCTCGTCGATGCCGGCGTAGTCGCGGTATTCCTGGAAGGTCTTCGCGTTCGGATCGATGTCCTTGAGGTTCTCGCCGTCGTAGATGCGCATCTTCGAATAGATGCTGGAATTCTCCGGCTCCTTCAGCCGGGTGAGGACGGAGAACTGCGCCATCATGTCGAGCGTGTGCGGCGCGCACGGCGCATTGGCCAACGAACTCGAGCGCAGCAGTTTCTTGTAGATCTGCACCTCTTCGGTGACCTGGAGACAGTACGGCACCTTGACGATGTAGACCCGGTCGAGGAACGCTTCGTTGTGCTTGTTGTTGCGGAAGGTCTGCCATTCCGATTCGTTCGAGTGCGCCAGGATGATGCCCTGGAAGGGAATCGCGCCGAAGCCCTCGGTGCCCTTGAAGTTGCCTTCCTGCGTCGCGGTCAGCAGCGGGTGCAGCATCTTGATCGGCGCCTTGAACATCTCGACGAATTCGAGCAAACCCTGATTCGACAGGCACAGACCGCCGGAAAAGCTGTAGGCGTCCGGATCGTCCTGCGCGTAGTGTTCCAGCTTGCGGATGTCGACCTTGCCGACCAGTGAGGAGATGTCCTGATTGTTCTCGTCGCCCGGCTCGGTCTTGCTGATCGCCACTTGGCGCAGCACCGACGGCAGCACCCGCACGACACGGAACTTGGAGATGTCGCCCTCGTATTCCTGCAAGCGCTTCACCGCCCATGGCGACATGATGCCGTGCAGATAACGACGCGGAATGCCGTACTCGGATTCGATCATTTCGGCATCGCGCTCGGGATTGAACAAGCCGAGCGGCGATTCATTGACCGGCGAATCTTTCAGCGCATAGATCGGGCAGATCTCCATCAGCGACTTCAGACGCTCGGCGAGCGAAGACTTGCCGCCGCCGACCGGGCCGAGCAGATAGAGCACCTGCTTGCGTTCTTCCAGCCCCTGCGCCGCATGGCGGAAGAAGGCGACGATTTGCGCCACCACGTCCTCCAGGCCGTAAAACTCCTTGAAGGCGGGGTAGCGGCGAATCAGACGATTCGAAAAAATTCGAGACAGGCGCGGATCAGTGCGCGTATCGACGACTTCCGGTTCGCCGATGGCGGCCAGCATGCGTTCGGCGGCGGTGGCGTATGCCATCGAATCGCGTTTGCAAAGATCGAGATACTCGGCCAGCGTCATTTCCGCTTCGCGAGTGCGCGCATAGTTCGAGACGTACGATTCGATGACTCCCATCTGCCTACCTCCGTCGGTGAGCGGACGCCTGCAACGATATCCGCTTAATCTTTCGATTCCATCACTGCCTCACGGTTCTTGCTTTTGTTGGAGGGACGAGTGCTCGGGCGACACATCGGGCGTGATCGCGTAGTACGCGTAGTGATACGCGTGATGAATCGCCGCTTCTCATGGATGCATTGAACGCCTATTCGTGCTGCGGCATGCGCCGATAAACAGCACTTTCCATGCCCAATTGAATGATTGATGCGCAAGTTGGATTCGCGTTGCGCGCAAGGGGTAGCGCGACGGCTAAAGCGGGGCGAATCGGCGGCATTGCCGCAGAGGGTGCAGCGAGTGAAACGGCAGCAAACAAAGTGGAAGACGCTCAATGCAACTCACGCTTCGATACAACGGCTACACGTTGACACAAAAATGCGCAAAGAAAAAGAAGCAAGCGCCGATTCGTGAAGCGTTAGCGTAAATAGTTGTGCTCGGCGCATGCGCCACTGCGGCCGATCGCAGGTGTGCGCGGAGAGCGATGTGGCTGAAAGAAGGAGGCTGCGGCGTTGTCGGCGCGGATTCGCGCTCTGCGGAGTGTCCTAAGAAAAGCGCTGATTGGGCTTGTTTGGCCGAGGCGATCGCCGGTTCGTTTCGTATAAGCGATTGATTGCTTTGTCCTCGCTCGTACAGCTTCGCGCACTCGCGACCATCCTCGGCGCTTATCAGACATTCCCTAATCGGGCGGCGCGGCGCGGTCCGGTGGTTTGCGCGTGGCGTCGCGCGCGCTGTCGACCGCTTCGCGCGCTTCCTCTTTCAGTTCCGATGCGGCGCGCTTGGTCGCGTCGACCGCATCTCCGGCCGCTTCGCGGGTCGCTTCCGCCGCTTCGCGCGC
>JAKFDA010000070.1:0-4473 GCA_036676355.1 Nitrosomonadales bacterium | reverse complement strand
GCGGCCAGCTGAAGGTTCTGGACGGCTACGGCACGATCAAGATCAACAACACCTCCGGGCGCGATATCGCATTGCGCACGCTCGACGTAGGGCATGGCGTCGAGGGCACCATCAAGATCACCGATCTGGGCAAGCGCATCGGCGGCAACAAACCGCTGACGACGGTCTACAAGCGCATCGGCTCCGATGTGACGGTGTGGGACAACACGACCGCAGATGCCTACGGCAACCCCACGCATCTGGCAAAGACCTACGGCAACACGCGCAACCTGAGCGCGGCGCAGGGCTATCAGCCCACAGCCGGTGAGCGTTATTACTGGGTCACGGGCGAGAACTTCACCGACTACGAGAAGTTTCACGAACAGAAGTCGAGCAAGACGTTCTTCGACCTGTTCCCGCTCGACGCGTTGTTCCCCGCCAGTTACTCCTATTCCAATCCGAAATGGAAATGGTCCAACACGGGCACGTCACTCGCCGAAGGGCAGTATCTGAAAAATATAAGCGGCCAATATGACGGCTACAGCTACAGCAAGTCGTCCGCCGACACGACGGGCTGGAGCTACGGCGAGCCGGTGAAGTGGGATCGATGTACCGAAAGATTCATCGGCTGCATCGAGCGCACCTACTACGCCGAACAGACGCGCTGGAAAGGCAGCAAGACCTTCTACACGCATAGCGTCGATGCCGATCACGGTATCGCGATCAGCTTCATCGGCAACGACACCGGTCTGATCGACGTCAACTCGAACGCCGGGGTGCTGCTGGGCGGATTGATTCACAACCCGAACGGCACGACGACCATCAATGCCGGCACGCACATCGAACGTCTGACCGGCGATGCGCTGATCATCAGCAAGGACCTCAACCTCACGGCGGGCAAAGGCATCGGCACGCAGACCGTCCGCGACGCGTTCGCGGGCGTCAACATGGACGTCACCAGCGTGCTGACGGCCACGTCGACCACGGGCGACATTGTCCTGAAAGACATCTCGCAGGATCTCAGGATCAACCGCGTCACGACGGGCAACGGCGACGTCGATGTGTCGGCGCAGAACAATCTGCTGATGACCGGCACCGCCGCGAGCAACGTCATCCGCGGCAACCAGATCAGCCTGACCGCGACCAACGGCAGCATCGGCACGAGCGGGGCCGCGGTGAATCTCGATACCGGCGCGGGCGAGGCGGGGCTGCTGACGGCGTCGGCGAGCGGCGGCATCTACGTCAAGGAAACCAGCGGCGATCTGCGGCTGGATACCGTGCATGCGGGCGGCGACGTGTACATCGAATCGGTCAACGGCCGCATCATCGACGGCAACCGTAACGACGCACGCGACGTGCGCGCCGAAGATCAGTTGCTCGCCCTGTGGGACGACATGGATCTCGTCGGCGCTGAAGCGGATGCGGCGGCGGACAAGGGCGTGCAGGCATACGCGCAAGGCATGGAGCAGGAGTATCAGCAGTACTGGCAAATGCGCAACATACGTAAGGATGGCAGCGGCAACTGGGTCGCCGATGCCTACGATGCCGCTTACAGTTTCGCGTTCGGGCCCGAAGAACGCGCGCTGCTCAAGCAGAACGGTTTGAGCGATGTGCAGATCGCCGATATCGAGGCGAAGAAGACAAAGGATTACAAGCGCCTGCACGACGAGTTCGGCGGCGCCGGCTACGACGCGAACTACAAGTACGTCGCCAGCGCAACGGAAATCGCGGACATCAAGGAAGGCGCGGCCTGGACCACCAACCAGCTCAAGTATTCAGTCAGCAAAGGTGCGTTCAGCGGCAGCGGCGACACCGAAACGCGCATCGAGACGGCCAACGTCAAGGGCAACAACGTGACGCTGGTGGCGAATCAGGGCGGCATCGGCAGCACGCTGGCGAATGATGTGGTGATCGATCTCTCCGGCGGCATCGCGAGTCTCACCAACGAGCAGCGCATCGCGCTCGCTTCGGCGGAGCGCGACGACGTCAGCTTCGAAGGGCCGAACGGCGACATCATCCGCATCGTGCAGCGCGACGACGTCGATGTGGAAACGACGGCGGGCGGCATCACGGCGCTGGCGAAGAACGAGATCTTCCTGGGCGGCGAGAAGGACATCAACGTCACCAACGTCCAGAGCCCGGTCGTGCGCATCAAGGCGGGTCAGAGCATCGTCGATACGCAGACCGGCGCACCGGCGCTGCAAGCTCAGGACGTCATCCTCGAAGCATCGAACGGCAGTATCGGCACCGATACGAACGCGTTCGATATGGCCGTCACCGGCAAGTTCACCGCGCGCGCGCAGCAGAACATCAATATCGCGCAGCACAACGGCGGTCTGCTGGTGGATCGACTCAATGCCGGCGGCAATGCGACGATCAACGTGGCGAACGGTGGCCTGGCGCAACTCCACAGTGACGGCGTGACGCTCACCGCTGCGAATCTGAACCTCATCACCAGCAGTGGCGTCGGCACGTCCGGCAACGCGGTCAGCGTGCAGCATGGCCCGGGCGGTTCCTTGCAGGCCACGACGGGCGGCGACTTGTACATCGCCAGCCCCGGCGCGTCGCTCGCCTTGGGCGACAGCAACATCGGCGGTCAGGCCGGCATCACGACCGTCGGCACGCTGACTCTCAGCGGCGATGTGCAAAGCGGCGGCAACGCGCAGTACGCGGCGGGTGACGACGTCGTGTTCGGTGATGGCGCGAAAGCCCGCAGCACGGCCGGCGGCATTCTTATCACCGCAGACAACGTCGTCATGGGCGCTGGTTCGCATATCGAAGCCGGTGAAGATGTGCAGATCGTTGCGGACGGTGACGTCAGCGTGGCGCAGATCACCGCGCATCGCGCCAACGGCGATGCGATCGACATCGACGCGCAGGGCCGTATCGTCGGCGACGGCGGCAGCGATCTCACGGCCGCTTCGGCGGGCGCGAATGTCGTGCTCCGCGCAGGACAAGGGATCGGCAGCGGCGCGCAGGTGCTGAGCGTCGAGGCACCGAATCTCGATGCGAGCGCAACCACGGGCAATATCGATCTGCATCTGCTCGCTGACACGCAGGCCACTCAGATTCTTGCGGCTGATGGCGCCATCAACGTCGTCGCCGATGGCAATCTTGGCTACGGCACGATTAAAAGCACTGGCAATATCGATCTCGACGTCACCGGTGTCGTGAGCGGCACGACGCTGAGTGCCACTGCAGGATCGATCGATGTGCAAGCCGGCTCGGCGAATCTCACGACGGTGAACGCAGGCGACGATGCAACCGTCAACACCACCGGTGCGCAAACGCTCGGCACGGTAGCAACAGGCGGCAGCCAGACCCTCACAGCGGGAACGGCGCTTACAGCCGGCACGTTGAATGTGGGTGGTGCGTTGAATGTTGATTCCGCTTCAGCCGACATCACCATGGCCGATGTAACCGGCGCGGCGAATGTCACGACGTCGGGCAACCAGACGATCGGCAGCCTCGCGAGCGGCGGTCGCATGACGCTCGATGCCGGCGGCAACGCAACGTACACGACGCTCGACGGCGGCGAAAACCTTGTCGCAACGGTAGGCGGTCACATGCAAGGCGATGACGCTGACTTCAGCGGCAACGCCGCGATCAACGCGGGCAGCGCCGACCTCGCGCATCTGCAGGCCGGCAGCGGCGCCAGCATCACGACGACGGGAGATCTCACGATCGACGAAGTGATCGCTGCGGCATCACTAACGATCGATGCGTCGAACGCTGACGTCAAGCTCGGACTGGCAGGTACGACCGCGAGCGTCACGACCAGCGGCAATCAGCTCATCGGCAGCCTCACGAGCGGCGGGCGGATGACGCTTGATGCGGGCGGCGACGCGACTTACACGACGGTCAATGGCGGTGAGAATTTCGTCGCTACGGTCGGCGGTCACCTGCAGGGCGGTAACGCCGACTTCACCGGTAGTGCCACGATCAATGCGGGCAACGCCGATCTTGCACATCTGCAGACGGGCGCCAGCGCCAATGTCACGACGACGGGCGATCTCACCATCGACGAAGTGATCGCCGCGACATCACTAACGATCGATGCAGCGAACGCTGACGTCACGTTCGGACAGGCCGATACGACGGCGAGCGTCACGACCAGCGGCAATCAAGTCATCGGCAGCCTTACGACCGGCGGCGATCAGCTGCTGAACGCGGGTGGCGACATCGACTTCACCAGCCTCGTAAGCGGCAACGATCTGACCGGTACGGCGGCGGGTGCGATCCGTGGTGGCTCGGCCATCGCGGCGCGTCACCTCACGCTGAACGCCGGCACGGATCTGAACGTGAATGCGCTGACGGCGACGAATGGGCGCATGACGCTCGACGTCGGCGGAAACGCGACGTACACAACGCTTGTCGGCGGTGAAAATCTCGTCGCAACAGTGGCGGGTCACCTGCAGGGCGGTAACGCCGACTTCACCGGTAGTGCCACGATCAACGCGGGCAGTGCCGATCTCGCGCATCTGCAGACGGGCG
>JAKFDA010000069.1:0-44060 GCA_036676355.1 Nitrosomonadales bacterium | reverse complement strand
CGGCGCGCCGCAATCCTTCGTCGATCGCATGCTGCCGCATGCGCGCGAAGCCGAACGCGCGACCGGCATGCCGGCGCAATTCGTTCTTGGTCAGGCGGCGCTCGAATCGGGCTGGGGCAAGCGCGAAATACAGGGCAGCGACGGCACGCCGAGCCATAACCTGTTCGGCATCAAGGCAGGCCGCGGCTGGACCGGCAAGACGGTCGACGTGCTGACGACCGAATACGTCGACGGCAAGGCGCAGAAAGTGGTGGAGAAATTCCGCGCCTACGATTCCTATGCCGAATCTTTCGCCGACTGGGCCAGGCTGATCGGCAACAACCCGCGCTACGCCAAGGTAATGGAAGCGGGTAGCGATGCCGCGCAATTCGCGCAAGGCTTGCAGCGCGCCGGCTATGCAACCGACCCGCTGTATGCCGAAAAACTGACCCGGGTCATTAATCACCAGCTGCTCGCCAAGGTCGCCACCAGCTAGGAGAAGCGAAAACCCTTTACCACAGAGACACAGAGGAAGACGCTTGAAATCTTAAGCTCCCCGAGAGATGCCGACACATCGCGTTAGTTGTCATTCCGGGCAAGCGGAGCGCGACCCGGAATCCAGTGCTGCATTGAAAAGACTGGATGCCCGCCTGCGCGGGCATGACGATAAGGCGGTTGATCAGGCTTTCCTTAAAGCTTTGTTCGAATTTTTTCCTCTGTGCCTCTGTGTTTCCGTGGTGAAGCCGTGCCTTTGGCGTTCAAGGATCTTTGTGAACTGTGTCGTGAAACAAAACCGGGCGGCTCAAGTTTCAAGGCGCCTCGTCGATATCCGGATGAACAACCGAGTCCTATAAATGGCTAGCTCAATTTTTGGCGTGGGAATCACCGGCCTCAACAGCGCGCAAGCGGGCCTGTTGACGACCAGCCACAACATCAGCAACGTCAACACGCCCGGCTTCAGTCGCCAGACCGTGGTGCAGGGCACCAACAATCCGCAATACACGGGCGTGGGTTTCTTCGGTGCGGGATCGAACATCCAGACGATCCAGCGTCAGTACGACCAGTTTCTCGAAGTCCAGGCACGCGAGACCCAGGCGTCGGCGAGCCATTTGCAGCGCTACGCCACGCAGATCGGCCGCATCGATCAATTGCTGGGCGACGTCGATGCCGGGTTGTCGTCGGCCATCGACAGTTTTTTCGAGGGGGTGCACGAAGTCGCCTCGCATCCTGCCGATCCGGCTGCGCGGCAGAGCATGCTTTCGGCCAGCGGCGCGTTGGTGGCGCGCTTCAAGTCGCTTGATGCGCAACTGACCGCGGCGCGCCAGGATGTCAACAGTCAATTGCAGGCCAACGTCACCTCGATCAACTCCATCGCCGCGCGCATCGCCGAGTTGAACGAACGCATCTCGACCTACGGCGCACAAGGCAACGGCGTACAGCAGCCGAACGATCTGCTCGATCAGCGCGACACCCTTGTGCGCGATCTGAGCAAGCTGGTGCGTGCCAACGTGGTGGAACAGGACGACGGCAGCTATAATGTTTTCATCGGCAGCGGGCAGGCGTTGGTGGTGCGCGAACGCGCTAATACGCTATCGGTCGTCGACGACCTGGAAAGCCCGCGCGACAAACAGATCGCGCTCAATATCGGCAGCACCCAGATGCGCTTGCGCGCAGGCGATCTCGAAGGCGGCGAGCTTGGCGGTCTGTTGGCTTATCGCGACCAGACGCTGAACGAAGCGCACAACGCGCTGGGGCGAATCGCCATGGTGCTCGCATCGGAGTTCAATGCGCAACACAACCTCGGCCAGGATCTGAACGGTGCGCTGGGCGGGGATTACTACGCCATCGGTCAACCGGCCTGGTATGGCAATTCGAACAATTCTGCGGCCGCGAGCATCAGTGTGACGGCTGCGGATCATGGTGATCTGACCACCAGCGATTATCGGCTGCACTATGACGGATCGAACTACACACTGACTCGGCTTCCGCAGAACACGTCGCAAAGTTTCGCTGCTTTGCCACTTCCGCCAAGTATCGACGTCGATGGGCTAACCATCACGGGGTTCGGCTCCATGTCGGCCGGCGACAGCTTCCTCATTCAGCCGACGCGCAACGGCGCCAATGCCTTGGCGCTGCTGATTCACGATACCAACGCCATCGCCGCGGCATCGCCGATTCGCACCGCCGCGTCGCTCGGCAACACCGGCAACGCGACTATCAGCACGGGCAGCGTTGCGGCGGGTTTCGTGCAACCGATCGTCAGTTTCACAATCGATTTCACCAGTGCGACCACTTATGACGTAAACAGCGTTCCGCCGGGGGCGCCGCTGGCAAACGGAACGTATGCGAGTGGCGACACCATCAGCTACAACGGTATCGAAATCGCGATTACCGGCACGCCGGCCGATGGCGACACATTCACCGTCGGTCCGAACACCAACGGCGACAGCGACAACCGCAACGCCCTGGCGCTGGCCGGCATCCAGACGCGCAGTGTGCTGGCCGGCGATACCGCAACCCTGCAGGGCGGCTATGCGCAGCTCGTTGCCAGCATCGGCAACAAGACGCGCGAAGTGCAGATCACAGCCGATGCGCAGGCCGGCATGCTGCGCGAAACGCTCGCCGCGCGCGAATCGGTATCCGGCGTGAACCTGGACGAAGAGGCGGCCAATCTGTTGCGCTATCAGCAGGCGTATCAGGCCTCCGGCAAGGTGATTGCCATCGCCGGTACATTGTTCGACAGCATTCTGGAAATCATGAGGTAGTCATGCGAGTCAGCACCGGGATGATTTTCCAGCGTGGGCTGGAGGCGATGCAGCGGCAGCAATCGAGTCTGCTCGATACGCAACAGCACATCGCGGCGAACAAGCGCGTGATGAAGCCGTCCGATGACCCGGTCGCAGCCAGCCGCGCAGTCGAAACCACGCAAGCCAAGGCATTGAACGCGCAGTACGGCGCCAACCAGGCGGCAGCGCGCGATGCGCTCGGTTTGGCGGAATCGACGCTCGGCAACATCGGTGACGTGCTGCAGGACGCGCGCGTGCTGCTGATCAACGCCGGCAGCGGCACGCTGGCCGATCAGGACCGGCAGAGCATCGCGCTCGAACTCAAAGCCAAACTCAGCCAACTGATCGGTCTGGCGAATACCCGCGACGGCGCGGGCGGTTATCTTTTCTCCGGCTATCAGGAGCAGGCGCAACCGTTCACGCCCACACAGACCGGCGCGGCCTACAACGGCGATCAGGGGCGGCGCGAATTGCAGGTCGATGCGGGGCGTTCCATCACGATCAGTGAAAACGGGGTCGAACTGTTCGAGCGCATCCGCCAGGGCAACGGCACATTCATTACTGCGTCGCAGACCGTTCCGTTGGGAAATACGGGCACGGGTGTGATCAGCACCGGACGGACGGCCGGGCCGGTTGCGCTGCCGATCGATGATCATCAGATCACATTCGATGTGACGGCCGGCGTGACGACTTATGTCGTGACCAACACCGCGACGGGCATATCGCAACCGGCGGCCGATTATGTGAGCGGTGCGGCGATCGTCATCGGCAACATGCAAGTGGAGATCAGCGGCGTACCGGCTGACGGCGACGCCTTCACCCTTGCGCCGGCGCAAAACCAGAGTGTGTTCGACATGCTCAACGAAGCGGTCGCGGTGCTCGACATGCCGCTGTCCGACGGCGCGGCGCGCGCGCGCTATACCGAGGGGGTCGAGCGTTCGCTGGCCAACGTCGATCGCGCGCTGGACCGTGTGCTGACCGTGCGCACATCGATGGGCGCGAGCCTGCGAGAGCTGGATTCGCTCGGCAACGCGGTTCAGGACAACGCATTGCATTACGACGAGCAACTCTCCGAGCTGCTCGACCTCGACTATGCAGCGGCCCTGACCCAGTTCGCGCGCGAACAGACGGCGCTGGAGGCCGCGCAACTGAGTTATCAACGGATGAGCACGCTGTCCTTGTTCAATTACCTGTGAACTAGCTATCTTTGCATGTGCGGCGGATTCCGCCGCGTTTTTACGACTCGGAACATGGCACCCAACCAACGACAACAAGCGCCTTCCGATATCGCACGCGAGGCATTGCGCCGGCTGGCTCAGCGGCGCATCGCGCCCACGCCCGACAACTATGCCGAGGTGTACTGCGAAATCGCCGGAAGCAACGACCAATCCGGCGCGGTCGTGCTGCGCCTGCTGGAAAGCTTCGCCGTCGATCTGTCCAAGCGCGAAGGCGCGCTACAACCCTACGGTCGTCTGCTCGCGCAGGCCCTGACCGAGTGCGACTGGGGAAATGCGCGCGGGCAACTCGATACGCTGATCGAGGTGGCGGTGCGCGGGCCGGAGTGGGCGCCATTGTTGCGCACGCTGTTGAAGCAGCTCGAAACGCGACACGCAGGTCTGACAGACGCGCGCAAGCGCGAAATGCTGGACCACGTGCTGACGGCGTTCGCGGGCGACTCGACCAAATTGCATATGCGGCTCACCGGGCTGCTCAGATCCTGGGCGGGCGGCACGCCGGTGTCGCCGATCGATCTGTCGCTCGGCGAACCGCAGCCCGCGGCGAGCGAACTTCTCACGCGTTCCGACGAATTGCGTTTGCTGGCCCTCAATACCCCCATGGCGGGACCGAGCGGCAAGGATCTGCTGCGCAAGGTGCTCTGGTTGGTGGCCGACACGATGGAGCGCGGCGTCATGGAGCGGCTGTCGCACTCGCCCAAACTCGCCGCCGAAGCGCACGCGATCATTCAGGCGGCACATTGGGCGAGCACCGCCGCCGACATCGAACGCCTGTCGCAATCGTTGAAAAATTTCTGGTACAGGCTTGAAATTTCCGGCGAAGGACCCGATCGCGTAATCGGAGGACTGGGCGCGTTATTGCGCCTGATGGTGGAAAATCTCGGCGAACTGGTCGGTGACGAGAGCTGGGTATCGGGCCAGGTCGAGCACATGCGGGAAGTGCTGGCAGGGCCCATCAACGAACGAAGCCTGCGCGACGCCGAACGCAGTTTCAGGCGGGTGTTGTATCGGCAGGCTGCGGTCAAGGTTTCGCTCGACGAGGCGAAGCATGCACTTAAAAGCGTATTGACCACATTCATCGATCGGCTCGGCGCCATGGCGGCCGATACCGGCGACTATCAGCAGCGCCTGGCGGCATTCGCGGCGGATCTTGCGCAGACCGACGACATCCACCGCATCGGTACGATCGTCGAGCATCTGACGCGCGAAACACGCGGCATCCAGGCGGACATGCAGCGCAATTACGACGAGTTGCAACTCGCCCGCCATACCGCTGCCGAGCAGGAGGCCAAGGTCCGCGCGCTGGAACAGGAACTGCAATCCATCAGCCAGCTCGTGCGCGAGGACAACCTGACCCGTGCGCTTAATCGACGCGGGCTCGCCGAAGCCTTTATCGTCGAAGCGGCGCGCAGCGAGCGCAAGACCTCGTCGCTGTGTCTGGCAATACTGGATGTGGATGATTTCAAGGCGTTGAACGACCGCTACGGGCACGCTACCGGCGACCAGGCGCTCATTCACCTGGCGAATGTGGTGCGCAGGGCGTTGCGGCCGTCGGACATCATCGCGCGTTACGGCGGTGAAGAATTCGTCATCCTGCTTCCGGACACCGGCATCGACGACGCGGCTGCCGTGATGCAGCGCACGCAGCGCGAACTGACGCGGCATTTCTTCATGCACGACAACGAGCGCCTGCTCATTACCTTCAGCGCCGGCGTTGCCGAACGACGTCCCGGCGAAGATCAACACAACACTATCGATCGCGCCGACGCGGCGCTGTATCTGGCTAAACGGCAAGGCAAGAATCAGGTGGTGCAGGCGGAGGTGCCGGTGCCGCTTGCTTGAAGGTTCGATCGCCGCACTGGAATCCCGATCGCGCGGCTACGCCGCTTGTCGGGAATGACGATGGACGCGTCATTCCCGTGCAAACGGGAATCCAGCACGTTCTTCTGACTGCCTTTACTCTCGACTGCTTTTTTCAATCCACCAAGCCGTGCTTGATGGCGTAATGAGTCAGCTCGGCGTTGTTGGTGAGGCGCATTTTTTCCAGCAGACGGGTGCGATATACGCTGACCGTCTTCGGCGACAACGCCAGCGAGTTGGCGATTTCGGACAGCTTCTTGCCCGAGGCAATCAAGCGCAAGGTCTGGAATTCTCGATCGGAGAGCGTCTGGTGGGGCGGAATCTCACTGTTCGGCCCCATGCTTTCGGCGAGCAGTTCGGCCAGCTCGGGCGTGATGAAGCGCTTGCCGGAAACGATGCGTTCGACCGCTTCGATCAGTTTCTCCGGCGCGCTGTCCTTGGTCAGATAACCCGATGCACCGGCCTTGAGCGCCCGCACGCCGAACTGGTCCTCGGGATACATGGACAGGATCAGCACGCGCACCTGCGGAAATTCGTCGCGGATGACCTTGAGCGCTTCAATGCCGTTCTTGCCGGGCATGGAGACGTCCATCAGCAGCACATCGCAAGGCGTCTGTCGAAGCAAACGCACCGCCTCTGCGGCGTTGGGTGCCTCGCCCACCACGCGGATATTTTCAGTGTCCGACAGAATTTGCGTCAGACCCTTGCGGACGACCGCGTGATCGTCAGCGACCACCACTCGAATCAAAACCTTCTCCTTATGGAAGCTCTGATTAAGGTTGATTGATCGAAATCGCCGCTAGTGCCCGGCCCGTCACAGCCCGCTGCGGGGTCGCATCCATCGGTTTCACCGATGGAACCTGCTCCACCCTTCGCGGTCCCGCACTTGCGACCATTCTCTGTACTTACTCAGACATTTCTTATTGTCCCGCCACAGGCAGTTCGAGCAGCGCGTGCGTGCCGCCGCGCGGGGGGCGATGAAAAACGAGGCGGCCGTTCAATTCGCGTGCGCGTTCGATCATGCCACGAATGCCGTATGAATCGCGCTTGCTGCGGTCGCTTTCGGTCAGTCCGACACCATTGTCGTCAACTTCAAGACGCACTAGCGACTCATCCGCGCGCAGCACGATCTCGACCTGCGACGCATGCGAGTGCTTGGCGATGTTGGTCAGCAGTTCCTGGAAGATACGAAACACCGCCGTGGCGCGATCGGCATCCAGCGTGATCTCCTGCGTGCAGCGAAAGCGGCATTGCACGCCGGCGCGTTTCTGGAAATCCATGGCTTGCCACTCTATGGCGGCGGCGAAGCCGAAATCGAGGATGGGCGGCCGCAGGTCGCGCGCGATTCGCACACTCGCCTGCATCGCCGAATCGAGCAGCGTGCCCATGCTTTCCAGTTTTTCGGCCATGCCGGGGTCGCCGAGATATCTTTTTTTGATCCATGCGAAATCGGCGCGCAGGCCCGTCAGCGTGCCGCCGATATCGTCATGGATTTCGCGTGCGATGCGGGCGCGTTCCTGTTCCTTGACGCGCTCGAGGTGGCCGGACAGGCGGCGCAATTCGTCGCGCGACGAATACAGCGCGCCCTGTGCCTGC
Source organism: Nitrosomonadales bacterium (assembly GCA_036676355.1). Lineage (GTDB taxonomy): Bacteria > Pseudomonadota > Gammaproteobacteria > Burkholderiales > SG8-39 > ZC4RG42. The sequence continues at coordinate 36,604 of JAKFDA010000069.1, read as the reverse complement.
TTCAGTGCGCTGATATCGCTGATCAAGCCGTCCCAAACGATGTCGGGCGCATCGCCGGCGCGCGGACTCGCTTCGATCTGAATCCAGCGCAACGGCCGCTCGCCGTTATGATCCGGCGCCATGGCGCGGCCTTCCCAGCACAGACGGAAGCGCGCAAGCGCGGCGTGCCCGAGGGCGGCGTTGAAGCGCGCGCGCTCCGTATCGACAATCAGCCGATGCAGACACTGCGCATCATCGAGGAAAGCCTGTGGCGCCAAGCCGAATAGGGGGAGTGACGCTTCGCTGGCGTAGGTGAATGACAGCGGCGATCCTTCAGCGTCGGTATGCATGCGGAACAGCATGCCCGGCAGATTGCCGGCGATGGCGCGTAAGCGCGCTTCGGATTCGCGTAGCGCCGCTTCCGCCGCACGTTGACGCAGGCGCGCTTCGGCCGCTTTCATCGAACGCTCGATGGCGGGAACCAGACGCGCCAGGCGATCCTTGAGAATGTAGTCGTCCGCGCCGGACTGCATCGCTTCCACCGCTGCGTCCTCGCCGATGGCGCCGGAGACGATGATGAAGGGCACGTCGTGACCGCACGATTGGAGCGTGCGCAACGCGGCGTGCGCCGAAAACGTCGGCAGACGATGATCGGAAATGATCACATCCCAGCGCTTGCCGGCCAGCGCCTCGCGCATGGCGGTTTCATCTTCCACGCGCAGCGCCGTCACGGCATAGCGGGCGCGGCTCAGCGCGACCAGCAGCAGTTCGTAATCGTATTCGGAATCTTCCACCACGAGCACGCGCAGCGGGCGTAATTCGACGGCCTGACCCATGTCGCGCTCCCGATGCCGCTCGATATCTGCCGGCGCGAATCGCGTCGCGGAAGCAGCCTGTTGCATTGTTCTTTGTCCTATAGCTCGTACGGCCGTGTGCGCCCCGAGGCGTATTTATAAGCGAGGCCCGTCCCTTTCATTATCGTCGCGGACCAGGTCTTTTGGGGGCATCGCAGCTCAGCAGCGCCTTGTTCATATCGATGCGCGCACGTGCAGCTCTGCTCGACCTGGTTGGGTTTTTCTCTTAATAGACACGGGCTCGTTAGCCTACAACCTGATGGTGCCGCGTTTTCGTGCGCTTGGCACCTGGGTTCGCGGTATCCGCGTCGGCAAAGCGTGAACAGCCGCACGATTAAACCTCATATCACCCCTTTATTTCCGTGATGTGACGCCGATAGAACACTCAATAATCGCCATCGCATAAAAGCGATGCGTTTCTCCGTAGAGGTCTTTGCGCGTAGGACACGACAACGGGCGCGCGCATTGATGGCGTCATTCAGCGGAACCAATCTAGATGAGCAAACAGCTGTATTTTCAAGGAATAGCGGTGAGCGTCGCGGCGGCAGCGATCGTGGCGACGAACGGCGAGCGCGCCATCGCGCTCGGCATGCTTGCGCTTGTCACAGTCGGGTGGGTGGTCTTCATCGCCGCGCATGAACGTCGCACTCAACGCGCGCATGCGCTGCATAGTGAGGAAGCGCGACAACGAGTGACCGCCATCGCGGCGCAGGCCGAGCAGGCGCTGACCGAATGCACCGGTGAATTCGGCACGCAGTGCAGCGCCGTCAAGCTGGAACTGACGCAACTTGAAGGCATCCTCGGCGATGCCATCGCCAAACTGGTCGACAGCTTCAACGCATTGCACGGTCACAGCGTGAATCAGCAGAGCGTCGCGGTCTCCATCACGCGCGGCGAACTGGGCGACGGCAAGAGCGCAAACGCTGTCTCGCTCGACCGCTTCATCGCCGAAACTTCGGAAACACTGCGTGCCTTCGTCGACGGCATGGTCGAAAACGGCCGCACCGCCGGCGCGCTGGTCGAGCGCGTCAACAGCATTCGCGTACAGGTCGATCGCATCCTTTCGGTGTTGGGCGAGATCGAAGGCATTTCCAGCCAGACCAATCTGCTGGCGCTGAATGCCGCGATCGAAGCGGCGCGTGCGGGCGAGACGGGGCGCGGCTTCGCCGTGGTTGCCGAGGAGGTCCGCGCACTATCCGACCGCACCAAGGATTTCAGCGCGCAGATTCGCGACGATATGGAACGCATGCACGCGTCCATTCAGGAAACCGAGCGCTCGATCCACAAGATGGCGGCGCGCGACATGGATGCCGCCATGGCTTCCAAACAGCGCGTCGATCAGACCATGAGCGAGGTGCAGCGCGTCAACACGACCATGGAAACGAGCGTCGAACAGTTGGGCCACATCGCGCGCGAAGTCGAAGCCAACGTCAATGCGGCGGTGACGGCGTTGCAGTTTCAGGACATGGCGACGCAACTGCTCAATCACGCGCGCAAGCGCGTCGCTGAAATCGAGGAGAGCCTGGCTGAAATCACGCGCCTGCCGGAGGCATTGGCGCAGGCCGCCTGCGCGGTCGATGACGAGCAGTCGCTGACACAGGCGCGTGCCGCGATCGAGCAGATACAGGCGCGCATGAACGACATCCGCACACGCACCGCTCGGAATCCCGTGCGCCAGGAAGAAATGGCGAGCGGCGATATCGAGCTGTTCTGACGATGCCAATACAGGACAGACAGGAGCAACGATGAGCAAAACGGTACTCGCCGTAGACGATTCGGCATCCATACGGCAGATGGTGGCATTCACGCTGAAGGGTGCCGGCTACAACGTCGTCGAAGCGGGCGATGGCGAGGAAGGACTGGTCAAGGCCAAGGGCGCGGCGGTGAATCTGGTGTTGACCGATCAGAACATGCCGAAGATGGACGGCCTCACGTTGGTCAAGGCGCTGCGCACCATGCCGCAATACGCCACGACGCCGATCCTGATGCTGACGACGGAATCGAGCGACGCGATGAAAGCGAACGGCAAGGCCGCCGGCGCGACCGGCTGGCTGGTGAAACCCTTCGATCCGGCCAAGTTGCTCGAAGTAGTGAAGAAGGTCATCGGTTAACGAGGAAGCGGAGATGAGCAGCGTACAGTCCGGCGAGTCATCGCCGATCGACATGAGCCAGTTCTATCAGGTGTTCTTCGAGGAAGCGGAGGAACATCTGGGCGAAATGGAAAGTCTCCTGCTGTCGATCGATCCGCTCGCCGCCACGTCCGACGAACTGAATGCCATTTTTCGTGCCGCCCATTCGATCAAGGGCGGCAGCGGAACTTTCGGTTTCACCGACATGACCGCGGTGACGCATGAACTCGAATCCCTGCTCGACAAGGTACGCAAGAACGAACTGCCGTTGACGCCGGACATGGTCGACGCGCTGCTCGTCGCGGGCGATGTACTGAAACTGCAACTCGCGCGCCATCGCGGCCAGAGCGATGATGTGCCGGACGCCGAGGGCATTTGCGAGCGCATACGCGCACTGATGCTGGCCGAAATCGAGGCTGCGTCCACGGCGCCTTCGGCCGGCCGGGAATTGTCGATCGCCTTTCCGGTGCCCGGCGGCGCAGTCGACCAGGCTGCGCTCGACGATCTCGCATCGATGCTCGCACAGATCGGCGAGCTGTTGACCCCGCTCGAGCGCAACGGCGACATGCGCACCTTGCGCTTGCGCACGCGCGCGGCGAATAAGGAAGTGCGCAATCTGTTCGCTTTCGTGTGCGAAACGGACGCTGTCATTATCGAGGACGCCGCGCAGGACCAAAGCTACGGCTTCTTCGAGGACGAACCCGGGCCGGCATCGAAAGAGATTGCCGATGACGGTTTCGGCTTCTTCGCCGACCTGCCCGATGCGCCGCCGGCGGCAGCATCGAGCACGGACCAGGGTTACGGCTTGTTCAGCGACGTGCCGGCCGCCGCGTCGACCGCCGCGGTGGTGCCGGCGCAGCAGCACGGTCGCCGTGCCAGCGATCAACCGGCCGCCGAACCCGTACGCGCCGGCCGGCGCGATACCGACAAGACCGTGCACAACGCGCAGGGCGACAACGCTTCGATCCGCGTCAGTGTCGAAAAGGTCGATCAGCTCATCAATCAGCTTGGTGAACTCGTCATCACGCAGGCCATGCTGGCGCAGCAGGTGTCGCAGTTCGATCCTCTGCTGTATCAGAACCTGCTCAACGGTATGGCCGATCTGGAGCGCAATACGCGCGACCTGCAGGAATCGGTGATGTCGATCCGCATGCTGCCGATCGGTTTCGTGTTCAAGCGTTTTCCGCGCATGGTGCGTGATCTGGCGAGCAAGCTCGGCAAGCAGGTGCAACTGAATACCGAAGGCGAAGCCACGGAACTCGACAAGGGACTGATCGAGAAGATCGCCGATCCGCTGACGCATCTGATTCGCAACTCGGTCGATCACGGCATCGAGATGCCGCACGTGCGCACTGCCGCGGGCAAACCGGCGCAAGGCTCGGTCACGCTGCGCGCGGCGCATCAGGGCGGCAGCATTCTCATCGAGGTGATCGACGACGGCAAAGGCCTCGATCGGGAAAAAATCCTTGCCAAGGGGCGCGAGCGCGGCCTCGCCGTGCATGACGCGATGACCGACGCCGAAGTGTGGATGCTGGTTTTCGAGGCGGGATTTTCGACCGCGGACGCCATTACCGACGTCTCCGGGCGCGGTGTCGGCATGGACGTGGTGAAGCGCAACATCGCCGAACTGGGCGGTACGGTGGAAATCGAATCCGCCTCGGGTTACGGCACACGCACGATGGTTCGACTGCCGCTCACGCTGGCGATCATCGACGGCATGTCGGTCGGTGTCGGCGACGACGTTTACATCATTCCGCTGGCCACGGTGGTCGAGTCGCTGCAGGCTTCGAGCCGCGCCGTGCGCTCCGTCGCCGGCGGCGGTTATGTCGTCGAAGTGCGCGACGAATATCTGCCGGTGGTGTCGCTGCATGACATCTTCCCGGGCAGCGTGCGCAATCCGGATGCGCGCGAAGGAATCATGCTGGTGGTGGAGTCCGAAGGCGTGAAGAACGCCTTCCTGGTTGATGAGCTCCTCGGTCAGCAGCAGGTCGTGGTGAAAAGTCTCGAAGCCAACTATCGCAAGGTTCCCGGCGTGTCCGGGGCCACCATCCTCGGTGACGGCGGCGTCGCGTTGATTCTCGACGTGCCGACGCTGGTCCGGATGAGCCGACACTGAAAGGACATCATGTCGCATAACGACACACGCGAATCCGCGGACACACAGAGCGGGGAATTCCTGACCTTCGCGCTGGGCAACGAAGAATACGGCATCGACATTCTCAAGGTGCAGGAAATCCGCGGCTATGACGCGGTGACCCGCATCGCCAACACGCCGCCGTACATCAAGGGCGTCATGAATCTGCGCGGCACCATCGTGCCGATCGTCGATCTGCGTATCCGCTTCAAGCTCGGCGAACCGAGCTACGACCAGTTCACCGTGGTGATCATCCTCAATCTGCACGGACGCACCATGGGCGTGGTGGTGGATGGCGTATCGGACGTGATTGCGCTGACGACCGAACAGATCCGTCCGGCGCCCGATTTCGGCGCGACGGTGGATACGCGCTATCTCACCGGCCTGGGGGCAATCGAAGAGCGCATGTTGATCTTGCTGGATATCGAGAAGTTGATGACAAGCGGCGACCTGGCGTTGATCGATGCCGGCACCGAGGAATCCGTGGCCGCTTGACGGTCGATTAAGTCGGGAGAGGTAATCATGAAATTTTCAAACTTGAAAATCGGCGCCAAGCTCGCTGTGGCGTTCAGCCTGGTGGTCGGACTGTTCATCGTCGTCGTCGTACTGGCGATGCAGAGCAATGCAAACAACGGCGAAATGGCGCGCGTCATCAAGGACGAGAACGTCGTCAAGATGATGCATGCGAACTCGGTCGCCGAGAACGGCCAGGGCAACATGCAGATCGTCGCCGAGATGATGATCAGTCAGGATTTCAGCCATATCGAAGAGTTGTTCACGAAGATGAACGCCAATCGCTCCCAGAATGCGGAGACGATCAAGAAACTCGACGCGCTGGTGGTCAACGAAGGCGAGTTGAAGCTGTACGGAACGATGAAGGCCAATCGTCAAGCGTTCATCAAGCAACGTAACGAGGTCATCGATTTGATGCGCCAATCCCGTTTCGATGAAGCGAGCCATCAGTACCGGACCGTGCTGTTGCCCGTGGTCGCGAACTACAAGAAGAGTCTCGACGAATTTACCGGCTATCAGGAGCAGCGCATCGACGCGCAGTCGGAGGAAATGATCGCGGGCAACCAGCGCACCGGCATGCTGATGATCGGCGGCCTGCTCGTCGCCGCATTGCTGGCCGCGCTTGGCGCCTGGTATGTCACGCGTGCCATCGTCAAGCCGCTGCGCGATTCGCTGGAAGTCGCCCAAGCGGTCGCCAAGGGCGATCTCGATCACGACATCGTGATCGAAGGCAAGGATGAAACGGCACAGCTCGAAGGCGCCATGCATCAAATGGTGCAGACACTCACGCGCATCGTCGGCGACATTCGCGAAGCGTCGAAGGCGATCAACAGCGCGAGTTCCGAGATTGCGGCGGGCAACCAGGATCTGAGTTCGCGTACGGAAGAACAGGCGTCGAGCCTGGAAGAAACCGCCAGCGCGATGGAAGAGCTGACCGCGACGGTGAAACAGAACGCCGAGAACGCCAAGCAGGCCAATCAACTGGCCGCAGGGGCGTCGGAAGTGGCGAGCAAGGGCGGGGCGGTGGTGGGCGAAGTCGTCGCCACCATGGACGGCATCACCGCAAGCTCGAAAAAGATCGCCGACATCATCGGCGTGATCGACGGCATCGCCTTCCAGACCAACATTCTTGCGCTCAACGCAGCGGTGGAAGCGGCGCGCGCGGGCGAGCAGGGGCGCGGCTTCGCGGTCGTCGCATCCGAGGTGCGCAGCCTCGCGCAACGCTCTGCTGCGGCGGCCAAGGAGATCAAGACGCTGATCGAGGACTCGGTGAGCAAGGTCGAGCAGGGCTCGAAGCAGGTCGATACCGCCGGCCGGACGATGGAAGATATCGTCACGTCGGTGAAGCGTGTGGCCGACATCATGGCCGAGATCACCGCGGCGAGCATGGAGCAAAGCTCGGGCATCGAACAGGTCAACCAGGCAATCACGCAGATGGACCAGGTGACGCAGCAGAACGCGGCGCTGGTGGAGCAGGCTGCGGCCGCGGCCGAGTCGATGAAAGACCAGGCGAGCACGCTGGCGCAGGCAGTGGCCGCGTTCAAGCTCTCGGGAGACGGCGAAGCGGCGTCGGCCGCGTGGCCGGAAGCGGAACGTCGCAGCGCGGATCGGCCGAGCAATGTCGAGCGCCTGCCGCTCAAGATGGCTGCCGCCCCCGCGGTGTCATCCGGCAGGAAAGTCGCGCTCGCCGGCGGCGGCGACGAATGGGAAGAGTTCTGAGCCTTACCGGCCGCCCCGCACGGGGCGGCCTTTTAGTTTGAAGTGGCCCCGGCCCGGCGGTGCGATCTTTGGCCCGCAGGTCCAAGGAGTCGGTGTCGTCGATGAACACAGGTGTGCAGCTTTCCGAGTGGATCACGGAGCGGGAGTTCGATTTCTCGCAACACGATTTCGATCGTGTGCGCAAACTGATCTACGCGCGCGCCGGCATCCATCTCAATCCCAGCAAACAGAACATGGTGTACAGCCGCCTGTCGCGCCGGCTGCGCGTGCTGCGCAAGCGCAGTTTCGCCGAGTACCTGGACGGGCTGGCAGGCGCGGACACGCCGGAGTGGCAGGAGTTCGTCAATGCGCTGACCACCAATCTCACCGCGTTCTTTCGCGAAGAGCATCATTTTCCGGTGCTGGCCGATTTGCTGCGCCAACGGCGTGACCAGCCCGACATCGGCATCTGGTGCTGCGCCGCCTCCACCGGGGAAGAGCCGTACTCGATCGCAATGACGGCGCTCGATGCGCTGCCCGGCGCTGCCGCGCGCATCAAAATCCTCGCCAGCGACATCGACACCAATGTGCTCGACGTTGCGCGCGCCGGCGTATACGACGCGGAGCGCATCGCCAAGCTCGACGAGAGCATCAAGCAGCGGCATTTTTTGCGCGGTCGCGGCTCGCATGAGGGCAGGGTGCGCATCAAGCCGGAACTGCAGGCGTTGCTGGCCTTCCGCCGCGTCAACCTGCTCGATGCGCGATGGGACGTGCGCGGCGGCTTCGATGCCATCTTCTGTCGCAATGTGATGATCTATTTCGACAAGGCGACGCAGTACCGCATCCTGGAAAAATTCGCCCCCTTGCTCAAGCCCGACGGCCTGCTGTTCGTCGGTCATTCGGAAAATCTCTACCACGCGCGCGATCTGTTTCTCGCACGCGGGAAGACTGTGTATGGCAGGACGATCGATGTCGGCCGGTAACAGATCGCGCGCCACGCCCGACGACGCACCGGAAGCGGCGGCGCCGAATACCTATTTCGATGCGCGCTTCGGCATGCAGGCGGCAAAGATTCTGCCGGGCGAATTCTATGTCTCGAGCAACGATGTGGTGTTCGTCACCGTGCTGGGATCATGCGTCGCAGCCTGTGTGCGCGACAAGGTCACGGGCATCGGCGGCATGAATCATTTCATGCTGCCGAAGAACGGCGAGGAGCAATACGGCGTGTGCGCACCCTCCGCGCGCTATGGCGTGCATGCCATGGAAATGTTGTTGAACGAATTGCTCAAGCGCGGCGCACAGCGCGCCAATCTGGAAGCGAAGGTGTTCGGCGGCGGCAACGTCATGTCGGGCATGCACCACACCAAGGTGGGCGCGCACAACGCCGATTTCGTGCTCGATTACATCGCACGCGAGCGGCTGCCGCTCGCCGCGGTCGACCTGCTCGACGATTGCGCGCGCAAGGTCTATTTTTTCCCGCGCAGCGGGCGGGTGCTGGTGAAGAAGTTGCGTACGTTGCACAACGATACGGTGCTGCGGCGCGAGGAAGACTATCTGCGTCGTCTGGCCGACACGCATGTGGAAGGCAGCGTCGAGCTGTTTCAAAAGGGTTAGGCATGAATCGCATCAAGGTGCTGGTGGTTGACGATTCCGCGCTGATACGCAGGCTGATGACCGAGATCATCAACGCGGTGCCCGATATGACCGTGGTCGGCACGGCGGCCGATCCCTATGCCGCGCGCGAACTGATCAAGACCACCAATCCGGATGTGCTCACGCTCGACGTCGAAATGCCGAAAATGGACGGCCTCGACTTTCTCGAAAAACTGATGCGGTTGCGGCCGATGCCGGTCGTCATGGTGTCCACGCTGACCGAGCGCGGTTCGGATGTCACCATGCGGGCGCTGGAGTTGGGTGCGATCGATTTCATCGCCAAGCCGAAGCTCGAAATCGCCCGGGGTATGACCGAAGGCGCCGAGGCGATCATCGAGCGCATCCGTACCGCCGCCAAGGCACGCGTGCAGCGCAGTGCACCGGCCCGGCCGGACGATGTGCCGGCCGCGATCGGCAATCGCCGCGTCTCGACGGAAAAACTGATCATCATCGGTGCGTCCACGGGCGGCACCGAAGCGCTGCGCGAATTTCTCACGCAGTTGCCGCCGGATTCGCCCGGCGTACTGGTTACACAGCACATGCCGGTCGGCTTCACCGAGGCTTTCGCGCGGCGTCTGGACGGACTGTGCAGGATCACCGTAAAGGAAGCCGAGCACAACGAGCGGGTGCTGCCGGGGCATGCCTATATCGCTCCCGGCGCGCAGCATCTGCTGGTCAAGCGCAGCGGCGCGAACTATCTCACCGCGCTGTCCGATGCCCCGCCGGTCAATCGCCACAAGCCTTCAGTCGAAGTGCTGTTTCGCTCGGCCGCGACGGTGGTCGGGCAGAATGCAGTCGGCATCATGATGACCGGCATGGGCAAGGACGGGGCTCAGGCGATGCTTGAAATGAAAGAGGCCGGCGCTTACAACATCGCGCAGGATGAAGCGTCGTGCGTGGTGTACGGCATGCCACGCGAAGCGGTCGCGGTCGGGGCGGTGCATGAAATCGCGCCGCTGCGCGAAATCGCGACGCGGGTGTTCGCGCACCTGGGCGCGAGCAGCAAACAGGGCATACGGGTGTAGCGCACCCGATCGTAGCGGCGGTCGCAACACGGGGAGGCTGCGGGCAATGGAAAACGTCTATCTGGCGCGTCAGCCGATCGTCGATCGCGAAGGCGATCTGTATGGTTTCGAACTGCTGTTTCGCGCAGGCGATGGGCCGGCCGAGGTAAGCGACGGCATGCGCGCGACCGGCACAGTCGTCGGCAATGTGCTTAATGAAATGGGCATTCAGCAGGTGCTCGGACGTTTGCGCGGCTTCCTGAATGTCGACACGCAGTTTCTTTCCAGTCAGTTGCTCGATCTGCTGCGACCCGAGCAGATCGTGCTCGAAATCCTCGAATCCGCCGCCATTGACGGAGCGCTTGTCGACCGCTGCCGCGATCTGCGCGAGCGCGGCTTCGAATTCGCGCTGGACGATTACGTCGGCGATTTCGCGCGCATCGAACCGCTGCTGCCGCTGGTCAACATGGTGAAGATCGATCTCGCCGATGTCAGTCTCGATCGGCTCGACGCGGTCTGTGCACCGCTACGCCGAAACGGTGTGATGCTGATCGCGGAAAAAGTCGAAACCCAAGCGCAGTTTCTGCACTGTCGCGAAGCCGGCCTGCATCTGTTCCAGGGCTATCATTTCGCCCGCCCCGAATTGCTCAGCGCGAAGCGGTCGGCGCGCGCGCGCGGCAGCATGCTGCGGCTGCTTGCGTTGATTTACAACGACGCCGAACTGCCGGAGATCGAAGAGGAGTTCAAGCGCAATCCGCAACTCGGCTACAACCTCCTGCGACTGGTGAACTCGGCTGCCGCCGGACTGCCGACCAAGATCGCTTCCATCAAGCATGGTCTGGTCATGCTTGGCCGTCGTCAATTGCAGGTGTGGTTGCAGTTGCTCCTCTATACCGGCGAGCGTACCGATCGATTTGTCATGTCGCCGTTGTTGCAGACCGCGGCGATGCGCGGACGCCTGATGGAAAGCCTCGCCTGGCATGAGGATCCGAGCGGCGAGCAGTATCACGATTACGCCTTCATGACCGGTATGCTGTCGCTGGTCGATGTGCTGCTGGGGTTTCCGCGGTCGCAGATCATCGAGCAATTGAACGTCGCCGATGAGGTGCGCGACGCACTGCTCGACGGCAGCGGCCGCCTTGGTCGCCTGTTGAGCCTGGTCGAGTTGCTCGAAACCGCGCAACGTCACGAGGTGGATCGGCATCTGGTCGCCCTGCGGCTGGCCAAGAGCGATTTATTGCGGCTGGAATGGGCTGCGCTGCACTGGGCCAATCAGTTGCTTGACGATAGGGCATCTTGAAGGAATGGCGCGGGCGATTCGTGCCGGCGCCTGCGCCTTCGTGTATGTCGCGCTACATTTGCCGCCGATACCGGGTTCGACACCGGCCGATTCTCTTGTGTGATTCGCTTGCTCGGCTATGAATATGCATTCGATTTTTTCCGTTGCGCAGCCGTCGGATATTGATACCGGCTTCGTGACCTGGGACTGGAATCTCGAGCGCGACAGCTTTGTCTGTCTCGGAGCTCCCGCGTTACTGGGCGGCCTGCCCGGGAACGTGGAGGAACTGGTGGCCTGCGTCCAGGCGGACGCGCGGCCGGCGTTCGCCCGGGCGCTGCGGCGTGCGTGCGAGAACGGAGCGCCGTTCTCGCTCGAATGCGCAGGGGAGGCGGGGACGGCATGGCTTACGATCCGCGGCCGCGTGGCCGACGGCGGCGACGGCGCGCGCCACCTGATCGGCGTGGTTCTCGGACTCGCCGTGCCTCAAACCACTGCATCGAGCGAGGACGATCCCCGCGTCGTCGCGCTGCAGCGCGATCTCGATTCGGCGCGCGCGGATTTCGATGCCTTTGCCTATGCGGTGTCGCATGATTTGCGCGCGCCCCTGCGGGCCATCGGCGGGTTCAGCGAAGTGTTGCTTGAAAGCGAGCCGGGCATGCTCGAGGCGAGTGCGCGGCAGTATCTGCCGCGCATCGTGACGGCCACCGGGCGCATGTCGCAATTGCTTGACGACCTGTTGCAACTGTCGCGCTTCAATCGCGTCGAACTGCATCCCGAACCGCTCGATCTTGCGGAAATGGCGCGCGCGATTGCCGCCGACTTGAACGAGGCGCGCACGGCCGGCCCCGGGATCGAGCTGATTGCGCCCGCGCACGCGCCGGCATGGGGCGATCGATATCTGCTGCATGCGGTACTGCAGCGCCTGCTCGACAACGCCTGGAAGTTCAGCCGCCGTATCGATGCGCCGCGGGTCGAGTTCGGTTGCGAGCGAAACAACGAGCGCGGTCCCGCTTTTTACGTGCGAGACAACGGGGTCGGTTTCGATGCGCAAGGCGGCGACCGGCTGTTTCAGCCGCTGCAACGATTGCATCGCGCAAGCGATTTCGAGGGATCGGGGGTCGGCCTCACCATCGTCAAGCGCATCGTCGAACGCCACGGCGGGTCGGTGTGGGCGGAAGGTGCGCCGGACGCGGGCGCCTGTTTCTGGTTTCGCCTGCCGGACGCGCCGGGCTAAGGTACTTCGGGCGGCCCGATACGATGCAGCGCGGGATGCCGGGAAGTGGTCATCAACAGCGCGAGCAGTTCTTCGGCCGGTGCGGGCTTGCCGAACAGGTAACCCTGCAGTCGTTCGCAGCCTTCCTGAAGCATGAAAATCGCCTGCTCCGCAGTCTCGATTCCCTCGGCATGCGCGGCGAGTTTAAGCGAGCGCGCCAACGCCAGAATCGCCCGCACGATCGCCGCGTCGTCTTCGTCGTCGTTGACGTCCTGCACGAAGGACTGGTCGATTTTCAGAATATCGATGGGAAAGCGTTTGAGGTACGCCAGCGAAGAGTAACCGGTGCCGAAATCGTCGATGGCGAGCTGGATGCCGAGTGCCTTCAGGCGCGCCATGATTTCGCCGGCACGCGAGGCATCCTGCATGGCGACGCTTTCGGTGATTTCGAGTTCGAGCGTATGCGGCGGCAGGCGCGTTTCGCGCAGGATCGCTTCGACGCGTTCGGCAATCGCCGGTTCGCGGAACTGCGTGGCCGAGACATTCACCGCGATGCTGAGGTGCGGGTAACCCAGCTCGTGCCATGAACGCGTCTGCGCGCATGCTTCGCGCAGCACCCACTCCCCGATCGGCAGAATGAGGCCGGTCTCGTCCGCGACGGGGATGAATTCCTGCGGCGAAATGACGCCCAGTTGCGGATGATTCCAGCGCAGCAGGGCTTCCGCGCCGAGAATGCGCTCGTGCGCCATGTCGAACACCGGCTGGTACATGACCTCCAGTTCGTTGCGCTCGATGGCATTGCGCAAGCCGTTTTCCAGCGCGAGGCGATGGCGCGACCCAGTATTGATTTCGGCGCGATAAACCTGATAGGTCTTGCGACCGCTCTGCTTCGCGTCGAACATCGCGCTTTCGGCGCTCTTGATCAGCGAAAGCACGTCTGTGCCGTGATCGGGCGAGATCGCGATGCCGACCGAAGGCGTGAGATACAGCTCCTGTCCCATCTGGCTGAAGGGCGCTGTGAAGCATTGCATGAGGCGCTCGGCCAGATCGTTCGGATGCTCGTGTGCGGGCAACTCGATATGCAGCGCGAACTCGTCGCGGCCGACGCGCGCGACCGTGGTCGCGCCGGCGCATTCGACCAGCCGCTCGCCGACCTGCCGAATGAGCGCATCGCCGGCGGCGTAGCCGAAGGTTTCGTTGATGCGCATGAAGCGGTCGAGATCCAGATAGCAGACTGCGGCACGCTCGCTCGCCGCGGCGTCCAGGCGCTCCTGCACCCGCGCCATGAACAGGTTGCGATTGGGCAGACCGGTCAGTTCGTCGAAATTGACCAGTTGCTCCATCGAACGCTCGGTCTGTTCCTTCTCCCGACGCAGCCGCCAGTTCGTCAGCTCGCGCTCGATGACCGGCAGCAGACGCTCCGGGGCGGATTTGTAAACGAAATCCTGCGCTCCGCCGTGCATCGCGTGGACGCCGTCCTGCTGCGGCAGATCGCCCGAGTAGATGATGAAGGGAATGTCCTTGCCGCTCGCCTTGAGCACTTCAAGGGCCGCCAGCGAGTCGAATAAAGGCATCTGATGGTCCGAAACGATCAGATGCCAATCGCGCGTACTGAGTGCCCGTCGCATCGCATCGGCGCGATCCACGCGTTCGAAATACGAGCCGGGATAAAGTTCATGGATCTGCCGCAGCAGCAGGAAGGCGTCATCCTCGGAGTCTTCCACCAGCAACACGGACAGCGCCTGGCGAGGGGCAGCGGATGAGGACAATGCGGCGACTCCCGGATTGTGGGCATTCGATAGCATACCGACGCTATCGGCAGCTTTGGGCAATGCTTGAGCGGCATCGCTCCGAACATGAGAGATTGATGCGGTGTTTGCATCCATGCCGCGTCGAGAAATTGTCACAATCGCGTCCGGATGCGGAGGTATGCGGCAACATGGCGGCATGGGTGGCCTCAATGGTCGACAATCCGCAGCGAGACGCGCGTGACTTTGCGCGGGCTATGCACGAGGCGCGCCGGGCGGCATATAAACGATTGCGGGCGCCGTAGCCGGCCGCATGATCGCGGCACCACTTGAACGGGGGAACAATGCGTAATCCTGCCGAGCACGACAAGAGCGAACGGTTGGGAGGACTGGAAGCCTATCTTCGCGACACGCAGGGCGATGCGGTCGAGGCGACCGTCGCTTTCGCGCGCCATTATTACCGACAGGTCGATGCGCAGGACGTCGCTGCGCGCACCATCGTCGAACTGGCGGCCGGGGCATTGTCGCTATGGCGCGCGACGCAGCGGCGCACACCGGCGCAGGCGCATGTGCGCGTGTTCACCCCGACGTTGGAGCGCGACGGCTGGCACAGTCGCCACAGCGTGGTGGAACTCATTCACGATGACATGCCGTTTCTGGTCGATTCCGTGGCGATGGAAGTCAATCGACAGGGCTACGCGGTGCAATGGCTGATCCATCCTCTTTACAGCGTGCGTCGCGACGCCGCCGGCAATCTGCTTGAAATCGATACGCCCGTCGCAGGCGATACGCGCAAGCGCGAATCCATGATGCACATCGAACTCGATCGCATCATCGATGATGAGTCGCTCGGTCGCTTGCGCGACGGCTTGTTGCAGGTACTCGCCGACGTGCGCACCGCGGTGGAAGACTGGCAGAAGATGCGCGAGCGCGTGCAGCGCATCATCGACGATCTCGAGCGGCGGCCGCCGCCCGTCGCAGCCGACGAAATCGCCGAGGCGCGCGCCTTTCTCTCCTGGCTGCTCGACGGCCACTACACTTTCCTGGGCTATCGCAATCACGATCTCATCCAGATCGAAGGGCAGGATGCGTTGCGCGCCGTGCCGGCCAGCGGACTTGGCGTGCTGCGCGCCGGCGCGAGCATGAGAGTGTCGGTGAGTTTTGCCACGCTGCCGCCGGCGGTGCGCGCACGCGCGCGCATGAAGGAGGTGTTGTTGCTGAGCAAATCGAATACGCGCGCCACCGTGCACCGGCCGGGATATCTCGATTACGTCGGCATCAAGCGTTACGACGAGCACGGTGAGGTGTGCGGCGAACATCGCTTCCTCGGCCTGTATACGCATACCGCCTACCGCGCGTCGCCGCTCGAAATTCCGGTTTTGCGCAACAAGGCCGCGTATGTATTCGCGCAGGCGGCGTTGCCGCCAGGCAGCCACGGCGCCAAGGCGCTGGAGCAGATTCTGGACACCTATCCGCGCGACGAACTGTTCCAGATCGACGCGGACGATCTCGCACGCAAGGCGCTCGCCATCCTGGCGCTGGGTGAGCGGCAGAGTTTTCGCCTGTTGGTGCGGTCCGATCCGTTCGAGCGATTCGTCTCCTGCCTCATCTACGCACCACGCGAGCACTACACCGGCGAGGTGCGACGAAAATGGCAGGCCATATTGCTGCGGGCGTTCGGCGGCACGAGCACCGAGTTCGCCGTGCATCTGTCCGAATCCGTGCTCGCACGGGTGCTCATTACCGTACGTACGCGGCCCGGCGCTCTGCGTCAGGTGGATGTGCGCGCCGTTGAAGCACAGCTTGTCGAAGCGGCGCGACGCTGGGACGAACGTCTGCTCGACGCTTTGACAGCGACCGTGGGCGAGCCCCGCGCGCTCGAATTGCATGGTGTGTGGAGCGATGCGTTTCCCGCCGGCTATCGCGACGATCACACGCCGGACGTGGCGGCCGAAGACGTGCCGATCGTCGCGACGATCGCAGCCGACGGTGGCCTCGGCATGCGCCTTTATCGGCCTGCGGATGCGGCGCCCGATGTGCTGCGCTTCAAGCTCTTTACGCGCGACGAACCCATCGTGCTGTCGCACAGCATGCCCATGCTCGAACGCATGGGCCTGGTGGTGCTGGAAGAACGGCCTTATCGCGTCGCCTCGGCGCCGACCGGCCAACGACGCGTTTCCGCCGACGCCGACAGCGCGGCGCGCGATATGCAGGAGAGCGGCGCCGATCGCGAGGCGCCGCACGAGGTGAGCGGCCCGGTGGTGTGGATCGACGATTTCGCCTTCAGGCTGACCATCGCAGTCGATGTCGAGGAAGTGCGCGAGCGATTCGAAGATGCTTTCGCGCAGGTCTATGCCGGTACGGTCGAGAACGACGGCTTCAACCGGCTGGTGCTCGCGGCCGGCCTGTCGGCGCGCGAAGCGACGATGCTGCGCGCTTACGCAAAATATATGCGCCAGATCGGTTTCGCACTGTCGCAGACCTATATCGAAACGACCCTGGCGAACTATCCCGCCATCGCGCGCATGCTGGTGATGTTGTTCGCGCTGCGTTTCGATCCGATCCAGGCGAGCGACGGCGACGACGCTACGCAACAGGTGCAATTGATCGAAGAGGCGCTCGATAAGGTCGCGAGTCTCAGCGAGGATCGCGTGTTGCGCCTGTACCTCGCGCTGATATTGGCGACCACGCGCACGAACTACTGGCGTTGTGACGCCGCGGGCCGGGCGCGCGGCTTCCTGTCGTTCAAATTCGATCCGGCGCGCGTGCCCGATCTGCCGGCGCCGCGACCGATGTATGAAATCTTCGTCTACTCGCCTCGTTTCGAGGGCGTGCATCTGCGCGGCGGCAAGGTCGCGCGCGGCGGCCTGCGCTGGTCGGATCGGCCGGAGGACTTCCGCACCGAAGTGCTCGGCCTGGTGAAAGCGCAGATGGTCAAGAATGCGGTCATCGTGCCGGTCGGATCCAAAGGCGGCTTCGTCGTGAAACGCGTGCTGCCTGCCGATCGCGAAGCGTATGCACAGGAAGGTCTCGAGTGCTATCGCGACTTCCTGCGCGGACTGCTCGATCTTACCGACAACCTGGTGAGCGGACAGATCGTTCCGCCGACCTCGGTGCGACGACACGACGAGGACGATCCCTATCTCGTCGTGGCGGCGGACAAGGGCACCGCGCGCTTTTCCGATCACGCCAACGAGGTGGCGAGGGAATACCGCTTCTGGCTCGACGACGCATTCGCCTCGGGCGGTTCGGCCGGCTACGACCACAAGGCCATGGGCATCACCGCGCGCGGTGCGTGGGAGTCGGTCAAGCGCCACTTCCGCGAAATGGGCATCGATACGCAAAGCACCGCGTTCACGGTCGCGGGCATCGGCGACATGTCGGGCGACGTGTTCGGCAACGGCATGCTGCGCTCGCGCCATATCAAACTGGTCGCCGCCTTCGATCATCGGCACATCTTTATCGACCCCGATCCCGATGCGGAAATCAGCTATGTCGAACGCGAACGGCTGTTTCGATTGCCCCGCTCGGCATGGGCCGATTACAACGCCGCGCTCCTCTCCCACGGTGGGGGCGTGTGGCCCCGCAGCGCCAAATCCATCGCCTTGTCATCCGAAGCCGCGGGCGTGCTCGGACTGGAGGGGGCTTGCGAACTGACTCCGAACGAAGTGGTGTCCGCCATTCTCAAGGCCCCCGTCGATCTGCTCTACAACGGAGGCGTCGGCACCTATGTCAAGGCGGGCGCGGAGACGCACGCCGAAGTAGGTGACCGGGCCAACGACCCGGTGCGCGTCAATGGCGGCGAACTGCGCAGCAAGGTGGTCGGCGAAGGCGGAAATCTCGGCTTCACCCAGCGCGGCCGCATCGAATACGCCTTGCGCGGCGGGCGAATCAATACCGATGCGATCGACAATTCCGGCGGTGTCGACGCGTCGGATCATGAAGTCAACATCAAGATACTGCTCGGTATAGCGATTGCGGACGGCGTGCTGAGCGAAGCGAATCGCAATGCGCTGCTCGCCGGCATGACCGACGAAGTTGCGCAGCTCGTGCTGCGCGACAACTACTTCCAGAATCACGCGCTGTCGCTCATGGCGCGTGAGGGCGCGCGCGGGCTCGATGCGCAGGAGCGTCTCATCATCGCGCTGGAAAAGGCGGGGCGGCTGGATCGCGCGATCGAATATCTGCCCGATGCGGACGCCATCGCGCTGCGCCGCACGCAGGGCGTCGGGCTGACGCGCCCGGAACTCGCGGTGCTGCTCGCCTACGCCAAAATGTGGCTGTACGACGAAGTGGTTGCCTCGCCGCTGCCCGATGATCCGTGGGTCGAGACGGCGCTCGCCCGCTATTTCCCCACACCGCTGCACGAGGTCTACGCCTCCTGCATGGCGCGTCATCCGCTGCGCCGCGAAATCGTCGCCACGCATGTGGTGAACAGCATGATCAATCGCGTCGGCAGCACCTTCGTGCATCAGCAACAGGACGCGACCGGCATGCGGGCACACGAAGTCGTGCGTGCCTATCTGCTCGCGCGCGAGAGTTTCGGTGCGGTGGAATTGTGGCGCTCGATCGAGGCGCTCGACAATCAGGTGCCGGTCGGCGTGCAGGCGCGGATGGCGAATGATTTGCACGAGGTGCTGACTCGCGCAACGGCCTGGTTTCTCCGTTCGCCCCATCTTGCGCAACCGGCCGCCGCCGTGATCGACCGTTTTACCGCCGGTGTGAATGGCATGTGCGCGCGCTTGCGCGACATCATCGATGCAGACGCCGCCGCGGCGCTCGAGGCCGATGTGCAAAGCTATGTCGATGCGGGTGTGCCGATACCGCTGGCGCAGAGCATAGCGAGCCACAGACGGCTGTACTCCGCCCTCGAGATGACGGACGCCGCAGGCGAGTCGCGGCGACCGCTGGAACTGGTCGCACGCGTGTTGTTCGGGTTGTCCGCACACGTGGGGCTCGACGATCTGAGCGGGCAGATCGACGCGCTGCCGGAAAACGGAATCTGGCAGGTGCGCGCGAAAGATGCGTTGCGCGATGATCTGTCCGCATTGCAGCGTACGGTGGTGTTGCAGGCGCTTCGAGAAAGCAGTGCAGGCGATCCCGATACGGTTGTGCAGATGTGGGTCGAAAGCGCCGCGCCGCAGATCGAACGAGCGCGCAAGCTGTTGCAGGAGCTTCGCGCCGCGTCGCCGGATCTGGCGATGCTGTCGGTGGCGCTGCGCGAGTTGCGCAATCTGCTTTAGCGCAGTGATCTGCGTCAATGTATTACGGTCACTCCGGTCCGCTACCGTAACAAAACGAAACAGCGCTGCAGAATCCGTCGAACTTGCGATAATCCATCCGAACGCTTCTGCTCGACATGTCCTTATATGAAATTCAGATCTCTGAGGAATGCTTATGCTGCTACGTTATCTCGTTTCCGGCACGCGCTTGCGGGCGGCACTCATCATCGCCGCGACCATGCTGATTGCCGCTTTGCTCGGCACGACGACGGCGTATGCCGGCGAAGGCTTCAACGCAGTCCGCTACAACGAAATCGATTTGCAGACTGAAATCACGCGCGACGTGCAGAACGATCAGATCGTGGCGAGCATGTACGCGGAGTTGCAGGAAACGAATCCCGCGGCGTTGCAGGATGCGCTGAACAAAATCGCGGCCGAAGCACACAAGGCGGCCGGCGGATTCGGCAGCGTGAAGGTGCGCACGGGCTCCAATCAGACCTACCCCGTGTATGACCGCAACAATAAACTGATCGCCTGGCGCGGCCGCTCCGAACTCCGCATCGAGAGCAAGGATTTTCCCGCCGTCGCCAAACTGATCGCGCAATTACAGTCCAGCATGCAACTTGGCGGCGTTTCTTTCGCCGTGTCGCCGGAACTGCGTCGCCAGACCGAACAGGAAATGCTCAGGGAGGCCGTGCAAAGCTTTCGCGAGCGCGCCGAAATACTGACTCAGGCGCTCGGCGGCAAGGCTTATCGTTTACGCAAACTGTCGGTGCAGACTTCCGCAAGCGTGCCGCCGCGGCCGATGATGACCATGCGCGCGGCGAAGGCAGACATGGAATCGTACGAACCGGTCCTCGAAGGCGGCACCAGCCAGGTCAACGTCGGCGCGGTCGGTACGATCGAAGTCGAGTGACGGAGGACAGTCCCGCGTGACGACGTTCATGGTTCGACTACTCGCTCGTGCGCGCTACGAGCGACCGTTCTTCCGCCGTTCGCTCTGAGCCGCGTGCGCAGCGCGCGAGTCGAAGGATGAACGGCTTCTATCGTGCTCCTGCAAGGTGAAATCCCAACGCGAACTCGTCGTGCTGGTCCACGGCCTGTGGATGAATCGTTATGTCATGGCCTATCTTGCGCGGCAGATACGTCGCGCGGGATACGACGTCGTCGCCTTCCCTTATCCCTCCGTGCTGCAACCGTTCGAAAAAAATGTCGCCGCGCTCGCGGCGTTTGTCCGCGCACGATCCTCCACACGCATCCATTTTGTCGCGCACAGTCTGGGTGGCGTACTCGTATTGAGTGCAATGTCACGCCTGTCTGACTTGGACATCGGGCGTGCGGTGTTGCTTGGCTCGCCAATTAAGGGCTCGGCCGGCGCGTCCCAGTTCATGCGTCACGCATTCGGCCGTTTTTGTGTCGGCGCGACGCAAAAACTGTGGCAAAGTTTTCCGTCGTTGCGATGTGACGGACAGGTGGATATCGGCGTCATTGCCGGCACGCGACGCATCGGGCTCGGCCGCTTCTTTACAACATTGCCGGATCCGAATGACGGCGTCGTATGCGTGGAAGAAACGCGCATCGCAGGGCTGACCGGCCACGTTGTTCTGCCTGTCAGCCATACGGGGATGCTGTTCGCGCGCCCGGTCGCCGAACAGACGGTGCAGTTTTTGCGGACTGGAAGATTTACACGATGAAACGTTTCATCGCGGCTGGCGCTTTGTTGCTGGCCGGCTGCAGCAGCATGCAGTATTACGCGCAGGCGGTATCGGGTCATTTCGATGTGCTGCAGCGTGCACGCTCGATCGACGAAGTGCTGGCGGCCGATGACACGCCGAATGCGTTGCGCGCCAAGCTGGAACAGGTGCGCGTTATTCGCAGCTTTGCAGTGAAGGAACTGGCCCTGCCCGATAACGGCAGTTATCGCAGCTATGCGGATGTCGGCCGCCCCTTCGTGGTGTGGAACGTGTTCGCCGCGCCGGAATTCTCGCTTCAGCCGCACAAGAGCTGCTTTCCCTTGGTCGGGTGCGTGTCCTATCGCGGTTACTACAGTCTCGCCGAAGCCCAGCACCAGGCCGCGCGCCTGAAGCGCGGCGGCTATGACGTATTCGTCGGCGGCGTGCCTGCGTATTCGACACTGGGCTGGTTCGACGATCCGGTACTCAATACCTTCGTCAGCTATCCGAATGCGGAACTTGCGCGGCTGATGTTTCATGAACTCGCGCATCAAATCGCTTTTGCACAAGGCGATACGCAGTTCAACGAATCTTTCGCGGTTGCGGTGGAGCGTGAAGGATTGCGTCGCTGGCTCGAGCTTCATGGCAGCGACGCCGATCGCGAGGCGTATACCGTGCGGCGCGAACGACGCGAAGCGTTCGTCCAACTGGTGCAGCGCTACCGCGACAAGCTGACCACCTGGTATGCCTCTCCCGTGAACAAGGCGGAAATGCGCGCGGGCAAGCAGCACATCATCGCCAACATGAATGCCGATTACGCCGCGCTGAAGCAGTCATGGGGCGGCTACACCGGTTATGACCGCTGGTTCGCGCAGGGTGTCAACAACGCACAGTTCGCGTCCTTCGTTGCCTACAGCCGCCATGTACCGGCATTCGAAGCGCTGCTGCAGCAGACCGGCGGCGACATGTCGAAGTTCTACGCGGCAGTCCAGGCCCTTGCGGCGCAGGACAAGACCTTGCGTGAAACGCAGCTTGCCGAATTGCAGGCGACTCACACGGAACGCGCCATTGCGGCCGCGGAAGGCGCGCGTTTTACCGCGAGCGCGCCGGCGGAGCCGATCGCACCGTAGTGATCGGATCAGATCAGGTAACCGGAGTTCGCCAGCCAGCCGGGCAGTTCGTCGGCGGGCATCGGCTTGGCGATGAAATAGCCCTGCGCGAGATCGCAGCGCAGCGCGCCCAGCGCATCGAGTATCGCCCCGCTCTCCACGCCTTCGGCTACCACCGACAGCCCCAGGTTGTGCGCAAGCGCAATGACCGCGGTAACGATGTTGCGCGCGCCGTCGCGCTCGTTCATGTGATGCACGAACGAGCGATCGATCTTCAGGCTGCGAACGCGCAGCTTCTCCAGATAGCCGAGCGAGGAGTAGCCGGTGCCGAAATCATCGACCGCGATGCTGATACCGGCGGCACTCAGTTCGCTCAGCACCTCCACTGCGCGCTCGGCATCGGCCATGATGGCGCTTTCGGTGATCTCCAGTTCGAGAAAGTGGGGATCGAGTTGGTGTCGGGCGAGCAGGTCGAGCACCTGACCGGGCAACGCGAGATCGAGCAGATTCCGTGTCGAGATGTTCACGCCGACACTGAGTCGCTGACCGCGCGTGTGCCAGCGTTTGCATTCGGCGATGGCGTTTTCCAGGACCCACAGCGTGAGCGGTCGGATGAGATCGCTCAGTTCGATGAGCGGAATGAATTCGCCGGGTGAAATGAGCCCGCGGCGGGGGTGGCGCCAGCGTACCAGTGCCTCGAAGCCGACCACGCGCCGCGTCGCGATGCGCATCTTCGGCTGGAAATGCAGCAGCAGTTCGTTCGCCTGGATGGCGGCGTGCGCGTCCGACAGCAGGGTGAGGCGTTCGGGTGTGTGGAAATCGAACGCTTCATGGTAAACGGCGTGCCCCAGGCCGTCGCGTTTGGCGGCGTACATGGCCACGTCGGCGCGTCGCAGCAGCACGCCCGGATCGTCGCCGTGATCGGGATGCATGGCGATGCCGATGCTCGCGCCGATCTGCACCCGCATGCCGGTCAGATCGAACGGCGCCTTGATGTGCTGCAGCAGCGTGCGCGCCTTGTCCTCGGCCGCTTCGCGACTGTCCAGCTGTCCGATCACGACGGCGAATTCATCACCGCCCAGACGTACGAGTGCATCGCGTCCGCCGGCGACGCTGCGCAGGCGTTCGGCCAGTTGCACCAGCAATTGGTCGCCGGCGTGGTGCCCAAGCGTATCGTTGACCTCCTTAAACCGATCCAGATCCATGAGGCACAGCGCGACATGGCGATGCCGCGCCCGGGCGGCGTCCACGGTATCGGCGATCGTCCGGTGCAGCGTATGCCGGTTGGGTAGACCGGTGAGCGAGTCGTGCGTGGCCTGGTGCTGCAAGGCCTGCGCATACGCCTGGCGTTCAGTGATATCGAAGAAGCTCACCACCGAGCCGACCACGGTGCCCGATTTGATGATCGGATAGGCCCAGTACTCGACCGGGAATGACGTGCCGTCGCGGCGCCACATGAGTTCGTTATCGGCGTGCTGCGGTCGCTCTTCGAGATAGGCACGCCGGATCGCGCATTCATGCATCGGATGCGGGCGCCCGTCCTGATGCGTGTGGTGCACCAGATCGTGCATCGCACGGCCGACCAGATCCTGCGGGCTGTCGTAGCCCAGCATGCGCGCGCAGGCCGCGTTGCTGAAGGTGCAGCGGCCGAGCGGGTCGAGTCCGTAAATGCCCTCGGCGGTGGAATCGAGCAGCGCGGTCAGCTGCACGTCGCGTTCGGCCAGGCGCGCCTTGGTCAGCACGCTTTCGGTCACGTCGCGGATCAGCGTCAGGCGTCCGTCGCGCTGGGCGAACTCGATCGGATAGGACGTGACTTCCACCTCGATGAGGTCGCCTCCCTTGCGGCGATGGCGCCACTGGCCCTGGTGGGTCGAGGCGCCCGCCGCGAGCACTTTATCGAGCACCGCGTCGAGCGCCGGCACGTCCTCTTCGGGCCGGATGTCGCGGATGGTCATGGCGAGGAACTCCTCGCGGCTGTAGCCGTAATGACGAAGTGCCGCTTCGTTGACGGCGAGGAACGCGAGCGTCTTGCTGTCGTACACCCACATCGGGTTCGGATTCTTGTCGAACAGGTAGCGGTATTCGCGCTCGGCGGCGCGCGCCTGATGCAGTGAAGCGGCTTTCTGGATCAGGGCGGAAGCGAGCTGCGCCACTTGAACGAGCACGGCCTCGTCGTATTTCGTGAAGTCGCCACCGATCTTCTGGCACAACTGGATGGCGCCCATGTTGCAGCCGTCCTGCGCGATGAGCGGCGCCGCCAGCCATGCGCGTGTGAGCCGCGCGACATTGCCAGCGTGCGACGCCGGCTCGCGCGTCGTGCTGCGCAAGGGTGCATTGGTATCGCACACCATTGCGTGCACAATTTGCGCTTCGGCGGCGGCCGCGTCATCGCGCTGCGTTTCGTTGCTGTCCGCGTGGGAGGAGGCGTGCATGGCTCGCGACCATTCGCTGCTCTCGCTCAATAGCGTGGTCGCGCGATGCGCGCCCAGCAGTTCGCGTGCGTGGTCGGTGACGAACTGCAGCAGCGCCTCGATGGACGCCAGGCGTCCCGCGGCGATCGACAATTCCGCCAGTCGCTGCATGTCGTGCGCGCGCCGCTCGCGCTCGGTGCGCTGATGACCGAGCGCTTCGGCCATGTTGTTGAAATGCAGCGCCAGCCGGTTCAACTCGTTGTCCGACGCGGCGGCTGCCGGTACGCGCGCGGACAGGTCGCCGTGCGTCAATCGGTCCGTCGCGGCCAGCAACCCGCGGATCTTCTGCAGCACGATGGCGTGCGCGCCGAGCCAGCCGAGCGCCAGCACCATGCTCAGCACGATGAACGGCACGCCGATCCATTCCCACATGCGCGATCCGACGTTTTCCATGAGGGCGGCGCGCGGCATCGCCACCGCGAGGTGCAGACGGTTGCCTGCGGCATCCGGATAAACGGCGGCGATCGCGGTCACCCATGGGTCGCCTTCGACTTCGACCGGCTCGATCAGGCCGTTTCTTCCCCTTGCCGTATCGATGTGGGGTATGCGCGCCCCAATACGACCTTCGACCGCCGACTGTGCGGTCGAGTGACGTGTCAGCACCTTACCGTTGTCACCCAGCAGGGCCAAATGCATGGCTTCGCCGAGATCGATATTCCCGGTGAAGCGGCTGAACGCGTCCAGCTCATAGGCGGCGAACAGGACTGCGTAAACGGTACCGTCCGCCTCGGTGAGGGGATAGCCGAAACCGATGCTTTTCTTGCCGGTGATGCGCCCGATCTGATAGTCGCCGATGGCAAAGCCGCCGCTTTGCAGGGCGGCACGAAAGTAGCGGCGATCGCGCAGATTGACTTTCGGGGATGCGGGAATGCCGCTGCAGATCGCGCGTCCCGACAAGTCGACGATGCCGATGTTGGTGTAATCGGCGTGGCCTTCCAGCAGCGCGGCGAAGTAGCGGCTGCACAGCGGCCAGTTCTTCGCCACGATGGCCGGCGCGCGGCTCACGGTGCGCAGCAGCGCTTCCGCACTGCGCACTACGATCGTGTGCTGTTGCGCGACGTTGCGCGTCAGCATGAGCAGATCGCCGTACACGGCACCTTCCTGTTGGCGCTGATCCTGGATGGCCTGGTAGGTCAGGAAGGCGACCGCCGGTGCCGCGGCCAGCATGACCAGCAGGATCAGCCGCCCGCGCAGACTCTGAGTCCATCGGGTGATGCGCGACGGCTGCCTGGCGATGAATACACTCATGGAGCAAGCATCCGGGGCGCGCAATTCGGTGCCCGCCGCCGACGTTTCAGTCGAGACCGCTGCAAGATATCACCAAGGGCAGGGCGATTGCAGTTTTCAATGGCGCCGCCAGTGACGGGTTACGCGTTGCACGGACCGTCGATCATGCGTGAGCCGACTCAGCGTGCCGAGCGATTCACTGCTGGCACGGGCCGTGCGTGTCGAGCGCGCGCCCACCGCACTTTCAAAAGCCCGCCGCGAGGCTGTCGCGCCGCATGTCGCAGCAACCGACGTAACCACTGTCGATGCGTCGGATGATCTGCCCGCAGCCGAAGCCGTGATAGGTGGCGCCAAGTTCCGCGGCGCGATGGCCGCGTCGTGCCAGCTCGACGATGGTGGCGCGCGGAAACGCTTCCTCGAAATTCACCTCCAGTCCTTCGTCGACCCGAAAGCGCGGCGCGTCAATTGCGCTCTGCGGCGATTGTCCGTAATCGGCCATGCGCACCATCAACTGGACATGACCTTGCGGCTGCATCGTGCCGCCCATCAGTCCGAGGCTCATCACCGCTTCGCCGTCACGCGTAACGATGCCGGGGATGATGGTCTGGAAGGGGCGTTTGCCGGGTGCGACGCAATTCGGGTGACCGGGTTCGAGGCTGAAATCCGCGCCGCGATTCTGCAGACTGATGCCGGTGCCCGGCACCACCACGCCGGAGCCGAAGCCCATGTAATTCGACTGGATGAACGACACCATCATGCCGTGCTCGTCCGCGGCGGTGAGATACACCGTGCCGCCGCCCGGCGGCGTGCCGTGATCGAAATCCTGCGCGGTGTCGAGGCGAATCAGTTTCGCGCGCTGCGCAAGATAGGCGGGGTCGAGCAATAGTTTTGCGTCGAACGCCATTGCCGCCGGATCGGCGACATAGCGGTAGACATCCGCGAACGCGAGTTTGAGCGCTTCGATTTGCAGATGCACGCTGTCCGGCCCATCGACGGGATAAGCGCGCATGTCGAACGTGCTGAGGATGCCGAGCGCGATGAGGGCGACGATGCCCTGACCGTTCGGCGGCAGTTCGTGCAGCGTGAGATCGCGATAGTCGATCGACAGCGGCTCGACCCAGTCGTTGCGGTGCGCCGCGAGATCGGCGCGCGTCATTGCGCCGCGATGCTGCGCCGCATGCGCTTCCAGTTTCGCCGCGAGCGCACCGCGATAGAACGCTTCGCCCCTCGTCTGTGCAATCAGCATCAGCGTGCGCGCCTGATCGGGCAGGCGAAACAGTTCCCCTTCGCGCGGCGCGCGCCCGTCCGGCATATACGCTTCGGCGAAACCGGGCTGATTTTTAAGATCGGGAACCTGAAGGTCCCAGCGTTGCGCGACGAAGGGCGAAACATGAAAGCCTTCTTCCGCGTAACGGATGGCCGGCTCGAACAGGTCGGCGAAAGGCAGTACACCGAAGCGTTCCGACAGATCGACCCATGCGGCCACAGCACCCGGCACGGTAACCGTGTTCCAGCCACGCGGCGGAATGCGATGCTGAAAATATTCCGGCGTCCATGCCGCCGGCGCACGGCCCGAAGCGTTGAGTCCATGCAGGCGCGAGCCGTCCCATACCAGCGCAAACGCATCGCTGCCGATGCCGTTGGAAATCGGCTCGACGACCGTCAGCGTGATCGCCGCCGCGATCGCCGCATCGACGGCGTTGCCGCCTTTGGCCAGCATAGCGAGTCCCGCCTGCGCCGCCAGCGGCTGCGAAGTCGCCACGACGTTGCGCGCGAACAGCGGACGGTGGAGCGTCGGATAGATCGAGGTGTGAGACAAGGTCATACCTCCAATTCAAAGTCACTCGCGGAGCCGTTCATGGTTCGACTGCTTCGCGCTCACCACGAACGGCTACTGAAGTAACCAAGAACAATAGGCCCGTTCGTCCTGAGCCGGTCGCGCAGCGACCGAGTCGAAGGATGAACGGAGTACCCACAAGCCGTTCATGATTCGATCGTTCGACAAGCTCACGACTCACCACGAACGGCACCGTGTCCTAAGCCTTCGCCGCCGCATCCAACGCCTGGTCGATATCCCACAGGATATCGTCGAGCGTTTCGATGCCGACCGAGATGCGCACCATGTCGGGCGTCACGCCGGCTTTGATCTGATCTTCTTCGGATAGCTGCCGGTGCGTGGTCGAAGCCGGATGGATCACCAGCGTCTTGGCGTCGCCGATGTTGGCGAGGTGGCTCATGAACTGTACCGATTCGATGAATTTCTCGCCGGCTTTCGCACCGCCCTTGACGCCGAAGGTGAGCAAACCGCTCGCGCCCTTAGGCATGTATTTGCGCGCCAGATCGTAGTAGCGATTGCCTTCGAGGCCGGGGTAGTTGACCCACTCGACCTGCGGATGTGCGGCGAGGTGTTTCGCCACAGCGAGCGTGTTCTCATTGTGGCGGTCCATACGCACGTGCAGCGTTTCCAGCCCTTGCAGCAGCATCCAAGCGTTGAAGGGCGATAGCGTCGGGCCGTACACGCGCATGCTTTCCATGCGCGCTTTCATGGTGTAGCCGAAGTCGCCGAAGGTCTCGTAGAAAATGATGCCGTGATAGCCGGGTGAAGGCGTCGTCATTTCCGGGAAATTGCCGTTGTTCCACGGAAACTTTCCCGACTCGACGATCACGCCGCCCATGGTGGTGCCGTGACCGCCGATGTACTTGGTCGCCGAATGAACCACGATATCGGCGCCGTGATCGAGCGGCCGGCATAGATAAGGCGACGCGACGGTGTTGTCGATCATCAGCGGCACGCCCGCGTCGTGGGCGATCTTCGCCACGGCCTCGATGTCGATGATGTTGAGCCCGGGGTTGCCGATGGTTTCGCCGTACAGCAGACGCGTGTTCGGACGCAAAGCCTTGCGGAAATTTTCCGGGTCGTCCGCATCGACGAACGTGGTCTCGATGCCGAGCTTGCGCAGGTTGACGTCGAACAGCGTGTGCGTGCCGCCATACAGTGTGCCGGCCGAGACGATGTGATCGCCGCTTTTGAGAAGGGTGAGAATCGCAGCCATTTCCGCCGACTGCCCGCTCGCCGTGGCAAGCGCGGCGCGACCGTTTTCCAGTGCCGCCATGCGTTCCTCGAACACCGCCGTGGTCGGATTCGACAGGCGCGTATAGACATTGCCGAAGGTGGCGAGATTGAACAGGCTCGCGGCGTGCTCGGGCGAGTCGAACACATAAGACGTCGTCTGATAGAGCGGCGCGGCGCGCGAGCCGGTGACGGCGTCCGGGATCTGACCCGCGTGCAGGCATTGGGTTTCGAAACCGAAAATTCTGTCTGTCATAAGCGTTGGCCGAGAGCGTTTGGAAGGGCCGAATGGATTCTGGGTCGCGCCTCTGGCTTGCCCGGAGTGATGGCGTATTGGTTGTCGTGCCGGACTTGATCCGGCATCCACACGTTTGCTGTCATCTGACTCCTGATTTCGCTATTCTTAATAAGCGAGCCAGCGCGGCCGTTTCGACGAAATGATCCGGGTGTTGACGCCGACCCAGTTCAAGCCGCCGTATATGCGCCCGTGCTCGATTTTCATGCAGCGGTCCATGACATTCTCCAGGCCGGCCGCTTCCGCTCTTTGTGCCGCATCAAAATTCAGCACGCCGATCTGCTGCCACAGCACTTTCGCGCCGATTGCGATGGCGTCCTCGGCAATGGGCATTACGTCCGCGGTCTTGCGGAACACATCCACCACATCCACCGGCACGGGAATGTCGCGCAAGGATTTGTACGATTTCTGCCCGAGAATTTCCTCGTAGCGCGGATTGACCGGGATGACGGTGTAACCGTGCTGGATGAGGTACTTCGCGGCGAAATTGCTCGGCCGCACCCAGTCGGCTGACAGTCCCACCATCGCGATGACGCGATAGCTGCCGAGAATGCGGCGCAGGCTTGCGATGTCGTCGACCATTTTTACAGTGCCATGTAGAACGTTGGGCGTATTGTAGCGGCACCGTCTCCGGCGCACGCTCGCCGCGCGTCCTCTCCCTGCGGGAGTCAGTTTCATGTCGAATGAACGTCCGCATGAACTGCTCGGCAATCTTGCGCCGCTGATCGCCATCGCACTACTGGCCACCGGTGTTCTCGTTTTCAATGCCGCGCTCAAAAGCTCACGGCCCGGCGATACCGATCGGGTGAGTTCCACCATCAGCGAACTGCAGGACGTGCCGGCGCGACTCTGGCAGGACCCTTTCGCTGCCGTGGCGGATGCGATCAAGGAGGGCGGCGATCTCAGGCCGGTACACCGTCCCGCCGCGCTGTGGAACACGCTTTGTGGCTTCCACGAGCGTACCGGCCAGCAAGTGCAGCTCCTTGCCGTAACCCTGCCGACGTCCTCGTACGCGGAAGACGCCGAGATGCGACGACGCGTACGTTATGCAGTGGTGGCGGGCTTGACCGCCATGGCGTATGCACCCCTGGACCCGGACGGCATCGGTTATGTCCTGCTACCGCGTGGAGGCTCCGGCGCATCGAATGGCGAGTCGGAATGGCTTGCGCCGCAGGATTGCACGACGATTCAACACACCGATGCCTCGCAACCGCCCGCACCTGATGTAGGTGAGCCAAATGGAAGCGCCGGCGATGCCCTCCTGCCCGGCACACTTCCCGCGCGGGTGCCCTATGAAATTTATCGGCCGCAAGGTTGGAATCCCGCACAGTCGTTGCTGCTGGTGCTGTGGCTCGAAGACCCAGGTTGGGCAGGCGGCCGATATATCGAGCGCATGGAGGAAACGGTGCGCCGCGTCTGCGGTACCCAGCGCGACGAGTTGTGTAATGCGCCTGTTGTTCCGGAAGTGAACGTGATCGGGCCCGGTAGCTCGGCCGGCCTTCACTCGTTGGTTTTGAGCCTTGCCGAAGTGCCGGATCTCGGCGAAGGCAACATCAATTTCTACTCGCCCTTTGCGACTGCACCGCGGGACGCGCTTGATCGCAGCGTCGCGCGCGCGATGGAAATGCGCCGGAAGCGATCGGCCAATCGCGCCGATAAAATCGCTGCAACGCCGATATCACAATGCGTACTCCCTAATGCCGTCGGGGTCGAAGCGCAACATGAAGGACGGTGCGTGGTGCGCGTGATACGCACCATCGGCGGCGACGACGAACTCGCAGCCATGATGACCGCAGAGCTGGGCTTGCGCGGCGTGAACGGCAGGCGGTGGAGTTGCAACGATCCGGTCGTGTTCATCTCGGAGCGCGACACGACCTACGGCCAGGAACTGGCGGAGCAATTCAGCAAGCAGCTCGCACAAGCACCGGCCTGCGTGCGTGCGCGCGAAGAATGGCCGGGTTTCGATCCGACCAAGGCGCTGGTGTGGGAGGTCGGCTATTTCCGCGGCCTCGATGGGCTCGGCCCCGGCGATACGCCGCAGCAAACCGATGCGGACACCGGGCCGCAGGGTCGACGACCGTCCAGCATCGATCAGTTGCAGTTAGGCGCGCAGGAGCGCGCCGAGGGACGCAGCCAGTTCGATTACGTGCAACGCCTGGCGGATGCGATTCGTACGCGCGAGTCGAACATGCACATCTCCCCGACGTTGCGCGATCTGTATCACTTCGAGGGTCGCTCGAAAATCAAGGCGGTCGGCGTGCTGGGCAATGACGTGTACGACAAGCTGTTGATGCTGCAGGCCATGCACGGCAGCTATTCCTACGCGATGTTCTTTACCACCGACCTCGACGCGCGCCTATTGCAGAAAGAGCAGAACGATTGGGCGCGCAATCTCATCGTGGCGAGCCATTACGGTTTGAGTCTGCGTCGGGAATTGCAAGGCGCGACACCGCCTTTCCGCAGCGGTTATCAGACCTCGGCCTATCTCGCCACGCTCATGGCCATGCAGCCCGCGAACAAACCGATCGATAGCGCGCGACTTATCGCATGGAACCAACCGCGCACTTACGAATTGGGCCGTACGCAGGCAGTTGCATTGACGCCGACCGACGGCCGAGCCAACGACACCATCGCCGACGACTGCACGGTCGAAAATCTATCTGCTTGTGCGACGGTTCACCCCGCGATTCAGGTGGGCGAACAACCTCAATTTGTTGCCGTGCTCGCAGTCCTCAGCGTTGGCGGATTGCTATTGCTCAGTTCCGTGTCGTTGCGCGGCTATTTATACCGGCGCCCATGGATCACGCTCGGTTCGCTGGCGTTGCTCGGCGTGCTGTGCGCGACGGTACTGAGTCGGGCGGTGCGCATTCTGTTCGCCGAAGCGAGCGAGCCCTTCACCTGGGTCGAAGGCGTCAGCCTGTGGCCGTCGGTATTTCTGTTGAGCGCCGCTTTGCTTGTCGCTTTGCTCTCGCGCTTATGGATCGGACGGACGTACCGCGCCGCCTTGAAGGACATCGGCGCGGAATTCTTCAACGATGCGCGAGCGGAGCGCTATCGTCGTCGCTTCGGACGCCAAGTTGAGCAGCGGCGGCGCAATCGCTGGCCGGGGAATGTGCGCGCGCGACTGCGCGCCGGTGTGCGCAATTTTCGACGCCGCCTGGCCGACTATCATCATTGGGATCTCTTATCCGGCGGGCCGCGTCGAATGCCCGGCAGCGTGGCTTGGGAAGGTTATTACCACCGCAGCCATCCCGTGCCGAGTCGCGCTCGCATCTGGCCGTTGGCCATCGTCTGTTTTTTGCTCGGCTATTTCCTGTTTCTGCTCGGGCCGCAAATCCTGCCCTTTCGGGGCGAGCGGACCTGGGCGGTATGCGCATTCATGTACGTCGTATCGGGCCTCGCTTTGCTGGCGCTGATTTTCTACGTCGTCGATGTGATCCGAATGAGCAACCGTTTCATCTGCTGGATCGCGTGCAGTCCGACGCGCTATCCCGAACAAACACTGCTTCGACATGCCGCCAATCTGGGGCTGAGCGAGCCGTGCATCGAAAGTGCAATCAGAAAACCGCACAGCGCACACGCGCTCGATTGCTGGGTGGATTTTCAGTTCGTGGTGCGCCTGACAAGCGAGGTGGAGCGGTATCTCTACTTTCCCTTCATCGTGCTTGCGCTGTTCATTCTCGCGCAGACACGCTTGTTCGACGACTGGCAACCGTCGCCCGCGGTTGTCGCGGCCATTCTGATTGCATTGGGATACGCGATCTATTGCGTGCGCAGCTTGCGCAAGGCGGCGGAGGACGCGCGCGAGTACGTACTGCGCGAATACCGGGCACTGCTGGTGCGCAGCATGACGGACGCAGACGCCGCCAGGGAAATTCCGCCCGACTTCATCAATCTTTTACTCTCGCGCATTGGCGAGTCGCAGGAGGGAGCGTTCCGGCCATTTCTGCAACGACCGGTGGTGCGAGCGCTGTTCATCCCCTTCGGCAGCCTGGGCGGCATATCGATCATCGAGTTTCTGCTCACGCGCTTCGGCTGAACCACGAGGGAGAGGGAGGGGCGTGTAAAATCGCCGCTTCATCGAGGAGACACGCATGTACGTCGAAGAACGCATTTACACGCTGCACCCTGGCAAGCTGCCGGCCTTCCTGAAGATTTACGAAGAAACAGGTTTCGCACCGCAGCGCGATATTCTCGGCTCGCCGATGGGCTGGTACACCACCGACATCGGCGAGTTGAACCAGTTCGTGCACCTATGGGCGTACACCAGCCTTGACGATCGCGAAGCGCGGCGCGTGAAGCTCTACGCGGATGAGCGGTTCAAGGAATATCTCGCGCTGATTTTTCCGCTACTGGTAAAAATGGAAAACAAGATCCTCAAGCCCGCGTCGTTCTTCGCCGAGCCGCTGAAAAAAATGCTCGCCACCTGGGAAAAGTAATGCGTTCGTGGCACAAGAAGGTGCTGGGGTTGATCGTCATCGCCGTCGGCATTTACATCGCCATCGACGCCGTCCGCACACCGGGCGGGCTCGGGCCGGTGTTCAAAGAGTGGACCGGTATTTCCGATCACGATACGCCCACGCATCAGCAAAACGCTCAACCGAGCGCGCCAGTATCCGACGTTCCCACACCGAGCACGCCGCTGAATAAGTGAAATAACAAGCCAAGCGCGCGAAACCGGTCAAGGAAAGGGAATCGATGAATCTGCTAGTGGTGGTGCTATTTCTTGTCGTCCTCGCAGCGTTCGCGCTATTGCGGAAGCGGCGAAGCGCTACGTCGGACGCTCTTTGGCCCTGCTACACCAAGCGCCCGCTCACGTCGGTCGAGCAAGTGCTGTATCACCGTCTGGTCTCGGCGCTTCCGGAGCACATTGTCCTCGCGCAAGTGCAGGTCTCCCGAATCCTTGGCGTCAAGAAGGGTTTCAAGTTCAACGAGTGGAACAACCGAATCAACCGGTTGAGTTATGACTTCGTCGTTTGCTCCAAGGATTCCACCGTGCTTGCCGCCATCGAGTTGGACGACAAGACCCATCAGGCGGCCAAGCGCGTCGCGGCGGATCAGCGTAAGAGCAAGGCTACGGCCGATGCAGGTATTCGCCTGATCCGCTGGCCGACAAAGTCTTTGCCGGACCGAGCTGAAATTGAAGCAGCGTTCACAGTAAGAGCGCTCGCCGCTGTAGGGATTGTCCAATGAAAGAAGAGAATCGCGGTGCAGGGCTCGACCGTTCGTTGGTGGCGTTGCTCATCTCGTACACACTTGCGAGCCTCGCGCATTTTGTGCACAACGCCGAGTTCCTGAACGAGTATCCCAACATGCCGGATTGGCGTAGCCAAGCCGAAGTGTATGGCTCGTGGTTAGCAGTTGTTGGTCTCGGACTCGCCGGCTACTTGCTCTACCAGTGGAGATTCCGCAGTCTCGGTCTGATCACCATTGCGTTCTATGGCGTGTGCGGACTCGATGGTCTGACGCACTATGCGCTCGCGCCGATTGGCGCACATACGCAAACCATGCACAGCACGATCTTGTTAGAGGCCATCACCGGCCTCGTGTTGACCATCAAGGCGGTTTCCATGTGGAACAACAACACAAAGGGCCAATGCCCGCCAATCGCTGAGCGAGTACACTCTGCGTAATCGCAGCTAAGTCGGGGAGGGCTTATGCGAATCACACCATTCTGCTCGCGCAGCAGATTGCCGAGGCGCGCAATGGATCTGCATTCATGCAATCCCTATGCGCTGAGTCATACCCCAACCCGCAGTCACTGTGAATGAACACGCCGACCATCGCGCGATGTTTCGCTACATCTACAGCATCCGCGCGAAGGGCAATCTTGCACCCGATCACGCACTGCCGCCGGGTGCGCAGACCAAAACGCCTTACATCGAATTTGTGCTCAAAATTTGCCGGTAAGCGGAACCGTGAAGTAGCACTCAGCGCTAAAGGTTCACGATGCAATTAGCTTGCGTTTTAGGAAGCACTAAATTGCGTCAACTCATTGGATCGACGAACAATATTGTTTTTAAAACTATCCTCAATGCCCTATATGACGTATTTGATTACGTCGTTTAGGACGTCTACTTCTAGTTAGGCCGCAAGATGGCACGCGTTAGAAAAATTCATTGCGAAGAAGACCGCCCTCGCAACTATTACTTGGTTGACGCATGCTTTCTCGCAAATAAGCATCTTCCAGCCAGTCTTGCACCAACAGTTCACGAGCGTGAGCGTATTGAAGCGTGCCAAGCGTGGTGGAAAAAAATCGATCGGCAGCTAGACGCCGGCTTTGCGCGTGTGTTCGCGCCTGATGTCTGCATCGCTGAGGCGTTCAAGGTCTTGGCGAAGAAGTACTACCAGGAGCGTTGGTTTAAGAGCCCCAGCTCGTTTGGCGCAGTAAAGCGCAAACTCTCTAATGACATTCGAACACCTACGCAATCACTGAAGGCGATGAATAGGCCGGTCCGGTTCCACGATATTTCCACGAACCGCGACATCATCGTGGCGGTCGACCGGTTCTTTGAGCTTTTTCATCGAAAGAAGAAGCATGTACAGATCGTCGATCTACTGGTAGTGGCTACGGCAAAGTATCTGATGGATTTTTATGACATCCCAAAGGCGACTCTGCACATCGTTACTTTGGATAAAGCATTGAGAGAAGGCATTGCCGCTGTGCCGGAATTGCCGAGTGCATACGACCCTACTTTGCGGGCTCACAGGGCCGAGGTGGTTTTTGAATACACCTTGGCCTAAGACCTCAGTCGAGCGGACCGTCTGCAAGCTGCGCTTGCATCCGCCCGCTCACTTCAACCGTTAGCCGTTATCAAGGGAGGGATATGGCTTACGACAAGGAAGCTAGAACCATCACAACAAATGGCGATAGAAAGCAGTTCGAGGGCGATATGCTTTCTTTCATGGCTCATGTGCAATCTGACGTCGATGCAGAGTTGGCGCAACAGGCGAAGAAAAAAACTTGGCGCCATCGCATTGAGTCTCTGTCTCGCACAACTAGGCTTTCAATTGTTGTCTTTGTCGCCTGGACGCTGTTTGTTTGGGCAAGGACCGCTGATTCTTACGAAGTACTCGGATTTCGTCTGCGGCAGTGGGACGACGACTATTTGTTCGTTAACTGGTTGGTCGTTCCGGCCGTTATCGTGGCACTAGTTAAGGCGTTTCAATGGGCACTTCGAAGCAAGCGCCATAGGCACGGCTACGTCTGTGAGTGATCGGGGACATCGGTAACAAATTAGTCCAGAGACATGGGTTACACATTCCTTCTCTTTAGTCGCCCGTAAATATCTTCAATCCTCATGTGTCGCTCAAGCAACCTGCCGAGCTTGAG